>NZ_CP029642.1:622731-1245463 GCF_003268655.1 Arthrobacter dokdonellae | reverse complement strand
CCCGACCGCCGGGGCCCCCCCCGCCGGGGCCTCCCCCGCCGGGGCCCCCTTCCCCGCAGTCTCCTCCGCCAGGGCCAGGGCGGAACACCAGTAGGCGGAGCCGCTGAAGAAGTTCCAGGTGCCGTCGACGGGGTCGATCACCCAGGTGCGCCCCGACGTCCCGGCGTGCGCGGCCCCCTCCTCCCCGAGGATCGAATCTTGGGGACGGCAGCGCAGCAGCTGATCCACCACGTAGCGTTCGGCGGCGGTGTCGGCGGCCGTGACGACGTCGGCAACGTTGGCCTTTTCCGTCGCCGTCCCGCGCAGCGCCTCCAGCCCGCGGTTGCGCATGCGCAGGGCGAGCAGGCCGGCTTTGCGCACCAGCGCCCCGGCGAGTTGGGCGTCGGTCAGGCGGGGGTCCAGGTTGTCGGCCATGCATCCAGCCTAATCCGGCCGCGGTCCCGGCCCTGGTCCCGGCCTGGTCCCGGGCCCGGTCCCGGAAGGGCGGGGGCGGAACTGGGCAATAATGGATCCATGGCTAAAACTCCCGCCCAGCGCGCAAAGAAACATGGTGCTGCGCCCACTCTCCCCAGCGGGCCCGTCGTCAATGCGAGCACGCGGCGCCGTCCGGCGAAGGCCCAGGGCAACGCGAACCTGATCCTGATTGCCGGCGCCGTGGCCAGCCTGTTCCTGTTTTGGTACTTCCACCTGCTGACGCTGAACCAGATGACGGACCTCTCCGGGGGCCTGGCCATGCCCGATTCCATGGTGTTCGGCTTCGGCGCCACGCATGTTGAGGCGCTCCGCTCGGCCATGAATGCCGACGCGATGGGGCAGCTGCAGTTTGTGCACAAGACCGCCGGCACCCTGTTTCCGCTGGTCTTTGGGCTGTCCGCCATGACGCTCATTGCCATCAACGTGGCCAAAAAATGGCTCCGGCGGCTGCTGTGGGTGTTCCCTGTGTTGTTTGCCGGCATCCAGCTGTGGGCCAACGTGGCCATTGACCGCATGCTTTCCGCGAAGGCGCTCGACGCCGGGGCCGTCACCTTGGCCTCGGTGCTCGTGGTTGCGTCGTGGTTCCTGCTGGTGGTGACGCTGGCGGGGATGGGCTTTGCGCTCTATGCAGGGCTCCGCAGGAAGGCCGCTCCTGCGCCGGAGGCCCCGGCGGCCCCATGATTGCCTGCCTGCGGGCCCTGCGGTTTTTTTACTTGCAAAGCCAGTCCGCTAGGCTGGTTCACGCGCCTCTGTAGTCCAATGGATAAGACGGCCCTCTCCTAAAGGGCAAATCCGGGTTCGATCCCCGGCGGGGGCACTTTTTTGTCCGTTGCGCGCCGGAGGCTGCGGGGCTGCCGCTGAGCGGGGATGGCGCGGCCGCACGGATCCTGCCGGAGTTCGGAAGTTAGTTCGCGCGTTTCAGGGACAGCTTTATCGCGGTTTTCAGGCGCATCTTGTTCATGCGCACCTTTTCAGGCAGGGGCCACGCTATGCGGAGTCATCACGCGGCACGCGGCGCCGGGGCGTCCCTTGCGGCGTCGGCCCTGTTCGCCGTCATCTTCTTCATCGCCGGATCCCTGCCCGGCTGGGGCGCCGAGGAGATCTTTGGCTGGCGCGTGATCCTGACCCTGGCCACCCTGGCAGTGGTCCTGCCGTTTGCGGCCTGGGGACGGGCCGAAATTGCCGCCCTGGTGTCCCTGGTCCGGCGCCGCCCGTCCACGTTGTTGCCCGGCGCGCTGGCCGCAGCCGTGGTGGGCGTCCAGCTGTGGCTGTTCCTGTGGGCGCCCTTGAACGGCATGGCGTTGTCCGTCTCCTTTGGCTACTTCCTGCTGCCGCTGACCATGGTGGTGGCTGGCCGGGCCTTCTTTGGCGACAGGCTCAGCCTGCTGCGGAAACTGGCCGTGGCGGCCGCGGCGGCCGGAGTGGCGCACCAGGCCTTCTCCGCTGGCGGCCTGGCCTGGCCCACATTGGTGGTGTGCCTGACCTATCCCGTCTACTTTGTGCTGCGCCGCAAGCTCGGCACCGACACCCTCGCCGCGTTTTCCGCGGAACTGCTGGCGATGTTGCCCCTGGGCGTCTGGTTCATCGTCGCCGGCCCGCATGGGGTGGCCGGCCCCGGCCTGTTCGGTGCGGGCCCTTCGGGCACCGCCCCGCACTCCGGCTATCTGGGGGCCGCCGCCATCGGGGTCCTGGGCGCGCTGGCCATGTTGTTTTACCTGCTGGCCAGCAAGTGGCTGCCGCTGTCCTTGTTTGGGCTGCTCAGCTATGTGGAGCCCGTGCTGCTGGTGGCGGTGTCGCTGCTGCTGGGCGAAAAGCTGGGCTGGTCGGCGCTGTTGACGTACGGGCCCATCCTGCTGGCGCTGGTGTTCCTGGCCGTCGACGGCCGCCGTTCCACACGCCCCCTGGGCTGAGATGAAAGATCATCCCTCACCCGCGACCGGTCTGCTGCGCTTCCACCCGGCCGCCGTGCAGACGGGGGCCGCCTCGCGTACGCTTCCCCACCCCCAATAACCAGACGGCAGTAGGCGCCAACCCACGAAAAAGAAGCGACCCGGAAGAAACGGCCCACGCACGCCGACTACGCGACCAGTCGGCCGCTGATGGAGCCGCCGCCTATGGCGGCGTATTCATTGCCGGGTCACTGGTGTGGGGCATGGTTTTCGACAAGTTCACGCCGGACCGCTGGGACGTTATCGGCGCCGTGGTGTGCCTCTTTGGCGTATACGTCATCATGTTCGCCCCGCGTCCGGCCTGATCCGGAGACGTTAGGATCGAAGCCGTGAAGAACTATTTGCGGGTATCTGCCGTTTGTGTCTACGACCGGGACGGTCGCCTGCTGACGGTGCGCAAGTCCGGCACCACCAAGTTCATGCACCCGGGCGGCAAGCCGGAGCCCGGGGAGAATGCCGCGCAGGCCGGGTCGCGCGAACTTGCGGAAGAAGTGGGCATCCAGGTGGCCGCCGCGGACCTTGTGCTGATGGGCGTGTGGACCGGCACGGCGGCCAACGAATCCAACACCGACATTGAAGCCACGGTCTTTACCGCGCCCGGGAGCTGGGCGGGTGCCGGTATTGAGCCCGCGGCCGAGATTGCCGAACTGCGTTGGATGGACCCCGCCCGTGCGGCAGACTTTGACGACCTCGCCCCGCTGCTGACAGAGTATGTCCTCCCCCGGCTCGCCCCTTAAGAAATCTGTGTTGCACGTCCTGGACGAAAATCATCTGTCATGTCTCGGACCTCTGTAGACAGTTCATGTCTCGCACCTGTGTTGACAGTTGATGTCTCATTGTTGTGTAGACACTTCCGGTCTGAGTAGTGGCCAGACCGGAAGTGTCTCACTTCTTTTTAGACGGTTTCTGGTTCGGGCTGTTCGGTCGTAGTTGTTGTTTTGACTGGCCTGATTTTACGTTTCCGCACGGCGCCGGCGGGGTCTGCCGCGATGCCGGAGGGTTTGCCGTTGCCTACGTATGGGGTGCCTTTGGGTGGGATGGGGTGGCTGATAATTTCTGAGCCAAGGCTGTCGAAGAACATGATGTCGGTGTCGTCGTGAATGATGTTCACGGTGGTGCCGATGTATTTCTTGCCCATCTTGAAATGCGTCCCCAAGACGGTGACATTGCCGTCTCGTCCGACACGACGCTGGCCGCTGAACCGCTCTGCCCCTACCGTGGGTTCTTCTGGTTCCGGCGGGCCGGGTGCCGGGGCCTTGGGTGTGGCGTTCCAGGCTTCCTGCGGTGTCATACCCGGCTTCAGGGCCTGGTGTTCACGTTCGGTGTTGTAGTACCGGTCGAAGGCATCGATCTGGGTTTGCAGGACCTCCAGCGTGGTGGCTGGTGGCTGCTGCTTCAGGTACCGGTGCAGGGTTTGATGGAACCGCTCGTTCTTGCCCTGGGTAGTGGGTTTGTAGGGTTTTCCGGTGATGGGTTCCACGCCCCGGGCCTTCAGGAATTCCACCAGTTCCCCGCGCCTGCCCAGCCGTGTCGGGTTAAGAGCCGCGCCGTTGTCACTGAGGAAGCGCTGGGGTACCCCGTGTCGGTCAATCGAGGTTGTCACGACCCTGATCGCGGCCTCGCTGGTTTCCCCGGAAGCAGCCAACGAGGCCAGGGCCAGCCGTGAATGGTCGTCGATGAGTTGGAAGATCGTGACCTTCGTCCCGCACGCCAGCACCCACTCGGTGGCGTCAATCTGCCAGCACGCATTCGGCTGCGGATAGACGAACCGGATATAGGCGCTGCGGGGCTTCTTCTTCGGCTCCGGCACCACGACGCCGGCACGGGTGAAGATCCTGGCCACAGTCGCCCTGGAGGGCGGTTGGAAGCCCTGTCGGCGCAACTTGGCGATCACTGAGAGCGGGCCGGCATCAAAGCCGGCCTTCTCCAACTCCTCGCGGGTTCCCAGCAGCAGATCGACCATGGAAGCGGGAGTGGTTTTCGGATGCCGCAACGCGATCGGAGGCCTCTTCTCCAACGCCTTGACCGGGCCGAGCGCTTGGGCTGCCGCCCGGACCTGGTAGAACCAGGCCCGGGAGACATTATGTTGTTTACAAAACGCGCTCACGGCACCGCGAGGAGCATCGGAAGGCCATGTAGCAACGAGATGACGGACTTTGATTGATGGTTGTGTTTTATGCACAATCCACAAGCAAAACCGACCAACTGTCTACAAGGCGATGAGACAGAGTGTCTACGAAGGTCCGAGACAAAACTGTCCAATAAGGTATGCGAGATCACAGGACGAAAATCATCTCAGAAAGCGTTTTCCCAGTCCAAGATGTGCAACATGGACGTGCGGGTCAGGCGTCCCCGGGGATGGCGGCGTCCGTGACCGCGGCGACGGCCTGGGCGAACTGGGTGTCGTGCAGTTCCGCATAGCGCCCGCCGGCGGCAATGAGCGAATCGTGCGTGCCGCGTTCCACGATCCGCCCGCCCTCAACGACCAGGATGGCGTCGGCCGAGCGGATGGTGGAGAGCCGGTGGGCGATGACGACGGCGGTGCGCCCTTCCAGCGCCTCCCCCAGGGCGGCCTGGACGGCGGCCTCGTTCGTGGAGTCAAGGGCCGCCGTCGCCTCATCGAGGATGACCACGGCGGGCTGGACCAGCAGCAGCCGCGCGATGGTCAGCCGCTGGCGCTCCCCGCCGGAGAGCCGGTAGCCGCGCTCCCCGACCACGGTGTCCAGCCCGTCGGGCAGGGCCTCTGCGAAGGCCGCGAGCCGGGCCCGCCGCAGCACATCCCAGATTTCGGCATCCGTGGCGTCGGGTTTGGCCAGGCGCAGGTTGGAGCGGATTGATTCGTG
The DNA here is from genome assembly GCF_003268655.1 of Arthrobacter dokdonellae. Taxonomy (NCBI): domain Bacteria; kingdom Bacillati; phylum Actinomycetota; class Actinomycetes; order Micrococcales; family Micrococcaceae; genus Arthrobacter; species Arthrobacter dokdonensis. Next base: position 1,240,197 of record NZ_CP029642.1, on the reverse strand, counting down.
GAACAGGTGCCCGTCCTGGGTCACCATGCCAATCGCGGCGCGCAGCCCGTCAAAGGACAGGTCCCGCACGTCGGTGCCGCCAATGCGCACGGCGCCGGAGTCGACGTCGTACAGGCGGGAAAGCAGCTGCGCGATGGTGGACTTGCCGGCGCCGGAGGAACCCACCAGGGCAATGGTCTGGCCGGGTTCGGCGCGGAAGGAAATCCCGTGCAGTACCTCCTCGCCGCCGCGGGTGTCCAGGACGGCCACGTCTTCCAGGGAGGCGAGGGAGACCTTGTCCGCGGACGGGTAGGCAAAGCGGACGTCGTCGAACTCCACGCCCAGCGGGCCGGGCCGGACGGGCACCGTGGACGGCTTTTCCGTGATGAGCGGCTTCAGGTCCAGGATTTCAAACACCCGGTCAAAGCTGACCAGGGCGCTCATGATGTCCACGCGGGCGTTGGCCAGGGCGGTCAGCGGGGCGTACAGGCGGGTCAGCAGCAGGGCCAGCACCACCACGTCGCCGGCGTTGAGCGTGCCGCCGATGGCCAGCGAGCCGCCGAGCCCGTACACCAGGGCCAGCGCCAGCGAGGAGACCAGCATGAGGGCGGAGAAGAACACAAACTGCATGACGGCGGTGCGCACGCCGATGTCGCGCACCCTGTTGGCGCGGGAGGCAAACTCGCGCGATTCATCGGCCGGCCGGCCAAACAGCTTCACCAAGGTGGCGCCCGGGGCGGAGAACCGCTCGGTCATCTGCGTGCTCATGTCCGCGTTCAGGTTTGCCGCCTCGCGCCGCATCCCGGCCAGCCTGCTGCCGAAGCGGCGGGCGGGCATCAGGAAGATGGGCAGCAGCACCAGCGCCAGCAGCGTCACGAGCCATGAGGTGTTCAGCATGACGATCAACGTCAGGACCAGCTGCACCGAGTTGGACACGATCCCCGACAGGGTGCCGGAAAACGCCTGCTGGGCGCCGATGACGTCGTTGTTGAGCCGGCTGACCAGGGCGCCGGTGCGGGTCCGGGTGAAGAACGCGATGGGCATGCGCTGCACGTGGTCGAACACGGCGGTGCGCAGGTCCAGGATGACGCCCTCGCCCAGGTTCGCCGAGATCCAACGGATCACCAGCGACAGCCCGGCGTCGAGCACGGCCACCAGGGCGATGAGCAGCGCCAGGTTGACCACCACGTCCATGGCGGCCTTCGCCACGATCGCGTTGACCACCCGCCCGGCCAGCACCGGGGTCGCCACGGCAAGGGCCGCGGAGATCACGGACAGCACCACGAACACCAGCAGCTTGCGGCTGTAGGGTTTGGCAAACGCCACCGTCCGGCGCAGCGTGTCCTTGGAGATGCCGCCATTGCTTTTGTCGGATCGCATGGTGCTCCACAGGGAGCTCCAGGCCGCGCCTTCCATACTCATGCGGGTTTCCTTAATTGAGGGTTGGGCAAGCTACCAGCTTAAGCCACGGGCGGGCGGCAGGGTATTCCCGATTCCCACGGTTGGCGGTTTTTCCCGTCCGCGGCGGGCCCGCCCGGGGACTCCTAGTGCACTCCGGTGGCGTGAGTCAAATCACTGCCGTCGCGACGGCGTAACACAGTGACATGTTCCCTCTTCCCATCATCCGCCCCGGTGATAGCCTCCAAGGACGGGCGGCCCGCGGTCCGTTGGTTTTGCGGGCGTTGATTTCGCGGGAACCTCCCGCCTTGACCGTGAAGGAACACAAGAAGATGAATCGTCGTACTTTTGGGCTCGTCGGCATGCTCGCAGCGGCCTCAATCGCCCTTGCCGCCTGCGGGGGAACCTCCGGCACCGGCGGTTCCTCGGCCACGCCGGCAGCCGGCGGGGACACCTCCTTGAGCAGCGTCAAGAACGCGGGCGAGATTGTCTTTGCCACCGAGGGCACCTACAAGCCGTTCAGCTACCACCAGGGCGGCGCGGGCGACCTGACCGGTTACGACGTCGAGGTCGCCAAGGCCGTGGCGGACAAGCTGGGCGTCAAGGCGAAGTTTGAGGAGACCCAGTGGGACTCCATCTTTGCCGGATTGGAGGCCCGCCGCTTTGACGCCATCGCCAACCAGGTCACGGCCACGCCGGAACGCCAGACCAAGTACGAGCTCTCCACGCCGTACACCGTCTCGCAGGGCGTGATCGTCACGAAGTCGGACAACACCTCCGTCAAGTCCTTTGCCGACCTCAAGGGCAAGACCACCGCGCAGTCCCTGACGAGCAACTGGTACACGCTGGCCAAGGACAGCGGCGCCAACGTGGAGCCCGTTGAAGGCTGGGCCCAGTCCGTCTCGCTGCTCAAGGACGGACGCGTCGACGCCATTGTCAACGACAAGCTGACCTTCCTGGACTACCAGGTCACCAACCCCAATTCGGGCCTGAAGATCGCCGCCACCACCAAGGATTCCTCCGATTCCGTGTTCGCCTTCCACAAGGGCTCCAAGGCGCTGGACGGCGCCGTCAACACGGCCCTGAAGGAGCTGGCCGCCGACGGCACGCTGACCACGCTGAGCAAGAAGTACTTCGGCCAGGACGTGTCCAAGTAGGGCCCGGACGCTAGGGTTCAGGCATGGACTTATTTTGGAGTTCGCTCGGCCCGATGCTCCTGGGCGCCGTCAAGGGCACCATCCCGCTGGCCCTGGCCTCCTTCGCCATCGGCCTGGTCTTGGCGCTGCTGGTGGCCATGCTGCGGATCAGCCGCAACAGGCTGGCGAACGGGGTGGGCCGGTTCTACGTCTCGGTCATCCGCGGAACGCCGCTGCTGGTGCAGCTGTTCGTCATCTTTTACGGGCTCCCGGCCGTGGGGGTGAAGCTCGATCCCTGGCCCAGCGCCATCATCGCGTTCTCCATGAACGTGGGCGGCTACGCGGCGGAAGTGATCCGCGCCGCCATCCTCTCGGTGCCGCAGGGCCAGTGGGAGGCCGGGCACATGATCGGCATGTCCCGCGGGCAGACGCTGCTGCGGATCATCCTGCCGCAGGCCGCCCGCGTGTCCGTGCCCCCGCTGTCCAACACGTTCATCTCGCTCGTGAAGGACACGTCCCTGGCATCCCTGATCCTGGTCACGGAGATGTTCCGGGTGGCCCAGCAGGTGGCCGCCTTCAGCCAGGAGTTCATGCTGCTCTACCTTGAGGCGGCGCTCATCTACTGGGTGATCTGCCTGGTCCTGTCCACGGCGCAAACACAGCTGGAAAAGAGGTTGGACCGCTATGTCGCCCACTGACGCCCCAGTCCTGCAGGTCCGCGGCCTGAACAAGTCCTTCGGGTCCAACAAGGTGCTGCGCGGCATTGACCTGGACGTCCCGCGCGGCAAGGTGGTGGCCCTCATCGGCCCCTCCGGCTCCGGCAAGACCACCATCCTGCGCTCCCTCAACGGCCTGGAGACGCCCGACGCCGGCACGGTCACCGTGGGTGCCCGCGGAACCACGGGCGACGGTGCGGATGCCGGGGAAGGGGGCTCCGGCGTCGTGCCCCGGCTGCCGGCGCTCACACTGGACTTTGGCGCGAAGGTCACGCCCAGGGAGGTCGCATCGCTGCGGGACCGCAGCGCCATGGTATTCCAGCATTACAACCTGTTCCCGCACATGACGGTGCTGCAAAACATCATCGAAGGGCCCGTACGCGTGCAAAGGCGCCCCCGCGCCGAGGCCGTCGCGGAGGCGGAGACGCTGCTGGACCGGGTTGGCCTGCTGGAGAAGAAGGACGCACACCCGTTCGAGCTGTCCGGCGGCCAGCAGCAACGCGTGGGCATTGTCCGCGCCCTGGCGCTCAAGCCGCAGCTGCTGCTCTTTGACGAGCCCACCTCAGCACTCGACCCGGAACTGGTCGACGACGTCCTGGCCGTCATCAAGGAACTGGCCGAAGAAGGCTGGACCATGGTGATCGTCACGCACGAGCTCGCCTTCGCCCGCCAGACCGCGGACGAGGTGGTGTTCATGGACGGCGGCGTGGTCGTGGAACGCGGGCCGGCCAGCCAGGTCCTGCGGAACCCGCGGGAGGAACGCACCCAGGCGTTTGTGCGCAGGCTGCTGCACGAGATCTAACGCCAAGACGCGACCCCCTCCCTCCCTGCAGACGCTCCTGCAGATAATGGGCGCATTTTCCGGACGCTCCTTCAGATAATGGGCACTTTTCCCCGACGCTCAGTCGCCGATCCGGGCGTCGTGCGTGTACACGTTCAACGTTTTTCCCCGGCTGAATCCCACCAGCGTCAGCCCGGACTCGCGGGCCAGGTCCACGGCCAGGGACGACGGCGCACTCACGGCCGCGAGCACCGGCACCCCCGCCATCGCGGCCTTTTGGACGAGCTCAAACGAGGCCCGGCCCGAAACCTGCAGGATGGTGTTGGCCAGCGGCAGCCGGCGCTCCCGGAAGGCCGCGCCCACCACCTTGTCGACGGCGTTGTGCCGTCCCACGTCCTCACGCAGCGACAGCAGCTCGCCGTCGGGCGCAAAGAGGCCGGCGGCGTGCACGCCGCCGGTCTTGTCAAAGAGCTTTTGCTGTTCACGCAGTTCCTCAGGCAGCGACGCCAGCACCTCGGCCTTGACCAGCGGCTGGTCCACCGGCGAGGTGATCGGGTAATGCGAGGATTTCCGCACCGCGTCGATCGAGGCCGTGCCGCAGATCCCGCACGCGCTGGTGGTGGTCACGTTGCGCCGGGCCGACAGTGCCGGCAACGCGACGTCGGGACGCAGCTGCGCCTCCACCACGTTGAACGTCTGCTGCCCGTTCTCATCCTCGCCGGCGCAGAAGCGCAGCGAAATGAGCTCGTCGGGCACGGATATGATCCCCTCGGAGACCAGGAACCCGGCCACCAGGTCAAAATCGTCCCCGGGCGTGCGCATCGTGACGGTGAAGGATTCATGGCCCAGCCGGATCTCCAGGGGCTCCTCCGCCGCCAAGGCCTCCTCGCGAACCACGCGCCGGTGCCCGGCCAAATCAATCCTTGTTGCCTTCACTCGGTGAATCAGGCGTCCCACGGGTCCTCCAATTGACTGCTGCCCCTCCTTTCAAGGGTAGTTGCTCCCCGGGTAATGAACAGCCTAAGAAGGCTCCCGGCGGGATAGGCTGGCCACCGAAGAACTCTTCCCAGGCGAAAGGGATGCTCTCATGGCCGGCAAAGCGCCCCAGGAAAACATCAACGAACAGCAGCTCACCGTGCGCAGCATGCAGAAGAAGGCCGTGGGCATCCCCGGAATCCTGCACTCCATGGAGGTTTCCCTCAATCAGATGGGTCCGCTCCGCACGGCGCAGACGCTGCTGAAGATCAACCAAAAGGACGGCTTTGACTGCCCCGGCTGTGCGTGGCCGGAGGCCGAGCAACGCCACGCCGCCGAATTTTGCGAAAACGGGGCCAAGGCGGTGGCGGAGGAAGCCACGAAAAGGCGGGTCCCGCCGTCGTTCTTTGCCAAGCATTCGATCAACGAACTGCGCGAGTGGGACGATTTCCGCCTGGGCCAGCAGGGCCGGCTGACCGACCCCATGTTCCTGGCCGAGGGCAGCGACCATTATGTGCCGGTGTCGTGGGAGCGGGCGCTGGGGCTGCTGGCGGACGAGCTCAAGGCGCTCAATGACCCCAACGAGGCGATCTTCTACACGTCGGGGCGCACATCCAACGAGGCCGCGTTCCTGTACCAGCTCATGGTGCGCGGGCTGGGCACCAACAACCTGCCGGACTGCTCCAACATGTGCCACGAGTCCTCCGGCTCGGCACTGACGGAGACCATCGGCATCGGCAAGGGCTCGGTGTCGCTGGAGGACATGTACCAGGCCGAGCTGATCATCATCGCCGGCCAAAACCCGGGCACCAACCATCCGCGCATGCTCAGCGCCCTGGAGAAGGCCAAGAAGAACGGCGCCGTGATTGTGGCCGTCAACCCGCTGCCGGAGGCCGGGCTGATGCGCTTTGACAATCCGCAGACGGTGCGCGGACTGGTCGGCGGCGGGACCGCTCTGGCGGATGACTTCCTGCAGATCAAGCTCGGCGGCGACCAGGCGCTGTTTCAGGGTCTGGGCAAATTCCTGCTGGAGGAGCAGCGCCGGCCCGGTTCCCCGCACGAGGGCCGGGTGTTTGACACCGCGTTCATCGAGGAAAACACCACCGGGCTCGGCGAATGCCTGGCACAGCTGGAGGCCGTGACCTGGGAAGAAATTGTCACCGCCTCGGGCCTGTCGGAGGAGCAGATCCGTGCCACGGGCGCGCGGCTGCTGGCCTCCACCGCCACCGTGGTCTGCTGGGCCATGGGCCTGACGCAGCACAAGCATTCGGTGCCCACCCTGCGCGACGTGGTCAACGTGCTGCTGCTTCAGGGCAACATCGGCAAGCCGGGCGCCGGAGTCTGCCCGGTCCGCGGCCACTCCAACGTCCAGGGCGACCGGACCATGGGCATCTTTGAGCGCATGCCGCCGTCGTTCCATGACGCCCTCGACGCCGAATTCGATTTTGCCTCCCCGCGGGCCAACGGCTTCGACACGGTTGCCGCGATCGAGGCCATGCGCGACGGGCTGGCCCGCGTGTTTGTCGGCATGGGCGGCAACTTTGTGCGGGCCACGCCGGATTCCAACGTCACCGAGGCGGCGATGGCCAAGCTGTCCCTGACCGTGCAGATCTCGACCAAGCTGAACAAGTCGCACCTGCATGTGGGCAGGCAGGCGCTGATCCTGCCCACGCTGGGCCGCACCGAGCGGGACACCCAGGCCGGCGGGGACCAGCGCGTCACCGTCGAGGACTCCATGAGCGCCGTCCATGCCTCGCGCGGGCGCCTGGCCCCGGCGTCGGACAACCTGCTGTCCGAGGTCGCCATCGTCGCCCGGCTCGCCGAGCTGCTCTTTGCCACGGACGACGGCGGCACCCGGCCGGGCGCGCCGGTTGCGGACTGGCCGGCGCTGGCCGCGGACTACTCCCGCATCCGCGCACACATTGCCAACGTCGTGCCGGGGTTCGAGGACTTCGAGGCGAAAATCGACCGTCCCGGCGGGTTCATCCTTCCGCACGGACCGCGCGACTCGCGGTCCTTTTCCACCGAATCCGGCAAGGCCCACTTCACCGCCAACCCGCTGGAATATCCGAAAGTGCCCGCGGGGCGCCTGCTGCTGCAGACGCTGCGCTCCCACGACCAGTACAACACCACCATTTATGGCAAGGACGACCGCTACCGCGGCATCAAGAACGGCCGACGCGTGGTGTTTGTCAACGCGGCCGACCTGGCGGCGCTGGGGATTGCCGACGGGGCCATGGTGGACCTGGTCTCCGAGTGGAAGGACGGCGTGGACCGCCGGGCCCCGGATTTCCGTGTCGTGGCCTATTCAACGCCCGTGGGCTGCGCCGCCGCATACTACCCGGAGACCAACGTGCTGGTGCCGCTGGACTCCACAGCGGACGTCAGCGGCACGCCGACGTCCAAGTCGGTGGTGGTCCGCCTGGAACCCGTCCCCGCCCTCCGCTGAGGTTCGAGATCACGACGCCTCCGTTCGCTGAGGTTCGAGATCACGACGCCTCCGTTCGCTGAGGTTCGAGATCACGACGCCCCAAATCCCCCGCGAATCGGTGGTTATCTCGAACCTCAACGAGGGGGGACGGGTCAGGGCCAGGTGCCGTCGCGCAGCCAGGCCAGGGTTTGGGGCCAGAACGATTCTCGGTAGCGGCTGTGGAACAGGGCAAAATGGCCCAGTGACGCTTCGCCGTACCCCTCCGGGGACAGGTGCACCACGCGGGACGGGCTGTTGGGCGTATATGCCACGGCCCGCTCCATCGCCGGGATGGTGGCATAGGAGTCGTCGGTCGGCGCCAGGGCCAGGATGGGTGCGGTGACGGCTGCCTGGTGCGCCCGGAGGGCGGTGCGCAGGGAACCGGCGGCAGCCGTCGTGAAGTCCTTGCGGCTGCGGGCCCAGTCCAGCGCCACGCCGGCCGGAAGGTCTTCCATCAGGCCCAGGCGCTTCGCCGGAAAGTAGCCAAAGACGCCCACCAGCGGCAGTGTCAGCAGGGCGCGGCCCCAGTGCGCCAGCTGGTTCCCCGGGCGGAGGTCGCGCCAGTAGGCGTGCTGCGCGCCCACCGTCAGGATCCGGCCGAGGCCCGCGGCATGCTCCGCCAGTCCGACGCCGTAGCCGCCAAAACTGTGGCCCACCAAGTGCACGGGCAGCCCGTCCCCTTGTTGCAGCGCCCAGGCCAGCACGGCGTCGATGTCCAGCGAACCCCACTCAAACCAGCGGACGCGCTGGCCACGGAGCGGGCCGCCGCGGGATCCCCCGATCCCCCGATAGTCGAAGGAGACCGCGGCGAAGCCGTTCTCGGACAAAAACGCCGCGTAGCGGTGGTAGTAGGCGGCCCTGACGGCCGTGGCGCTGGCAATGACCACGGTCCCCCGTTTTTCCACGCCTTCGGGCACCCCGAATACCTGGCCGGCCAGCACACGGCCGTCCGAACAGGTGAACGTCAGGTCCACGGCAGCCGGAATGCGGTGAGGGCCTCCCCCATTTTGGCGCCGTGCGGCGGCACCACCATGACGCCGTCGGCCGCCGCCAGTCCCCGCATCATGGCGGAGTCGGTGTTGGCACACGGCGACGCAAGTCCGTAGAGCAGTCGGTACGGCATGAGCCGGGTGGGCCCGTGATACTCCTTGATGGGCGATCCGCAGGCTACCTCGAACGTGGCGGGCAGAGGTGCGGCGCCCAGTCTGGCCAGCAGCGGAGCGCCGATGGTGAGCAGGGCAATCATGGCGGCCAGCGGGTTGCCCGGCAGTCCTACCAGGAAGCGGCCGTCCGGAAACTCCGCCAGCAGGCTCGGATGCCCAGGACGCATGGCGACGCCGTCGATATGGAAGGTGCCGCCCATCCGTGCGATGGCCGGCCGGAGGAAGTCCGCGCTGGAGCGCCCCGTGGCCCCCGTGGTGATGACGACGTCGGCCGGGTTGCCTTCCGTGTCGGCCAGCGCCTCGAGCGTGGCCTCCAAATTGTCCGCGGCGCGGCGCAGCCCCACGACCGTGCCGCCCAGAAGTTCGACGACGCCGCCCAGCTGCGGGGTAAAGGCGTCCCGGACGTGGCCGGGCGTGGGAAGTCCGGACTGAACCACCTCGTCGCCGGTCAGCACCAGCTGCACGGCCGGACGTCCCAGCACGGACACGTCGTCCAGTCCACCCAGCGCCGCCAGCGACAGGTGCGCGGGATTCAGCGTGACACCGGCTTTCACCAGGAGCTCACCCTCCGCCGCCTCCTGTCCGGCGGGACGGATGTGCTGGCCGTTTTTTGGTTCGCCCGGACGGGCGGCGCCGCCGCGCACCAGGACGGGCAGGCCGTCGTCGTCCGTGGAGAGCAGCCCGGCTTCACTGCGCAGGACGGACTTGGCGCCTTGCGGGAGCAGGCCGCCGGTGACGATCGGTACGGCCTGTCCGGGCGAGAGGCGGCGGCCGGGCTCGGTCAGGATCCACGGCGGGCTGCCCGCGACCGCCCAGCCGTCCATGGCGGACGAGGCGTAGTGCGGCATCGGATGAAGGGCGACGATGTCGGCCGCCAGCTTACGGCCGGCCGCCCGTTCCAGGGGGATTTCATGGGCGGGCAACGGTTCAGCGACGTTGTAGGCGGCCGCCCGGGCCTCCTCCCAGGTGTGCGGCAGGGTGCGGGGCTCCGCTGCGGGTGCTGCCGGCCCGGGCGTTTCCGGCGCGTGGGCGGACGAAGTCTGCTGGTCCGGCGTTTCCGGCGCGTGGGCGGATCGCACCGGGTGGGTGTTGGCTGGCACCTGCCCCCCCTATTCGGCGGAAGCGGGCGCTTCGGCTGCGGCCAGCTTCTTGGCCAGCCCCAGTGCAGCGGCCATTGCCGGAGCGGAACCGGCCTGTCCCGAACCCGCGGCCAGACCCGCGGCCAGTCCCGCCACGAAGGTGGTCAGAGGGGCGGCCGGGCGCACCACCGAATGGGCTGCCACCCCCGCGAGGTTCAAGACGGCGTGGACATCCACTTCAATGTCGGCAATCTCAAAGGCCGCCATCAGCTTTGCCAGCCATGCGTCCAAAACCTCGTCGTTGTTGTCCATGTCCTGCCCCTTCCCGTCCCGGTCGTCCGGGCCGGCTCAAACCGGGGCGTCGATTCCGTACAAGCGGGCGTCGTCCCAGGTGTCGATGTCCGCCGCCAGTCCCGCCGGCACGGCACATTCCTTGGTGTTCACACTAGCAACCAAGGAGAAGACTGAAGCATTCTCCAGCTGGTGAGCCGTCCGGGCCGCCTCCACGGCCGCCCGCAGCGGCGCCAGCGGGTAGATCGCCGCCAGCGGCTGGCGGCGCCCGCTGTCCACGGCCATGACGCCTTCGTCGTCGCCGCAGCCGGCCACGGCGTCGGCCAGCAGCGGCACGAGCCGGCCCGCCTCCGGCATGTCGCACGCCAGGACCAGCACCCTGCCTTCGACGCCGTCCAGCACCGCCAGCCCGGCCGCAAGGCCCGCGGCCGGCCCGGAATGTGGCGGGTCCTCCTGCACCAGCTTGAGGCTGCCGGACGGCGCGCCCGGACCCAGCCAGGCTGCCAGCTGCTCCACGGGCCCGACGACGGCGGCCCTCCCGGCTGCGTTGCCGCCCGGCTCAGCCTCGATGGCGTCTTGGGCAGTGCGCACGGCGCGCGCCAGGAGTGTTTCCCCGCCCACCAGCAGCCCTGCCTTCGGCTCTCCGCCCAGACGTCGCGAAAGGCCGCCGGCGAGGATCACGGCCTGCACGGGCCCCTGCTTCCACTGTCCATGCGTCCCATGCTAGCCCGCCCCCGGTGATGCCCGCCCCACCGTGAGGTTGGAGATAACCACCGCACCGCGCCCGAAACGCCATGGCTCCGCGTCCGATGGCGGGTGCTGCCGGGCAAGGTCCGCTTCCCACTGCCGACGTCCACCCGCCACTGCCGACGGAGACAGCACAGGGCCCCGTCCGGTGGACGGGGCCCTGTGCTGCACTGCCGGTTTTTGCCGGTTTGCCTAGTGGCCCATGGCGATGAAGACGGGGGCGGAGCCTCCGACGTCGACCGACCAGACAACAGTGTTGCCGTGGAAGCCGCCGTGAACGGCCTGGCCGTTGCCAATGTAAACGGCGATGTGGGCCATGCCCACGCCACCGTCCGCGTAGTAAATGAGGTCGCCGGGCTGTGCTTCAGCCTGGGAAACCGTGCGGCCCAGGGAGAGGTAGCCTGCCGGCCAGCCGTGGTAGTGGATGCCTGCCGCGGCCAAGGAGTTGGTGACCAGCATGGTGCAGTCCTGGGCAACGCCAAGCTGTGCGAGGGCGGCAGCGGCGATCGTGGCGCCAATGCCGCTCTTTGCCACAGGTGCGGGAGCTGCTTCGGTGGTGGTAACGGTTGCGGCAGGAGCCTGCGCAACCGGGGCAGCCGGTGCGGCAGCGGGCGTCTCGACAACGTTGCTGCTCTGGGCTGCCACGGCAGGAGCCGGTGCTACGACAGGAGCCTCGACGACGGGAGCCGGCGTCGAGGTCACCTTGGGGGTGGCGAAGGAGATCTTCACGGTGGAGGCCGCAGTCACTGCCGAGGCAAGATGCGTGTTCTGGCTGAGCGTGGTTCCACCGTCGGAGGCGCGCTCCACGGTGGGGGTGGCGGCATTGGCTGCAATGCCGGAAGTAAGGACCAGTCCGGAAGCTGCTGCGATTACAGCGGCTTGGCGTCCGACACCGCCGACGTTGGAGCTGACGGCTTTCGTGATGACGGAGATCGGGCTGGTCTTAACAACCTCGGCGCGGTGGCGCCCAAGGGCAGTGTTTGAAGACAAGAAGGATCCTCTCCCAAAGCCTGCGAGGTAAGCTGTCGGATTCGGATGGGAGTCACCCGGCCGCTCCACACTCGGGCAAGGACGTTTTTCCTTGGCGAATGTTTCGCGGCTTCACCCCTAGGACTTCACACGTGAAGCCCGATAATGGTTCCCCCGCCCCTGCCAGACGATTGATACGAACGGACCGTGAGCGGTGGCAGAGCTAGGCAATCCACTCACAGGCGCCAGCTTGATTCGAAGTTGGCGCGGTTATGACGGTACAGCAGTTTTTTTCCAATGTCACGTTCAGGTCACGGTCGTGTCTCTAAGTCGTGACCTGGAACCCCTTGTGGAGGGACTAAAGCCAACCCATCGGGTCGACGGTCTGGTCGTCGACGATGACCTCAAAGTGCAGGTGGCAGCCGGTGGAGGCTCCTGTGGTGCCGCTGAGGGCCACCTGGTCCCCTCGCTGGACCTTCTGGCCGACCTTGACGCCTATCGAGCTCAGGTGGTTGTACGACGTCGACAGGCCGTTGCCGTGGTCGATCACGACACGGTTCCCCCCGCCGTACGGGTGCCATCCGGCAAAGGTGACGGTCCCGCCCGCCGCGGCAAACACGGCGGTGGAGCACTGGATGGCGTAGTCCTGCCCGGTGTGCATTTCACCCATCGCACCCGTCAGCGGGTTGAGGCGGGATCCAAATGGAGAGGTGGGCGTGAGCGTCTTCAGTGGTGCCGACAACGTACCCTTGGCGGCCTGGGGAGTGACGTTGGAAGCCTTGACCTTCAGCGTTTCCTTCAGCTGGCCGTCCGGATTGAGCGCGCTGGCAATCGCCGGGGCGTCAAAGTTGATGGCGACGTCGGACGCCGCCGTGACCACCGTTTCCGCGGCAGCCACGTGGTTGGTGTCAACGCTGGCCAGTGAGACGCCCGTCGCGGAAGGCACGGTGACGGCAAGGGCCAGACCCGTGGCGGCCAGGGCTATTCCCACCTTCTGGCCGGCCCCGTGGGCCAGGCGGGTCCGCATCAGGGTGCCGAGCGTGGCGTGGGGTGCAATGGTGGAACGTTCGGACGCGAGCATTTCGCGGCGCGTTAGCGGGACGGACACTGCTGGCGGGGCTGGCGAAGGAACCGCCCGGCGGCGCCCGTGCTGCTTGACCTCTGACACAAATAACCTCTCTGAGAAGCACCTGCGGAGTTAGCTGTCGGATTCGGATCAGAGAGTGCGGCTTTCGATCCGGCCAGGCCCCGGCACGCATCAGTCCCTGCCATGACAGGGTGCATCGATGAATTGCGAGCGGTGGCTTGGCTTCACCCCAAGGCGGACTGGTCGGTCCGCCGCTTGTGGTTCCCCCGTCCTTGCCTGAAATTGCTCAAACCACCCTCTGGAGGCAAGGCTCGGTGTCAGAGGTCGGTAACGCTTTGGTTACAGCGCCAGGTAGTTACTATACGGTACAAATGGTCACCGTGATAGTTCCGTTACATTCGGCGGCTTGGGCGTCAAGCGCCTTACGCGGATCCGCCCGGACACCAGCGGCAAAAGCGCGGCAAGCGCGCGGTGAACATCGATGAAAGGGCCCGATCCACCTAGTTCATGGCGACAAAAACGTGCGAGGCGACTTCGGGCGGCAGCTCGAGGGCGCCGTCGATGCCGGGGACGCGCACGGAGATGTATTCGCCCACCTGGGCCAGTGAAATGCTGGCTCCTGGACGCAGGCCGCCTTCGTCGAACTGGGTCAGCAGCTCCGGTTCCACCTGAATGCGCTCAGAGAGCCGGTGGATGGTGACGGACTGCTCGGGCGAATAGGTGGACATGGCCTCCACCAAGGTCACCAGGCCGGCGGCAAAAACGGGGGCCACCTTGCCGCCGAGCTCCTCCAGGCCCGGAATGGGGTTGCCGTACGGCGATTCGTCAGGCTTGCCGAGCAGCTCAAACAGCCGCTGCTCCACCCTTTCGCTCATGACGTGCTCCCATCGGCAGGCCTCGTCGTGGACGTAGGCCCAGTCCAGACCGATCACGTCTGCCAGCAGCCGCTCGGCCAGGCGGTGCTTGCGCATGACGCGCGTGGCCTTGTCCCGTCCGGCGGGCGTCAGCTCCAGGTGGCGGTCCCCCGAGACGATGACCAGCCCGTCCCGTTCCATGCGTCCGACGGTTTGGGACACCGTCGGGCCGGAGTGATGCAGGCGTTCGGCGATGCGGGCCCGCAGCGCGACGATGTTCTCTTCCTCAAGCTCCAGGATGGTGCGCAAGTACATTTCCGTCGTGTCAATCAAATCTGTCACGTCAGATTCCTCCTGGGGTTGAGCGAGATTCCGGGCACAGGCCTTTTCCCTCTAACGTTATCCTGCTTAATACAAGGTAGGAAAACCTTCCCTTGTTCCCCCCGCCTGTCACGCAGGATCCCCGGAACGCCGTTCAGGACGCGCCGTCGGCTCCCTTTGTTTCACCATGCGGCCTGCATTTCAGGATGGGCGGCGCCGTGCGGCAGAATTGGCCGCAGGCCCTTGGCGCCTTGACATCCGTCGCTTAAATTTTGGAGCAGACCCGTGAGCGAATCCACGCCCCTCACCATCCCCGCCAACCTGCGCCCGGCCGACGGCCGCTTTGGCGCGGGTCCCTCGAAGGTCCGTCCCGAGCAGGTGTCGGCACTTTCCGCGGCCGGGGCCACCCTGCTGGGAACCTCCCACCGCCAGGCGCCCGTGAAGAACCTGGTGGGCGAGGTCCGCTGCGGCCTGAAGACCTTCTTCAACGCCCCCGACGGCTACGAGGTCATTGTGGGTGTGGGCGGGTCCACGGCATTTTGGGACGTGGCCTCGTTCGGCCTCGTGGAGAAGAAGGCCCAGCATCTCTCCTTTGGCGAGTTTGGCTCCAAGTTTGCCTCGGCCACCAACAACGCGCCGTTCCTGGACGCTTCCTCCATCATCACCTCGGAGCCCGGCACGCGCCCCGAAGCGTCGGCCGAGTCCGGCGTCGATGTCTACGCCTGGCCCCAGAACGAAACGTCCACCGGCGTGGCCGCTCCCGTTAAGCGGGTGGCCGGGGTCGACGACGGGGCGCTCGTCCTGGTTGACGCCACCTCCGCCGCCGGAGGCCTGCACGTGGACGTCACCGAGGCGGACGTCTATTACTTTGCGCCCCAAAAGAATTTTGCGTCCGACGGCGGCCTGTGGCTTGGGCTGTTTTCCCCCGACGCGCTCGAGCGGGCTGCCCGCATAGGCGCCACGGACCGTTGGGTGCCGGACTTCCTGAACCTGACGACCGCCATCGACAACTCGTTGAAGAACCAGACGTACAACACGCCCGCCCTGTCCACGCTCGTGACGCTCAATGAACAGGTCAAGTGGCTCAACGGCAACGGCGGCCTGGAGTTCGCCTCCAAGCGCACCGCCGACTCCGCGGGCCGACTGTATTCCTGGGCCGAGGCGTCCAGTGTCGCCACCCCGTTCGTGTCCAGGCCCGAGGACCGCTCCAACGTGATCGTCACCATCGATTTTGACGAATCGGTGGACGCTGCCGCAGTGGCCAGGGTGCTGCGCGCCAACGGGATCGTGGACACCGAGCCGTACCGCAAGCTCGGCCGCAACCAGCTGCGCATCGCCACGTTCGTGGCCATCGAGCCCGACGACGTCACCGCGCTGACCCAGTGCATCGACTACGTGGTGGAAAACCTCTAGCAGCCGGCTGCGGACGGACGACGGCGGAGGGGCCCGTCAGGCGGGCTCCTCCCAGAAGGCGTCAAGCTGCCCCTGGTCCGAATAATGCCCGCGGACCTCGCGGATCAAGCCACCTTCCACGTGCATCAGCTGGCAGCCGGTGATGTCCAGCACGCGCCCCGCAAGGTTTCCTGTGGCGTGCTGGACAGCCACGATGTAGCGCGATCCCACGGCGACGTCGAGCAGCTCCGCCTTGAAGGTTCCGCCGGAAAGCGGTCCGAGTTTCGCCAGGAACCCGTCACGGATGGCCGGCCACCCCACGTGATCGCCGGCAATGGGGCCATGGCCGGGCAGGTGCCACAACGCGTCGGGGGCGAAACAGGACTCGGCCTTGGCCAGGTCCCGCTCCGCGACAGCCTCATAGAAGCGCCTCACCACATCCACGGCCGCGTCATCCATGCACACAGCATGTTCCCGGGACGCGGATGGTGTCAACAACTCCTTTGGCGGACCGACGCGCGGTGCCGCGTCGGCACGATTACCTTGTCTCGGAACGGGGACGGGAAAAGGTAGGAACGCGGCCACAGGGGAGGTTTCGACCCCGGAAAGGCGGGTCAGTCCTCCGGTGCGTGCACGTCGCCGGCCGGGGACACCGTGTCGGGCCCGGAATCGTCGTCGGCAACACCGCCGTCGTCGGCGGCATCGCCGCCATCTTCGGGCTGCACGCCGACATCTTCGGGGTCCACGCCGGAACCGGCGGGCTCGCCGGCCTTGGCATCCTCGGGGCGGACCCGCTCGGCCCACGGCACCCATGGCGGCGCCAGGATGGAGCCGGTGGTGGGCAGCAGTCCCACCTCGTTGACCGTGGCGTCCTTGGAACGGGAGACGCGGGTCAGGGTGGCGAACCATTGCCAGCCGGCGTAGCCGGGGAGGTGGCATTCAAAAAGGTGCGTGACCGCACGTACGCCCTCGCTGCGCACGGCCGCGTGGGGGCCGATGTCGCCATCGGCGGCGATTTCCCGCACGGCCGATCTGGCGGCGTCAACGGCCGCGGCCAGGATAGCGTCCGGCTTGCCCACCCGCCAGACAGGGACACCGGGGCGCGGCGCAGCAGCTGCCGGGGGCGCAGCAGCTGCCGGCGGCTCAGCAGCTGCCGGCGGCTCAGCAGCTGCCAAGGGCGCCGCGGCGGCCTCGAAGGCTGTCACGGTCGCGGAATCGGTGGGATGTTCGGTCATGGTGGACACCGCTATGCGTCGAAGTTGTCGGCAACCTTGCGCAACGCGGCGGCGATCTTGGCCGCGTCGCCTTCCGGGTACTTGCCGTTGGTCAGGGATCCCACCGAATGTTCCAGCAAGGTCACCAGGTCCTGCACGATCGGGGCGAGGTCGCGGGCGGGCATGCGCTTGGCCTTGGCCACGGACGGGCCGCGGTCCAGGACCTTTGCGGCCATGGCCTGGGCGCCCTTTCGGCCGTCAGCCACGCCGAACTCCATGCGCATTCCGGGCTTGATGTCGCCGGCGTCGGGTGCGAGGGCATTGGCGCGCAGAAAGACTTCCCGACCGTCGTCGGCGGTCAGGATGCCGAAGCCCTTTTCGTTGTCGTACCACTTCACTTTGCCGATCGGCACTTGCTCTACCTCATACGTTTCATCCGTTGGAACCACGCCCGGCGGCTGCACGGTGGTGGGCCGCCGCACCCGCAGGTCCGTGAATTGTGCAGCCGGTACTGACAGCGCCAAGCGTGCTGGTCTAATCCTTTCAAGGTTACCGCGTCCGCGGCCGCGTCCGCGCTTGGTGCCGCCCATGTCCGCTGTTAGCGTTATGCCCATGAGTACCCACAACACGGCGCCGGCGCGCGACGGCCGCGGTTGGCTGGCCTTCAGCCTCGCGGCCTTGCTGCTGGCACTGGCAGGGGTGACCGCACTGGCCATTTTGCTGCTGACCAAGTGGTCCGGCGGCGAGCCGTGGACCGGCTTCACCTGGATTGCCATGCTCTGCCTGCCCGCCGCGTTCGTCATGATGGGGGCGAGCGTCATCCATGCGGTGTCGCGGCGCCGGCGCCTCTAGCCCGCACCTCCCGTTTTCGCGGTAGCGTTGAGCTGATGTCCACCCTGCGGCTCTTGATCTCCGACCTCGCTGCCCGGCCCGATTCCTCGCTGCTGCGGCTGCTTTCGCTGCGCCCGGAGCTGATGCATCCCCCCGCGGCTGACTTCGCCGCCCTCGCGGCCCGCGCCGCCAGCCGCGCCGGATTGGCCCGCGCGCTCGACCGGCTCAACCAGCCGCAGCTGCAGCTTTTGACCGCCCTGGCGGTCGTCGCCGACCCTGAGGTGGGCGCCACAGCGGCGCAGCTTGCCGATGCCGTTGCCGGCGCCGGCCCGCATGACGTGGAGCGGCTCCTGGGCCCGCTGCATGAACTCGCACTGGTGCTCCATGCCCCCCGGGACGCGGACGACGCCGGCCCCCTCCTTTTCCGGCCCGTCACGTCCGTGCGTGAGGTGCTGGGCGCCCACCCTGCCGGGTTGGGCCGCGGCTATGGTGAGCTGGCCGATTCGCTGCCCGGGTGCCGGGAGAGGCTGGCGCAGATAGCCGCCGGCCTGGGGTTGCCCTCCCGGCCGGACCCATCCCGGCCGTACCCTGCAGAGCCGGACCCCGCAGAGCCGGACCCTGCCGGGCCGCGACAGCGCGGGCCGCTCGAAGACGTCCCCGCGCAAGAGCCCGGGGCAGGCGGCCCGCCGGCCGAGCCGGCCGATCCGGCCGCCCTGCTCCACGGCCACATCACGTCCTTCGCCGGACCGGACGAGCTGCTGGCCGGCGCGCCCGAGGGCACAGGGGCCCTGCTCGCCAAATTTGAAGCGGGCCCCATGGGACGGCTGGCCCATGCCCTGCGCGAAGTCGGCGCGGCCGCCGCCCCGGGCGGAGCCGCGGGCCAGGAAGCGCCCGACGGCGGCGGCGCGGCCACGGGCGCCCGGGCCCCTCGCGACGGCGGCGGTGCGGTCAACTGGCTGCTGCGCCGCGGTCTGCTGGTTCCCCTCGACGACGACCACGTGGAGCTGCCCCGTGAAGTGGGACTGCTGCTGCGCCACGGCCACGTCGTCACGGATTTTGCGCCGGCACCCCCTGCCACGCCGGTGGCCGAGGTCCGCACGTCGTTGCGCGACAACGCGGCCACGGGCGCCATCGCCTCGGTGTTGCGCGCCATGGGCGCGCTGCTGGATTCCGTGCAGTCGGCCCCGCTGCCCACGCTGCGCTCCGGCGGCGTGGGCGTACGGGCCGTGCGCGCCGTGGCCAGGGATCTCGGCGTCGACGTGGCACAGTCGTACTTTTACCTGGAACTGGCCGCCATGGCGAAGCTCATCACCCTGGACCCGGACACCTCGATGTGGAAAGCCACAGCCTCGGGCTGGCGGCCGCGCGAACGCCCGGCGCAGTGGCTGTGGCTGGCCTCCGCCTGGCTCGACGCCGGGCGGCTTCCCTCCCTGGTCGGCACCGGCTCCCCCGCCGTCAATGTCCTGGCCGGCGAGGCGAACCGGCCCGACGCGCCCGCGCTGCGCGCCACAGCCCTGCAGGTGCTCGCCCTGCTGCACCGGGGCCGGGAGGCGGAGCCGCCCACGGCCGGGGCAACGGTCCCCGCGCCCACAGTGGCCCAGGTCCTGGAGCACTACGCCTGGCACCACCCGCGCCCTGCCCGCCGGATCGCCAAGACGCTGGCAGGCTTCCTGGCCGAGGCCGAGATCCTGGGCCTGACAGGTGCGTCGGCCCTGACAGAACTGGGCCTGGCCGTCATCGAGAGGGACTGGGACAGGGCCCTCCTCCTGCTCGCCGGCGCCCTGCCTGAACCGGTGGAGCACATACTGCTGCAGGGAGACCTCACGGCCGTGGCCCCGGGCTACCTCTCCCCGGACCTGGCCGCGGAGCTGTCACTGCTCGCCGAACCGGAGGGCCGCGGCGCCGCGGGGGTCTACCGCTTCACGCCCGCGTCGGTCCAACGCGCCGTGGGCGCCGGCCGGACCGCCGCCGGCATCCTGGATTTCCTGGCGGCGCACTCGGCCACACCCGTCCCGCAGCCGCTGGCCTACCTGGTGACCGACTCCGCCGCACGCCATGGCCGGTTCACGGTGGGCGCCGCCTCCGCCGTGGTCAGCACCGAGGACCCGGGCCTCATGGCCGAGCTGCTGGCAGGCGGACTCGGGGCCCGGCTGCGGCTCACCGCCGTCTCCCCGACGGTGGCCGTCTCCGCCCTGGCGCCTGCCGAACTGGCCAGGGCAATGCTCGACGCCGGCCACTCCCCCGCCCTGGCCGGCGGCACACCGGCGGCGGGGCAGGTCCCGGACCGCGGCAGGCGGGCAGCGCGCGCGGCCCAGCACCCGGCCGTGGCGCCCTGGGAGGCCGCCCGCCTGCTGGCAGGGGAAGGACCGGCGACCGACGCGTGGGAGCCGGGGGAAGGACTGGCGGGCGACCGGCAGGAAGGGGGGCCCGGCGTCGGGCCTCCCCTGGGCCCGGCGGAGGCGCAGCTGGCCGTGCTGCGCAGCCGCCCGGCATGGACGCCCGGGCGGGGGGAGGCCGCGCCGGCACTGGTCAGGGAGCAGCTGCAGCGGGCCATCCGGGCCCGGGCGGACGTCTGGCTGACCACCGTCGGCAGCGACGGCCGGCCCGAGCGGCTGCGGCTGCACCCGGTCACCGTGGCGGAGGGTCGTGTGCGCGCACTGGACCGCGAACGGGACAGCGAGCGCGTGTTCACGATGCACCGGGTCATGGACGTGGAAGTGATTGAAGGCGCCCTTGACACCTACTCGAAAGGCAGACCATGAACGACGGGCCGCTGATTGTCCAAAGCGACAAGACCATCCTGCTGGAGACGGGACACCCGCTGGCCACCGAGGCGCGCCACGCGATTGCGGCATTTGCCGAGCTGGAGCGCGCCCCGGAGCACATGCACAGCTACCGGATCACGCCGCTGGGCCTGTGGAACGCGCGGGCCGCCGGGCTCGACGCCGAACAGGTGCTGGACACGCTGTTGAAGTACTCACGGTTCCCCGTGCCGCACCCGCTCCTCATTGACATTGAAGAGGTCATGTCCCGGTACGGGCGGCTGCGGCTGGAAAAGGACCCCGTCCACGGCCTGGTCATGCGCACCAACGACTTCCCCGTGCTGGAGGAGGTCATCCACGCGAAGAAGATCGGCCCGCTGCTGGGACCGCGGATCGACCCGTTGACCGTGGCGGTCCACTCGTCCCAGCGCGGAGCGCTCAAACAGCTCCTGCTCAAGGCCGGCTGGCCGGCGGAGGACCTGGCCGGATACGTCGACGGCACCCCGCACCCCATCGCCCTGACCGCCGGGGACGCCGACGCCCAAGCGCCCAAGGACGGCGCGTGGTCGCTGCGGCCCTACCAAAATCTGGCGGTGGAAAACTTCTGGGCGGGCGGCTCGGGCGTGGTGGTGCTGCCGTGCGGCGCCGGGAAGACGATCGTCGGGGCCGCGGCGATGGCCGTCTCCGGCACCACCACGCTGATCCTGGTGACGAACACCGTCTCGGCCCGCCAGTGGAAGGCCGAGCTGCTCAGGCGCACCTCGTTGACGGAGGCGGAAATTGGCGAATACTCCGGCGCCGCCAAGGAGGTCCGGCCCGTCACCATCGCCACCTACCAGGTGCTGACCCTGCGCCGCGGCGGGCTGTACCCGCACCTGGAGCTGCTCAACGACAACGACTGGGGACTGATCATCTACGACGAGGTCCACCTGCTGCCGGCTCCCATCTTCCGCATGACGGCGGACCTGCAGGCCCGGCGGCGGCTGGGCCTGACCGCCACGCTGGTCCGGGAGGACGGCCGCGAGGGCGAGGTGTTCTCACTGATCGGTCCTAAACGGTATGACGCGCCGTGGAAGGACATCGAGGCACAGGGCTACATTGCCCCGGCGGACTGCGTGGAGGTGCGGATCGACCTGCCCGGCGACGAGCGGATGGCCTATGCCATGGCGGACGACGCCGATAAGTACCGGCTGTGCGCCACGTCGGAAAGCAAGTCCGCCGTGGTGGAAAAGCTGGTGGCCGACCATGCGGGGGAACAGGTCCTGGTGATCGGCCAGTACATAGATCAGCTGGACGAGCTCGCCGAACGGCTGGACGCGCCGCTGATCAAGGGCGAAACGTCCGTCCGCGAGCGCGAGCGGCTCTTTGACGAGTTCCGGCGCGGGCTGATCAACACCCTGGTGGTGTCCAAGGTGGCGAACTTTTCCATCGACCTGCCCGAGGCCTCCGTGGCCATCCAGGTTTCGGGGTCATTTGGTTCCCGGCAGGAGGAGGCGCAGCGGCTGGGCCGGCTCATGCGGCCCAAGGCGGACGGGCGGACGGCACGCTTCTACACGCTGGTTGCCAGGGACACGGTCGACGCCGACTTCGCCGCCAAGCGCCAGCGCTTCCTCGCCGAACAGGGCTACGCCTACCGCATCATCGACGCCCCGTAGCCGACGCTCCTGCACATCCGGGGCCTCCAACACCGACGCTCCTGCACATCCGGGGCGCGGGACCGGCCGCGCGGACGCGGAGTAGGATCATGTCCAACATCGTCCCTGCGGCATTGTCTGGAGGAATCATGGAATACGACGAGTCGGTCGCGGCGCATTATGGCAGCGGCGGCACTTTGGAGCGGCTGCTGTCCCTGGTGCGCGATGCCGGGGGCGATCCGGAACACTTTGCCCCGGCGGCGCTCCGCGGCACGGACCAGCTCCACATCGGCGGCCCTGCCGCCACGTCCCGCGTCGCTGAACGTGCCGGGATAGGCCCCGGCACACGGGTGGTGGACATTGGCTCCGGCTTGGGAGGGGTGGCCCGGCACCTTGCCGGCGATTGCGGCGCCACAGTTCACGGCGTGGACCTGACGGCGGAATTTGTGGCCGCCGCCACGGACCTGACGCAGCGCACCGGGCTGGCAGGCTCCGTGGAATTCACCCAGGGCAGCGCCCTCGACCTCCCTTTCACTGACGCCCTGTTTGACGCCGCCGTGGTGATCCATGTCGGCATGAACATCCGCGACAAGGACCGGATGTTCGCCGAGGCCGCCCGGGTCCTGCGCCCCGGCGGCGTCCTGGCCGTGTACGACGTCATGCTGCTTGGCGGCGACGTCGAAGTGTACCCGCTGCCGTGGGCCACCACTCCGCAGACCTCGTTCCCACAACCGCCACTGGCCTACAGCGACAGCATGGGACAGGCTGGCCTCGAGGTGGACCGGGAAGCGAAGACCCTGGCCGAAGGCATCGAGTTCCTGGAACGCGCGCTCAACGGCGGAGGCCCGGTCGGACTGGACCGGGCAGCGCTGGGCAACCTGCTGGAAGCATTCCGTGCGGGCCTGCTGGCCCCCGTCGAAATCTACGCCCACCGCGTCGGTTGAGCCCGTCCAAACCCGGTGGGTGTCAGGACAGGACGGGGAGCGCTTCCAACCGGTCCAGCGCGGTTTCCATGGACCCATTCCCTGCCTGATGCCACGCGGACAACACTGGGGGCGGGAGACTTTAATGTGCGGGCTTGGCTGCCTCAGGACGGAAGGGCCAGACCGGCCTTCCACTGCTCATGCAGGGCAACCAGCTCGGCCAGGATTTCCGGCTCCGCGTCCGCCAGGTTGTTGGTCTCCGAGGCATCCGTTGCCAGGTTGGCCAGGAAGTAGCCGCTGCCGGGCTCGGCATGCTCCACCTTCCGGATGGCGTCGGCCACGGGCGAGTCCGGCTCCGCCCAGCTGAGCTTCCAATCGCCCCGGCGCACCGACCACTGCCAACCGCAGTCCCAATGGAGGGCGTCGTGCCCGCCGGCGAGTCCGTCCGCGGTCAGCAGGTTCTTCCCGTCGCAATGGGCGTAGGCCCGCGGGGACGCGCCTGCGGCAGCCAGCGCGGTAGGAAGGATGTCCATGGAACTGGCCAGGGCCGCCGTCGTGCTTCCAGCCGGCACCCTGCCAGGCCAGCGCACCAGGAACGGAACGCGTACGCCGCCCTCCCACAACGTGTACTTGGTGCCGCGCAGTGGCAGGTTCACTCCGTAGTTGCAGGTGGATCCGCCGTTGTCGGTCAGGTATATGACCATCGTGTTCGCGGCCAGGTCCAGGTCGTCCAGCTGGTCCAGGATCAGCCCGATCTGGGCATCCATGAGTTCGAGCTGCGCCAGGTAGTAGGCCCGGCCGTTGTCCAGGTTGGGGCTGACGGCGCCGTCGTACCAGTCCAGGTATTCCCCGGCCCCCGGGTTCCAGTCCTCAAAGGATGGCAGTCCGCGCTTCGCAAGCTCCTCGGCGGGCAGCTGCCAGCAAAAGTTGTGGACCGCGTTGAACGCCACCGTGGCCAGAAACGGCCTGTCCGCGTGGTCGGCGACGAACTGCCGGGTACGCTCCCCAATGGCGTCCGTGAGGAAGCCTTCGAGTTCCTGGGGTTCCTCACCGTTCCACAGAGGCTGGACGGCCATGGGCTGCGCAGCCTCACCATAGTCGGCGACGGAGTCCTCGGAATGGTGCAGGTAGTTCAGTCGCCCCATGGACTCCCCGGCCAGGCCGTAAAAGGATTCGTCGTAGCCGTGCTGCGGAGGGGTGCCGCGGTCGCCGTGGTGTTCGGTGCCGTAGTGGACCTTGCCAAAGTAGCCCGTCACGTAGTTTTCGTCACGGAGCAGCTCGGCAATGGTGGGCACCTGCACGGGACACACCTCGGAGTCCGTGAACCAGTGCGCTCCCCACCGCTGCTGGTAGCAGCCGGCGGCCAGGCCGGCCCGTGACGGGGAACAGATCGGCGCGGTGACGTACGCGTTTTCGTAGGAGGTCCCCTGCCGGGCCAACCGGTCCAGCGCGGGGGTCGTGACGTCGTCGACAATGCCCAGGATGGAGCGGTCCGCGTAGCCGTGGTCGTCGGAGACGATGACCACAATGTTGGGCTTGGCCGCGTCCTGGGCTCGGGCGGCACTGGGGTTCTTCGACATGGGGTCCTTCCGGTGGCGTGTTGCGTGGTCGGGGTGCGGGCGGGGTGTTGCGCGGCTCGGGCCGGCACGGCGTTCAGCGCCTGCCTGCAGCGCCGGCGTTCAGGCCAGTACGGCCTTCAGCGCGGCGAGGGCGTCAGCAAGCGGGGGCAGCTCCGGGTGCCAGGCACGTTCCCATTCCAGGGATACCCAGGGATCGTCGTCGCCGCGGGCGTTGGCGATTCCGCCGGCCAGGTTCCGCATGGTGCGCAGCGGCAGCTCGCCCTCCCCGGGCAGCGTCAGCGCGACGTCGTTGGTTCCGGGGATCCGCCGGCCGTCCTTGTATTGGGCGTAGGCCAGTGACGCGGCCAGCAATCCTGCGGTGCGTTGCGGGGCCTCGTCATGGCGCCACGGGTGCATGAGGTCCCAAATGACCTGCACCGGGGTGGCCGGGTCGATTTGAGCCAGAATCCTGGCCACATCCTCCCCTCGCGGGTGCGAATCGTGGGTTTCCAGCAGGAGCGTCACGCCGCTGTCCCGTGCCGCGCCCGCGGCCGCATCAAGCCGCCGGGCACCGAGGCGGTCGGCCTCGGCCATTCGCGGCGGAACAACGTCCCCCAGCGCCGGGTCCAGCCCGGCTCCCGGAAAGACCCGCACATTGGCTGCGCCCAAGTCGGCGGCAAGTTCAACGGCGGAGCGAAGTGCGTCCTCGACCGCCCACGTGGCGCCCCGCCCGGTGCCTGGCGCGGCGCACACCCGGACGTAGCTGGCCAGTGCCAGTACCGTCAGACCGGCGTCGGAAAGCGTTCGGGCGACGACCGCGCGTTCCTTGGCAGAGATGTTCGGATGGACAAACTCGCCTTCGGCGGCCCGCAGCTCCAACCCGGTGGCTCCCGAGGACCGGGCCAGTTCTACAACCTGCGCCAGGGACAGCCCCGGGCAGCCAAGCGTGGAAAACGCCAAGCGCACGGCATTCCTTTCGTAGCATTGCTCCCAGCGTACCCCCGCAGCCGACAGGAGGAAACCGCTTTCCATTGCGATTTCGGCGACCTTAATACTGCTTTATTCCTCCCTACTCCAGGTGGTAATTATGGAGGGCCCGTATCAGCCACAAGGAGCGCTCATGGTCAACGCCGCGGAAAAACGGCCCAACATCGTCTTCATTCTCAGCGACGACCAAGGGCCGTGGGCGTTGGGCTGCGCAGGCAATGACGAGATCCGCACACCCCACCTGGACGCCTTGGCTGCGGACGGCACGCGGCTGGAGAACTTCTTTTGCGTCTCCCCCGTCTGTTCGCCGGCCCGCGCCAGTCTGATGACCGGGCAGATCCCCTCCCGCCACGGCGTCCACGACTACCTGACCGGGACTGAGGTTGGCCCCGAGGCCCCCGACTACCTGGCCGGGCAACCCCTCTTCACTGATGTGCTGGCAGACAACGGCTACCGGCTGGGACTGGCCGGCAAATGGCATCTGGGGGCCAACGACGCCGCACGGCGGGGCTTTGTCCACTGGTTCGGCCTTGAGGGCGGCGGCAGCCCGTACCTGCACTCGACCATGTACCGCAACGGTGAGCGGGAGGAAGTCACGGAATACCTCACCGATGCCATCACCGCGGATGCGCACGCGTTCCTGGACCGCGAGGCCGTCCGTGAGGAGCCGTTTTTCCTGGCCGTGAACTACACGGCACCACACAAGCCGTGGAAGGGCCAGCACCCCAAGGAATTTGAGGACCTCTACGCGGACTGCGATTTTGCCAGCTGCCCGCAGGAGGAGCCGCACCCGTGGCAGCCCACCGTGGACGGCGTGGCGATCGGCGGCGAACCGGACGTCCGCGCCGCACTGGTGGGCTATTTCGCCGCCGTGAGTGCCATGGACGCAGCCATCGGCGGGCTCCTGGGGCACCTGGACCGCCTGGGCATCGCCGGCGACACGCTGGTGATCTTCAGCAGCGACAACGGCTTCAACTGCGGCCACCACGGCGTCTGGGGCAAGGGCAACGGCACGTTCCCGCAAAACATGTACGACTCCTCCGTGAAGGTCCCTGCCATCTTCCACTGGCCGGGTCACATCGCCGCCGACACCGTGCGCACCGAGCTTCTCTCCGCCTACGACGTCGCCGCCACCGTCCTGGAGCTGGCCGGGCTGGATCCGGCCCCGTTCGAGGCCGGCCCCGGCGCGTCCTTTGCCGGCCTGCTGGCCGCCGATGCCGGTTCCCGCGATCCGTCCGTGCGGGCCGATGGCGCCGTGGTGGTCTATGACGAATACGGGCCGGTGAGAATGATCCGCACCCACGATTGGAAGTACGTCCACCGCCACCCGCACGGGCCCCACGAGCTCTACGACCTGGCCGCCGATCCCGGGGAGCGGCGAAACTTGATGCTCGAGGCCGTCTCACACCCGGTGCTGCCCGGCATGCGTTCGCGGATGGCTGGCTGGTTTGCGCAGCACGGTGTGCCGGAATTCGACGGTGCCGCGCTGCCGGTCGCCGGGGCGGGACAGCACAGCCCGCTGGGCTCCGATCCGCTGGGCGCGTTCACCGGCCCCAACTGGGACGGCGCATGACGCCTGCCCCCCACCGTGTGCACCGCTGCCTGACGCCCGCACGCCGCGCTGCTGCCGCACACGGTGGGACGGTCTCATTCCAGTGGCGCAGATTCGATCGGTTCGAGCCTGAGCGCGGTCAGGTTGACCCCGTCCCGGTCCCACTTTGAGTCAACCGCCGGCAGCCCGGTGATGGTCAGCTCCTGGTCCCCCGGGCGCGCGACGTGAAGGCGCCCAATCTCGCTGCGAACCGTCTTCCAATAGTGCAGGACGGGATTTGGCTCGTCGCCGTCGCGGTGCAGCACAAACGGTGTCCGAATCCCTTGCGTCTCCAAGGTCCCGCGCATGCCGTCGGCCCACCACTGCGGGTCGAAGTTGCCAAAGGTTTCCTTGCTCAACAGCACCACCCGGTATTCGCCGGGAGTGGCCATCGTGAAGTTCCATTGCAGCGAACCCCCGGGGCCAATGTTCGCGGTCCATACGTCCAGCCGCAGCGCCGTGTGCGGGACCTGCACGATGTCCGATGATGTGGGTGGGGCACCGTCAAAAGCCAATTCGATGGTGCGGGGCAGGCCGTCAACTGGGTCGGCCAGGGCCACGGTGAGAACGGCGCCCGTCCCGTCAGGGTCGGCCAGGGTGAAAGGCAGGGGCGCTCCGGTGCCCAGGTCACGCACGGCATCCGGTTCCGCGGCGACGCCCCGCAATGAGAGCTCCCGCTTCCCCGGGTCGGTTACGTGCAGGTAGATGGCCGATTCACCGGTGGTGGCATGGCCCCAGTCAAAACTTCCTGCAAATGGTGTCGGCCCTGCGCCCCGGATGCCCGGCAATGCACGCTGCATCCAGGCGCCGATCCCGGCGAATTGGGCTTTAACCTTGTCGGGGATGGCGCCGGTGGCGTCGGGGCCGGCGTTAAGCAGCAGGTTGCCGCCGCGGCTGACAGTGTAGGCCAGCGTGTCACAGAGGCTGGCCGCTGGCTTCCAGCCGGAAGCCGATTTCGAGAATCCCCAACTGTCATTCGTGG
Source organism: Arthrobacter dokdonellae (assembly GCF_003268655.1). NCBI lineage: Bacteria > Bacillati > Actinomycetota > Actinomycetes > Micrococcales > Micrococcaceae > Arthrobacter > Arthrobacter dokdonensis. The sequence continues at coordinate 1,212,356 of NZ_CP029642.1, read as the reverse complement.
TTGCGGCCGTTTCCCAGTCCCTGGGCGGCAGGAAGTTGTTAAAATAGTTGTCATCCATGGAGGTGTAGTCGGCGTCCGCCCCGCCACCGAGACGGCTGTTGATGACGGCGCCGGGCTGCAGTTCCCTCACCAGGTCAAACGCTTCCTGTGCACATTCGGCTGGAATGCCATTGGGCATGTCAAACCACAGCAGCCCGATATCACCGTAATTGCTGAGAATTTCACGCAACTGGGGTGCGGCCTTGCGGCGCCAATATCTGTGAAAATCCCCCTTGTCGGGTTCGAAGTCCCAACTGTTGCAGCTCTGCCCCACAGCGTCCGGGTCTTCCCAATCAATGGTTTGGGAGTAGTAGATCCCGAGCATGATGCCGTAGTCGGCGCATGCTTGCGCAATTTCAGCCAGCGGGTCACGGCGGAACGGTGTGGCCTCCGAGACGTTGTAGGCCGACACCCGTGAATGGTACATGGCGAATCCGTCGTGGTGTTTTGCCGTGTACACAAAATACTTGGCTCCGGCGTCGGCGGCCATGCGCACCCATTCACGGGCATCGAAGTCAACCGGGTCGAACGTCTTCGCCAGGGCTGCGTAGTCGGCAAGGGGAATCCTGGCCCTGAACTGGATCCATTCGGCCAGTCCCGCAACACGCTTCCCGTTCCAAAACCCACCCAAGGCAGCCGATACGCCCCAGTGGACAAACACCCCAAACCGTGCATCCGTCCACGCCTGGCGCCGTGCAATGTCTTCGGCGCCGTGGCGGACCACCGACAGCCCATGGATGCCTTCATCGGCGATGGGCGCGGCCACAGGGGCCCTGCGCGGCGGTGCCGGGGGCGTGGCGGGCGCTGCCCTGCCGCCGTTGCCCGGCGGCAGGGACGGCATGGTGCTGCTTCGTGAAATTGTCATGTTGTCTACCCTGGGCCAATACTTTCTGATTTGTCTGTCTGCTGCCGGCGGCATGCCGGCACTCGCTGCGCCGGGGCCGGCACTGCCGCCCCCGGCGCTGTCACCTGCCTATGCCCTTGTCAGGCGCAGCTCGGTCGGGATGCCGTTGGCGCAGTCGACGGTGAGCTTGGTGGTGGTGCGGCCGGTCCGTGCGCTGGCCCCTGCGCCGCTGGTGCTCCAGCGGCCTTCCAGTTCCACGGTGATGCGGCTGCCCTGGCTTGGCGATCCGCGCCACGGCGTTTCGAACGGTGACTGCGTCGGTGAGGACTTGTCCTTGCCGTCATAGAAGCGCAGGTCCGGGTCGGTGACCGAGACGGCCAGTTCGGCGCCAACCGGCTGGACCAGGACCACCGAGGGGGTGTCCACGGCCGTGACCACCCCGCCCTTGATCCGCTTGGAGGCCTCGAACACCGCGTGGGCGGTGATCCCGGTGGCCAGGTCCGCCACCACGTGGGCGTCGTCGTCGTGCTGGAGCACCGTGTACGGGGCCGTGGACTTGTTGCCCATGGCCGTGGTGAAGGCCGTCATGGAATCAGCCGTGGCACCCACCACCAACGCGTACTCGTAGCTCGCGTTGCGCGGCTTGGTCCCGTGATCCAGGACAGCGATCGCGTACGGCAGCGTGCCCGTGGTGGTGGCGCCCTGGTCCGGGGCCGTCTGCACCGCCCGGCTCACCTCCAGCTGCTGGCCGCCGGGGACGTAGTAGCCCACGTTCTGCGGGTCCACCAACCACACCGGAGCGGACGTCTTCCCCACACTGCTGTACGGCACCGTGGCGATCGCGCCAACCCGCGAGTCCTGCGTCGGCACCGACGTGTCGGCCAGGTGGCACTGGAACAAGGTGGTCTGGGTGCTGTGCGCGCGGTCGTTGTTGACAATCCCGCTACCCAGCAGCACCACCCGGTCATCGAACATGAACACGGACTTGCGCGCATGGAACGATCCGTCGTATTCGGCGTTCTCATGCAGGCTCATCATGAACGCCCCGTTTTGCCCGCCGATCGTCCCGCCGCCGCCGATCCGCTGATCCGACAGCAACACCTCCTGCCCGCCTTCGGCGTCGAGATTTGCTTTCAGCAGTTCAAAGGGCAGCTGGATGGCGGTGGTGCCAGGCATCCGGTTCCAGTCCCAGCCCGGCTGGACAAAGCCCGAGCCGGCGTTGCTGACCGGAGTCCCCCCGCCCATGACCTGCACGTGCCCGTACGTCATGTACCGGCCGTATTCGTTGGCGCCCACGTACATCTCGGTGCTCCACAGGTAGCGGTTGTGCCCGCGCACCGAGACCAGCCAATTGTCCCGACGGTGCGAGACCAGGGCCGCGTGGTTCATCACCTGGCAGCCGGTGGGGTCCGGCTCGGCGACCACGCCGGCCGCGGCCAGCGACTTCGCCAACGCCGTCTGGGCGGAGGAGGGCTTGACCGGCAGCAGGCGCAGGAACGCCGCACCGATCACCGGGTCCAGCGCGGACTTGCCGTCGGGGCTGCCCAACTGGGTCATCGCCTGGTACGGGCCGAGCGTCAGCCCGTCAACACCCGTGGGGTGCCGGTTGGACAGGGCGATCGGCCAGTTGGACTTGTTCGCGTAGAAGCGCATCGCCAACAAGGTGGCATTCCACTGCTCATGGGTCGCCCGCGAGACCGCAAATCCGGTCCCCGCCAACGCCGACAGCACCGGAGATCCGCCGGAGAGCCCGTCCACAGAGTAGGCCGGGTAGTGCCCCATGTGGTGGAACGTGGCGTTGTCCGTCTTGAAGCCGCCCTCCGTGCCGGGTGAGGGGGTGCTGGCGTTGTCGATCCACGTCTTCAGCAGGCCAAGGTGCGCGACCTGGGACGCCTCCCCCTCCGCAAGCAGGGCACTGGCCAGCAGGCCCAGCAGCGTCGTGCTAAGGATGTCCATGATGCCGTTGTAGAAACGGACAATGTTCTCATTGCCCTGACGAAGCCGGCCCAGGCCCACCATCCAGGCCAGGGTCGCGCGCACGTCGTCAAACCGTCCCGCCGTCTCCAGGTAGGGGCGCATCAGGAACACCGAATTGTAGAAGCCGCGTGCCTGGTAGCCCAGGTGGTGGATCGTGCCCTGGCAGCTGCCCGCAGTCCAGCCCTGGTCGGTGAAGTAGTCCAGCATCCGCAGGTACAGGGCGCCGACCTGGTTCTTCAGGGTCGCGTCCGTGGCCGCGTCATACGCCTTGGCCACGACGAGCATCTGGTCCGCGAAGGGTCGCAGGCCGATGCTCGGCGTGAGCGTCGCAATGTCGTTGGCCAGGGCCGCCGGGTACATCTGGGCCTGGTAGCCGATGATCGCCGGGCCGGCCCCCAAGACCCCTGCCGCTGGCACGCCCAATTGGTCGATGGACGCCTCCAGTCCGGCGACGGTGGCTGCCGTCACCTTTGCCTTGGAGCTGATGGTCGAGTAGTACGCCGCCGTGACCGTCGCGAGGTCGGCCAGCTGCGCCGCAGTGGGGGCCGGCGTTGCCAGCGGCTGGGCCTCTTGCTCGGAGAACCACAGCAGGTCCAGCCAGTGCTCGTTGGCGCCGGTGTGGACTCCCTGATCAACGAAGGGCACCTGCCGGTCCGGGGCCGCCTGCCCCGGACCGACCACGGTATTGACCATGAGCAGGTCCAGGTACAACGTCCCGGCGCTGGCAGGGGCGGTGAAGCGCAGCTGGTCCATGTCCGGCCGTGCCCGCCCGTTCATGTCCGTGTAGGGGATCCACGCCGTCCGCCAGCCGGTGAAGTCCAGGTTCATCTCGCACCAGATGTCCCTGCCTGAGCCGCGCCCACCCTCGATCTTCAGCGTTCCCGTGGATGCCTTGGACTGGTAGATCCAGAACGCAAGGGTTGCCCCGTTCGACTCAGCCGCCGCGGTGACCTGAAGGGGCGTGTTGATCAGCAGGGTTGACTGGGATTTGTAGTCCCACCGCAGGCTGGAGCCGCCGGTGTGGGCCACCGTGCTGGTGATGCTCAGTGGCGAGGCGTCGGACGTGCTCAGCTGCTGCGGCACCGCCGTCTCCAGCATGAATACCGGCGGTGTCTGCGCCAGCGCCAGCGCCTCCAGCTGCGCCAGCGTCGTCGGAGGCGCGGCGGTGGGCGTTGGGGATGCAACAGGCGTGGGGGTGTCGGCGAACGCAGGAGATACCTGGACGACGGCGACAGTGGCCGCTCCGGCTGCCGCGACAGTGAGCAGACTGCGACGGCTGATTTGTGGTGATGGACGAGGCACGTGGATCTTCTTCCTGTTATATAAATGTGATCCAAAGTACACATCTGCGGTAAATGATGAATCAAGAACCAATTCACGGGCAATCGGAAAGTGACGTCACTCGCCCCCGTTTGGACCTCATTTTGAGCCGTTTTTTATACCCATTTGGGCGAAATCTGTCACACAAGTAACTAGTACCCCATTCCTGCCCTGCCATCAGGCAGACCTCAAGGTACAAAGGAGGCAGGCCAACATGGAAAAGCACCCTTCGCCCACTTGGGCTGCTGAACAGTCCAAGTGGGCGACGGGCGCTAAGCTAATGGTCGGCCGTGGCCGTTTACGCCTTGGTCAGGCGCAGTTCGGTGGGGAGGCCGTTGGCGCAGTCGACGGTGAGCTTGGTGGTGGTGCGGCCGGTCCGTGCGCTGGCCCCTGCGCCGCTGGTGCTCCAGCGGCCTTCCAGTTCCACGGTGATGCGGCTGCCCTGGCTTGGGGAGGCCTTCCACGGCACACCGAACGGTGACTGCGTCGGTGAGGACTTGTCCTTGCCGTCATAGAAGCGCAGGTCCGGGTCGGTGACCGAGACGGCCAGTTCGGCGCCAACCGGCTGGACCAGGACCACCGAGGGGGTGTCCACGGCCGTGACCACCCCGCCCTTGATCCGCTTGGAGGCCTCGAACACCGCGTGGGCGGTGATCCCGGTGGCCAGGTCCGCCACCACGTGGGCGTCGTCGTCGTGCTGGAGCACCGTGTACGGGGCCGTGGACTTGTTGCCCATGGCCGTGGTGAAGGCCGTCATGGAATCAGCCGTGGCACCCACCACCAACGCGTACTCGTAGCTCGCGTTGCGCGGCTTGGTCCCGTGATCCAGGACAGCGATCGCGTACGGCAGCGTGCCCGTGGTGGTGGCGCCCTGGTCCGGGGCCGTCTGCACCGCCCGGCTCACCTCCAGCTGCTGGCCGCCGGGGACGTAGTAGCCCACGTTCTGCGGGTCCACCAACCACACCGGAGCGGACGTCTTCCCCACACTGCTGTACGGCACCGTGGCGATCGCGCCAACCCGCGAGTCCTGCGTCGGCACCGACGTGTCGGCCAGGTGGCACTGGAACAACGTGGTCTGGGTGCTGTGCGCGCGGTCGTTGTTGACAATCCCGCTACCCAGCAGCACCACCCGGTCATCGAACATGAACACGGACTTGCGCGCATGGAACGATCCGTCGTATTCGGCGTTCTCATGCAGGCTCATCATGAACGCCCCGTTTTGCCCGCCGATCGTCCCGCCGCCGCCGATCCGCTGATCCGACAGCAACACCTCCTCACCCAAGGGATTGAGCTTGCTCAGCAGCAGGTTGAACGGCAACTGGATCGCCGTAGTGCCCGGCAACCTGTTCCAGTCCCAGCCCGGCTGGACAAATCCCGATGCAGCGTTGGTGACCTGGTTGGTGACAGGGTCTTTCCCACTCATGACCTGCACGTGCCCGTACGTCATGTACCGGCCGTATTCGTTGGCTCCCGCATACATTTCGGTGCTCCACAGGTAGCGGTTGTGCCCGCGCACCGAGACCAGCCAGTTCTCCCGCCGCTGGGTGACCAGCGCCGCGTGGTTCATCACCTGACAACCGGTGGGGTCCGGCTCCGCCACCACTCCAGCGGCTGCCAGCGCGTTCTTCAGTGCGATCTGCGGAGAGTAGAGCTTGGCCGGCAGAAGCCGCAGCCAGGCCGCTCCCATCACAGGGTCAAGCGCGTACTTGCCGTCTGGGCTACCCGCCTGGGTCATGGACTGGTACGCGTTGATGCTCATTCCGTCGTTACCGACTGGGTGCCTGTTGGACAGCGCGATCGGCCAATCGGTGGTAGTGGAGTAGAAGCGCATTGACAGCAGGGACTGCACCCATTGTTCGTGTGCCGCCTGGGACATGGCGAAGCCGGTGCCGGCGAGAATGGCCATGACCGGCGAGCCGCCGTTCATGCCGTCCCGGGAGTAGGCCGGGTAGTGGCCCATGTGGTGGAACGTGGCGAAGTCGGGCTTGAAGCCGCCCTCGGTCCCGGGCGAAGGGGTGCTGGCGTTGTCGATCCAGGTCTTGAGCAGGCGCAGGTGCGCCACCTGAGCCGCCTCACCCTCCACGAGCAGCGCGGCGCCCAGCAGGCCCATCAGCGTGGTGTTGATGATGTCCATGATGCCGTTGTAGAAGCGGACAACATCGTCCGTTCCCTGCCGCAGCCGGCCCAGGCCCACCTGCCAGTTCAGGGTCGCCCGCACGTCGTCTAACCGGCCGCGATCGGCCAGCAGGCCCTGCATCAGCCACACCGAGCTGTAGAAGTTTCGGTTCTGGTAGCCCAGGTGGTGAATGGTCCCCTGGACACTGCCGTCGGTCCAGCCCTGGTCGGTGTAGTAGTCCAGCATGCGCATGAAGAGGTCCGCCGCCTGGCCCTTCAAGACCGGATCCGAAGTTGAATCATAGGCCTTGGCCACGGCGAGCATCTGGGTGGTGAAGGCCTGCAGCCCGATAAAGGGGGCAAGGCGGCCCATGTCCGCCGCGATGGCCGGCGGATAGATCGAGTTCTGGTAGCCCACGATCGGCCTGCCGCCGCCGAGGACCCCGGCCGCCGGGACGCCCAACTTGTCGGTCGCGGCCACCAGGGCTGCCATGGACGCCGCGGTGACTGTCACTTTCTGGCGGACCGCCGCGGTATAGGCAGTCTTGATCGCGGCGAGGTCGGCCAACTGCGCCGCGGTGGGTGCCGGCATCGCCAACGGTTTGGCTTCCTGCTCGGAGAACCACAGCAGGTCAAGCCAGTGCTCGTTGGCATCCGAGGAGACCCCGGGGTTGACGAACGGGACCTGGCGGTCCCGGGTCGGGTTGTTCGAGCGCACCGGCCGGTTGACCAGGATCTGGTCCAAGTAGAGGGTACCGGCACCGGCGGGAGCGGTGAACCGCAGCTGGTCCATGTCGGAACGGGCCGTGCCGTTCATGTCCTGGTAGCGGATCCAGGCTGTCCGCCACCCGGTGAAGTTCAGGTTCATCTCACACCATGCGTCCTTGCGTGAGCCCCGCCCGGCTTCGATCTGCAGTGTGCCCGAGGACGGCTTTGACTGGTAGATCCAAAACGCCAGCGTGTTCACGTCGTAACCGATGTCCGCCCCGTTGCCGCCCTCCGAGTCCGAGGGAGGCACGATCCCCAGGGGCGCCTTGATGCTAAGCGTGGAACGGGACTTATAGTCCCAGCGCAGGCTGGAATCACCAAAGTGGTTCACGTCGGAGACAATGCTCAAGGGCGATCCGTCGGAGGTGGAGAACTGCTTCGGCACTGCCGTCTCCAGCAAGAACGCCGGCGGCGTCAGCGCCAGCGCGTTCGCTTCCAACTCGGCCAGCGTGGCCGGCGGCGTGCTCGTTGGGGTTGCCACCGGTGTGGGAGTGTCGGCGAACGCGGGCGAGACCTGGACGACGGCGACCGTGGCCGCACCAACGGCGGCTACGGACAGCAGGCCGCGACGACTGATCTCCATGGATGGACGAGGCATGTGCATCTTCTTCCTGTTTTAGAAATGTGATCCAAACTACACAGGGGCGGCAGAGTATGAATCAAGCACCAATTCAGATTTCCGCCATAATTTAGGTTTCTCGCACTCATGTCCCGCTTCCCGTCCGTGGCCCCGTCGTGCCGACACGGAAGCAATTAGTCCTTTATTCCTGTCTTGCGGGCGGCCTTGACTGTTGTGGACCATGACGGTCCGGGCCACGTTTTTACGGGCTCAGTCAACAGCAAAGGAATCCTGCAATGGCGCATGACCTCTCCCGACGGCACATTCTCCAAGGGGCGGCACTGCTGTCCCTGGCCGGCGTCCTCACGTCCGGATTCGGCCCCCTGGCCCAGGCCGCGGAAGCGGCGACACCCGCGGACCTCGCAGCCCTCCGGGATCGCTGGGTCGACCAGGTCACCGGACGGCTCCTGATCGACCCGACCGATCCCGTGTTCACGGCCGCCATCGCGACCCAGGACCGCGCCGTGGCGAAATCCGTCGCACTCCTGTCCCCCCGCCCCGGAACGCTGGGTGTCTTTACGGACGCACCTTTCGCCACGGATGCGAAAATCGTCACCACCTACCAGCGGCTGGCCCAAATGGCAACGGCCTGGGCCACGCCTGGATCCAAATACCTCGGCAACGCCGTGCTCCTCGGCCAGATCATCGGCGCCCTGGAGGACGGCAACACGTACATCTACAACGACACCCAGGCCGAGTACGGCAACTGGTGGTCCTGGGAGATCGGCACCCCCAAGGCCCTGGCAGACACCCTCGCCATCCTTGGCGACAATGTCGGCGCGGACCTGCTGGCCAAGTACTGTGCCGCCATCGACCACTTCATTCCGGATCCCACCCGACAGTACCCCGCATCCCGCGGCCAGATCCTCTCCGACGGCGCGAACAGGGTGGACATCTGCCAGGCCATCATTGTGCGCTCCATCGTCGGCGCCGACACGGCCCGCCTGTCCGCCGCCATTGCAGCGCTGAGCCCCGTGTGGCAGTATGTCACCTCCGGAAACGGCTTTTACGCCGACGGCTCCTTCGTCCAGCACTCCACCACCCCCTACACCGGAACGTACGGCGTGGTGCTCCTGGGCGGGCTGGGCAAGCTGTTCTCGCTGCTGGGCGGCTCCAACTACGCCATCAGCGATCCGCGCAAGAAAGCCCTGTACAACACCGTGGAGGACTCCTTTGCCCCGTTCATGCACGACGGGCTGATGATGGACTCGGTCCGGGGCCGGGCCATTTCCCGGACCCAGGAACGCGGCTTCAACGACGGCACAGCGACGATCGAGGCCATCTTGTGGCTGGCCCGTGCGGTGGACCCAGTCACGGCCACGCGTTGGCGGGCGTTGTGCCAAGGCTGGGTGGCACGCAACGCTTACAGCAATCCCCTCACCGGCGCGACCATTGCGCGCACGGCCTTGTTCAGGGAGCTCACCTCCTCCACGGTTGCCGCCGTGCCCGAACCGATCGGGCACAGCTTCTTCCCCGGCATGGACCGTTCCGTCTACCGCGGTACGGGCTGGGCCGCAGCCCTGGGCCTCTCCAGCCGGCGGACCACGTGGTATGAATGCGGAAACGGCGAAAACAACCTGGGCGTCCAGACCGGTTGCGGCATGACGTATCTCTACGCCGGCAACCAGGGACAGTTCGACGACGATTTCTGGCCCACCGCAAATCTCAGCCGGCTGCCGGGCATCACCGTGGACACCACGGCCCTGCCGCCGAAGGTGGAGGGCGAGTGGGGCGCCGCAACTCCACAGAACGAATGGACAGGCGGCGTTACCTTGGACGGCATGGGCGCGGTGGGCATGCATTTGATTGGCCCTGGCAGCACGGGCCTGCAGGCCCGCAAGGCCTGGTTCTACACCAAAGACATGGTGGTGGCGCTGGGCGCAGACATCCACACCGCCAGCGGCGCCGCCGTCGAAAGCGTCATGGAGCACCGCAACCTGGGTGCCGACGGCGGCCAGGCGATCACGGTGGACGGCCAGGTGCACACCGCGGCTCCCGGGGCACCAGCACATTACCCCCGCCCCTCGTGGGCGCACGTCGACGGAACGGGCGGGTACCTGGTGCTGGACCAGGGCGACTTGACGGTCTTGCGCGAACAGCGCACGGGCTCCTGGCGGAACATCAACACCGGCGGAACGCCGGACGCCGTGAGCCGTCAGTACGCCACCATGGTCTTTGAGCACGGCACCGCGCCGACTGGCGCCACCTACGCCTACGCGCTGCTGCCCGGCGCCTCCGCCAAGGACACTGCCAAGGCCGCTCGCAAGGCCCCAAGCGTTCTCCGCAATGACAAGGTGGGCCAGGGCCTGGAACTGGACAACAAGACCACCGCAGCACTGTTCTGGGCCCCCGGCAAGGTAGGAAACCTGACGGCGGACGGGCCCGCCTGCGTGCTGTTCAACGGCAACCCGGGACAGGGGGTGCTGGCGGTTTCCGACCCGACACAGACTGCCACTTCAGTCACCGTCACCATCCAGGATGCCCACTACCGCCGCATCAGCTCCACCGCGGGTGCCACGCTGTCGGCAGGCCGGGACGGCAACGTGACCGTCACCATCCCCACCGCCGGCTTGTTGGGCCGGACCGTGGAGGTCACGCTGCACCGCTAGGTCCTGGCAGCTTCCCAGCGGAAGACGCCTTGGTTGATCGCATCCGCGGCCCACGGCGTTTTCCGCTGCCACGGCATCACCACGGGACGTCCGGCGTGGCGCAGTTCCACGCCGTCCGGCGTCCAGTCCCAGTCCAGGGCGTCGGCGGCCGTCCGCAGCGATTCGCCCGGCTCGTCCAGCGCGGAGAGCCAGAGTATCCGCAGTTCGTTCACGGGCAGCGGGTCCCATTCAAGGACGGGCAGGGCACTGTGCCGCGCCAGGATGGTGGTGCCCCCGTGCACCACCCGGCCGCCGGCCGGCCGCACGCCGCTGTCCAACAAAATAATGGCGGACCCCCGATGTCCGTCCGGGTCAAGGCTTTTCAACGGTCGGGCAACCTCCGCCGAGATTCCCGTCACGGATGCTGTCAACGGCTGCGCGGCACTGCATGCGTAGCCTGATACCGCCGGCCTGAGTCCCACGACGCCGGTGAGCCGAGCCGCGCGTACCTCAAACCCGTTGATGACGGCAAAGGCGGTCTGGACGGATACGTCCCGGCCTGCCGCGTCCAGTGAAAAGGTGCTGGCACCTCCGGCCGGGCGGACGCTTCCACCCCGCGGGCCACGGTGCCGGCTGGTGCCGCCGCCGGCGGCGGCGATGAATACGTCGTTATCCCGCCATCCGGATCCAAGCCACGGCACGGTGGCTGTGGAGAACGCCAGCCTGCGGTAGAGCGGTTCGTCTTTCTGCGGGTGTCCGCCGCTGCCGGAGTTGAGAACCCTGACAGTGCCGGTACGCAGGGTACCCGCAGCCAGCCAGGCCGGGCCGGGCAACGGGTAGGTGAAGTCGGAAATTTCCACCGGAAGCGGCTCTTCCCGATCCGTCCAGGCGGGGTGGTCGGCAGGCAGCAGGAGCCCCAGGAAGCCCTTGGCCGCCCACTGCGGGGAGCCCGGAGCGTTGTACGACTGCAGCACGGATGCATCGGCACCGTGCCAGCCCAGCGTAAGGACCCCCTCAGGGGCCGCCCCGCCAGCCAAGAAGTACTTCAGGGTGCCGGAGGCCAGCCGTCGGGCCTGCCCGGGTGAGACCGCCGTGGCTCCTTCACGCAGGGCCATCCAGAACGGTGCGGCCACACCCCAGCGGTAGATGAGCGAGCGGCCCTGGATGAGAGGTGCCCCGTCAGCTCCGAAAAGATGGCTGTAGCCTCGGACAAACAAACCCAGCCGGTCCCGGTAGACCTGCCGCCGCCCGGTTGAGTCCGGTTCCTCCAGCATGTCCAGGATGAAAAAAGGGTAGAGGTGGAACGTCCAGGCGTTGTAGTGGTCAAACCGGCGGCCCTCCCCGTCCGAATACCAGCCGTCGCCGGCATACCAGTCTTCGATCCGCGCCAGTGCCGCCTCAACGCCGGCGCCGTCGTGCGGGTAGCCAACGGACCCCAGAAAAGCCTGGATGGTGGCCGCGAAGAGGACGTGGTTGTTGTCCGCCCCGTAGTGATGCGAGGAGCCCCCCAGCCAGGCCGCCGTATTGTCCCGTACCTGTTGCGGGACGCGGTCCCAGATCCAGGTGCGGGTCAGGTGCAGCCCGAGCGCCACGGCCGTGGCCTCCACCGTTGTCTGGCTGTGGTCGGTGAGCTTCGGCCAGCGTTCGGGGGAATCGGGCTCGGTCCCGGCGTTGAGCGCCCGCGCGTACCAGTGCGCCAGTCCGGCGGGGACCCGCTCCGGGTCGCCGCCGGCTCCGGCCAGGCGCATGGCGGCCAGCAGGAATGTGCGGGCAAAACCCTCCAGGAGCTCGTCGGCATCCTGCTGATGCGCGGCAGGAAATTCCACCCTGGCCCCGCCGGGCGAGGAATGCCGCCATGCGGCGGCGATCTGCTCGTCCGCGGCCGCTTCCCAGTGGGCCCTGGTCCACCCCGTGAACGGGGATCCTTCCGGGTCAGGTGAAATTTCCTGCCAGGTCACAGGGCGCCCTGCAGGGATACGTCGCCGGCCCGGGAGCCGCCCAGCTGCACGGGATGTCCGGATTCCGCCGACTCGTAAGCCGCCAGGACCACTTCCACCACATGCTTGGCGTGTGCGCCGTCGACAGTTGGCGCGGCTCCGGCAACGGCCGCAGCGAAGTCCTGCAACTGGGCCGTGAAGGCATTTTGGATGTCGTCGCCGGTGGAGGCATGGACCTGGGTGTGTTTGCCGTCGATCTCAACGAAGGTTCCGCTGCGGGGATCGACGATCACCGTGCCGTTCTCACAAACCACCAGCATCTCGTCCACGTTTCGCGGTGTGTCGGAGACGATCGTAATGCGCACCTGGACCCCGTTGGCCAGCAGCACCTCCATGCTGCCGTCCGTTTCCACCTTCGCGCCAAAGCGGTTCAGCGTGGCGGCGGTGACACGAACGGCCTGAGCCCCGCCGATCCAGATGGAGCGGTCCAGGCAGTGTGCCCCGATGTTGATGAACGCCCCGCCCCCGGAGATGGCCTTGTCAAAGAACCAGCCGGCACGTGTACCCGGCCGGTAGTCCGTGCTGCGGTAATCATGGACCAGGAGCACTGCCCCCAACTTGCCGGATGCCAAGACCGCTCGCAGGGCCAGCTTTTCGGCCATGAAGTGCTGGATCAGCCCCACCACCATGACCACGTGGGCAGCTGCGCAGGCCTCTTCCATGGCGACACAGTCCGCCACGGTGGTGGCCATTGGCTTTTCCACCAGCACGTGGACGCCGTGTGCGGCTGCAGCCAGCACCATCTCCTTGTGCAGGCTGTGCGGGGTGTTGATCACGACGGCGTCGACGACGTCGTCGTCGAGCATCTGGCGATAGTCCGTGTAGACGGCGGCTCCCCACGGATCGGCGACTTTGGCGGCGATGTCCGCTTTCAGATCGCATACGGCGCTCAGTTCGATCCCGTCAATGATGGCGGCGCCCTCGGCGTGCAGCACAGCCACGGCCCCGGCCCCGATGATTCCCAACCGCATGTTCAGCTCATTCCTGTTCGTTGTGTGCGGATTGCCATGTGGCACCGCAAGATTCCCTGATCACCAGGCGGGGCCGAAGCCGCACTTGATGGATGGGGCAGTCATCGCCCTCGGCAAGGCGCCGCAGCAGGATCTCGGCGGCCATTTTGCCCATCCTGTGTTTTGCCGGCGAAACAGCTGTCAGGGGCACCTCGGCCAGATCTGCCATTTCGTCGTCGTAGGAGACCAACGCCAGGTCCTCCGGTATGCGAACACCGGCACGACGGGCGGCAGCCTCCAGCAACGTCGCTTCCCTGTCCCCAAAGACCAAGGCCGCGCTGGCCCCGCTCTGGGACAACTCGACCATGAGCCTGTCTGGGGCCCCGTTCTCCCAGTCCTGCCGGGGCACGCGGTGTATCTGCGGCTCAAAGCCGAGGTCGGCGGCCGCCCTCTGGTAGCCGGCCACAATGGCCGCCTCGGTGGGGGTTTCGGAGCGTGTCAGCAGGGATACCCGGGGGTGGCCAAGTCCGTGAAGATGCTGCACGGCATCGTAGGCCCCGCCCTGGTGGTCCGAACAAACGTGCTCGGTCCGGTCGCCGGGGCCCAGGTCTGTCAGGCTTCGCTCAAGCAGCACCACCGGCACCTTCAGTGACATCAGATCCGTGACACGCTGCTGGGGGTTGTCGATCCCCGTCAGGGTGGGCACCAGGATCAACCCGTCCACCCCGGAATCAACAAGGAATTCGATACTGGAGTCTTCCCGTTCGGGAACGTAATTGTAGGTTGCAAGCTGCAAGCTGACGTCCTGGGCAGAGAGGGTTTCCTCGATCCCTTGCAACACCCGCGGGTAGTAGAGCTGTGTATCCGGCAACAGCACGCCCACCGTCAGGCGTGAGCGCCGCCGGACGGGCTGGCGCTGTGCCACGAAGCTGCCCGCGCCCTGTCGACGCACCACGAGCCCTTCCTGGACCAGGTCGTCAAATGCCCGGCGGACGGTTGTCAGGGACAGCCCGGTTTCAGCGGCCAGCTGGGCCTCCGTGGGAAGTTTGGCCCCGGCGGCCCAGGTGCCCGCCATGATGCCGCGGCGGATGTCCGCGGCGAGGGACCGGAATTTCAGGTCCCGTGCGTCTGCGTCACGGATTCTTCTCGGGGCTGGATTCACACTCACTGCTTCCTTTCACGGTGCATCCCGGCCAGTCTGCCAAATCATTACAAGATGAATAAAGGATGAATTGGGGAACAATATCGCATCGATGCGAACACCGGCCTTAGCCAACACGAGCAATACGACAAATCCGCACCAGCACGGGCATGGACTGTGAGTCGACATCGGAACATTCTGTGATCGATAACAATATCGTCTCCGAATTACTCCTTGATTCCTACCTTTAACCACTGATTGAGTCATGTCACTAGGCCGTGACCTGCGGCACAACTATTTCAAGAGGTGTCCCCCATGAGTACAAGATTTAGGTATACCAAGACCTTGGCAGTGGTGGCCGCAGCCACACTCGCACTGACGGCCTGCAGCGGTACCACCGGCGCCAATTCTTCCGACAGCAAAACAGCAACGTACTGGTCGATGTGGAAGGTTGGCGAGCCCCAGCAAAAGGTGATTGCAGGCGCCATCGCGGATTTTGAAAAGCAGACCGGTGACACGATCAACGTCCAGTGGCAGGGCCGCACCAACACCAAGAAGATCATTCCGGCGCTGAACACCAACAACGTCCCGGACATCATTGACGGCTCCGAGTCCAACCTTGCCATCGCGTTGGGGAACACCGGCCAGGCCCTGTCAATGCAGCCGGCCTACGACTCAGCGGTCGACGGCAAGAAGCTTTCGGCCCAGATTCCGGCCAAGTTCCTGGCCGTGAACAACATCAAGGACTCCAGCGGCCAGCCGTGGATGGTGCCTTACAGCCTCTCCTCGGACGGCATTTGGTTCAACGCCGCCAAGAACCCGGACCTGGTGACGAGCCCCCCGACTTCCTGGGACGCTCTCGCGGCCCTCATGAACAAGGAAAAGGCCGCCGGTCAGACACCGTTGGCCGCCGATGCTGACATCGCCGGCTACAACGCCTACTGGTTCGTCAGTGCATTGGTCCATGCCGAAGGCCCCGGCGCGTTCGCCAAGATTGCCGCGGACAAGACCGGCGCTGGCTGGGACTCCCCCGCAGTGCTGGCCGCAGCCAAGACGGTGCAGCAAATCGTTGACAACGGATACCTGATCAAGGGCTACAACGCCAGCAAGTGGCCTGCGCAGCAGCAGGCCTGGGCCACCGGCGGTGCAGATCTGCTCTTCAACGGCTCCTGGATCCCCACGGAGACCGGCTCGTATGCCTCGCCCGGCTTCAAATACGCGTCCTTCCCGTACCCGAACACGGCCGGCCAGCCCACCATGGCACGCGTTGACTTCGTCGGCTTCGCCATTCCCAAGAAGGCAAAGAACCCCAGCGTCGCGCAGAAGCTGGCCGCGTTCTTGATGACCAAGAAGTACCAGGACGCCATCGGAACCGTAGCCAAGACCCTGCCCGTGCGGGCAGACGCCACCGTCTCGCCGGAGCTCGCCTCGGTCAGCAAGACCATCGCCGACGCCTCCGAAATCTACATGGGCAACGACGGCGTCACCTACGCCGGCTACATGGAAAAGAACTTCAACCCCACCGACGACGAGCTGTTCAGCGGCAAGATTGACGCCGCACAGTTTGTCTCCCAGATGAAGGCGAAGACCATCGCCTACTGGAAGGCCCAGGGCTAATGTCAGCCCCGACCCTCAAGCGCACCCGTCGCAACCCCGCCCCGGCTTCCAAGCCGGGGCGGGGCGGGCAGGGCGGCAGCATCATGGACCGCCAGCGACGCAAGCTTCTGGTACCGTTCGTCGGGCCAGCTTTTGTCCTTTACTCGCTTTTTTTCATCATCCCCTCGATCGCCGCTGTCTGGATCAGTCTCAACAATTGGGCCGGCTCCGGCCCCATGACGTTCGTGGGCTTCAAGAACTACATCCAGGTCTTCCACGACCCGCTGTTCGTGCGGTCCTTTGGCAACACATTGCTTCTTTTGGTTGTGGTGGGGTTGGCCATCTTTATCCTGGCCTTCCTGATGACCCTTGTCCTTCGGGACATGGCCGCCAAGAAGATTGCCCGCAACGTGATTTTCTTCCCGCACCTGATCAATGCCTTGGTCTTTGGCATCCTGGCCGGCTTCATCTTCAACCCGGGGGGCATGGTGAACTCCCTCCTCAAGCCCTTCGGCGTCACGAATCCGCCGGCATGGCTGTCCCCTGACAACCTTTTTCCATTGATCATGCTCACCATGGTGATCACCACCACCGGCTACTTCACCACCATCATCATGGCCGGTGTGGACCGAATCCCACCGTATTTCTACGAGGACTGCGCCCTTGCCGGTGCCACAGCCTTCCAGCGCCTGAGGTACGTCATTCTGCCGCTGACGTGGGACGTGTTCGGCACGTGCGCCGTGCTGTGGACCATTTCCTCCGTCAAGATCTTCGAGATCATCTGGGTCTTTGGCGGCAGCAGCGGGGCAGGCCTGCCACCCACCCAAACCTGGAGCACGGCCGTGTACACGTATGTCACGGCGTTTTCCGGTGAATCCACCCCGGCCTACGGTGCGGCCACGGCCTCCGCGATCATCTCCCTGGCCTTGGTATCGGTGCTGGTTGTGCTCTTGCGCCGCGTCATGCGTCGCGACGCCATTGAATTCTAAGGACTACTCATGACCACCCTTATCCCGTCCGAGAACGCCGCCCCGGCGCCGGTTCGCCGCAAAAAGAACCGCGCCGGCGTCAGTCCCGCCATGCAGGCCGATCACAACCTGCTGCGAAGCATTGGAGTCTTCGTGCTGTGGGCAGTGGTGGTGGCGTTCATCGCCATGCTCGTGTGGATTGTCGTGCAGTCTTTCCGCGACACCCATGCAATCCTTGCCAATCCCTGGGGCATGCCCACGGCGTTCAACTTGGACAATTTCGTCACGGCCTGGAACGTCAGCGGTTTCGCCTTGGCCACGCTTAACAGCGTGGTGACAACGGCGGTTTCCTCCTTCGTCTGCGTGGCTGTTGCCGCACCTGCCGCCTATTACCTCGGCCGCGTGGAAAACCGTCTCACCGAGGGCCTGAGCATGTACTTCATCCTGGGGCTTGGCATCCCTGTGCAGGTCATCCTGATCCCGCTCTTTGTGATGCTGAACCAGGTACACCTGACGGACAGCCTGATCGGTCTGAACCTCGTGTACATCGGCTTGTCGATGCCGTTCACCGTGTTTTTGCTGACGGCCTTCTTCCGCAGCCTGCCCGTTGAAATGGAGGAAGCGGCGGCGCTCGACGGCGCCACGCCCCTGCGCACCTTCGTCCAGGTCACCCTGCCTCTGGCCAAGGGTGGCATTCTGACCGCCTTTGTGCTGATCGTTGTGGGGAACTGGAATGAAACCCTGCTGGCCTTGACCCTGCTCCAAAGCACGGAAAAGTACACACTGCCGGTTGCCTTGATCTCGTTTGTGCAGCAGCAGACGTACTCCGGCGCCAACTGGGGCGGACTGTTCGCGGGCCTGTGCATCGTGATCCTGCCCATGCTACTCATCTACATCTGGTTGGGACGCCGCCTTACGGAGGGCCTGACCCTGGGAATGGGGAAATAGCATACCTATGCAAAACAACCCCAATGTGTTGTTCCTCGTCGCCGACCAGTTCCGGGCCATGTGCCTGGAACCGGGCGGCGACGCTGTTTCCACACCCTTTCTTGATGCCATGGCGGAACGCGGACTTTCCCTGCAGCAGGCGGTCAGCAACTATCCTGTGTGCAGCCCGCACCGGGCCATGATGATGAGCGGGCAGTACCCGTCCTTCAATGGGGTGACCCATAACGTGAATTCCGAAACCGCGGAGTGGGGCGTGGGCCTGCGCCCCGATGCCCCCTCATGGGCCGCGGTGTTGCGGGGCGCCGGTTACCGCACCGGCTACATCGGCAAGTGGCATTTGGAGGCGCCCCTGCCCGCGGATGCCATCTATGGCACCGGCCCCCTCGACGACGGCCGCTACTGGGATGCCTACTCCCCCACCGACCGCCGCCACGGCTTTGATTTTTGGTACTCCTACGGCTGCTGTGACAACCATCTCTCCCCCCATTATTGGACGGGGAACGCTGCCCGGAACGAGCGCCTGGACATCCAGGGCTGGTCGGCGGCCCACGAAACGGACGTGGCCATCGACTTCCTGCACCGGAGCGTGGCCCGCGGCCCGGACCGCGCTCCGTTCGCCCTTGCCGTGTCCTGGAACCCGCCACACCAGCCCTTTGACCAGCTCCCGGTTGGCCATGACACCAGCTATTCTGCGATGTCACCGTCGGAGCTGCTCAACCGCCCCAACGTGGACCTCGACTCGGATGCCGGGCGCGAGGCGGCAGAAATCGCCCCGCTGTACTACGCGGCCGTCAGCGCCATCGATGCCCAGGTGGGGCGCCTGCTCCAGACCCTCGACGAGCTGGACCTCACGCAGGACACCCTGGTGGTCTTTACCTCTGACCACGGCCAGCAGATGGGCAGCCAGGGACTCCTGTACAAGAACGTGCCGTATGAGGAGTCCATGCGGATCCCCTTCGTCATGCAGTGGCCAGGCAGGCTGCGCCGCGACCCCGCCACGGCCTCCGGCGTGGGGCTGTGCAGCGTGGACATCGCCCCCACACTCCTGGGCCTGCTGGGCTGTGGTGGCCAGGTGCCTGCCGAAATGCAGGGCACGGACGTTTCCGCGGCCCTTTTGCAGGACGGAACGGACGACGCCGGACGGGACGTCGCGCCGTCGGCGGCGGCCCTGTACTTTTATTACGCCCGGGACGAAACCGAGCACCATGTGCGCGGCCTGCGGACCGCCATGGAAAAGTTCATTGCCCGCTTCAACGAGCGCGACGGGCTCTCCACGACCCTGTACGACTTGGTCCGGGACCCCTATGAACTCGAACCCGTCGACGACGAGGAAGGGACCATGGACCACGCCGCGGCGCTCCAGGCCGCCCTGGCCGATGCGTCGCAAACGTGGCCGGGGGAAGCGGCCCTCGCGGCGCTGGCGGGACGCGCGTGAACATCCTGGTGATCATGGCGGACCAGTTCGCCGCCCACGCCGTCCACCGGTCCAGGGACACGGACGCGCACTTCCGCACCCCCAACCTGGACCGCCTGGCGGCGGCGTCGGTGTCCTACACGCAGGCGTACACACCCTTTCCGTTGTGCGTGCCGGCCAGAAGCGCGATGGTCACCGGACGCTACCCCCACGAGCTGGGCATCCTGTCCAACGCCAAGGGGAAAACGGAGCCGGGGCACGCCCCGGCATCCCTGGGTCACTGGTTTGCCGCCGCCGGCTACGACTGCGCCTACGCCGGGAAATGGCATGCGCAGCAAGCCAGCGCAACCGCCCTGGACGGCTTCGCGCCCATCCACCCGTTTGGGGACGAGGGCTGGCAGAGGCCTGCGCCGAATGGCTGGGCGCCCGCGCCACGGACAGGCCGTACCTGCTGGTGGCATCCTTCGACGACCCCCACACGATCTGTGAATACGCCCGCTCACAGCCCATGCCCTACGGTGACGTTCCCGCCTGCCCTGTGGAAGACACCCCACCTCTGCCGGCGAACCATCTCCGGGCGCCATACTCCCCCGCGGCCCTGCGCACGGAGGCCGGGGCTGCGGAGCGGATGTACGGCACACGGGACTATACCCCCGACGACTGGCGCCGGTACCGCGGGGCCTACGCGCATCTCGTCGAGCGGGTCGATGGGCGCATCGGGCGGCTGCTGGAGTCCATTGACCTGGCCAAGACCACTGTCGTTTTCCTCAGCGACCACGGTGACGGGGACGCCTCGCACGGGTGGAACCAGAAGACGGCCCTGCACCAGGAATGCATCCGGGTCCCGCTGCTGGTGCACGCGCCCGGCCGGGCGCCGGGCACCGTCGACACCCCCGTGGCCGGTGTCCTGGCCCTTCTCCCCACGTTGTGCCAGGTGGCCGGGATTTCGCCGCCACCGGGCCTTGCATGCCGGTCCCTGCTGGATGGGCAGCCGGACGCGGTGGTGGTGCAGACACTGTTTGAATCGGGCTCGAAGCCGCAGACCACCGGCCGAGCCTTGATCAAGGGCAGGTTCAAGTACACCGTCTACAGCTGGGGGCTGCACCGGGAGCAGCTGCACGATCTCATGGCCGATCCCGGGGAGCAACGCAACCTTGCCGTCGAGTCTTCCCAGGCGCGGGTGCTCGAGGCGATGCGCGGGCACCTGCTGGACTGGGCCCTGGAACACAAAGACACGGCCTTCCTGAAAAAGCTGGTCCTGCCGTCGTCCGCACCCACCCACGTCCGGAAGGATATCTTCGCCGTTCCCTACTGACCGCGCCCGGCTCCGTCCCCGGGGGCGAAAGCGGCGCGCACCCGGCAAAGGGTGGGCGCCGCCGTCGTTCGGGCCGCCTGCGGCGAAGACCAGCGGGGAGCGGTCCTAGACCGTTCGCCGCTGGTCTCTGGGAGCCTGCTGGGCGTAAGCTGGCAGAACTTATCCACGGAATAGCCAGCTTATTCCCAGCCAATGGTCGGAGACTTATATGGTGAAGAAGACCGGACCTGAAGCAAAGCTGCTCGTTGTTGACGACGAGCCCAACATTCGCGAACTGCTCTCCACTTCCCTCCGGTTCGCCGGGTTTGAAGTGGTCGCTGCCGCCAACGGCCGCGAGGCCCTGGCCGCGGCTGAGGAGCACAACCCAGACCTTGCGGTGCTGGATGTCATGCTGCCGGACATGGACGGGTTCACCGTCACGCGGCGCCTGCGTGCTGCCGGGAGGCACTTCCCTGTCCTGTTCCTGACCGCGCGGGACGACACCGAGGACAAGGTGACGGGCCTGACGGTCGGCGGCGACGACTACGTGACCAAGCCCTTCAGCCTGGACGAGGTGGTGGCGCGCATCCGCGCCGTGCTCCGCCGCACCCAGCCCATGGAGGACGACGACGCCGTGCTGCGCGTGGCCGACCTGGAGCTCGACGACGACGCCCACGAGGTGCGCCGCGCCGGCAAGACCGTGGAACTCTCGCCCACCGAGTTCAAGCTGCTGCGCTACCTGATGCTCAACCCCAACCGGGTGCTGTCCAAGGCGCAGATCCTGGACCACGTCTGGGAATACGACTTCAACGGCGATGCCTCCATTGTGGAGTCCTACATTTCCTACCTGCGCCGAAAGGTGGACACCGACGCCTCGCTGCCCGCACTGATCCAGACCAAGCGCGGCGTGGGCTACGTGCTGCGGACAGCCGACAAGCGCTAGCTGCCTTGATCACGTTGTGGAAGAACGCATCGCTGCGCTCTCAGCTGGTGGCGATCATCAGCGCGCTGCTGGCGCTTTCGCTGCTGGCACTCGGCGCCACAACGTTCCTCCTGCTGCACACGTTCCTGGAAGACCAGCTGGATTCGCAGCTGACCACCTTCCAACGGTCAATCGTCGGGATCGGCACGGTGGATACCCAAAGCACCGGGCAGTCCCCCTTTGGTTTTGACTACTACGTGGGCTTCCACTATCTGGACGGCGCCCTGGCTGACCAGAACCGCCAAGGCAACGACAAGCCGGTCTATCCGCTGAATTCCATGCCCCAGGCCATGGCCCTGAACGGAAAAAAGTTCACGGTGCCCAGCACGGACGGCGGCGCGCCCTGGCGCATCACCGTCATCGCCCCCCAAAGTTTCCAGATCACGGATTCGCTCGGAGCCAAGCGCCTCTACACCGGCTACGTCGTGGTGGGCCTGCCCTATGAAGACCTGAACACCACCATGGAGCGGCTGGCGATCGTCATTACCGGCGTTGCCATCCTGGCCATCACGCTGGGCACGATGATCGCCTACTGGACTGTCAGCCGCTCGTTCCGGCCGCTGAGCAGGGTGGAAAAGACCGCAGCCGCCATTGCCGCCGGCGACCTCTCCCGCCGTGTCGACATTGAAAACCCGTCCACCGAGGTTGGCCGGCTCTCCGGCTCCCTGAACACCATGCTGGCCCACATCGAGCATGCGTTTGCCGCGCGCACGGCATCCGAAACGCGCATGCGCCGCTTTGTTGCGGACGCTTCCCACGAACTGCGCACGCCCTTGGTCACCATCCGCGGCTTTTCCGAACTGTACCGCCACGGCGCGCTGCAGACCCCCGACGACGTCGGAACGGCCATGGGCCGCATTGAGAGCGAAGCCAAGCGCATGGGCGAGCTCGTCGAGGACCTGCTCATGCTGGCGCGCATCGACGAACAGCGCCCGCTGTTGCTCAAGCCCGTGGACCTGCTGATCATCGGCCATGACGCCGTCCTGGACGCCCGGGCCTCTGCGCGGGACCGTGTGTTCTCCGTGGTCGGCCTGGACGGGGGCGCCGGGATGCCAGCGCCGACGGTCGGCGACGAGGCCAAGCTGCGCCAGGTGGTGGCAAACCTCATGGGCAACGCCCTGCGCTACACCCCCGCGGGCTCACCGGTGGAAATCATGGTCGGAACGCGCCAGTCCGACGGCCGGAAAACCTCGGTCATCAAGATCCGCGACCACGGCCCCGGCATCTCCGCGGAGGAAGCCCCGCGGATCTTCGAACGCTTTTACCGGGCGGATTCCTCCCGGGACCGGAACACTGGCGGCAGCGGGCTGGGCCTGGCGATCGTCGCCGCCATCGTGGCCTCCCACCATGGGACCGTGCGCGTGGAGCAGACGCCCGGCGGCGGCGCCACCATGTCCATCGAGCTCCCCTTTGAGGAACCGGACGACGCCGGGACCCGGGACGCGCCGCCAGCTGACCGTGCCGTCCCTCCCGTGCCGCTGCAGGCGCCCCGCGGCCCGGGAACGACTGAGGCCAGGAGTGCGGAGCCGGCTGCGGACCGGACCGGAAGGCAGGGCAATCCGCCCTCCACAGGCGGCCCGCGGGACTGACGGGCCCACAAACGCCGCCCAGGCACTGGTGGGCCGCCAGCGTGGGTCCTAACGTGAAGTGCACCAACCAGCATTCCACCCGGTGGAACCCAACCTGCAGGAGTCACCCATGCCGCAATTCAACGTCAACAGCGACGATCTGGCCCTCAAGAGCACGGCAGTGAAGGGTTCGGTGGACCGCATCAGGATGGAGGTCGACGGCATGAAGCGCAACCTCATGGACCTGCAATCCACCTGGACCGGCGCGGCAGCCACCAACTTCCAGTCACTGCTTCAGGAGTGGCACGCCACCCAAGTCAAGGTGGAGGCCTCCCTGGAAAGCATCAACTCGGCCCTGTCCATGGCCGCAACGCAATACGCCCAAGCGGAGGACGCGAACGCCCGGATGTTCACCGCGCGCTGACGGCGGCGGCCCGGCGCGGACTACGACCCGCCAGGCAGCACGCAGCAAGGCACGCCGCCCGCACTACGCTTCGAGAGTGCCTTGATGGAACCGGACCTGCCAACGGCCGTTCTCGCGCTGCCAGATGGAACTGCGCAGCGCGGTCCCCCGCCGGTCAACGCTGCGGTACGTCAGCAGGGCCGTGGCGGCATCGAGGCGGTTCAGCGTGAGGACCTCCAGGCTCGCGTCGGCCGCCTCCGCCTCGCAGAACATGCCCAGGACCTCCTGGCGCGACCACCGCTGCCCGGACGCGCCAATCTCCTCGAAGTCGGGGTGCAACAGTTCCCCGGCCCGGAGGGGGTCCGCCCGCACCGCCGGGTCCAACAGTTCCCGCTCCAGTTCCACCACGGCGCGCAGTGATGCGTCCGGACCCGGCGGAAAGGCAGGATCGGGGCCGTCGTCGAACATGGAAAACAAGTCAGGCTGCTCCGGAATGTCCGCCGGCTCCGGGGCGCGCGTGGCTCCCGTGGCGGGGCCTGCCGCCGCGGCGGGGTTCATGGGCGCCCTTCCGGGTCCGGCGCCGGCAAACCCCGGCCCATGGATGGGTGCGCGCTTGGCCTGGTAGGCGGTGGCGGCATCGCGGGCGCGGTCGTCGGCCGCCTCGTTGAGGTCGTGCCCGGCGTGGCCCTTGACCCACTCGAACGTGTATTTCCTGCCGACGATGGCGGCGTCGATATCCTTCAGGAGGTCCACGTTGAGCACGGGCTTGCCATCAGCCTTACGCCAGCCCTTGCGCTTCCAGCCTGGCATCCATTTGGTGATGCAGTTGATGACGTACTGGCTGTCGCACAGGATGTGCAGCGGTTCCTCGGGCAGGTGCGCGGTGGAGTGGAAAAGGTCCAGCACGGCCATGAGCTCGCCCATGTTGTTCGTGCCGTGTGGCCAGCCTCCGGCACGCCAGCAGGTTTCGTCCACGTACCAGGCCCAGCCGGCGGGGCCGGGATTTCCCAAAGCCGAACCATCGGCTGCCGCAACAATTGTCATGTCCACATACTTTCAGAAGTTTCCGACCCTTAAACGCCAAAGGCGCCCCCGCCGGTGTGGCAGGGGTGCCTTTCGCTATGGTGATTCCAGGCACCCAAGGCGCCAACCCACATGTGCGCCCAAGGCGCCTGGGTGACTCCGGGCACCCAAGGCACCACCCACATATGGGCCCCGCGCCCGAGGGGCCCCGATGCTGGTTCGCTAGCGAACCAGCATCGGGGAGGGCGTGGGGACTAGAAGCCGCCCATGCCGCCCATGCCGCCCATGCCGCCCATGTCGTCGCCGCCACCGGCCGGTGCAGCCTTTTCGGGCTTGTCGGCCACAACGGCTTCGGTGGTGAGGAACAGGCCTGCAATGGAGGCCGCGTTCTGCAGTGCGGAACGGGTCACCTTGACCGGGTCGTTGACGCCGGCAGCCAGCAGGTCTTCGTACACGCCGGTCGCGGCGTTCAGGCCGTGGCCGACGGGCAGGCCGCGGACCTTGTCGACAACCACGCCGGGCTCGAAGCCGGCGTTGAAGGCGATCTGCTTCATCGGGGCATCGATGGCGACCTTGACGATGTTGGCGCCAGTGGCCTCGTCGCCGGTCAGGTTCAAGCCTTCGAATGCCTTGACGCCGGCCTGGATGAGGGCAACGCCACCGCCGGGGACGATGCCTTCTTCCACAGCAGCCTTGGCGTTGCGGACAGCATCTTCGATGCGGTGCTTGCGTTCCTTGAGCTCAACTTCGGTTGCGGCTCCGGCCTTGATGACTGCAACGCCGCCGGCCAGCTTGGCCAGGCGTTCCTGCAGCTTCTCGCGGTCGTAGTCGGAATCGGAGTTTTCGATCTCGGCGCGGATCTGGGCCACGCGGCCAGCGATGGCGTCGGCTTCGCCGGCACCTTCAACGATGGTGGTCTCGTCCTTGGTGACAACGACCTTGCGGGCCTTGCCGAGCAGGTCGAGCGTGGTGTTTTCCAGCTTCAGGCCGACTTCCTCGGCGATGACCTGGCCACCGGTAAGGATGGCGATGTCTGCCAGCTGGGCCTTGCGGCGGTCGCCGAAGCCCGGTGCCTTGACGGCGACCGACTTGAACAGGCCGCGGATCTTGTTCACGATCAGCGTGGCCAGTGCTTCGCCTTCAACGTCTTCGGCGATGATCAGCAGCGGCTTGTTGGACGCCATGACCTTCTCGAGGACCGCAACGAGGTCCTTGACGTTGGAGATCTTGGAGTTGACGATCAGGATGTACGGGTCTTCAAGAACCGTTTCCTGGCGCTCGGTGTCGGTGACAAAGTAGGCGGAGATGTAGCCCTTGTCGAAGCGCATGCCTTCCGTGAGCTCCAGCTCCAGGCCGAAGGTGTTGGACTCCTCGACCGTGATGACGCCTTCCTTGCCAACCTTGTCCAGAGCTTCGGCAATGAGTGCACCGATCTCGGGATCACCGGCGGAGATGGAGGCCGTGGCCGCAATCTCTTCCTTGGTCTCAATTTCCTTGGCGGAGACGAGCAGCTGGTCGATGACGGCCGCGACGGCCTTCTCGATGCCGCGCTTGAGCGAGAGCGGGTCGGCTCCGGCTGCGACGTTGCGCAGGCCTTCCTTGACCAGCGCCTGGGCCAGCACGGTGGCCGTGGTGGTGCCGTCACCGGCGATGTCGTCCGTCTTCTTGGCAACTTCCTTGACCAGCTCGGCGCCGATCTTCTCGTAGGGATCGTCCAGCTCGATCTCCTTGGCGATGGAAACACCATCGTTGGTGATCGTGGGGGCGCCCCACTTCTTTTCGAGGACCACGTTGCGGCCGCGCGGCCCCAAGGTGACCTTGACGGCGTCGGCGAGGATGTTCAACCCACGCTCAAGGCCGCGGCGTGCCTCTTCATCGAATGCAATGATCTTGGCCATGTAGGCTTCAGTCCTTTCGGGACAGTCATTATGGACTCAGGTTCCCCCAATGGTGCCCGCGACGGACGGAATCGGTGCCGGCGATCTCTTTCACGCCTGCCCCGGAATCCTCACCACGAGAGGAAAGTTGTTGACCTCCGACGGCGGATGGCTGGCTAGGATCTAGCAGTCACCGCCTCAGAGTGCTAAGTCAATAATTAGCACTCGGCACCCGAGAGTGCAAGCGCGGTGTCTCGATGTGTGCTGCGGGCGAACACACCGACGGCGCTGCCGGTGCAGGGACGGATGCCGCCGTGCCGCTCGAATGCTTCCGCCGTTTGGAATTAGCGGCTAGCGTTAATCGAAGAATGTCCGAACGGGGCGCCTGCACGCCGTGTACCGATGCCGGGAGCGCCGGCACGCCGAACTATCGTGACTCCAAGGAGCCCGCCATGACTGAGAACCCAAGCACCGGCAATCCTTCCGACCCGTCCGGCCATTCCGTCGCCGGTGAGCCCAAGGTTGGGCCGGTTCCCGCTGGTTATGACGTGCCGGAGCAGCCATCCGCGCCGGGCTTTGGTCCTCCTGCGTACCAGCAGCCGGTGGAGCAGGTGCCCACCGCATTTCCGGGCCAGCAGCAGGGGTGGCAGCAGCAGCCGTACCAGCAGCCGTATCAGCAGCAGTACCAGCAGCCCGCCTACGGTCAGCAGTATGGCGGGCAGAAGTCGAAGGTCGCGGCGGGCGTCCTGGGCATCCTGCTCGGCGGCCTCGGCATCCACAACTTTTACCTGGGCTTCACCAAAAAGGCCCTGATCCAGCTGCTCGTCTCTGTCCTAAGCGTCGGCTTTCTCGCGTGGGCCATGGCCATTTGGGGGCTCATCGAGGGCATCCTGATCCTGGTCGGCAATGAGGGCTTCCGCACCGACGCCAGAGGCGTTCCCCTCAGGGACTGACACACAAATCAGGGACTGACACACAAAATTCGCGCCGAGAGTCGCCGAGAGTACAGATGAGGCGGGCAACTACCCGAGTTGCCCGCCTCATCTGTACTCCCGGCGTCGGCGGAACCCACCGAACTTGCCACAGTTGCATCTCGGCGCTTCCAGCCGCCCCCACGCCGTCGCCGACCGGTCGCCCGCCAGCCACCAGCCTGGACGGGCTGGACAGCCTGCACGGGCTGGACAGGGCGAACGGGGCGGGTATTAAGCCCCCGGGCCGAGCACGATGGTCAGCGGGATCCCCATCTCCGCGGAGTCCAACAGCGTCGCGATGTTCAGCAGCTTTCCCAGGGCCTCGGCGTTGGCCTTCTGCGCCGGGCCGCTGTAGATGATGGAGGAGACCGATTGCGGCGCGCCGTTCCAGTTTCCCGTCTGTGACACCGTCCAGCCGTCGCTGGTGGCCGTTGCGCTGTATTGCGCCGCGAGCCCGCCGATTCCCGTGGCATTGAAGATCGCCACAGGCGTGGACTTGTCCACCACGGATCCGGGCGTCGGCGTGGGCGACGGCGCCTTTACCGCAGTGGTGCGTGGCGCGGCGCTCGGCGTGGCGGACGCAGGGGCCTTAGTGCCCGGCGCGGTGGCGGCCGTAGAGCTGGTCGGCGCGTTGACGGCCGTGTCCTGCCCACTGATCTTGGGCACAATCAGGAAGGCCAGCAGGCCGACGCATAGCGCGGCAACACCAAAGATCATCACCGGCACCAGACTGCGTGTGGCAACCTCGAGCGAGGCGCGGTGGACGCCGTGGCGCGCAGAGTTCTCCGGAACACGGTCAAATTCGTCCCGCGGGTATTTAGTCATGGTGCAGTGCTGTCCTTGGGGGTGAGGCAGTGGAAGCGCGCGTCAATGCCCGAGCCTGCGTGCGGTCCGGGCCTTTTGACGCGACGTACGTAGTCTACGCAACCGCTTCACCAGCATGGGGTCGTGCTCCAGCGCGGCCTCCGTGTCGATCAACGCATTGAGGATTTGATAGTAGTGGGTGGCGGAGAGGTCGAACATCTCACGGATGGCCTGTTCCTTCGCCCCGGCATACTTCCACCATTGCCGTTCCAGCGCGAGCATCCGGGCATCCCGCTCGCTCAGCCGGGAATCGCCGGAGTGGCCTGCCTCGGGTGAGGGCTGTGTCGATCCTGCTTGCGGCACGGCACACTCCTTCAACTCCAGATACAGGCTTCACGTGCGGCGGCGCCCGGCGGACGCGGCCCGTTCCTCCATGATAAGGGCGAATCACACGCATGTCATTCCGCCGCGGCCCCGTCCCCGGCGCGAGTCCCCAGGCTGGTCCGGCGGCCGGGAGGCGAGAATGGAAGCATGGACCCGAACCCCGCCCTTTTCGAGCTCCCCTCCCCCGCCGCCTGGGATGCCGCCCAGCTGCGTGCCCTGGAGACGATGGGCGCCGACCCGCTGTCGCTGCTGGCCCCCGACTGGGCCGGCGCCCTGGCCGCCGAGGAACCAGCCCTTCGCGGCCTGGGACTCATGCTGCGCCGGGAGTACGACGCCGGGACCTCCTTCCTGCCTCCGCCCAGCCGGGTGCTGCGCGCCCTGGCCGCGCCGCTTGCCGGTGTGAAGGTCCTGGTGGTGGGCCAGGATCCGTACCCCACTCCCGGCCACTCCGTCGGCCTGGCGTTTGCGGTGGACCGGTCCACCCGGCCGCTGCCGCGCAGCCTGAACAACATCTACAAGGAGCTGCAGGACGATCTCGGCATCGCCCCGGCAGCGCACGGCGACCTCAGTGCCTGGGCGGCCCAGGGCGTCCTCCTGCTCAACCGCGTGCTCACGGTGGCCCCGGGCGCGGCAGGCTCGCACCGGCGTCGTGGTTGGGAAGGCGTGACGGAGGCCGTCATCAGGGTCCTGGCCGCGCGGAAGCAGCCGCTGGTGAGCGTGCTCTGGGGGCGGGACGCTCAAAAGCTTGAGCCCCTGCTGGCCGGCACCGCCATCATTGAGTCGGCACACCCGAGCCCGCTGTCGGCGTCGCGCGGGTTTTTTGGCTCGCGGCCGTTCAGCCGGATCAACGCAATGCTTCAGGAGCAGGGCAGCGTGCCAGTCGAGTGGGCGCTGCCCGCCTGAAACACGGGGCGCCCGCTGGTAGGGTAAGGGCTACCTAACGTGATGCCGGTTCAGCTGCCGGCCGTTCTTCTCAGGAGTGATTTGTGAGTTCCGCTGACACCGGCAAGGAAGCGCTCGTTGCACCGGCAGTGAAGCGACGGACGCAATTCACGCTGACGGTGGTGCGCAAGGAGCAGCTCGGCCCGCACATGGTCCGTGTGGTGGCGGGCGGGCCCGGGCTCGCCGCCTTTGAAGCCAAGGATGCCACGGACATGTACGTGAAAATCCACTTCCTGCAGCCCGGCGTGGACTACGCGGAGCCGGTGGATGTCTTTGGGCTGCGTGAGTCCATGCCGCGGGACCAGTGGCCGGCAACGCGCACCTACACCGTCCGCTGGGTGGATCTGGCTGCCCGGGAGATCGCGATTGACTTCGTTATCCACGGAGACGCCGGCCTGGCCGGCCCGTGGGCGGAGGCGGCCGCGCCCGGGGACCGCATCATCTTCTCCGGCCCAGGCGGCGCCTACCGGCCCAACCCGGACGCCGACTGGTACCTGTTTGCCGGCGACGAGGCCGCTCTGCCCGCCATGGCCGCCGCCATCGAGGCGCTGCCCGCCGACGCCGCAGGCCGCGCGTATGTCGAGGTGGACACCGAGGACGACATCCAGCCTGTGGCCGCGCCGGCAGGGGTCGAGGTGACATGGCTGTTTCGCAACGGCGCCACGCCGGCCCAAAGCACGCAGCTGGTGGACGCCGTTGCCGGCGGGACCTGGCCGGACGGTGAAGTCGACGCCTTCATACACGGCGAACGTGAATACATGAAAGCCCTCCGCGACGTCCTGTTCAAGCAGCGCGGACTGGCCCGCAGTCAGGTCTCGCTCTCCGGCTACTGGGCCTACGGCAGGACCGAGGACTACTTCCAGGCGGAGAAGAAGCAGCCCGTCGGCAAGATCCTCTGAGCCGCCCCGTCGAGGTTCGAGATCACCACGCCCCGCCCCGTCGAGGTTCGAGATCACCACGCCCCGCCCCGTCGAGGTTCGAGATAACGACCGATTCGCGGCGTCCGATCGGTGGTTATCTCGAACCTCAACGGATGGACGGAACCGGTCAGCGGCGGCGGTTGCGGCGCCGGTCCTTCTGCCCGCTGGGGCGGGTGAGCGGTCGGGCCATGTTGTCGCCGAGGACCACGCCGGCGGCCACGGCCAAAATGACCACGAGCGCGTTGAAGATGCCCACGGCGCCGGTCACCGAGTCTCCCGGCGTGAGCGTCATGACGAACATGGCGCGGAAGATGGACAGGCCCACCAGCAGGAAGATGATGGACGGAACGGCCACCACGAGCTGCGGGGCGCCCAGCCGCAGTGAGATGACACGCGCCAGGATCCCCACCACGATCGCGGCCAGCGCGGGCGCAAACCGCGCGCCCAGACCCAGCTCCATGCCGCCGTAGTACGCCAGATAGCCGGCCAGCGCCACGGCCATCGTGGGCACCAGCAACCGCACCGACGTCTGCTCGGCGATGCAGATGGCGATCGTCGCGACGGCCACGAGCGGCAGCACCAGATAAAGTGGCAGCGAGCCGACGATCGGCTCCGCCACGTTGATCCGGTTCCCGCCCAGCATGGAGGCACTGACCAGGGCGACGGCGATGCCCGCGACGATGGCACCGAACGTCAGGAACGCCGAGAGGAACCGGCCGGCGGCCGTGACCGGGAAGCCGTTGATCGCATCCTGCACCGCGGAGACGAGCCGCCCCGAGGGCAGCAGCAGCAGGATCCCGCCGGCGACCACCATCGAGGGGCTCAGCGGCACGTGGAACATGAAGCACACCAGGGCCACGATGGTGACGATGAACGACGTGATGGCCGTGACGAAGAAGTCCGGAACCCGCCACCTGCCCAGCACCCGGGCAATCTGTCCGGCCAGCAGGATGGTCAGCAGGGCCACGACCATGCCAAACGGGCTGCCGCCGATGACACCCACCACGGCGGCGGCAAACACGGCCTCGGCCAGTGACACCATCCAGCGCGGAAAGGGCTTGGGCCGCTTGATGATGGTGTCCAGCCGCCGGTACGCGTCGTCCCGGGCCACGCCGCCGGTCACAATGTCCGTGACCAGCTCGTGCACCTGGACGAGCCCGGCATAGTTGTTGGTCCAGGACCTGACCACGCGCAGCAGCGTGATGGGGACGCCGTCGCGGTGGGCGTAGTTGAGGATGACGGACTGGTTGGTGATGTCCACTTCGATGTTGCGCAGGCCAAAGGCCGCCGTGACCGCAATGATGGAGGTCTCCACCTCCAGCGCGCCGGCGCCGTACCGGAACATGGTCTCGGCCATGCGCAGCGCAAAGTCAATGGTCTTCCGCGCCGATTCGTCGGCCCGGCCCACCTGGATGGTGGGATTCGCGTACGGGCTGCCCGCAAGCCGCTCCACGATGTTCATGGGCGCGGTGGGCGGGGTCTCCCCCTGCACCAGGCGGCGCAGCACCGTGCGCGCGGCCTTGTTGGGGCGCGACGGCGGCACCGCCGGTGCCGCCGGTGCCGCCGGCAGCGGCACCTTGGGGATCATCCCGGCTGCCGGAACGTCGCGGGGCTGCATCCCGGCCGCCGGAACGTCGCGCGTCGCCGACGGCCCCGTTTGGCGCTGCCCCGTTTGGCGCTGCCCGGTTTGGCGCGTGCCGGACCGCGCCCGGCCGCCCCGGTCCTGCTCTTCCCGTTCGTTGGAGCTGCTGCTCATCCGCTCTCCTCAGGGGTCCCGCCCCACCGGACACAACCGCGCCCCGTGGGGCCGCCGTCGTGCTTGTCAATGGCTGGAAAAATGGGCTAGTAAAACTTTTGGCCCGTGCGTCGGGTATACAACTGACGCATCACCCGTTCGCCGGCGACCGTCCACAATTTGTACCGCACCGGGCTGAACACCACATCCCAGCAGCCTACAAAATCGGTGACCGTCTTGGTGAAGCTGGTCTTGAACAGGCCCAGGCCGTGGTGCGGGTGGGTGGGATCCTTGAGCCTGTGCGACGGCGGCGTGCCGCAGAAGTCGTACTGGACGGCGCCCAGGCCCTTCATGTCCTGGATGGCCTCCCACTGGATCAGGTGCGAGTCGCCGTACTGCGACCGCTCCTGCAAGGAGCCGCCGTCCTTGTACGTGGCCTTGGTGCCGTAGTTGATGACGAACGCGCCCACCGACGGGACCCCGTTTTCATGGACAAAGTAGAACCTGCCCTGGCCGCGGCTGGTGAACTCGCTCCAGAACTGGCGGAAGTACCCGAACTCACGGGCTGCCCCGGCATTCTTGGCCTCAAAGGTGCCCACCATGAGGTCGTACAGCGAGCGCATGGTGGCCTCGGTGGACTCCGGGCGCACCACTTCGACCCCCTCGCGCTGGGCACGGCGCACTGCGTTGCGCCCGCGCGAGTGGAGGTTGCGCAGGAGCTGGTTCGGCTCCGGGGAAATGTCCAGCAGGGCGGTGTTGTCGTTGGGCTGCAGGTCCGGCACCTTCACGTATCCGGCCCCGGACAGCACGGCGCGCGCCCGCTCGGAGGCGACCACGTCGGGCTCAATCTTCGCCGCAAAAACGTTGAGGCGGGCCCGCCGGGTGAACACGCGCAGGGCGGCCATCATGGCGGGGATGTGCTCCACGTCGGCGGTGTCCGGGCCCTTGATCAAGTACCACAGGCGGCCCAGTCCCGGGAACTTCTTCTCCAGGGCGAGGTTGTAGCTGGTGTAGTCGGCGCCCTCAAACGCCAGATACTGGGGCGTCCAGCCGTAGTTTTTCTTCACGGCGGCGAAGGAGGCGGACTGGAGGAGGTTGCCGCCGTTGGGGTTCGCCGTGACCAGGGTGTCCCACTGGTCGACCTCGGCGGCGGTGGCAAATCGGGCGGTAAATTCCAGCAAAAGACCCTCAATCGTGTCGGCATGTGTTCGCTGTTCCCAGTCTACTGGGCCGGGTTCTCACATCCCACGCACAGCCGGCCCCTATGGAACACCCGGACGGTGGCCAGAACATGGTGTCTGGACGGCTGCCGCACGGGCAGCCACAGGTGCAGGGAGCAAGACATGGGTGTGGTTTCCCGGAGCGTGGGCAACGCGTTCCGCAATAAGGTGCGCAGCGGCGCCGTGGTGGTCATTTTGGCGGTGGCCATTGGACTCGCGCTGGCCATGCTGGTGGCCAACCAGGCCGTGGGCGCCAAGGTCGACTCCCTCAAGGCCTCCGTGGGCAACAACCTCACGGTCAATCCCGCCGGATCCCGCGGCGGACTGGGCGGCGGCAACCCGCTGACGACGGCGGACGCCACCAAGGCGGCGACCGTCGCCCACGTGACCAGCGTCAATGGGACGCTCGCGGTCCGGCTGTCGAACGCCGCCGCCGCGGCCGCCGCGACGGCGTCCGGATCCGCCGCGGGCAACGGAAGCGGCGCGGACCGCGGAGGGGCCGGCCGCTTCGGCTCCAGCGGCACCACCAGCCTGGTCTCCGCGGTGGACCCCGGGGTGCTGGGCCAACGCAACAACAGCAACGGCAGCTCCGGCACGTCCACGGACGGCGCCGGCGGAGCCACGGGAGGCACCACCACCACGCGCCCGGCATTCACGATTCCGATCCAGGCCACCGGCGTTTCCACCTCCGCCACGGCGGCCGGGACTGCGATCAAGCTCACCGGCGGCTCGCAGCTGACTGACTTCGCAGCCTCCTCAACCCAGGCCCTGGTGGGTTCCACCCTGGCCGCGAAGAATTCGCTGAAGGTCGGTTCAACCTTCACCGTCCAAAGCCGCACCATGAAGGTCGCCGGCATCTTTGACGCCGGTGACGCGTTCGACAACAACGGCATCTACCTGCCCCTCGCGGCCACTCAGACCCTGGTGGACCAGGCCGGCCAGCTGAGCAGCCTGAACGTGGTGGTGGACAGCATAGACAACGTCCCCTCCACCCAGACCGCCCTCACCGCCGCACTTGGCGCCTCCAACGTCGACGTGACGGCAGGTTCGAACAACCTGCAGTCCGCCATCACGTCGCTGGGCACCGTGCAGAACATTTCGCTGATCGCCTTCATCGCCTCACTGGTGACGGCGGGACTGATCGTGCTGCTGATCATGATCATGGTGGTGCGCGAGCGGCGACGTGAAATCGGCGTCCTCAAGGCGATCGGCGCTTCCAACCGCACCATCGGCGTCCAGTTTGTCATCGAGGCCATGGTGCTGGTGGTCCTGGGCACGGTGGTGGGCGGCGTGGTGGCCGCCTTCAGCAGCAATCCGATCGTCAGCGCCCTGGTGGCCGGCAACACCGGCTCCACCGCCTCCGCGGCCGGGCCGGTGGGCCGCCGGGCAGGCGGCGGCTTCGGCGGCGGCGGCTTTGGCGGCGGCGGCTTCACCCGGACCCGCGGCGCGTTTGCCGGAGCCAGCCAGCTCATCGGCACGATCAGCACGTCCGTCGGCTGGCAGACCCTGGTGCTCGGCGCCGTCGGCATCCTGGCGATCGCCGCCATCGGCGCACTGATCCCGGCCCTGCTGACCGCCAAGGTCCGCCCCATCGAAGTCCTGCGAGGAGAGTAAGCAATGCTGCAAGTCAAAGACGTAGTCAAGTCCTTCAATTCCGGGGACCGCACCATCAAGCCCGTCAACGGGGTCAGCTTCAGCCTGGAACAGGGCAGCTTCGCCGCCATCCTGGGCAAGAGCGGCAGCGGCAAGAGCACGCTGCTGTCCCTGCTGGGGGCGCTGGACAAGGCGACGTCGGGCGACGTGTTCGTGGATGACGTGAACATTTCCACGCTCCCGGACAGGAAGCTCACGGCCTACCGTCGGGACGACATCGGCTTCGTGTTCCAGTCCTACAACCTGATCCCGAACCTCTCGGCCAAGGAAAACGTCATGCTGCCCATGGAGTTCGCGGGCGTCTCCCACGCGGAGCGCAGCAAGCGCGCGGCCGAGCTGCTGAACCAGGTGGAGCTGACGGAGGAGATGCACGGCCGCCTGGCCAACAGGCTCTCCGGCGGCATGCAGCAGCGCGTCGCCATTGCCCGGGCCCTGGCCAACAACCCGAAGCTGATCCTGGCGGACGAGCCCACCGGCAACCTCGACGACGAAACGGGCGAACTCATCATCGCCCTCCTGCGCCAGCTGGCCCACGAGAAGAAGACCACCATCCTGGTGGTCACGCACGACCACGCCCTGGCGGCCCAGACGGACCGGAAGTTCCGCCTGGCCCGCGGGCAGATCACCGAAGACTAGGCCTGCGGGCGGCGCCAAGTGAACCTTGGCGTCTCCTTCGCCAGGAAGGCGGCCACGCCGATCCTCGGATCGGCGCTGGCCGCCATTTCGCGCTGCCAATAGGCGTTGCGCTCGGCCAGGTCAGCCTCCGGGATGTGGCCGCTGATGGCGTTCACCAGGTCCTTTTGCGACTGGATGGAGAACTGCGAGCGCCCTGCCAGGTGCAGCGCGAACGCCCGGACCTCCTCCCAGAACGTGTCGCTGGAGAGGACCTTCATGGCCAGACCGAGGCGCATCGCCTCTGCGGCATTGACCATGTCGCCGCTGAACAGCAGGTACTTGGCCGCGGCCGGCCCTGCCAGCTCCACCAGCTTCCGGATCCCGGAAAGCGGGTAGACAATGCCGATCTTCGCCGGCGTGATGCCGAAGACGGCGTTTTCGGACGCCATCCGGATGTCGCACGCGCCGGCAATCTGCCAGCCCCCGCCCACGCAGTAACCGTCGATCGCCGCCACGGTGGGTTTGCGGAAGCGGGACAGCGCGTCCTCGGCCACGGTAATGTCGCCGCCGTCGCGCTGCCCTGTTGCGGGGTCGTGCAGGATGTCCCGCACGGAAGCGATGTCCGCGCCGGCGGAAAAGTGCTTACCGGCCCCGCGGACCACCAGGACCTCGACCGAATCGTCGTCCTCCAGCCGTGCCAGCAGCGTGGCGAACTGCGGCCACATGCGCGCCGTGATGGCGTTGCGCATGGACGGGTTGTCCATGACCAGGGTGGCGACCGGTCCGTCCCGCTCGACCCGCAGCTCGCCCCGGCCCTCCTGAACCGTGCTACCGGCGGCCGTGCTCACGGTGTGGCACCCACCCCGGCATCCGCCGTCGTGCCCGGCGCCGCCAGCACAATCCCGGCGTCCACCAGGCCAGCCACCTGTTCGGGGCTCAGGCCCAGCCCGGCCAGCACGGCCAGCGTGTCCTCGCCCAGCACCGGCGGTGCCTTGCGGACCCGCGGGGCGTGCCGGTCCACGGAGATGGGCCCGCGGACCAGCGGCAGCGGCGAACCGTCGGCGCGGTGGACGGTCTGCACCATCCCCAGCGACCGGACCTGCGGGTCGGCGAACGCCTGCTCGTAGTTGTAGATGGGCCCGGCGGGGATGGCTGCGCCGCGCAGCAGCGGCAGCCACTCGCCCGCGGTCCGGCGGGCCAGGAGGTCCTCAAGCACCACTTTCAGTGCCGCCCGGTTCATGTTGCGCAGCTTGCCGGTGGCGTAATCCGCGTTGTCGGCAAGCTCCGGGTCGCCCAGCAGCTCGCACGCATCCCGCCACTGCTTTTGGTTGCCCACGGCGATGATGACGGGGATGTCCGCGGTCCTGAACACCCCATATGGCGAGAGGACGGGATGGTTGTTGCCCTGGGGCTCGGGGACCTCGCCGGTGCTGAGGTATTTTTGGCCTTGGAACGCGCCCAGGGCCAGCCCGGTTTCCAGGAGCGAGGTCGAGACCTCCATCCCGACGCCGGTCCCGTTCCTGCCCACGAGGGCGGCGGCGATGCCGAGCGCGGTGTTGATGCCGGCCACCATGTCAATGATCGGCACGCCCACCCGGTACATGTTGTCCGCGTCGGCGCCGGTGACGGACATCAGCCCGGTCATGCCCTGCGCCACCTGGTCCAGTCCGGGCGCCTGGCTCAGCGGGCCCGTGGCCCCGAAGCCGCTGACGGAGGCGATGATGATTCCCGGCTTGGCCTTGCGCAGCGCGTCCGGGTCCAGGCCCATGACGGCCAGCACGCCGGGGCGGAAGTTTTCCACCACGACGTCGGACCCCACGGCCAGCTGCCACAGCAGTTCCCTGCCCCCGGGCGTGTAAAAGTCGATCGCGATGGACGACTTGTTCCGGTTGGCGGAGTCAAAGTACAGGCTGTGGTCGTTCTCAAATGGCGGCCAGGAGCGGCTGGAGTCCCCGCCCTTGATGCTTTCGGTCTTGATGACCTCGGCGCCGAGATCGGCCAGCAGGGCGGTGGCGTAGGGGCCGGCGAGCGCGCGGCTGAGGTCTAGGATGCGCACGCCCTCCAGCGGCAGGCGGCTACCCATGGGGCACCGCGCGCAGCTTGACGTTGATCTGCTTGGTCTGGGTGAACCCGGCCAGCATGCCCTCGAGGGACACCTCGCGGCCGATCCCGCTTTGCTTGTACCCGCCGTAGGACTGGCCCACCACCTGGCCGCCGCCCTGGTTGACCTGCACCCAGCCGGCGTCGATCCGGTGGGCGGTGTTCAGGGCGTTGTCAAGGTTGTGGCTCCACACGTAGGCCGCCAGGCCGTAGTTGGTGTGGTTGGCCATCCGGATGACCTCCTCCGTGTCCCTCCAGGGGATCGCGACCAGGACGGGTCCGAAGATTTCCTCCTGGGCGAGCCGGAATTCGTTGCGCACGCCGCTGAAGACGGTGGGCAGGTGGTAGTAGCCCTCGGTCAGGGCGCCTTCGGTGGGGGCGCTGCCGCCCAGCACCGCCTTCATGCCGGCGGTCGTGCGGCCCTCGTCGAGGTAGCCGGTGATGGCCGAATGCTGCTTGCGGTTGATGATGGCGCCCATGTCCGTGGCCTCGTCCAGCGGGTCGCCCACCGTCAGCGCGCCCAGCTTGGCGCTGAGGCGGCCCAGCACGTCGTCGTAGATGTCCTCATGCAGGAACAGGCGGGAGCCGGCCGTGCAGCTTTGGCCCTGCCGGGTGAAGCGGGAGGCGAGGAGCAGGCCGTCGAGGAGTTCGTCGTCGTCCGCGGCGTCGGGGAACACGATCGACGGGTTCTTCCCGCCGAGTTCCAGCGACATGTGCGCCAGCCGCGCGCCGGCCTCGCCCGCCACCTCGCGGCCCACCTCGGTGGAACCGGTGAAGGAGACCTTGTCGACGCCGGGATGGTTGGCCAGCGCGCTGCCGATCACCCCGCCGCGGCCGGTCAGGGCATTGACGACGCCGGCCGGCAGGTGCCTGTTGCACACTTCGGCCAGCTGGAGGATGGTGAGCGGGGCGTCGTCGGCCGCCTTCATGATCACGGTGTTGCCGGCGGCGAGCGCGGCGGGGATCTTAAATGCGGCGATCATCAGCGGCGAGTTCCAGGGCAGGATGCAGGCGACCACGCCGAGGGGTTCCAGCCGCGTGTACTGGAGCTGGTTCTCGCCCGCGGGCAGCGTGGTGCCCTTGACCTCCCCGGCGACCCCGGCGAAGTAGCGGAACATCGCCACCATGGTGGTGGATTCGGGGCGGGCCTGGGTGCGCAGCGCGTTGCCGGTGTCCAGGGCGGTCAGCCGGGCAAATTCCTCGCTGCGCTGCTCGAGCTCGTCGGCGATGGCCAGCAGCGCCTTGGCCCGGCCGGTGAAGTGCTGGGCGCGCCAGGCCGGGTAGGCGGCGCGGGCCGCGGCGACGGCACGGTCCACGTCCTCCACGGTGCCGGCGGGCACGCGGGCGATCACCGTTTCGCGGCGGGCGGGGTTGAAGACCTCGCGCCACTGCGAGCCGGCGGAGGGCTGTTCCTCTCCCCCGATCCACATGGGCCAGTCGCGGACGGCGGCAGTTGTTGAAACCTCAGTCATGGTTGTTACTTTCCTTGTTCGTTGTTTGCGGGCCGGCCGTGAGCCTGCTGGGCGGGGGCGGGCTGGCCCGCTTGGAGCGAGCCGTCCACCAGGGACACGATCATGGAGCAGTCCTTGGCGCCCTGCCCGCCGTCGATAAGGCGCTGGAAGAGCTGCTGGACGTGCTCGCCGATCTCCAGCGGCGTCTGTGTGCTGCGGGCCGCGGCAATGGCCAGGCCGATGTCCTTGTTGGCCAGTTCCGCCGTAAAGGTGGGGGCAAAGCCGTTGTTGGCCGCCGAGGTGGGCACCACGCCCGGCACCGGGTACCAGGTGCGCAGGGCCCAGCTGTCGCCGGAGGAGACGGAGGCGATGTCCCAAAAGACCTGCTTGTCCAGGCCCAGGCGGTCGGCCAGCACGGCGCCTTCCGAGGTGGAGGCCAGATTGATGAACAGCATGAGGTTGTTGCAGATTTTCGCGGCCTGCCCCGTGGTGGGTCCCCCCGTGGGGATGATGTTCGCGGCCATCGGCTTGATGTAGCCGGACGCGTCCGCCACGGCGCCGGCTTCGCCGCCAATCATGAACGTGAGGGTCCCCGCGGCGGCGCCGCTCATGCCGCCCGAGACCGGGGCGTCCACGAAGCGGAAGCCGGCGGCAGCAGCGGCGTCGTGCACGGCCTGCGCGGACTCGATGTCAATGGTGGAGGAGTCGATGAGGAGGGTCTCCTGCGCGGCATGGGCCAGGATCCCGGCGTCCCCGAAGTACACGCTGCGGACGTGGTCTCCCTTGGGCAGCATGGTGAAGACGACGTCGGCGCCCTGGACGGCCGCCTCGACCGACCCGACCGCCTCCACCCCGTTGGCGACTGCCGCCTCCAGCGCCGCCGCGCTAAGGTCAAAGCCCCTGACGGCATGCCCCGCCTTGACCATGTTCGCCGTCATGGGACCGCCCATGTGTCCCAAACCAATCCATGCCACAACTGCCATGATCGAAGCCCCTTCGCCCGCTGAACCCATTATGCCCCGGCACACATTGATGCCGGCTATGACCAGCATCACACCCTGCTAGAGTGCAAACAAGACCGAAAAAGGCAGAATGCATGTGCAAGTTTGCACATTGTGCCGGTGAAGGGGCGGAAAGATGGATTTCAAGAGGTTTCCCAGCGCGGACGACCTGCTGGTGCTGCTGACCGTGGCCCGGCTGGGACGGTTCACCGCGGTCGCGAACGCGCTGGAAACCACCCACACCACGGTCTCGCGGCGAATCCTGGCGCTGGACAAGCAGCTGGGCGGGCGGACGCTGGAGCGGACGCCGCAGGGGTGGGAGCTGACGGACCTGGGGCGCGCCGCCGTGGCGGCGGCCGAGGGCATCGAGACGAACCTGAGCTCTCTCGCGACGGGCGTGGAGCAGCGCATGGACCCTGTGTCCGGCATGGTGCGGGTCAGCGCGTCCGACGGCTTTGGCGCGCTGGTGGCCACACCGGCGCTGGTGAAGCTGCAGCGCAGGCACCCCATGCTCCGCGTGGAACTGCTCAGCGCGACGCGGCGGCTGAGCCGGAACCGGTCCGGGGTGGACCTGGAAGTGGTGGCCGGCAGCGTCGACGCCGGTCGCGCGGAGGTCATCTTCCTCTCCGACTACACGCTGCGGCTGTACGCGGGAACGGGCTACGCGCAGGAGCACGGGCTGCCGGAGACCGGGGAGGGGCTGAAGGACCACCGCTTTATCTCGTATGTGGAGTCCACGCTGCAGGTGGCCGAGCTGGCCCAGCAGCACCACCGGCTGACCAGCGAGCCGGCCGAGTTTCAGGCGACCAGCGTGTTTGCGCAGATCGAGGCCGTCCGGGCCAATGCCGGCATCGCGATGCTGCCGGCCTTCATGGCAGACGGGCAGGAGGGCCTGGTCCGCGTGCTGCCCGGGGAGATATCGCAAACGGTGCAGTTCTGGGCCGCGGCCAGGCCCGAGTCGCTGCGGTCCCCCGCCGTCCAGGCAGTCGTCGCGGCGTTCCTGCAGGAGGCCCGCCGCCGCCGCGGCCAGCTCGTCACCGACTGACCGACGCTCGGTTGCAATCGGGGCACTTTTTGGCAACGCCCCCTCACACAGTGCGGTAGCGTTGGCTGTTTTTGCCCCGGTTGCAACCGAGCGTCGGACGATGAACCCCCGATTGCGCGGGAGAGTTATTAGGCCGTCCAGCCGCCGTCCATGACGTAGGAGGCACCGGTTGCCATGGCGGCCTGGTCGGACGCGAGCCACGCGACGAGCCCGGCAATCTCCTCCGGCTCGATCAGCCGCTTGATGGCGTTCTTGGCGAGCATGACTTCCGCAAGGACCTGCTCCTCGGGGATGCCGTGCGTCTTCGCCTGATCCGCCACCTGCCCCTCGACCAGGGGCGTGCGGACGTAGCCGGGGTTGACGCAGTTGCTCGTGACGCCGTGCGGACCGCCCTCCTTGGCCGTGACCTTCGACAGGCCCTCAAGCCCGTGCTTGGCCGCCACATAGGCGGACTTGAAGGAAGATGCCCGCAGGCCGTGGATGGAGGAAATGTTGATGATCCGCCCGTAGTCCTGCCCGTACATGTGCGGCAGCGCGGCCCGGATCAGCAGGAACGGCGCCTCGAGCATGATGGTCAGGATGCGGCGGAACGCGGCCGGATCGAACTCCTCGATGGGGCTGATGGTCTGGATGCCGGCGTTGTTGACCAGGATGTCCACCTCGAGCGTGAGCGTTTCCAACGCGCTGGTGTCAAGCAGGTCCACCTCCCAGGACTCGCCGCCCACCTCCGCCGCCACGGCCGCGGCACCTGCCGCATCCCTGTCGGCCACGATCACGTGGGCCCCCCGGGCGGCCAGCGCCCGGGCGATGGCGGCACCCAGCCCCCCGGCGCCGCCGGTGACCAGCGCGCGCTTGCCGGCCAGTCCGCCGTCGGCCGCCCCCTTGCCCGGCACACCCACGGCGCCCGTTACACGCCCGACGCCGGTCACGCGCGCCCCGCCGTCCCCGGCCGGAGGAACTGTTGAGTTTTCTTCCATGGCTAACCCGCCTTCGTTACGGCCTCGCCTGCGGCGGCACGGCCCAAGGCCAGCGTACCGGCGGCGTCGGCGTCGTCAATGTCCTGCAGGGAGACTCCCTTGGTTTCCTTCAGGAATAGCACAGCCACGGCCGTGACAACACAGGCGCCGAGAAGGTAGATGGCCACCGGGACCGAGGAGTGGTAGCGCTCCACGAGTCCGGTGGCGATGAACGGGGCGATGGAGCCGGCCACAATCGAGGTGACCTGGTAGCCCAGTGAAACGCCGGAGTAGCGCATGCGGGTGGGAAACATCTCCGCCATGATGGAGGGCTGGCCGGCATACATAAGCGCATGGAAAACGAGCCCGATCATCACGGATGCCAGGATCAGAAAATCGTTCTTGGTGTCCATCATCGGAAAGGCGAAGAAGCCCCACGTTGCCCCGGCCGCGGCACCGAGCATGTACGTGGGCTTGCGGCCGATCCTGTCGGAGAGCCTGCCCACGAGGGGCACCACGCAGAAATGCAGTCCGTGGGCCAGCAGGAGCAGCAGCAGGATGCGTGAAGTGTCGACGTCGACGATGACCTTCAGGTACGTGATGGAGAAGGTGACAACCAGATAGTAGAGAATGTTTTCCGCGAACCGCAGCCCCATGGCCGTGAACACCCCGCGCGGGTAGCGGCGGAAGACCTCGAACACGCCATAGCCGGCCGCGGGATTGTTTTCGATCTCCGCGTGTGCCTTGAGGAAGATGGGGGCGTCGCTGACCTTGGTGCGGATGTAATAGCCGATCAGGACGATGACGGCGGAAAGCCAGAACGCGACACGCCAGCCCCAGCCCAGGAACGCGGCCTCGCTGAGCGCCGAGGAGAGGAAGAGGAGGACGCCGGTGGCGAGCAGGTTGCCCATGGGCACGGCCGACTGCGGCCAGGAGGCCCAGAAGCCGCGCGACGTGTCCGGGCTGTGCTCGGCCACCAGCAGGACGGCCCCGCCCCATTCCCCGCCGACGGCGAAGCCCTGGATGAAGCGCAGGGCCACCAGCAGCGCCGGCGCCCAGTACCCGACCTGGTCAAAGCCGGGCAGGCAGCCCATCAGGAAAGTGGAGATGCCGACCAGGATGATGCTCAGCTGCAGCAGCTTCTTGCGCCCGAACTTGTCGCCAAAGTGGCCAAAGACGATGCCGCCGATGGGACGGGCCACGAAGCCGACGGCGTAGGTCAGGAACCCGGCCATGATCCCGTCGAGCACGGAGCCGGCGTTGGGGAAGAACATGTGGCCAAACACCAGGCTGACTGCCGTGGCGTAGAGGAAGAATTCATACCACTCCACGACGGTGCCGGCCATGGAGGCGGCCACCACCTTGCGCAGCCCTGATTGCCTGACCGACGTGACCGGCCCGCTGTGTTGACTCATGTGCATCTCCTCCGCGCCCCCATCGGCGCGTGCCGTCCTTCGAAAAACAGGTCGCGGAATCGTTTTCCTCCGCTGTGACCCAGCGCACGTTGCGGCGCTCCCTGCGAGTATGCCAGTGCGCGCATTCGATCAACAATGACCATTAGCGCAGACGCTGTGAACAAAAATGCACAACCACCACGCGCGTCCGGGCTGCGGCTAGTATGGGGTAGTTCCACCTCCCACCAACGGCTCAGCGTTCAAGGCGAGACAAAAACACATGCGAAAATTCCTTGGGGCCTTCGGTGCCCTGGCACTCACGGCCGCCCTCCTGTCCACCGGCATCGCCCCGTCGTCGGCCGCACCCTCCGGCGCCGCCCCGGCAGCAGTTCCCGCGGCGCCAGCTCCGGCCGCGTTCCCGGCAGCAGCCCCGGCGGCCCCCACCGTCACCGATCCGTTCCTGGCCCAGGTCCTCGTTGTCGCCAACAAGTACCGTGCCGCCAACGGCGCCGGCCCGGTGGCGTGGAATCAGGCGGTTGC
Organism: Arthrobacter dokdonellae; assembly: GCF_003268655.1. Taxonomy (NCBI): domain Bacteria; kingdom Bacillati; phylum Actinomycetota; class Actinomycetes; order Micrococcales; family Micrococcaceae; genus Arthrobacter; species Arthrobacter dokdonensis. The sequence continues at coordinate 1,168,194 of NZ_CP029642.1, read as the reverse complement.
CACCGGTTCCCAGCAGTGGGCGGCCACGGTGAACGCGAGAATCAGCGCGGGCACGCTGGACATGAACAAGATCCACCGGACCGACTACGGCGCGTCGATCCTGCCCAAGGGCGCGGACATGTCCTCGGAAATCATCGGCATCAACAACACGCCGCAGCAGATCGTCGACTGGTGGATGGGATCCCCCGGCCACCGGGCCGCCCTGCTGGACAAGCGCGCCACGGACATCGGCATGGGCCAGGTGAAGACCACCCAGGCGGGCTGGAGCGGCATGACCGTGGTGGTGGCCAACCTGGCCGGCTATGCCTCGACGCGCGCCACCCAGCCCAAGCCCCCGCCCGTACCGGTGGTCAACGACGGCGACGTGGCGGCCGTTGACACCGCCGGGAACTTCTATGTTTACGGCTCGGCCCGCGGCGGGGATCTGTGGCAGCGCACCTTCGTTGCCTCCGGGTGGACCGGCGTGCAGCAGCTGGAGATCGTCGACTTCAACTCCGACGGACTCCAGGACATCCTGACCGTCTGGAAGTCCGGCGCACTCACCATCAGCTACGGCCAGTCCAACGGCACGCTCACGGCGGCACTGGCCATCGGCAGCGGCTGGGGTCCGTACGACATCGTCGCGAGCAAATGGCGCAGCACCGACAGGTTCCCCGGCATCGTGGCCAAGCAGCGCGCCACGGGCGACCTCTTCTACTACCCGACGCCGAACGGCGCAGGCTTCTCGCCCCGGATCAAGATCGGCAACGGCTGGGGCAGCCTGACGATCATCGGCACCGACTTTGACGGCGACGGCCGCGCGGACATCGCGGCCCGCAACCCCGCCGGCCAGCTCCTGCTCTACCGCGGCAACGGCAGCGGCGGCTTCATGTCCGAAGCGCGCAGGGTGATCGGCACGGGCTGGGGCGGCATGACGCACATTTCCGGCATCACCAACCACCTGGGCGCCAACGGGCAGGGCATCCTCGCCAGCGGCGGCGGCAACCTCTACCATTATTCGATTCTGAAGAACGGGTTCGGGGCGCGCGCGCAGATCGGCACCGGCGGCTGGGGACCGCTGCTGCTGGGCAGCTGACCCGCCCGTCTGGTCCGGCGGCCCATGAAGTCCGACGCCGGTCACCCCAGTCCGGCGTCCCTCGCACGGACAATGGCCTCGCCTCGGCCGGCCACCCAGCGGCGTCAAGGCCTATGCTGGTGACATGGATTCCTGCGAAGTGCAGCTGGCTGACATTCCGGAGGGCACGGCCGAGGCCCGCCATTTCAGGCTCGCACCGGCGGATGTGCCGTCCCCTGGCCCGGGCCAGGTGCTGGTGCGCCTGCGGCGGCTGGGCCTGAACGCCGGGCTTGCCAACAGGATTGGCGGCCCGGACACCCCCTACGGGCCGGGGATCCGCCCGGGCGACGTGCCGGCCAGCGACGCCGTCGTGGAGGTCCTCGACTCCCGCAGCGATGCGTTCGCCACGGGTGAGCTCGCCCTCCGAAAATCACCGTGGCGCAGCATTGACGCCGCCGACGCCGGGGAGCTGCGCCGCATCCCCGCGGAGCTTGCGGACCTTCCCTTGGAGGCCCACCTGAGCGTGCTGGGGCATGTCGGTTTCACCGCCTACACCGGCATGGTGCGCTTTGGCGCGGTGCGCGCGGAGGACACCGTCTTCGTGTCCGCGGCCGCTGGCGGGGTGGGCAGCTGCGCGGTGCAGTTCGCCAAGGCCCTCGGCGCCACGGTGATCGGCAGCGCCGGTTCCGTGGAGAAGTTGGGGTTGCTGCGTAGTTTGGGTGTGGACGCCGTTTTCAACCACCACGACGGCGCGGCACTGGCCCTGCTGCGGGCGGCCGCACCGGAGGGGATCGACCTGTTCTACGACAACGTGGGCGGGGCACAGTTGGAGGCCGCGCTGGAGGCGCTGCGCTTTGGCGGGCGCGTGGTGATCTGCGGAGCCGCATCCCAGTACGGGAAGGGCTCCGGCCGGCGTGGACCGGCCAACTACACCCGTTTGATCTACCAGCAGCTGACCATGCGCGGCTTTGACGTGACATCGAATGAGGACCTGCGCCCGGAATTCGAGTCCGCCGCCGCCCGGTGGCTGCGGGCGGGGACAGTCCGCAGCGTCCACACCGTCCTGGACGGCTTTGACCGCACCCCGGAGGCCTTCGCCGCGCTGCTTTCCGGCGGCGGCTCCGGGCGCATGATCGTCAACTGCGACGCCTGACCCGCCCGGCTCGGGTCCCCCGGCGGAGGGGAACGCCAGGAATGCCGGAGGAACGCTACGAGTACAGCCCGTCCAGCCACGCACCCCATGCCGCCCCGGCCGCTTCGCCGTCGGCACCGTCGGCGAAAAGGTGGACAGTCATGCCCACCACGGCGCCAAACGCGTTGCGCCCGAAGAAGCGGTACATGGCGTCTTCGGCGCGCAGCCCAACAAAGTTGTCGTCCAGGTAGTCCACCACGGCGTCCACGGCGCCCACCCCGGCAATGGTGACGCTGACGTGCCGCCCGGCTCCGGCGTCGTGAATCCCCAGGGCGGCCTTGACGGCCTCAAACGCGTCCGGCGCGCCGGAGGCCTCCGGGCCCTGGACGTCGGCAAACGCGGCCTGCCTGCCGGGGAAGTACTTCACGTACTGGCCGAGGGTGTGCTGGTAGAACGCGGTGTGCTTGGCCGCGCCGTCGTACTGGTTGTCCCAGTCCTCGAAGAAGACGCCGCTGTGCACGTAGCGCAGCCAGGACCGGCCGCCGGGGCGCTCGGAAATGTCGTATTCGAGGGTGTTGTAGAAGCCGCCCTCGCCCTCCATGTGGTTGGCGAAGCGGTGCGGCGGCTCCCAGACGGTTACGGTGCTGCCAAACGGGCCCGCCCCGCCGAGCCTCGGCTCAATCTCCATGGGCCACAGCCAGCCGGAGTTGCCCAGCGTGGCCGCGTCGAATACCTGCTGCGGCGTGCCGTCGATCTCCGACTCGTGCACAATCGTGAATTCCTTGGCCATCATTGCTCCTTGGTGCGGCCGGGCGTTCCGGCATGATTAGTGGGTTTCAGTTCAGGTGCGCCGGTTTTGACGCTGGGGTGAAGTGCGACGACGAGGCGGTGGTTGCGCCCGCCCCTTGCGTTCGCGCTGTGGTACTTGTCCACCAGCCCGGCCACGCTGGCCGAGAGTTCAGCGACAAAGGCTGCCCGGTCCGCGGCGCTGGCAAAGGTCAGCTCGCCGTCGAGGGCAAAGGTGGCCAGCCGCTTGTTCGCGCGGTCGGCCCCGGTGATCAGGGTCCCCACGTCCCTGACCAGGCGGGCGGCGACGGCCAGCATCCAACGGGCGGAGAGCCTGTTGGGTTCAAGCGAGGGGTCGGGTGCGACGCCGGGCAGGGCTGCGGGTGAGATGACGAACGACCGCGCGGCGGCCCCCATGATCCGTTCCGTGACGTTGCCCTTGCGGCGTTCCTCCACGAGCGCGACGAGGCCGTGCCTTTCCAGTTCCTTGAGGTGGTAGTTCACTTTTTGCCGGGCGAGCCCCATCCTGGCCGCCACGGTGGCGGCGGACGCAGGGACGCGCAGTTCGGCCAGCAGAAGGGCGCGGATGGGATCCAGCGACGCCTCGGCGGCGGCTGCGTCCTCGATCACGGCTACGTCCAACATGGTTCCATCATGACACCGAATAATTTATTTGTCTAGGAATATTTATTTTCCCAATGACCGGTGTCATGACCGCCCCTGTCATGGCTGCCCGGGACAGGCCGCCCGGGTCAGGCGGACGCGAGCCATTCGCGTGCGGCGGTGACGAGCGCCTGGACGCCCGCGTCCAGGGTCGGCTGGATCCGCGGCGCAAAGAGAGGTGAATGGTTTGAGGGTATGTCTTCGGGCATCCTGCCCGTGGCTGCCCATGTCCCGAAGGCCGCCGGGTCCATCCCGCCAAGGAACCAGAACACCAGCGGCACTCCGGCGGCGGTGGCCAGCACCCCAACGTCCTCGCTACCGGAGACCGGCCCGGGGTCAATGACCTTGTCGGCGCCAAAGGCGTGCCGAAACGCCTCGGCCGTTCGAAGCGTTGCACCTTCGTCATTGATGGTGAGAGGAAAATGTTCGGCATAGGTGATGGTGGGCGCCTGCGCCGAACCCGCCGCCGACGCTTCCGCCTTGACCACCCGTTCGATCGACCCCAGCAACTTTTGCCGGACCGCGTCATCGAAGGTGCGAAGGCTGAGGCCAAGCCTGGCTTCGGCGGGAATGATGTTGTTCTTGGTCCCGGCGTGCAGCTGGCCCACCGTCAGCACGGCGGAATCGGCGGCGGCGATCTTGCGCGAAACGAGGGTGTGCAGGCGTACCGTGGCTGCGGCGGCCATCAGGACCTGATCAATGGTGGTCTCCGGCCGTGAACCGTGGCCGCCGGCACCATGGAGGGTGATGTCGATCGAATCCGCCGACGCCATGGCCGCCCCGGCGCGAAGGCCGATCCACCCGGCAGGGAACGGCGCCACATGCTGGCCCAGCACCACGTTGGGAGCCGGGATGCGGTCAAAGAGCTGGTCCTCCACCATGGCGGCCGCCCCGCCGCCCCACTCCTCGGCGGGTTGGATGAGCGCAACAACCGTCCCGGACCATCCGGACAGGTCATTGGCAAGGCGTTCCACGGCACCGACCAGGCAGGCCACGTGGACGTCGTGGCCGCAGGCATGCATGACGGGGACGTCGTTGCCGTCATGGTCCCGGCCACGGACGCGGCTTGCATACTCCAGCCCGGTGGCCTCCTCCACGGGAAGCCCATCCATGTCCGCCCGAAGAAGAACGGTGAGGCCGGCGCCATTTGAGAGGACGCCGACAACACCGGTCCGCCCGATGCCGCTGTGCACCGCGAGGCCGAGCGCCTGCAGGTGCCCGGCCACGATCCCGGCGGTGCGGTGTTCCTGAAACGAAAGTTCAGGATGGGCATGCAGGTCCCGGTACAGGGCTTCGATATCAATGCTCATGCACAAAGACTAGAGGAGCCCCGACGACGGCGCGAGGATCGGACCCGATCGGTTCCACGCTTCCGCACTACCGGAAGCGGCGGGCGGCCCCATTCACCTCAAGCACGCCCGGCGGATGCCTGAAGTGCCACATAAACCGGTCGCAGGACTTCGGCGAGCGGATGAGAGCGGACCGTGACATCCACCGGCGGGGCCTGGTCCACCAGCAGTCCCCGGGCCGCGGCGCTGCGACGTGCCGGAATCTCCACCGGAGGGACAAAAAAGGCGTCCAGCACTTCCGTGAGCGGGGCGCCGGCGCTTTGCCCGGCCGTTTCCGCCGTGTCGGCCGCGTTCATCCGGCCCAGCAGGTCCTCGCGTTCGCGCCCGCGCCAGGCGAGGATCCGGAAGGGATCGTCGTCGAACTGCTCGGCCAGGAGATAGAACACGGCGGCCAGGTGCTTGCACGGCACTTCCCAGTCGGGGCAGGAGCAGTCCAGGCTCAGCTCGCCGGCGCTGCGGGGGAACAGGGACAGGCCCACGGCGGTGAAGACGTCCTCGATGTCGGCCGGCATTTCCCCTGCCAACAGGGTCGCGACGTACCAGGCGTTGCCGGCGAGCGACTCCTCCACGGCAGCCCACTCGGCCTTGCCGAACGCGGTGATGCCGATCCGCACCCGGTAGGGTTTTGGCCGTGAGCCCTGGACGCTGGCGGTGACCGTGCCGGCGTCGATGTCGAGGGAAACCACCTGCCCGCGGCGGGCGTAGTTGCGCCCGCGCTGGAGCCGTCCGCCGACGCCGAGTCCCTCCAGCACCTCAATGAACCGCGCCGACCACCAGCTCGTGCCGATGGCTCCCCGGACGCTGCGGGCTTTCACGCCGCCCTCGACACTGCGCGGGCGGGACGGCGGATAGAACGGCGAATCGTAGCGGCCCTTACTCACTCACGGCCTCCTTGGACAGGGCGAACAATTCGCGCAGGCTCTGGGTGGACAGCTCGGTGAGCCAGCCCTCGCCGTCGCCCACCACCATGTTCGCCAGCGCAGCCTTCTCCTCGATCATTTTGTCGATCCGCTCCTCCAGCGTGCCGCGGCAGATGAACTTGCGCACCTGCACCCGCCGTTTCTGCCCGATCCGGAATGCCCTGTCGGTGGCCTGGTTCTCGACGGCCGGGTTCCACCAGCGGTCCAGGTGGATGACGTGGTTGGCGGCGGTCAGGTTGAGCCCCGTGCCGCCGGCCTTCAGCGAGAGCAGGAAGATCGGCGGCCCGTCGGCCTGCTGGAAGCGGCGCACCAGCTCGGTCCGGTTCTGCCGGGACGTGCCGCCGTGCAGGTAGGCGACGTCGGTGTCGAAGCGGGCCGCGAGGTGCGGCATCAGCATCTCGGCGAACTCGGTGTACTGGGTGAAGCACAGCACTTTGTCGCCCTCGGCAATGATCTCCTCCAGGATCTCCTCGAGCCGGATCACCTTGCCGCTGCGCTGCCCGACGGCGGAGCGGTCGTGGAGCAGCTGGGCCGGGTGGTTGCAGATCTGCTTGAGCTTCGCCATGGCGGCCAGCACGTTGCCGCGCCGTTCGATGCCGTCGGAGCCCTCGATCTTCTCCATCATGTCATCGACCACGGACTGGTATAGCGACGCCTGCTCGTTGGTCAGCGTGTAGTATTGCTTGATTTCGATCTTTTCCGGCAGGTCGTCGATAATGGCCGGGTCGGTCTTAACGCGCCGCAGCAGGTACGGCCGGGTGATCGCCCGCACCCTCTCCGCCGCCGCCTCGTCGCGGTGGCGTTCGATCGGGATCGCATAACGGGTGCGGAACAGCTCCGCCGAACCGAGTATTCCAGGGTTCAGGAAGTCCATGATCGAGAACATCTCGCCCAGCCGGTTCTCCACCGGCGTGCCCGTGAGGGCGATCCGGTGGCCGGCGGTCAGGCGCTTGACGGCCTTGGCCGCGCGGGAGAGCCGGTTCTTCACCGCCTGCGCCTCGTCGAGGACCACACGGTTCCAGGTGATGCCCTCGAACTGTTCCGCATCGCGCGTCAGCGTCGTGTAGGTGGTGACCAGGATGTGGACGCCGTCCAGGCCTTGGGCGAAGTCCCCGCCGCGCAAGCGGTCCGTCCCGTGGTGCACCCGCAGGCGCAGTCCGGGCGCGAATTTTGCGGCCTCGGCCTCCCAGTTGCCGATCAGGGACATGGGGCACACCAGCAGGGTGGGGCCGGCGTCGGGCTGCTTTTCGCGGCTGACGGCCTCCAGGGCAAGCAGCTGGATGGTCTTGCCCAGCCCCATGTCGTCGGCGAGGCAGGCGCCCAGCCCCAGGCCGGCGAGGAAGTCCAGCCAGGCCAGGCCGCGTTCCTGGTAGGGGCGCAGGGTGGCGCGGAAGCTCGACGGCGGCGCAACGGGCTGGATCCGTGCGTCGGCCGAGCCACCCAGGAGTGCCCCCAGCCAGCCGTCGGCCGTGACCCCGGCGACCTCGAACGGCAGGTCAAGGTCGTCGGGATGGGCGGAAGCGAGCCGGAGAACGTCCGCGACCGTGCCGCGCGCGGCACGCTCGCGCTGCAGGAAATCGATGCCGCGGCGCAGCTGCTCGGCGTTGACGGTCACCCACTGGCCGCGAAGCCGGACCAGCGGCGCCTTCGCCGCGGCCAGCGCCGCGATTTCGTCCTCCGTGAGCGTGTGGTCGCCCACGGCGATGCTCCACTGGAAGTCGCACAGCTGCTCCCGGCCGAAGGCGGCGGGACCGCCCGTGCCGTCCTCCATCGGCGTGGACGCCGAGAGCTTGAGCGCCAGCTTTGCCCGTTTGTCCCACCAGGAGGGCAGCAGCACCCCGAACCCCGCCTCGTCCAAGGCCGGGGCGCCGTCCTGCAGGAAGGCGAAGGCGGCCTCCGCGCCCAGGTCGAGCCCCGCGGGACGCGGCTGCCGAAGCCCGGGTTCCAGAGCGGCACAGACGCGGACGGCCTTGCCGAGTTCGGCGAGCAGCACCTCCTGCGGGCGGCCGAGCCACCGTGCCAGGGCACCGCCGTCGCGCCAGACTTGTTCTGCCGGCACCAGCAGGCTCGGGTCAGCGGAAGACTGGAGGAGGAACTCCAGCCGCCACCCGGGCACCTCCAGCGGGGCAGCCGAAGCGGATGCGTCGGGAGCGGATGCATCGGGAGCGGATGCATCGTCACCAAGGTCAGGCGGGAGGGGCGTGCCTTCCACGGCGGCCCCCATGCCCGGAACTTCGCTCAGCCGGAAGGTGGCTCGCGCCGGGGCATTGTCCTCCCGGGCATAGCCGTGCCAGGGCAGCAGCCGCTGTTCGAGTTCAGCAAGCACCGAAGCCGAGGTCCCGATGCGGGCGTCCTGGGCGCAAAGGGCCTCCAGCCATGCCTCGGCGGCGGGCAGCTGGCGGGGTTTGCGCCCCCGTCGGGGCGGCAGCACGGCCAGGCCGCCCGGCAGCCGGTCACGGACCGCGGCGTCCGTGAGCACGTCCAAGGCCGACGCCGCCAGTTCGCCCGCATCCTCAGACCCCGGTTCCGCCCGGAACGACGGCGGCATGCCGGCAATGAGGTCCCCAAAAGCCAGCGCGTCGGGCCCCCGCAGCACAGCCCGCCAGCGTGCCTCGGCAACGACGTCGCCCTCGGAGCCATCAGGGTTGCCGTCAGGAACACCGTCGATCCAGGCGATCGCCGGGAGCACCCGGCCCCGTTCCGCCAGTTCGTCGGCATATTGCCAGACCTCCCCGAGGAACCGAACGGATGCCGCGATCCGGACGTCGCCCAGCGGTTCCTGCCGGTCCGCGGGGAATTGCTCCGGTAACAGCATGGACGCCAGCGCCGTACCGCCGGTTCCCCCGGCACGGGCGGTGAACGCCGCGGCGTCGATCCACACCACGGGAACCGTCCACGGCAGCAGGGACGGGTTGCTGGAGCTCGCTGGGCGGGGCGTGACCCGCACGATCTCCGGCGAATCCAGCGGTGCGCGCCGCAGCGAGGGCAGGAGCAGCGTGGCCGTGCCGGGCTGCCCCGCTTGCAGTTTCGCGACGGCGCCGGCGGGGGCGGCGAAGGGATGGGGCCGGGCGGACTTCAACGACTGGTTGCCGCTCGTCACAGCCATGTCGGAGTCCTCGGCCCACAACCCGGGACCGCGCCCAATCGACCAGAACGCATGGAGCACCAGCAAAGGCACGGCCTTTCTTTCTTGCGGGAATTGCCACCCAGACTACCACCGCGCCAATGGCACAACGTCGCGGCCCCCACAGCTGCAGCCGCCTGCTACAGCGCGCCGCTGTCAGGCCACCTCCGCAGCGGCGGCCGAAAAGTCCCGCCGCCCGCGGGCCAGCCCTGCTGGCTCAGGCCACCTCCGCAGCGGCGGCCGGAACGGTGCCGCCAACCGCGCCGCCAACTGCCGCCCCCGCCGCCCCTCCGGTGGCACCGCCGGCGAGCCGGAGCCAGGTGTCCACGACGGTGTCGGGGTTCAGCGAGACGGAATCGATGCCTTCCGCGACAAGCCACTCGGCGAAGTCCGGGTGGTCGCTGGGGCCCTGGCCGCAGATGCCGACGTATTTGCCGCGTTCCTTGCAGGCCTTGATGGCCATGCCCAGGAGTTTCTTGACGGCGGGGTCCCGTTCATCGAACCCGCCGGAAACGATCGCCGAGTCCCGGTCCAGGCCCAGTGCCAGCTGCGTCATGTCATTGGACCCGATGGAGAATCCGTCGAAGTGGTCGAGGAATTCATGGGCGAGCAGCGCGTTGGACGGAATCTCGCACATCATGATCACCTCCAGGCCGTTCTCTCCCCGGCGCAGGCCGTTTTCCGCCAGCAGCTCGATGACGCCGCGGGCCTCGTCCAGCGTCCGCACGAACGGAATCATCAGCTTGACGTTCGTCAGACCCATCTCGTTGCGGACAAAGGACAGGGCCTCGCATTCGAGGTCGAAGCAGTCCCTGAAGGTCGGCTCCAGGTACCGTGAGGCCCCGCGGAAGCCGAGCATCGGGTTCTCTTCGTGCGGCTCGAAGGCCGGCCCGCCCAGCAGGTTCGCGTACTCGTTGGACTTGAAGTCGGACATCCGCACAATCACCGGCTCCGGCGCGAACGCCGCGGCGATGGTGGACACCCCTTCGGCCAGGCGCTTGATGTAGTAGTCGCGCGGGCCGTCGTACGCGGCGATCCGCTCCCGGATTTCCGCGGCCACGCCCGCCGGCTGGCTGTCCAGGTTCAGCAGTGCCTTGGGGTGGATGCCGATCTGGCGGTTGATGATGAATTCCAGCCGGGCCAGGCCCACCCCATGGTTCGGCAGCTGGGCGAAGGTGAATGCCTGTTCCGGGGTGCCGACGTTCATCATGACCTTCACGGGGGCCTCGGGCATCTGGGCGATCGAGGTTTCCTCGACGCTGAAGTCCAGGATTCCGGCGTAGATGAAGCCGGCCTCGCCCTCGGCGCAGGAGACGGTGACGTCGACGCCGTCAGACAGGGCCTCCGTGGCGTCACCGGTGCCGACGACGGCGGGAATTCCCAATTCCCGGGCGATGATGGCCGCGTGGCAGGTGCGTCCGCCGCGGTTGGTGACGATGGCGGAGGCGCGCTTCATGATGGGTTCCCAGTCCGGGTCGGTCATGTCGGCGACGAGGACGTCTCCGGTCTGGAAGTCGGCCATCTGGTCAATGGCGGTGAGGATCCTGACGCTTCCGGCGCCGATGCGCTGGCCGATGGCGCGCCCCTCGGCCAGGACCTGGCCGGCGCCGTTGAGGCGGAAGCGGCTCTGGGTGCCGGGGGCCCGGCGGGACTGGACGGTCTCCGGGCGGGCCTGCAGGATGTACAGGCCGCCGTCGATCCCGTCCTTGCCCCATTCGATGTCCATGGGGCGGCCGTAGTGCCTTTCGATGGCGACGGCGTGCCGGGCGAGCTGCTCGACGTCGTCGTCGGTCAGGCTGAAGCGGTTCCGCAGGGCCGGCTCCACGGGGACGAAGTCGATGGTGCGCCCGATCTCGCGGCTGTCGGTGTAGGTCATCTGGAGGGCCTTCTCGCCCAGCCCGCGCTTGAGGATGGCGGGGCGGCCGGCCAGCAGGGCGGGCTTGTGGACGTAGAACTCGTCCGGGTTGACGGCGCCCTGGACCACTGCCTCGCCGAGGCCATAGGAGGAGGTGACGAAGACGGCGTCCTGGAAGCCCGATTCGGTGTCCATGGTGAACATGACGCCGGAGGCGCCGATGTCGGAGCGGACCATGCGCTGGACGCCGGCGGAAAGTGCCACCTCGGCGTGCTCGAACTGGTGGTGCACCCGGTAGGCGATGGCGCGGTCGTTGTAGAGCGAGGCGAAGACATCCTTGATGGCCTGCAGGATGTTTTCGATGCCGCGGACGTTAAGGAACGTCTCCTGCTGGCCGGCAAAGGAGGCGTCCGGCAGGTCTTCCGCGGTCGCGCTGGAACGCACGGCCCAGGACAGGTCCGCGCCCGCTCCGTGCTTCTCCACCAGTTGCCGGTAGGAGTCGCGGATCTGCCCTTCGAAGTCGGGCAGGAACGGCGTCTCGCGGATCAGGCGCCGGATCTCCTGGCCCGCGGCGGCGAGCGCCGTCACGTCGTCGGTGTCCAGGCCGGCCAGCCTGTCGACGATCTGACGGTCCAGGCCGGAACCGGCCAGGAACTGCCGGTACGCGTCCGCCGTCGTGGCGAAGCCGTCGGGCACCTGGACGCCGGCGGACGTCAGGTTCTGCACCATCTCCCCGAGGGAGGCGTTCTTTCCGCCCACCCGGTCCAGATCCTTGAGTCCGAGTTCGGAAAACCACAGAATGTCTGTCGTCATGATTGCTACTCCTTCGTAGTGTGTCGCCGCAGGCGCAAGGCACCGGTCGCGGGGAGGCCGGCGTTGCACGTTCTGTCCACAGTGACAGGTCTGTAAAATTCTTTCCACATGACATGCGCCACATTCCGCTTGTGAAACTTTTCCCTAATGTTTGAAACGCATCTTTTGCAGTATGGTGGCCGCCATTTCCTCCACCGAGACGGTGGCCGAATTCAGGTAGGGAATTCCGTGCGCCTCGTAGAGCCGCTCGGCGCCGCGCAGCTCGAACCCGCACTGGCGCAGCGAGGCGTAGGAGGAGTCCCGCCGTCGTTCCGCGCGGATCTGGCTCAGGCGCAGCGGATTGGTGGTGAGCCCGAAACACTTCGAAACAAACGGCGTCAGCGGCTTGGGGAGGCCCTCCTGTTCAAAGTCCTCGTCGACCAGCGGGAAGTTCGCGGCGAAGATGCCGTGTTGCAGCGCCAGGTACATGGTGGTGGGCGTCTTGCCGCAACGCGACGGTGCCACCAGGATGATCTGGGCCTTTTCCAGCGCGCGCAGGCTCTGCCCGTCGTCGTGCTCCATGGCGTACTCGACGGCGGTCATCCGGGACTGGTAGCGGGCGGCGTTCCCCAGCCCGTGCGCCCGCCCCGGTTCCCCGCTCGCGTGGGTGCCCAGGGCCTGCTCCAGCTGTCCGACGTGCGTCCCGATGAGGTCCACGATGATTCCCTGGCAGGTGCCCAGCGTCCGGCGGATGTCACTGCTGACCGCCGTGGAAAAGACGATCGGCCGCAGTCCGGTGGCGGCGAGCCCGTCAATGACGTTCACGACCGAGCGTGCCTGTTCGACGGTGGTGATGAACGGGATCGTGTTGCGGTCAAAATTGTTCGCCGGGAACTGCGTCAGCAGCGTGTTGCCCAGCGTCTCCGCGGTGATGCCGGTGCTGTCCGAGAGGAAATAGACAGGCCTGGGATCGTCAGTGGTCATAAGGCATTGTGCACCATGCATGCCCCGGGACGGGTATCCACGCGGAGGTCTCGGAGCCCGGGCCGGGCATTCCCGGGCCGGCCGTTGTTAAGCACGACGGCGGCGCCACCTCATGTTGTGCGGCCCACTGCCGCTGTGGCACTGACGTGCGCCCAGGACCGCTTTGGAAGATGAAGGTGTCAAGGATGGACAAGATGTTGTTGCCCGGGAGGAGGACTGGCAGTCGCGCTTGTGGTGCGGCGCGCTCCCGATCCCTGCGAGCCCCACGCCTTGCGGCCGCTCCAAACCAATCCGTGGAGTCCAGGCATGGCCGTTGACTAATGCGTTAGTGACCACTAACGTATAAGCGTGCCCGACCTTCTCGAAACCGCAGCGGAACCCAACAGGCGCAGCCTGTTGCAGCTGCTGGGACGCGGGGAGCGGAGCGTCAGCGAGCTGGCGGAGAATTTTCCGGTCAGCCGGTCCGCGATCTCCCAACACCTGCTGTTGCTGGCCGACGTCGGACTGGTCCGTGCCAGGAAGGACGGCCGGCGGCGGTACTACAGCCTGGACCCGCAGGGGATGTCCCAACTGCGCACCTCGCTGGAAATGTTTTGGACAATCGAATTGGACCAATTGGCGGCCGATGCCGCCGCCGCATACCAGTCAACCCACCCACAGGAGAATTCCGATGACCATTGAGCAATCCGTCTTCATTCCGGTCGACCCGGACACCGCCTTCGCCCTCATCACGGAGCCGGAGCGATTGCGCCGCTGGCAGACCGTGGCCGCACGCGTGGACCTGAGGGTTGGCGGGGACTACCGCTGGACCATCACGCCCGGGCATTCCAGTGCGCAAGGTGTGTTTGTACCCGCTATCTGGGCAACGAGAATGCTAGTGCCACCGAGTATGGCTGCCATCCCCACGGGGACCACCACTACCAGCGCGCCAAGTACTCGCTGGATCAGTCGCGCTTTCGCGATGGTGGCCAGGACCGCCGCGGGCATTAGTAGACGATTCTGCTGGCAGAGGTGTAAAAACCGGCCAGTGCGCAACGATTTTGTGGAGCCGTGGCGGCTGGTGGGCAGTTGACCATAACGCTGACCGGAACGCGGTAAGCAGCCGAGTGTGGATCCGTTGTCGAACGGTCAGTGACACTGACCGTTATGGTGCAAACATGCAGCCCGACCCACGGGGCAGGGTGGTCCCGAAATTGCGCCAACCCATTGTCACAGCTGGCTTGGACGACTCTGGCCGTCCGGTACGCCCCATAGGCGGAGAGTTGAGCGAAAGCGGCCGAGTTGATGCCGGTCCCCTCGAACTCCTGCGTATACACAGTGAGTGGGTTCGAACCATCAGCCAGGACCACCCACCAGCTGCGCACGTGAGCATACACTTCCGTGTAGGTGGAGGTGCGGCTGTCCCAAGTGTAGAGCGCGCGGGCGGTGTCCTCGGCGTACGCCTTGAAATCGAGGGTCCGTGGCTCCCCCGGTGACACCCCGGCATCAGCCGGTGCCGTGGCCGCTGCGACCGCAGGACCCGTCCCTGCTGTCGTTTCGCTTGTCGGAAACGGGAAGGTCGGACCACTCGTAGCCCGTTGGGGCGAGCCTGCACCCGGTGGCAAAAACAAGGCGATGACCACCGCCGCCAGGGCACCCAGTAATGCGATCAGGAACCACTGTCGCCGGAACGGGGCAGGTAGCCTTTCCATGCTGATGGTCCGCGCATTGGAGACCTCCTTTACCCGTCCATGCAGGAAAGGATCGAACTGCGTATGACCCAGCCGCGGCGAATCTCAGGCGGCGCTCAAGCCGGGCCACGCCGTCGTGCGCTTCCAAACGACACAGATGCTGTCTGCCGCTGTCGCATTGCCTGTACGTCATTGCCCTGGGGACGCAAGAAGGCTGGGTGCAGCCACGTTCCTGGCTTTGGGGCTATGAGGGCATGGCCTGCGGCGGCTGCGACATCCCGATGACTTTCAGTGCCGCCATGTAGAGTGCCCTGGCGCGTCCGGTCTGCACGGCGACGTATCTCGGCGTGACGTTGGTCTTGGCCGCAATGACGGGAAGGGCGGCGAGACGTTCCGGTCCGCTCAACTTGGGAACAACGATTGTTTCCGCGATGGCGCGGTGCAGTTCGGTGGGCAGGCATTTCGAGGCGCTCATGGCGATTACGTCGGCATTTGCTTTGTCGGAATCCACCACGGCCAGTGCGTTTCTCACCGTGATGGCAACTTGGCGCACGAATTTCAAATCCCTGCGCGCCCGGCGATTGGCCGGGGTGTCGGTCCGGTCGGCAACGGCGGTTGCTGCGCCTTGGCTGTCGTCATAATCGTCCAAAAGAAGGAACATGGCTGACCCCCAGGCTTCTTCTCCGGCATACATGCGTGTCAGCTTCAGTATGTTCAGGGCCCATTCTCGATCGGCAACCCCGGCAGGCTCGGCAACGACGTCCTGCGGCCGATCGACGCTGGGATGGTCGTCGGATTCCGCCGTGAACAGGGGAACGGTGTAGCGGGCGGCTGCCTTGGCGATGTGGGCCGCACACACGTGATTGGCAATGCCCTGGACCCACGCCCCGAAGCGGACGCCCGGCATTGGCTGGTACCGTCCCCGTGACACTCCGGTCCACACTGCGACGCGGATGTCCTGCAGTACGTCCTCCAGCTCGTTGGGGCACCCAGCCCTGGCCAGGCGTGAACGAACGAACTGGGAAATATCGTCCACCGCCGTCATGACATCTTCACCACTAATATCAGGACCGTGAGCTCAGGACTCCGGACATCACGATTTAATTGATGAGAGCCGGGGCCTTGGTTTTGATCTCGTATTTGAGGATGAGGCTGCTGCCGGGGTAGCGGGTTTTGGTGCTGGTGAGGTGGGTGCAGAGTTCGGCGGCGGCCGCGGTTTTGGCTTTGGTCGGTAGGGGGTCCAGTGTGATGGTGAGGTAGCCGGGCTTGGTGGTGTCGATGTCGCCGGTCTGGTTGAACATCTGGCGCATGAGGGCGTGGGCTTCCTGGTTCGCGCGTTTGTATCCGGTGTTGGTGCGGATCTCGCGGGCGATGGTCATCGCGGTGTTGTAGGCGGCCATGCGGATGCCGGTGTGGATCAGCTTGACCTCGGTATCCAAGACTTGCTGGCCCGGGTTCAGATCCCCGAGGCGCAGCTTCGCCGGGATCTTCTTGTGGGCTTTCTCTGCAGCAATCAAGGCGGTTTCTGCCTCCCAGAGCGGTGCCATGACTTGGTTGTGCATGGCACTGGTGACCGTGATGGTTAGTTCATTGCTGCCTTCTGCCGGAGTTTTCAGCGCCATGAGGTTGATATCGGCAATGGCGGCGGCCTCCGCGTGCTGGTTCCTGGCAGCCACGACTTTTTGGTACGCCTTCGCTTTGGCAGGGTTGGGGACCATCCGGTCTTCGTCGTCACCGGTGGAGGCATAGGAATCGTGAGAGTCCAGCTCGAAGTGCATGCGGGCGTAGCGGAACTGGTTTTCCTGCCGCCACCTATTGCCCATTCGATACACGAGTTCCCCGGCGGGAAGGTCACGGTCGGTGGTGAGGATGTGGATTTGCCGTGTGCCTCCACCGGTGGTGCCCACGATCCGGCTGATCTGGCGGATGCTGAAGACTTCGCCGGTTTTCTTCGTTGTTGCCAGGGGGAGGTCAACGATCGTGTCAGCGACCGACCATTTGCGTTCTTCCCCGTGGTCGTCGGTGTGGGAGACCTCAGTGAATAATTTCTCTTCGATGTCTTTGGTGGTGCCTTTGCGCCAGGTCAGCACGTCAAAACCAGCCGCATCCATGTGCTTGAACAACGCCGGTGACCAGCCTCCCCTATCGAAGCCGACCAATACCCGCCGGTCGTCCCCGACCACTGTGCGCAGTTCCGGCAGCAGGCCGCGGAGTTCCGCGGCCAGGGACGCGCCCGGTTTGGCCATGACGACGAAGACGGGGGATCCTTGGGCGTCTGTGACCCAGGTTTCCTCGGTAGCCGGGACCGGGAACTTCAACCGGGTGGAGTAGATTTTCCCGATCTTTTTCGTGCCTTGGTAGGCGCGCACGTGTCCGTCAACGTAGAGGATCGCGGCCAGGTTCTCCCCGCCCGGGCCGGTGCCGGCAAGGTGGTGTTTGGCCAGGGCAGCGATCAGTTCCCCGGCGTTGCCGGCCTCAGCAAGTTGGCTGATTCTGCGGCGGATGGTTTTTACTTCCGGGGCCCGATCCAATCCCAACACGCGTCCGAGTTCCACTGGGTCGAAGCGGGTGGCACCCTCGGCCCGGGCTTCCCCAGCCAGCGCCCGCAGCACGGCATCGATCAGGACGGACTCGAGGCCGTAGAAACCATTCGGCAACGCCCCGTACACCTCCTTCGCACAGCTGAGCAGGCCGGTGGTTTCCAGTGCCGGGAAGGCCAGGAACAATCCCGCGTGCCGGATGTGGGCGGCCGGGGAAAACACTGGGACCGCGCATTCAAGCAGTCCGGCGGCGGCACGTTCCGCTGCGCGAGGTGCCGGGACCGGCTGGAGCGGCAACCCGGGCTGCTGTGCTGGTTCCAAGGCTTCAGCTTCATCGGCGGTGGGTGTTTCCGCAGCGTCAGCAGCGGCTTGTTCGGCAGCGATTTTCAAGGCCCGGCGGACACTGAACTCCGAGACGCCGACCGCGTCACCGACGGCCTGCTGGGACAAACCGGTGCTGCGCAGTTCCACGATCCGGGCGATGACACTCTCGGTGAGCCGGGAAGCCCGCTTCGGACCCTTCTTCTCCGGCACCAACGCGGCAATGCCGCCTTCAGTCAGCAGTTGCTTCCACAGCCACACCGTGGTGGGTGTGACATCAAAGGCCGCTGCGATCTCAGCGACGCCGGCTGCCATAAGCGCCGCGAGTCTCACCGCTGCCCAACGGCGGCCGGCCTCATCACCGCCGTCCCAGGAAAACGAGGCTTGTCCGTGCAGAAAAACAGTGCCGCCACCATCGGCGTCGCTCACGAGTTCCCCGGCCAGGCCCAGCTTCACAGCACCGGAAGCCATCGCCACAGGAAGAGGACGTTGAGCAGTCATGAGACCCATCATTTCACCCTTCCAATAGAGGTATTTTCCTTAATCTATTATATCGAAGAATGGGCAAAATTAACAGGGTTCCAGCAAGAAGAAACCCCGGAAACTCAATAAACACCCAAACCCGTCATCCGACCGTGTCCGGGGTCCTGGAGCTTGGGAACCGGGCCTGAAATCGCCCGGAAGTTGGTCTTTGCGGTGGGGCCTTCGAGCTGACGGGTAAGAGACCATCGTCGTCTTCGTTCACGAGAAACTGCACATTATTGGGGTAGGCCACCACACCGTCTAAATGGAGCGACGGCATTGCGGCCATGGTATGGATCCCGGTTGCGCACCAGAACCCCAGAGAGGATATAAACCAGTGTCAGCTCACGGTTTCCCAATGTCAACCCCTACTATGTCATTCTGTGGATAAAAGGTGCAGAATTGAACCATGCCTAAGATCACGCACCCGGTAGACCTGGCCTGGACGGCCGATGTGGAAGCGTCAATGGAGACGTTCGGCAATCGGGCCCGCCTCGAAATCATCCGGTATCTGGAGGGAAGTGGGCCGGTGCCGCGCGGGGACATCGTGGATGCCGTCAGTGCCAGCGAGGCAAGCGTTGCCCAGCACCTGATCGCGCTTGAAAAAACGGGGGCCATCGTCGTGGACATCGTTCAGGGCCGCCGGCACGGCAGGTCACCACGCTATTCGGTGGCTGAAAACCGCATCAAGGAACTATTGGATGCCCATCAGGACTATCTCCTTAATCGACGGCCGACCCTCCCCTAGGGTGCAGGGCAATATCCTGATCCAGGTATTCAACAATGATCTCCAATGTCTCCGGCGAAACATCCCCAAGTGTCTTGGCCGCAAATGACTTGACCCTGGCGGCCCGCAGCGACTTCACGAACTCCAACTGCCGGCCGACCATCTCAGGAGTTTCTATGTCCTCGACACTGAGCAAATACTCGGGATCCACGTTGAAATAGTCAGCCAGCGCGGTCAACAGCGGCCGGTCCTGGACCAGTCGCCCATTGCCATCCTTCATGTAGGACCACCGCGCCCTGGACAATCCCACCCCACGAACCGTCATCGCCGCACGAATTTCCGGAAAAGTCAGTGCCTCCCCTCTCTCCGCGACAGCGACGTCGAGCAAGAGGTGAAGCTTTCGAGCAAGCTCACCTTGAGGCGTGCGCCTGGCCTCGTCGCCTGCACCGGGCGATTCCTGGTCCGCCATGGTTCTCCAATCCGCTACTCGGGAGTTCTTCAAGTATGTTCCGGCCCCTTGAACGCTTCAAGAAGCCAAAAGGCTTTATCAGTTCGCGAAACACGACCTGCATCATCAGCAACTCAAGGCCAATCCTGCGCACTTCTACGCTTCCATGTTTGTCCATCTTCGCAGTCGCCTGATCCAACTGCATCCGTTCCCTTGTAGTCATGCCGTTACGGTCTCCGGAGTCAAGGATCAAGACTGGCGGTACCACCGTCGAGAATGGCGACGTAGCCATGATCGGGAACCCCGCTATCCACAGCGGGCGACCGATGTTGCAGGGGACCGCCGGCACGTGACCGGCCCCAGGCGAGTCGGCCGCCGTCGTCCGTCCGACATGCCAACGGAAGTCATGTAGTTTCACTGTCTTTGCACCATGGAAGGGGGAAGACCAACACTAAACAGGAGAATTCGATGACCGAGCAGACAGACCACGCACCGTCCACCCATGGTTTCGTCGATGAGTGGATGACGCCCAAGGAGATCTGCCATGAGCTGCAGATCCCCGAGCAGACTTTCTACCAGTGGCGCGTCAAGCACGCGGGACCGAGGGCCCACAGGATCGGGCGCCACCTTCGCATCCGCCGCACGGACTTCAACGCGTGGCTCGCCACAACAGAAGACCCCGTTGGCTAGGGCAAAACGCCACTCGGGACCTGGGAAGAATTACCCGCCGAAAGCTCGGCCCGACCACATGGCGGGACCGGGCAACCATGCGCGGCTACGACTGAAAGCCCCGGATGTACCAAATGACCGGGCCAACCGGGGCACAGGCTGAAGCCGCCCTCCTGTCCAAGTTCAACGAGATACTCCCGCCACCGACGACGTGTTCAGCCCTGACATGGTCATGAGCGAACTCGCCAAGTTCTGGTGGCTGGAATTCGAAGACCTGGGACGAGCGGCCCCAAAACGGTGGCGCATCAAAACAGCTAGCCGCAATTGAGTTTGTAAGCGAAGCGCTTCGCTTGGTTCAGGGACAGGAGTCAGCAGACCTCCGTTTTGTCACTCTGTCCCGAAAATTCTTAGCCGAAACTTGACGATTTCGTTCCGCCAGGAATTCCCAAAAGAGCTATGACCAGACCGCCTAATACGATCCCCGGGCGGCCAACGCCACTTTCAGATCATTCTCAGGTTCCTCTTCTCCGCTAGGGATCTGAACGGCTTTCCTCATCCGTGGTTACCTTCAGGCCATACAGGATCTCGTCGATGCCTGCAATCACGTTGTACCAATACTGCCTTTGCCCGGAAACATATTCCACTAGCAGGGTCCTGAGCTCATCGTTAGAACATCTCGTCCCCAAGACATCTAGAGCGGTCATCCTTTCACCTGGGCTCTCAGAATGAAGGGCTTCCCGCAACTCCTCGTGGGTTCGTTCTGGCTGGCGAAGGAACCACTGCCGAGAAGCTTCGCGGAGGTTGGAAGTCTCGGCGGTATTCCAAACTCGGGCCAAAGCGGGGGCCAAGTCCGATGCCATGGCTACCTCAGCAACGTCTACGAAAGTAGATGCATCCAAGGCCGGCAATTCTTCTTGGATCGCCGGTAGTAATTCCGGTCGAGCGATTTTTGAAAGAGCAACCAAGACTCGAGAAGGGCCAACTAACTGACCTCTGTCCAGTTGGCGAACAAGCCTCAGCGCGTCTTCGCCACCCGCTCCGTAATTTCCGATGCACTCACTGGCGGCTGCGCGAATTTTCTCTGCAACGAATTCAAGGGTCGTCGGGTTGTCTCCCAAGAAAGGTGCAAGCCGACCCCTCCATCTCGCTGCGTCTGTGTCTAGGATTTGCCGAGATTCTTCGAGCATGCCTTCACCCTCCTTGAATGTGAGTGCTTGCCAGTGTTCATAGTTGAAGGGGGATGATTCGACGAGAGCCTGCAGCTGTTCAGTCGTTCTCAGAGCTGCCAGCAGTCGCGGTTCTAGTTCCTGCGGAAAGCTGTGAGAATTGCTGCTGTTGCTGACGATTTCCAATGCCACTTCTCCGAAGGCCGAATCGCTCGCGGCCTTCGCCGACAACATTTGAATAGTCTCTCTATCCTTCCAAGCCAACGTTTCACGGAGCAATGTATCCTTGAGTTCGCCTTCTGTAAGAAGTCTCCTGACAGCGACCCTACGCAAGCGAGGGGTCGCATAACGGGCTACCCATTCCAAGCGCCGCGAAGGCAAACTATCGATGTGAGTGGCCAAGTATTCAGAGATGGCGTCCGCATTCTTGGCGAAGCTATATGGGGCCCATGAAGCAAGTTTGGCGAAATCACCGTTTACGGCCTCCTCAAAAGCGCGCAATGCCTCCTTGGTGGATTCGCCGATTGTAGGTTGTTGGGACAAGGACCGTACGAGCCAAATGTCATCCGGTCGAAATTGGGAAACCAGATAGTTGAATGCCGCTTCAGCTCCAGGGAGCGCCGCGAAAATCTCTATCCAGGCTTTCTGGACTTCGTCAAGATCTGTTGAATCGGTGGCATTTTCTGGCTGTTGCCAAAGAGCCAGTGGCCGCAGGTTGAGACTAGTCAGAATTTTAAGCGCACCCCGAACAGCGCGTTCGTCATCGATCCGAGTGAAATCTAGCAATCTACGTTCCACACGGTCTTGGCGGTTCTTTCCCTCGAAATTTAGGATGGCCCATCCAGGTATCGTTCGTTCTTCCGGCGACGTCGAGCGGCCTATATCGATGAAAAAGGTCCGCACCCAGATGCTGCCTTCAAGATCGGTGAGTTGTAAATCGTCCCGACGACCATACAACCGATTGGCAAGATGTGACCCTAGCGGTTCCGGGTCGCGCTCACATGCGCGAGCGAATAGCGCTAGACGGTCGATGTCCAGTTTGGGCCCTTCGTTGTTCTTTCCAGCCATTATGGAAGTAAAAGCGCCCAAAACTTCGGCAAGCTGTTCAGCTGCCGCATTTGGCGGAGGCGCGCTTCCACCGTCATTTGAGGTGGCTTGCAGCTCTCCTCTGCTTGGAGTGGAAGTACCCGTGGCGTCCAAGGCCGATTGGCCCGAGTCAGCCTCGAGAGCAAGGGGGAGGACATGCTCGAGCAGGAAATTCGAAACTCGCTTGCCAAGTTGATCGGCATTAGAGAATTCGCCGTAGAGCGCGATGCGTTCAGCTTTGACTTTGGTTCTGAACTCGATGACCTGACTAAGCTGTGGTCCGGGATCGGCTAGCGAATCCTCGTCGATGTTGGCAAAAAACATGCCAATGGCAGGGGCGTCTTCTCCGTTCCTTCGACGCTCTAGGGCTATTTCGAATTCTTCCTCGAAGCCCGATGAACGCTCCCCTGTAGCCGTCCCCCATCGCTTGTTTAGGAGTCCAATGAATACGTCACATTCGCGTACCATCGGATTAATGCGCTCTTGAGGCCTGCCGTAACCCGGCATAGTAAGCTCCCAGCCCACAACTCGAAGCCGAATCCCGCATGCCGACAATGCATGATTCAGTTCGTCCCCTGTTGACCGGATGATTTGTCGTTCATCGGCTAAGTCACCTGGCGAGGCAATGAAGACGACCAGTTCCTTTATGTCTTTCTGCATCCATTCTCACCTTTGAACGACCGTTTTCCAGCAAGCGTACCGTTGCCGTTCTGCGACAGGAGAATCGGCAATGGTCCCCGGAAGTAGTACCTGACCTGGTAAGGACGATAGCGTGCCGACCAATACCGCCCGCGCTACAGGGAAATCGTAGACACATACATCCTGACCGGCGTTGGCAACCTCACCATTCGCGAAGCCAACGTCTCCACCTGGACAAATTCCTCGAGAGCGTGCGCACCAAACACGGCAAGGCAACAGCCAAAATGTCCAAAACGCTGCTCTCCCGCATGATGTCATTCGCCACACAGCCGCCCCAGCCAATCCGCTTCGGGAAGTTGCCCGCATCCCCACCGGCAACAAAGAAGACCAGGCACTCACGATCGACGACGTGGCTAAACTTCCGCACGACGTCTACCGGTGGCAGCAGCCAACCGGACGCCAGAACGGACTGCACGAAAAGGACATCCTCGACGTCATGGACATCACGCTGGCCACCGGCACCCGGATCAGGGAGGCGCTGGCCATCCGGTGGTCCGACGTCGATCTGGCGGCCGAGAAGCCGACCGTCACCGTCCGCCGAACGATCATCGACATTCGGGGCAAGAACAGACTCAAGATCCAGGACCACCCCAAGAGCGCGAACTTACGGCAAGGCTACTTCCTGCCGCTCTTCGCCTTCGAGATGCTTCGCCGGCGCCAGGCCGATCCAGTTCGACAAAAGGTCCTTGACCTCGTATTCCCCTCAAGTACCCTGACCATTCGTGACACCAACGGTTTCCGAAAGCAATAGCGCAACGCCCGTACGCAGGGCTCCGGACTGTGATGATGGTAGAAGTCGATCATCACAGTCCGGAGTCCAGGACGGGCGCTGGCTTCGAATAGGTCACACCGTAAACCACCCGCCGAATCGCCCGCGGATTCCGCAACTTCGAGAACTATTGAATCCGAAATCTACTCGCTGTTGGTCGCAATCACGCCTAAATACGAGGGGACGGCGATGGTCATAATTAATTATTTGGATCGGTGGAGGAACCCGCAGACGGAGCTGGGTTTACCTCCGACGGCAAACCCAGAAGCTGAAAATCTCCCAAAACAACGTCAGCTTCCTTGGCTGTAGCTGTCATCGTAATTCCTAGCCTTAGAACACCGGCTACGTCTTCATTTATCGAAATTGGTTTTCCAAAAGTCAACGTAACATGTTTTAATATGCGGCCATCCGCCACGATTTCGACCATAACGGCTGCATCAGTTGGTGCATTATCAGACAACCCTAGAGTTCCATTAAGTACCCTGTAGTTTCGAGATAAATCAAAATCAGTCAGAAGATTATTGCCGCCCCCCAACGTTACTAATATACCATGGGCATAAGAAACGCCGTTTGATTTACCCGTACCAGGTTGCCAACTGTAAACACTGGAAGAAACATAATTCATATCACTTAGATAGGTGACAACTGGGTGTCTCACGACCTGCAGCGTAACCCGCCCCGCATTTGCCGTGCCGGCCGGCGGGTCCTGCTTTAGGACTAGGCCATCAACACGCTGCCCATCAAGTATCGGAACTTCAACCACTTGAAACCCCAAACCCTTCAATCTTTGATCCGCGTCTTGAAAGGTTGAATTGACGACATCTGGAACAATGGGAGCCGATGTCGAAACGGTGAGAATTATTCCAGTTTGAAAAGGATTTCCCGCAGCTGGTTCCTGCGCAATGACTGTGCCGGGGGGCTGTGGCGAGATCTTGGTGATCTTCGTGATTTGAGCGTTGTAGGGTACTAATTGTGCTATTGCAGAATCATAGTTAATCCCAATCAGGTCGGGCATTGTACTTGGAGGAGCAGGTGGGTTAGTGGATTGCGCGCTGGTCGTTGAGATCTCGGGGACTACCGGCGACCTCGACGTTGAGCCCCCACTCGCGCACCCTGTTGCCAACATGAGAAAAACTGAAAAGGATACAGTCAGACTCATAAGTCTGTGCTTGGTTTTCATCACTTTCACCTCTGTTTCGATATTTTAGAGAAGGGTAATAATTTCAAGGAAGTGCAGTGCCACTGACAGCCACTGCGTATGCCGATTCAACGCACGTGAGACTTGATTGGCCAAGCGTCGCAATTTTTAGCTTTAATGCTCTCTTGCCTCGAACATTCAATTTCATGGAGACACCCTGAGCTGGGGATAAAATTCTAGAATCTTCAGAAATACCATCAATCGTCAATACGATATTCATTCTTACAGAAACCGGCGCAGAGTCACCTAGTGAGAATGAAATTAAGATTGTCGAATAAGCTTGACCCAGTTCCGCCTGAGCCTCGATCGAGCTATCAGAACAATTTTTCGCCGAGATTGTGTATGTTTTTGTTTGAACCGGCCGTCCAGCTAGTAGGACGCTCGTCTCTACGGGTTTTGGATCGAGGAGTTCAGCGATCGACTTAGCCGTAAAAATGGCATTACCATGACTTTCCGTTACGGTCGGTTTTCCGGATATTTGGGCATCGGGCGATATTCTGGGCGACAGAGGGAAAATTGAAAGAATCACGACTGATCCGACTGCGCTAGATGAAATTAATAGGCGGATAATTTTCTGTTTTGATTCTTTTATATAGGGATCGATCTCGCCGCGCTGCTTTAGGTCATTCGCGTCCTTTTCGTACTGTTGTTTCGTGACAGTGGCGTAAAAAGCTATCCAAATAGTCAAAGGCATTACAGGTATGAAAATTTTCCATAACTGAATGGTTGATGTGGGGAAATTAAGGAGTTCGCTGACTATAATCCAAATGGATAACGAAATGAACACCCCAGTTATCGAGCCGATCACTAGGTCAGAAATTGAGAGCTTCCAGCGTGCCATCCGATCCGAGCCTCCCTTTGTTCATTAGTTGCTACTGTAAGTGATCTGCCGGGTGTGCGCACTAGGTCGACGAGACTCATCTAACGTGCTCGCGAAATCTCTGGCCACAGCTAGGAGCCTTTGGTGTGCTGGACGGATGGGTTACGTGTTGTAGTTGTCTGTGCGCAGGTAAATCGCGCAGAATGCAGCCTTCGCGCCCGCAAATGCTTCGAAGGAGACAAAGGGCGAGATACTGGACCGCATATCGGCTGAGTGGCAAATACGGCTTTAGGGTACCGCCAGTCCGGGTAGGTGGTGTGTAATCTCGCTACATCGTGGACAGTGAATCTCACCTCTTCGTGGACACCGGGTCTCAATACTTTGTACACAGCTACCGGCACTGGCGGGCCGGTAGCTGTGAGTGGCTATCGCGTGGCCATCACGTCGGGCTGTTCTTCTTGGCGGTGAGCGAATTGCTCCGCGTAGTGCTCTCGCTTCCGGTCCCACTGTTTTGTCGAGTACGCCGCCTGAACGCCTAGAACGGAATACGAAGCAACATAGCGGCCCCGAACGTTCAGGGCAACCATCGGCAGCGGGAAAGAGAACACGATCTCACCGGTGACTGGATCGGTGAGCAGGAACGAGTCGTCGGTGATGGTCCGGTAAAACAGGCGGCCCGCGTAGGTCATGGGCAAAGAGACGTGGAAGCCTTGGTAATAGACCTGCCGGTTCGCGCGGGTGATCTCCACCAGCGACTGGTCCGCGGCCTTATCCTGGGCGTTGTCGTCGGGCAGAATGGCCCCGGTCTTGGAGATCGTCAGGGTCGCCCGATCGAGGTCTCCCTGACGGCGGGCGCGGACCTGTGAGTAGTGCGACGCTTTCGCTTCCAGGACCGATAAAGGAATCGGCTCCGTTGCCGGTGTATGTTCCAGCAGATCCCACGCCGTGCGCGGTGTCGCATGGTCCAGGGATTGGTGCGGACGGCGGTTGTTGTAGTGGTCCCGAAACCGGTGAATCCTGCCCTGGAGCTGCTCGAGCGTAGCTGGCTGATGCGCATCGAGGAACCGCAGCAGGGTTTGGTGGGAGCGCTCGTTCTTCCCCTGCGTGGTGGGTTTGCCCGGCAGCCCGCTGATGGGCATGGTGCCTTTGGAGGCGAGGAAGATCTCCACGGAACCAATCCGTCCGGCCCGCAGCTGATTGAATGCCAAAGAGTTATCGGAAAGCACTTCCCTGGGCGGACCGTAGGCAGTGATGGCTCGTTCGAGGACGTCCTTGGCATCGGCACTGTTCTCGGAACGGGAATACGCTGCTGTGCCCACATCAAAGCGGGAAGCGTCATCGAGCAGCTGGTACACGGTGACGATCTGTCCGCCGGCGAGTCGGTACTCGAAAGCATCGAGTTGCCACAACGACATCACGGTGGCGCGCACGAACGGGATGTACGAGGATTTCGGGCGCTTTCTGGGGGCTGCGTCAACGTGGCCGACGCTGGATAGCAGGCGGGCTATCGTCGCGACCGAGGGAACCTTCCCGCCGGGGAACTTCTCTTGCTGGCTAGCTTCGTAATAAATTGAGCGTGGGCCGTAATCCCAACCATCGGCCTTGAGTTGCTTGCGGATCTTCACTAACTCGTTGACAACCGCGGGGCCATATTTGCGAGCCGGAGTCTTTGGTGCACGGGAGCGGGGGTGAAGGGCCGCCGTGGATTCATGGACAGCCCGGCCGCGGATCTTATAGAAAACGCTACGCGAAATCTTGACCGAACGGCAAAACTCCATGACTGACAGTGCATGAGGCTGGGTCGGATCGTAGTTGATGATCGCGGCGCGAGTTTGGGGTGAAAGAGAGTTAGTCATCCAATGACTATCACCGCCAACCCGTCGGTAAAAGTGTCTCCGATGTGGTGAGACAGCGTGTCTCCGATGTCATGAGATCGTGTGTTCACGATGTGGTGAGACAGGACAGTTTCGGCTAGGTGGTACCGCTGTGGTCCTCTTGGAATACCGGCGGCACATTCGGTGACGCCGCGTTGATGGAGAGGGCCCTTGATGGCTGATTACAGCGCGATCATGGCGTTGGTGTTGGAGCGCCGAAGCTACCGCGAGATTGTTCAGATGGTGGGTTGTTCACGCCGGGAGGTTTCCCTGGTGAGTAAGACTGTCAAGGCCCGTGGAATCACGGCGGCACAGGCGGGCTCGATGAGCCGGGATGAACTGGCGGAGCTGTTCCCTGATGGCAGGAAGAACGTCTCGGCCGGCTTCGTGCAGCCGGACTTCGCCGGGATTGTGAATTCGATGAAATTCAACCGGCATTACACCCTGCAGCAGGCCTGGCACCGGTACGTCCAGGCGCCTGCGGTGCAGGGAAGGAAGTACGGCTATACGCAGTTCTGTCAGTTGTTCAACGACTACGCGGCGGTTCACGAGGTCGTGGCCACTTTGCACCACGAACCTGGCCGGGCGATGTTGGTGGATTGGGCCGGGGACACACTGCCTCTCATCGACGCCGTGACCGGCGAGGTGACCAAGGCGTACCTGTTCGTGGCGGTGCTGCCGTATTCGGGCATGGTCTTTTGCACGGCGTTTACCGATATGAAGCAGGAGGCATGGAACAGCGCCCACGTTCAGGCTTTTGAGTTCTATGGCGGCGTCACCCCGATCGTGGTGCCAGACAATGCTGCGACCGCCACCAACCGGCACAGCAAGGGCGATAGCACCCGGGTCGTCAACGCCAAGTACCAGCAACTGGCCGACCACTACGGCACGGCGATCGTGCCGGCCAGATCGAACCGGCCCCGCGACAAGGCGGCCGCAGAATCTGCGGTCAACGTCGCCAACAAGCGGGTCATCGGGTACCTGGCCGAGGAACTCTGGAGCACTCTGGCGGAATTGAACGCGGCCATCGAGGAGCGGGTCGATGAGATCAACGGCCAGATCAGGCGGGTGGATGGCACGACCAGGGCCGAGCAGTTCACCGAAGAGGAAGCGCCGCTGCTGCAGCCCTTGCCGGCGGAACGGTTTGAATCCGTGGAATGGAAGCAGCTGAAAGTCGGGCGGAATTACCACCTGTTGACTGAACAGCCTGCCGGGTTTGGGCATGTCGCAGAGGGACGGGTCAGCTGGGGACATAGCGTCTTGGATCATGGTCGAAGAATCTGATTGTTCCAGGGAGTTGGAATATCTGCGTGTGCCTGCGGTCGGTTCGCTGGAGGCAACCGGGTCGCGGTGGGAGCCGTATCGGCTGGTGGGCGCGGACGGCGGAACAGTCCATGCCGTCGAGGCGTTTTTCGCTGATCTGCTGGCGGCCGGGCGCAGCGAGGCAACCGTCCGCTCGTATGGCATGGATCTGCTGCGCTGGTTCCGTTTCTTGTGGGCGATTGGCGTGGCCTGGGATCGTGCATCCCGGATCGAGGCGCGGGATTTCTGCCGCTGGCTGGCGGTAGTGGCCCGGGAAGGCCGCGGGTATTCAATTTCGGCCCGGCTCCACAGCGAGACGGTGCTGCGGGGCTTCTACGATTTCCACCGCGATGTCGGATCGGGCCCGTTGGTCAATCCGTTCCCGCTTGCTCGGTCCCGACGCACCGGACGGGCGAACGCCCATCACAATCCTATGGATCCCTACCGGCTGGAAAAGTCGGGCTTGTACCGGCCCAAGCCGCAGCGCAGGATTCCACGGAGCATCCCTGATCGGGTTTTCGACGACATCTTCGCGAAGTTGCGCTCGAACAGGGACCGCGCCATGGTGGCCTTCTACGTGTCTACCGGTGCGCGCGCCTCGGAGTTGTTATCGGCCACTCAGGGAGGCGTGGACCCCGGAAGGCAACTGATAACGGTGGTGCGCAAGGGAACCCGGGAAGTGCAGGAATTGCCGGCGTCACCAGACGCGTTTGTGTGGCTACGTTTGTATCAGGTCGAGATGAAAGATGCGATCGGGCAGGGTCCGCTGCAGCCGTTGTGGTGGACGCTGGACCGGCCGGCGCGGCCATTGACCTACCACGCGGCACACCGGATGTTTGAGCGTGCCGGCCAGGCGGCCGGCCAAGAAGCAACGCTACACGCGCTTCGGCACACCGCTGCCTACCGGATGGCCGAGGACCCCTCGATGCCGCTCACAGACGTGCAATACGTCCTTGGTCATGCCCGGCTGACGACCACCCAGATTTACATCACGCCGCGAAAGGAGGACGTGATCGCCCGCGTGTTGGCGCACCACTCCGCCCGCGACCGCATCGAGCAGCCGCCCCCGGCGGCGCCGGGCTACTCGCCAGAAACCCTCGCCGTGCTCTTTGGAAAGGCCACACCATGAGCATCAGCGCCGTTATGGCCCCGGCAGAACAAAGCAAAGACACCAACGGCGACTGGCCACCACAGTCGGATGACACCAGGGACGTGGCCGCATGGCGGGCACGGTTTCCCCCGAGGCCCACCGTCGATCGGTGGCCGGCCACCGGCGTTGACAGGCGGACCTTGGATCAACGGGCGTCGGAAGCGCTGTGTGCCCCGGTATCGAAATCGATGCGGCTGCTGGGCCTTCGCGGATTGTTGATGCTCCTGGACTGGTTGTCAGAGCACCCGGGCGACACCTGGCAGGAACGATGGCTGGCCAGCGGAGCGGACGCGGCGGGCGACGACTGGGCCGAGCTGCCCGCCCGGTGGCTACGTGAGCGCGGCGACTACTCGCCCTCCCGGCTGGAGGTGATGACCAGTTCCTTCCTGATCGCCGTCGGACTCGATGTGGTTCGCCCGTCCTTGCGGTGGCTGCTGACCGGAGGAAAGAAACGCAAGCTGGTCCGTCACCTGACCCGTACCCGCGACGGTGAAGGATTCGCCCGGCTGGGCGACCACTGCGAGCGTGACGAGACAGTCGGCACCGACGTGGGCAAGCACGTGCTGTTTCGTTGCGCCGTGATCGTCGCCGCAAAAGGCGGCACAGTCGAGGACATCACCGTCGGTGATGTCCTCGAGGTCATCGACCTGGAGAAGGAGATTCGCGCCAAAGCACCCTCAGCCGGGGCGAGCATCCGCGTCCTGCGGCAAACCGGGATCATTACAGCAGACGTACCGAGCCTCAAACAGATCCACAGCACCGGGCAACGCACCGTCGAACAACTCGTCGACCGCTACAACATTGCCTGCATCCCAATACGCGACCTGCTGGTCGACTACCTGCGTGAGCGGCAGCCGTCCGTCGACTACTCCACACTGCTGTCGCTGGCCTACGCGCTGGTCCGCTGCTTCTGGGCCGACCTGGAACGCCACCACCAGGGCATCGAATCGTTGAACCTACCCCGCAATATTGCCGGGGCGTGGAAGCGACGACTGAGCACCAAAATTCGCACCATTGTCCGCGACGGCAAGGAAATCCAGATCGAGACCGAGCGACTGTCGCACCTGGATATTCTGGCAGCGGTCCGGGCGTTCTACCTCGACCTGTCCCAGTGGGCATTAGAAGACCCTAGCCGGTGGGCCCCATGGGTGGCACCGTGTCCTATCAGCCAGGACGATCTGTCACGCCGGAAAATGGTGCGGCACCGCAAGGCGCGCATGGACAGCCGCACCCGCTCCCGATTGCCGGTAATGCCCGTATTGACCAACTCCACCACCACCTGGCGCCGTCAATCAACAGCGCTCCTCGCCGCCGGGCTACGCGCCGCGCCCGGCGAACCGTTCACCTCCGACGGCATCACCATGACCAGGATTAAACGTCCGCACGGCACGCAGGCCAACGTCTGGGTCACCAACCCGGACACCGCCAAAAAAACCCTGCTCAACCGCGATGAAGACCATGCATTTTGGGCGTGGGCGGTCATCGAGGTGCTGCGGCACACCGGCGTCCGCATCGAGGAACTGCTTGAGATCAGCCACCACAGCCTGATCCAATACCGGCTGCCGGACAGTGGGGAACTCGTTCCGCTCTTGCAGATCGCCCCGTCTAAAACCGACACCGAACGGTTGCTGGTGGTCAGCCCCGAACTGGCCGAGGTGCTTTCCACGATCATCAGCCGCCACCGCAAACCCGAGGGCACCATCCCCCTGGTCAGCGCCAGAGACGAACACGAACTGGTTTGGCGCCGACCTGCCCCGCTCCTGTTCCAACACCTCGTCAACGGCGAACACCGTGCCATTACCGCACGATTTGTCTCCACCCTGCTCGACGAAGCGCTGGCACGCACCGGCCTGACAGGCCCTGATGACGGGCAGCCGCTCCGGTTCACCCCGCATGATTTCCGCAGGATCTTCATCACCGATGCAATCATGAACGGGCTTCCGCCGCACATCGCGCAGGTCATCGCCGGCCACCAGGACATCGGCGTCACCATGGGATACAAGGCCGTCTATCCAGAGGAAACGATCACCGCCCACCGGGCGTTTATAGCCCGGCGCCGCGCCCTGCGACCGAGCGAGGAATACCGCGAGCCCACCGACGACGAGTGGCAGCAATTCCTTGGCCATTTCCAACGCCGCAAGGTATCGGTCGGGACCTGCGGCCGCGCGTTCGGCAGCAACTGCATCCACGAACACGCCTGCATCCGCTGCTCCCTGCTCTGGCCCGATCCGAACCAGCAGACCCGCCTACTCGAGATCCGCGACAACCTCAAAGCCCGCGTCGTCGAAGCCCATGAGCAAGGCTGGCTCGGTGAAGTCGAAGGCCTCGAAGTCAGTCTCGCCGGCGCCGAAGACAAACTGGCCCAAGTGCAACGGCGCACCAACACATCCGTCGCCCTCGGCATCCCGACCATCGGCCACCAGCCCGCTGGCTGACGCCGGCGATTCGCGATGATATATATGACTCATTCGAGTTCAGAGAACATGTCACCGCCGATTACCAGCACTACTCGGTGCCCTACAAGCTGACGGGTCGGATCTTGAAGGTCCGGCTGACCGGCGTGAAGGTAACCATCTTTGACGGCGACGCTGTGGCTTGTGAGCATCCGCGCAAGCACGGGCGCAAGGGCCAGTACTCAACCATGGTCGAACACGTGCCCAGGCAGCATCAGGACGTGCACGGCCTCTGGTCCCGGAAATGGTTCCTTGACCGCGCCCGAAGCTTCGGCCCCGCCACGATCCAGGTGATCGAGATGGTCCTTGACCGGCCAAAAATCCAGGCTCAGGCCTTTTTGGACTGCCAGAACATCCTGGAGGGCCTGGGCAAGAACAACAGGCAACGCCTGGAAGCGACGTGCCAGCAGATCCTGAACCAGCACGGCTATCCGACCTACACCACGCTCAAGCGGCTGATGGCCTCGATGAACAGTGACAGCCAACAAGCGGCGCCGCCACTGCCGGCGGCCCCGAACACGAAGAAGGCACCGGCCGCAACCGACACAGCGGAACGCAGCGACGTGTATGTCCGCGGCGCAGACTACTACCAGGAAGGCCGGTAGCAGGGTATGTTCACCAGTGTTGATTACGAGAAATTCCGGGCGCTGCGCATCACCCAGGTCGCCCTCCAACTCGAGGAACTGCTCAAGGACGATGGCAACGACCTCAAAACCCCGGAGGAGCTCTTCCTCACCGCAGTGGATGAAGCCCTGGAGGTCCGGCGCTCAAACCGCATCGACAAGCTCATAGGCAAGGCCCGGTTCCCCATCCCGCACGCCTCGATCGAAGAGATACGGTACCTGCCCGCGCGCGGGGTCTCCTCGGTGCGAATGCAACGCTACGCCGCCCATGACTGGCGGGCGGACCCGACGAACCTGCTGCTGATTTCCCCCACGGGCGCCGGGAAAACCTACATCGCCTGCGCGATAGGGATCGCCGCGTGCCATGCGGAGCACTCGGTCCACTACACCCGGATGGACGAGCTGGCACTGGAACTGGTCATCGCCCGCGGCGACAGGATCGCCCACCAAAACCTGCTCAACAAGCTCAGCGACGTTGACCTGCTCATCATCGACGACTTCCTCACCATCGGCATCGATGAGACCGCAGCCAACGACCTATTCACCGTCCTGGTCAACAGGGACCAGCGGCTGCCCACCATGATCGCCAGTCAATCCGGACCAAGATACTGGATCGAAAGCCTGCCGGAGAAAGTCGCCGCCGATTCCATCGTGAACCGGCTCGCAAGCCGGGCCCGCACGATCAACCTCGGCGACGTCGACATGCGCCGGCTGCATGCCCAAGAAGCCCGCGACGCCACCGACCACTGGGAATAACCGCCACACTCCGGCAACGCACCAGCGCCCTCTCGGCGGCGGTCAACCCTGGTGCTGGCCAGAAACCGAGTTCCGCGGTTTCTGGTCGGTACCGGGTCGCCGAAATCAGCGGTACCACCTACCCGGACTGCCCGTACCATCAGGCCGTATTTGCCAGCTGAGATTGGCTGGTCCAAGGCGAATGCACGCCGCCAGCTTTGAAAGGTGTGGTGCCGAAGGGTTCGATCAGGCCGTTCAAGTGACGGGCGCGCCCTGACACCTGCGGGTACGGCACTGTCAAAGTGCTCCCGCAGGTCTGGGTTGTGGCCAGGCAGTCGTATGAAACGACCTGGCTGCTGGCGATGAGTGCCACCACGATTGACTGACTGTTGGAGCCCCTCAAGCGGGAAATGCACCCGGATGGTCACTCGACCTCTCGGTCACGGCGGAACCAGTGTAGTGAGGCGATTCCGATCAGGTCCCGGATTCCCGTCATTGACTGGGAGCCTGGTCCGGTCGCTATTGAGAATGTGTGGCGCACCACGGGAACAGTGCCCTATTGCCAGTACGCGTTCATGCTGACCGTTATGGATGTCTTTACCGAATGGACGATCAAGCGGGCGATCAAAATCCAAACTGCCAAGTTTACGGTCGCTGCAATGGCGGAGATCCAGGACGAGTTCCCGTGTCGCCTCGACCACATCCACTAACAAGGCCCGAAATTATTTAACAAACCCTTCCCGAAGTGGCGTCACGGACACTTCATTTGTGTGACCCGCTCCCGGCCGAA
This sequence comes from Arthrobacter dokdonellae, assembly GCF_003268655.1. Classification (NCBI taxonomy): domain Bacteria; kingdom Bacillati; phylum Actinomycetota; class Actinomycetes; order Micrococcales; family Micrococcaceae; genus Arthrobacter; species Arthrobacter dokdonensis. The sequence continues at coordinate 1,133,973 of NZ_CP029642.1, read as the reverse complement.
CAACTGACAACGAGAACGCCTTCGTTGAGCAATAGAACAGTGCCGTCGTGCGCCGCTCAGCCAGCAACTACCATTACGACACCAATAAATAGATGCTCCCGCTCAACTCACTCTAGCCACTGGAACCCTTCCCAAGAACTTGTTCTTGTTTGGCAGTGGCGCCCTCCTTGTTTGCCGAGGACGACTTCACCGACAACTCCCGCGGCCGGTGAGACAGGTGACATCGATGTCTGTTCCCGCGATAGTGCGGGTGATCGTGTCGTTTCTATTTGCCCGGCCTTACGGTGATGGTGCCGTTTGCTGACAAAGACGGCTCAAGGCCCCGGTTGCACCAACGCATTCCGTCGGGTCTCTATACCATTGCGCCTTTGGCGCAGACGGGTGACCAGGTCGAAGTGTCCGGGGTCGCCACAACCAACAACGCGGATTGGTCATTGGAAACCCGATTGGTGACCTTATCCCTCCGCGCCCTCTGAGTCCCCAACCTAAGTCATACATCTTTGGCATACAAAATGCATGGAAAGGAGTACGGCAACACCCAGGAGGAGATTCCGATGACCGAACAGTCAGTCCATGCAACGCCAACCCACGAGTTGACCGAAGAGTGGATGTCACCGAAAGAGATTTGCCACGAACTGCAGATCCCTGAACAGACCTTTTACCAGTGGCGCTCTAGGGGCGTCGGCCCACATGCTTACAGGATTGGCCGACACCTCCGCATCACGCGGTCCGATCTGGATGCGTGGCTAGCCCAGCGGTCGGATCCCTGAGACATAAGTCCCGGCGAATCGTGAGTAGACATCCCAACCCTCTCGGGACGTGGAGCAGCATCAGCACGGACCGCGCCACAGGCAAGACGTGGCGCGCCCGTGCATATTTCCGTGACTGGGACGGCGAACGGAGGCTGATTGAGGCCCGTGGTCCGTCCGCGGCAGCGGCTCGTCGAAACCTTCAAGGCAAGTTAAGGGATCGCCAAACGCCAAGGAACGGTCTTGTTGATCAGATGAGCAAGATTAGCAAGCTAGCCGACATCTACTTGGCCGAATTGGAGCAATCCGACAAGGCATCACGCACGAAGGACAAGTACGCATACTGCGTCAAAAAGTACATCACACCAGCTCTGGGTGCCGTTCGAATTGGCGAAGCCACCTCGGGCATGATTGACCAATTCATTCGCAGCGTTGTTAAAGACGTGGGGCCTGCGACCGCGCGAAGCTGCGGAGCCGTCTTGTCAGCAATGTTCAAGGTTGCCCGTCGCCATGATGCAGTGGTCGTCAATCCGGTACTAGGCATCGCCATCCCACGGGTCCAGCCTGCAAAGCCGCAGGCCCTGAGCATTGCACAGTATCAGGATCTTAGGACGAAGATCATTGGTTGGGAGCGGGCCCCGGCACTCGGGCGAAATCGCATGCAAGACCTCCACGAGATCGCTGACTTCCTCGTCAGCACTGGACTTCGGCCAGGTGAATTGTTTGCGCTTCGATGGGACGACATCGACTTGGACGCCGAGCCGCCGACGTTGTTCATTAACGCAACCGTCATCCGAACCACCAGTGGCGGAGTCAGGATTCAGGACCACCCCAAAACCAGGCACGGCATTCGAAGGATTACCATTCCTTCATTTCTCGTAGCTCAGCTCCGCACCAGAAAAAATCTTCAGACTGACTCCAAGGCATCAAACACCTACAACTTGGTGTTCCCCTCGTCCACCGGAACCGTCTGCGATCCGAATAACATCGGCAGGGCGTGGCGCAGAGCGGCAGATGCCATTGGTTACAGCTGGGTGACACTAAAGACTTTCAGGAAGGCCAATGCCACCCTCATCGCAAGGACAATGGGGGTCGAGGCTGCTGCCTACCAAGCGGGACATTCCAAGGTCTCCATGACGCTCCAGCACTACATCGAGGAGTATCAGGAAGCGTTGGACACCCGTGCTGTCCTCGACGCCTTCGGGTCCCCTGACGGGCCTGAACAGACGCCACCTTCGGACCTAAAAGATGAAAAGTAATGAGCGTTGGGACGCGATTGTCATGAGTTAGTAATGAGTTAAGTTTGAATGGCCCCGATTCGAGGCCATTCAAACTTTCAAAATCCCTGTCATTCCGGGCTTTCTGGGCCCCCTGTCGGATTCGAACCGACGACCCCCGCTTTACAAGAGCGGTGCTCTGGCCAGCTGAGCTAAGGAGGCAGACGCCCTCAGGCGCTAGACAAGGTTACCGTAGGACCCGCCGGAAAATGAAAACCGGCTCCTTGCGCGCGATGCACACTGCAGCGCACTGCGCACTGCGCACTGCGCACGCTACCCAATACATACGGATTCGCAAGGAGCCGGCCGCCGAATCGAACTACTTCTTGGCCGCCATCGCCGTGTTAAGGAACGTGTTGAAGTCCTGCACCTTGTTCGGGTCCCACTGCTGCCCGTTGACAAAGAGCGTCGGCGTGGCGTTGATGCCGGCGGACGCGCCAAGGGCGCCGGTGTAGGCAACGAAGGGCCGGTACGTCTTGGCATCAACACAGCTGTTGATGTTGGCCGCGCCGGCCTCCGTGGCCAGCTTCTCCAACGTCGCGTTGTCGAGGCCCGAGCTGTTTTCCTCCGGCTGGTGGGCGTAAAGGGAGTCCAGGTAGGCCTTGAACTTGGCCGGGGACTGGTCCACCACGCAGGCCGCCGCGGCGGCTGACCGCGAGGAGTAGTTGGTGCCGGAGGAGAAGCGGTCAAGGAACGGCAGCGGGCGGTACTCCACGGTGATCTTGCCTTCGTTGCGCAGGCTGTCCAATTCCGCCCCGTATGTCTTCTCAAAGTTGTTGCACGCCGGGCACATGAAGTCCAGGTACATCACCACCTGCGCGGGCTGGCCGGACGCCGGCGCCTTGACGCCGATGCCTGCCGGGTCCCCCACGGCCGTGGGTGCCGCCGTGGGGGCCGGCGGAACGGACTTCATGTCCACGGTCTTGGCCGCGGTGGTGGGCGCAACGACGGCCCCGTTCTTGCCCACCGTCACGCCGCCAAAGGCATTGGCGTTGGCCGGCACGGGACCGGAGGAGGCAACGGGCTCGTTGCCCTTCTGCGTCTGGATGACCACCAGGGCAATGATGACCACAATGACCACCGCTGCGGCGAGCACACCGCCACGGATCAGCCAACTGTTGCGCTTTTCCTTCTTCAGCTGCGCCTCGCGAAGAAGCCTTGCCTTTTCGCGCGCCTGCGCCGTGCGTTCAGCCTTGGTCAACCGTGGTTCGTTCTTGGGGCTCATAATTCCTCAGGTGTGTGGGCGCAACAATAGGCAGCGCAACGGCAACTAAAGTCTAATCCTAGGCGGCAAAGCTTGGAGAATGCCCATCACGCACGGCGCTGGGCCGTGCCAGCCTTCGCCCCCTGTGCCGCAACGGCTAAGCTGGCACCAAATGAGCCGTTAAACCATTGGAGCCCCCTTGTCGGTCAAATCGCAGCCCCAGAACCGGGCTGGCCGTGTCCCCGAAGCCGTCCATGGCACCTCAGACTTCATCGTCGTTTCCAATCGGCTGCCCGTGGACCGCGTCCCCGTGGAGGAGTCCGACGACGGCTGGCGGCGCTCCCCCGGCGGCCTTGTCACGGCGCTCGCCCCCGTCATGGCCACCCGCGATGGCGCATGGGTGGGCTGGCACGGGGCCCCGGACGAGTCCTTGGAACCGTTCCACCACGACGGCATGGACCTGATCCCCGTCCCGCTCTCCAGCGACGAGGTGGAGCTGTATTACGAGGGCTTCTCGAACGCCTCCCTGTGGCCGCTCTACCACGACGTCATCGCACCCCCGGAGTTCCACCGCACCTGGTGGGACGCCTACCGCAGGGTGAACATGCGCTTTGCCGAGGCCGCGGCGGAATCCGCCGCCAAGAACGCCACCGTCTGGGTCCAGGACTACCAGCTGCAGATGGTGCCGCGCTACCTACGGCAGCTGCGACCGGACCTGCGCATCGGCTTCTTCAACCACATCCCCTTCCCCCCGCCGGAGATCTTCGCCCAGCTGCCCTGGCGCCAAGCCATCATCAACGGTCTGCTCGGCGCGGACCTGATCGGCTTCCAGCGGCCCAACGACACGGCCAACTTCCTGCGCTCGGCCCGGCGCTTCCTCGGCGCCAGCGTCAAGGCCCAGCAGGTGCACGTCAAGGAGGGGGACGGAACCATCAGCCACATTGCCCGGGCTGAGCCGTTTCCCATCTCCATCGACGCCACCCAGATCCAGAAACTCGCGGCCCGCCCCGACATCGTCGCCCGCGCCAAGCAGATCCGGGAGGACCTGGGCAACCCCAAGACCATCCTGCTCGGCGTGGACCGGCTGGACTACACCAAGGGCATCACCCACCGCCTCAAGGCCTACGGGGAACTGCTCAAGGACGGGATTATCACGGTGGAGGACGCCGCCCTGATCCAGGTGGCCAGCCCCAGCCGCCAGCGCGTGGAGTCCTACCGGCTGCTCCGCGAAGAAGTGGAGGGCATGGTGGGACGGCTCAACGGCCAGTTCGACTCCATCCAAAACACCGCGGTCCGCTACCTCCACCACAGCTACCCGGTCGAGGAAATGGTGGCGCTCTACCTGGCCTCGGACGTCATGCTCGTCACCTCCCTGCGGGACGGCATGAACCTGGTCGCCAAGGAATACGTGGCCGCGCGCAGCGACAACACCGGCGCCCTGGTCCTGAGTGAGTTCACCGGCGCCGCCGACCAGCTCAAGCAGGCGCTGCTGGTCAACCCCCACGACATCGACGGGCTGAAGGCGACCATCGTGCGCGCCATCAACCTCCCCAGGACGGAGGCCAGCCGCCGGATGCGCGCCATGCGCAAGCAGATCCTCTCCCACGACGTCCAGCGGTGGAGCGAGGACTTCCTGACGACGCTGCATAACGAGGCCGTCCGTGACGACAGGTGAGCTGCCCGCGGAGGTACGGGACGCCGTCGTACGCGTGGGCCGGACAGCTCGGCTGCTGGTCGCGATGGACTTTGACGGCACCATGTCCCCCCTGGTTTCCCACGCCGACGACGCCCGGCCGCTCCCGGAGGCGGCCGCGGCCTTCGCGGCCCTGACGGCCCTGGAAGGGACGACGACGGCACTCGTCTCCGGGCGCGCCTTGGCCAGTTTGCGGGCGGTCGCCTCGCCCCCGGAGCGGGCCCTGCTGGTGGGCAGCCACGGTGCCGAGGTCTGGCTGGGGCCCGACTCCCCTGCCCTGACGCTGTCGCCGGCGCAGGAAGACGCGCTCGCGCTGGCCCGCCGCTGCGTCGAGTCGGCGGTTGCCGCGCATCCGGGCACGGCCGCCGAACAAAAGCCGGCCGGCGTCGTCCTTCATTTCAGGCTGGCCTCCGTACGGCACGGACAGGACGCGGTCGACGCGGTCCGCGCGGAACTTGAGGGCACGCCGGGGCTGTTCCTGAGCGAGGGCAAGATGGTCCTTGAAATTTCCGTGGTGCAGGCCAACAAGGGTGAAAGCATTGCGATGCTGCGCGCGGTCACCGGCGCCACCGCCGTCGTGTTCGTGGGCGATGACGTAACCGACGAGCACGCCTTTGCCGCGCTGGAACCCGGAGACCTTGGCATCAAGGTGGGGCCCGGCGACACCGCCGCCGGCATCCGGGTCGATTCACCCCAACAGGTTCCTGCGGTCCTGGAACTCCTGCTCTCCACGCGTTCCTGAACGGGCGAGGGCCCAAGTGTGACCGCATGATGACATGGCCACGCCGAACCCGGGCAAACATGTGTCATACTTCATACATCAGAGCCGATTCCGCCCTCGGTGGAGTGCGGCCTGCACAACTGAATACAAAAACCATTCACAACGGATCGTTCGGCACGTACCTGCCGATGAAGGGATTTAATACTGTGGCTACAGTAACTTTTGACAACGCTACGCGTTTGTACCCGGGCACCACCACGCCCGCTGTCGACAAGCTCAACATCGACATCGCCGACGGCGAGTTCCTCGTTCTCGTCGGCCCCTCCGGCTGCGGAAAGTCCACCTCCCTGCGCATGCTCGCCGGCCTGGAGGACGTCAACTCCGGCCGCATCCTCATTGGCGATCGCGACGTCACTGACGTCCCGCCGAAGGACCGCGACATCGCCATGGTCTTCCAGAACTACGCGCTGTACCCGCACATGTCGGTGGCGGACAACATGGGCTTCGCCCTGAAGATCGCCGGCGTGTCGAAGGAAGAGCGGGCCAAGCGCGTCAAGGAAGCAGCCAAGCTCCTGGACCTCGAGGCGTACCTGGACCGCAAGCCGAAGGCGCTCTCCGGCGGCCAGCGCCAGCGCGTTGCCATGGGCCGCGCCATCGTGCGTAACCCGCAGGTCTTCCTCATGGACGAGCCGCTCTCCAACCTTGACGCCAAGCTGCGTGTGCAGACCCGCACGCAGATTGCATCGCTCACCCGCCGCCTGGGCGTCACCACCGTCTACGTCACCCACGACCAGGTCGAGGCCATGACCATGGGCGACAGGGTCGCCGTGCTGAAGGACGGCCTGCTGCAGCAGGTGGACACCCCGCGCAACCTGTACGACCGCCCGCAGAACGTGTTTGTTGCCGGCTTCATCGGCTCCCCCGCCATGAACCTGCTCGAACTGCCCGTGGTCGACGGCGGCGTGAAGTTCGGTGGGTCCGTCTACCCGGTCCCCTCCGATGTCCTCGGCGCGGCCGCGGGCAACACCGTCACCCTGGGTGTCCGTCCGGAAGACCTGGAGATCGTCGGCGCCGGCGAGGGTCTGGCCGTGGAGGCCGACGTCGTTGAAGAGCTGGGTGCCGACGCCTACGTGTACGGCCACACCACCATCGACGGCGCCGAGCGCGACATGGTGGTCCGTGTCGACGGCCGCCGTCCGCCGCTGAAGGGCGACACCGTCCACGTCCGCCCGCAGGTCGGCCACGTCCACCTGTTCGACGCCACCTCCGGCGCCCGCCTGGGCGACCAAAGCGTCGTCAACAACTAACACTGGATCTCGACAAGCTCGATCACCTGCGGTCCCCAGTGGTCGAGCCTGTCGAGACCCGCAGCCGCGGTTGCCGGCCGGGTATTCATCCGGCAGGCAACCGCGTTTTGCTTTTAAGAGAGAATTGGCCCATGAGTGAAACAGCCGGCGCCCAGTGGAACGACGAACCCACAGACTTTGACGAGGTCGGAAAACTGCCGCGCCAGCCTGCGCCGCCCGTGCAGGTCATGGGCTCGCTGAACATCACGGCAGCCACCGCCGATCCGGGCCTGCTGGACCTGCCCTGGCACATCACTCTGGAGGAGTGGCCCGCCGCCAACCTCGCCGCGTTGCCCCGTGGCATCTCCCGGCACGTGGTCCGCTTCGCCCACCTGGACGGCTCCGTCATCGCCATCAAGGAAACCTCGGAGCACGTTGCCCGGCACGAATACCACATGCTGCGCAAGCTGGCGCGGCTGGATGTGCCCTGCGTGGAGCCGGTGGCCGTCATCACCGGGCGCACCACCGCCGCCGGCGCCCCCCTGGACCCCGTCCTCGTCACCCGCCACTTGAAGTTCTCCCTGCCGTACCGCGCCTTGTTCTCGCAGAAGCTGCGCCGCGACACCCTGACCCGCCTGATCGACGCGCAGGCCCTGCTGCTGGTCCGGCTGCACCTGGTTGGCTTCTACTGGGGGGACGTTTCCCTCTCCAACACCTTGTTCCGCCGCGACGCGGGCGCATTTGCCGCATATCTGGTGGACGCCGAAACCGGCGAACTCTACCCCGATCTGTCCACGGGGCAGCGCGAATACGATCTTGAAATCGCACGCGTCAACATCGCCGGGGAACTCATGGACCTGCTCGAGGGCGGCCTCATCGAGGAGAAGGTGGACCCGGTGGCCACCAGCGAACTGATCATGGAAAGCTACCGCCGCCTCTGGGCCGAGCTCACCGAGAAGGAGTCCTTTGAGCTGGAGGACCGCTGGCGTGTGGGCGCGCGCATCCGCCGCCTGAACGAGCTCGGCTTTGACGTGGAGGAATACGCCATCAAGACCACCCCGGACGGCTCCACCATCCAGCTTCAGCCCAAGGTGGTCGACGCCGGCCACCACCAGCGCCGCCTGCTGCGCCTGACGGGGATCGACGCCCAGGAAAACCAGGCCCGGCGCCTGCTCAACGACATGGACTCGTTCCGCAACGACGTGGCGCCTGGCATGGACGAGGAAATCAGCGCCCACGAATGGGTCAGCTCCATCTTTGAGCCGATTGTCCGGGCCATCCCCCGCGAACTCGGCGGGAAACTGGAGCCGGCAGAGGTGGTCCACGAAGTCCTGGAACACCGCTGGTACATGTCCCAGCAGGAGGAGCGAAACGTGCCGCTGGCGGAGGCCGTGCAATCCTACGTGGACACCATTCTGCGCTACCGCCGTGACGAGGATGCCATCATGCTCAGCACGGACACCGCCACGATCAAGATGCTTGAGTCCGGGGTCCTGCCGGACATCACCAACGACAATTAGTCCCCAGCTCCTCCCCGGTAACGCCTCGCTGGGCGAGCCCTTACCGGGGTCCCTCGGAGCTGTGGGCCCAACGCTCCTCCCCGGTATCGCCTCGCTGGGCGAGCCCTTACCGGGGTCCCTCGGACCTGTGGGCCCAACGCTCCTCCCCGGTGGCAGACTGCCGCGCGAATCCGGCCCGGCTAGCGCATCTAACTGTGCGCGCCGGCTCGCCGGCCCTGCTTGTTGTTCATCGCGTAGAGGCCCACCGAAGTGGCGGCTGCCAACGTCAGGCAGAGCAATATCAACATCCACGTCATCAGGGTCGGGCCGTGGGACGGCTTTTGCTCAGCGTCAGATTCGCGTTCCCCGGCGCCTGAGCATTATTCGTGTCCGCGAAGCCACCAAACACGCCGGCGGTAGCAGTCCCGATTGCAGATTCCGTGTCGACGAACGTCGGCCAAGGCGTTTCCGAGACGGGTCCAGGCACGGCACCCACGCGGCCTCCGCGGACACCGCCGGGAGCAAGGCACCGGCGAATACCAGCATGCCCGTCAGGGCCCCGGCAGCGGCCACAGCCAGCGCCTTCCGGCGCGCGGTGGCCACGAGCACGTGTGAATTCTTGATCATGAGGAATTTCCGGAATGGTCGTCAACGTCCAGTGCGAACCACTGCCCCGCACTGAACAATGCCCGAATATGCGAAGCTTCGTCACATGCCGACACATGTCACGTGCCCGTGGCCCTTTCCGAGCTTTTGCTGGCGCATCTGAATGCAGGCCCCGTGCGCCGGACTTCCCCGGTGTTACGCGTCGCAGTGGATGACCGTGGGTAGTCGCTTTGCCTGACGATGTGGTGTGGTGAGTTGGTTTTCCTTGTCGGCCTCTTGACGTTCTTCGTTGGCGGCGTCAGGCTGACGATGGACCCTTGATCTGGAATTTTGTTTCTGATCTTAAATGACGAACGACCCGGTGCCAGTTTCGAAGCCGCACCAGGTCGTTCTGACGCGAAATGAGTCGCGCTGTTGCTTACGGTAAGCCACGATTCTGCTGCTGTCGACTCTCAGCTCTTTGGCCGTGAACTGAGGTGTCCGGTGTGCCGTGGATCGCTGAAGCCTTGGGGTTTCGGGGTGGAGCGTGTGATCCGGTGTGGGGTACCGGTGGTGAACCGCCGGTACCTCCCTCGCAGGGCCCGGTGCGGTGAGTGCGGTGTCACCCATATCTTGTTACCGGCGGTGCTGGCTGCCCGGCGGGCTGATCATGCGGAGGTGATCGCTGACGCTGTGGAACTGAGCGCCGTGGCGGGGTTGGGGTTCCGGAAGATCGCTGTGAAGCTTGATCGTCCTGAATCCACGGTGCGGGATTGGCTGCGGGACTTCACGGCCAATGCCCCGGCCATCGCGGCGGCTTTCGCCGTCCGGGTGCATCGGGGAACCGCCGAGGCCCTGGGGTTCTGGCCGGCACCGGCACTGACCCAGAAAACCAATGCGTGGGCAATGCTGATGGCCCACGCCCAGGTCCTGGCCCACCAGCACCGCGCCGTTGCCCAGCCCGTGGTCAAGGTGCCGTGGCAGTATGCTGCTTTGTTTGCTCATGGGCCGTGGTTCTTCAGCAGGGTTGGGTGGCCCGATGGGGTGCAACACCAGCTCGCCCTGCCACGACAAGGGTAAGTGGGCCAAGGTGGGGTTCACGTGCCATTTCCGCATCCCGGTGGTGGCACGATCCCTTGTTTTCCCCCACCGGAAGGATCCTTTTCGATGATGAGCGCTTCAGCCCACCTGCCCCATGAGCTTGACCCTGCCCCTCCGCCGGCCCTCGTGGACGCCGACATCAACATCAAAGGCCCTGTCCTGGCGGTTCTGCCGGAGTTGGGGCCGGTGGTTTCCCCGGTGCGTGCCAACCCTGCCCCGCGGGCAAATACGCCGTTGATGCGCAAGGAACACCGCGATAATATTGCCCTCTTCCGTTATCAGGTGATTCGGGGCGTGGCGGATCCGTCGTTGAGTACCCGCCAACGCGGGCCGTTGGTGCGGGCGTTGGCGCTGGTGGATCATCCGTGGCCGTTCGGCGGGACCCGCCGTTTCTCCAGGGAGACTCTGGACCGGTGGGTCAAGGCCTGGCACGTGGGCGGCTTTGACGGGCTGAAACCCGAGGAACGGGCCTGTACCCCCTTCACCGATTCGACCGTGTTGACCCTGGCCGAGTCGTTGAAACGTGAGAAACCGAATCGGACCGCTGCCCAGGTCAAGCGGATCATTACCGAAACCCTGGGGCAGGCACCGTCGGAGACGACGCTGCTGCGCCACTTTAGGGCGAAGAACATTTCCACGGGCACCCGGCCGGTGGCCACCGGCCGCTTTGAAACGAACGCCTCGAATGAGATCTGGGTTGGTGATGCTTTGCATGGGCCCCGGATTGGGGGCCGGAAAACGTATCTGTTCGCGTTCCTCGATGATCATTCCCGCATGGTTACTGCCGCCCGCTGGGCGTATGCGGAGGACGCCATCCGGCTCTCCGCGGTGTTGCGCCCGGCCCTGGAAACCCACGGAATCCCCGAGGTCGCCTACCTGGATTATGCCGATGTTCGCGTTATGCCGATCTTTCCGTATCGTCCCAGTTCAGCGGCTTAGGGACGAGGAAAATATCGGCATAATATCGGCGTGGGCGCATCCTTCATGTATCAGTTATCGCGTGAAGGAGGATGTCATGGGTGTCCCTGCAAGCAAGGTGGCCAAGGTCCGGGTGAGGGGGCCGCTGGCGCCGTTCGTGCCGGCGTTCAGGGCTGCGTTGAAGGAGGCAGGCTATACGCCGCTGAGTATTGTCAATGAGTTGAGGATGCTCTCCGATTTTAGCCGTTGGCTCCAGGAACACGCGTTCGGGGCCACGGATGTGACGGCCGCGCGGATTCATGATTTTGTTGCGGCCAGACATTCCGCGGGACATGTTGTTGCGTATCCGCCCCGACTTTTTGCCACGATCACCGGGATCCTCGTTGACCGGGGCGTGATCGAGGTTGAGCATGAGGAGCCGTTAGTTGGCTCACCGGTTGACGCGCTGCTGGCAACGTTTGAGGCGTTCCTGCTCACTGAGCGGGGACTGGCCGCATGCACCGCGGCAGCTTATGTGTTGCGGGCCCGTCGTTTCCTGGCCCGGCAGGCGCCCGGAGGGGATCTGGTCGGGTTGGCCGCCCGGGACGTGACGGACGCGATTCGTGCCGAGTGTTAGCTGCAACTTTAAACTGACCATAGACGGCATTTTTGATTGACCGTTCGCGGCAGTGGTTTTGACCAGTGGCTGCAAGTGTTTTGACCAGTAGTTCGCCGCCGTCCGGTGGCTGGGTGTGCTGGGATTCCCTTGTCCATCCCCGTGTCTTTACGGGGAGAGCCCCTTCCTTCGGGGTGAAATGACGATGCCAATCGTTTCAATTTCACCCTTTGCGGGAAGGAAGGGGCTTATTTTGAAGTCTCCAGGAGAGTTCATGGAAATTTTAGCTGCTTATGACATGACCCAGTCGTATCGAGGTGCCGCGGTGGTTTGCGGTGTCTCACACAACACTGTCCGTTCGTATGTGAAAGCACGGGCTGCCGGTGCGCAAGCGCCGATCGCCCGCAAGCGTGGCAGGATCACTGACCCGTACCTGCCGGCGATGACACAGCTGGTGGAGCAGTCCCGCGGAAAGATCCGCGGCGACGTTGTTCACGACAAGCTCGTTGATCTGGGATACGCCGGTTCGATCCGCACGACCCGCTATGTGCTGGCCGGGTTGAAATCGAAGTACCGGGCCCAGAACGCCAGGGTTCACCGGCCCTGGACTGTGGCCCCAGGGCTGTGGCTCCAGTGGGACTACGGAGACGGTCCTGTCGTTGACGGCGCCAAGACCGTGTTGTTCGTCGCGTGGATGGCGTACTCACGCTTCCGTATCGTCATTCCCTTGCGGGATAAGACGATGCCGAGCGTATTCGCGGCCCTTGACAGGTCATTCAGGCTGATTAATGGTGTACCAACGTATGTATTGACCGACAATGAGAAAACAGTCACGGTCGAGCATGTCGCCGGCGTTCCGGTCCGCAACCCGCAGATCGTTGCGTTCGCCCGGCACTACTCCACCGCCGTGCACACGTGCATGCCGGCAGACCCTGCCTCCAAGGGCGGGGTGGAAAACGCGGTGAAGATCGCTAAAGCCGACCTCGTGCCCAAAGACACCAACCTGCGTCCGGAGTACGGCTCCTTCGCCGAGCTGGAGCAGGCCTGTGAGGCGTTTATGGAGGATGTGAATTCCTCCGTGCACCGCGCCACGCTGGAGATCCCCAAGGACATGCTCCGGTTGGTGGAACAGCCTAAGCTTCACCCGGTTCCGGCGGTGCCGGTCACGGCGAGTTTCGGTCAGGTCCGCCAGGTCCCGCCGAACACGCCCATGGTTACGTATGAGCATTCGCGCTATTCCGTCCCGCACACCCTGATGGGGCAACGGGTGTGGGTGCGTGGTACCGACACCCACGTCATCATCGTGCACGTTGACAAGGCCGGGCCGGTGGAAGTCGCTCGCCATAAGCTCACCCGCCCCGGCGTACCAGCGGTCATTGACGCGCATTTCCCACCAGCCTCTGCTGGCGCCCTGGAACGGGTCATCCGCCCCAGCAACAGGGCCGAAGAGGAATTCCTGGCCCTGGGCGCCGGGGCAGCACTCTGGCTCAAGGAGGCCGCGGCAGCCGGCACGAACAAGATCCGCCACAAAATGGAACGGGCTGCCACGCTCGCCAAGGTCATGGGCAACGATGTCGTCGACCAGGGCCTGGGAGCTGCCGCGGTGCACCACCGTTTCACCCATGAGGACCTGGTTTCCATCATCACCAACACCGCTACCGGCGAACCATCCAGCACCATCAACAACACCCGGCATGCCGTGACCGATCAAAGCCAATGGCTGTCCCAAGGCACCAGCGGTTGGGCGAACTTCGGCACCACCAACCCGACCACCACGCCCGGCGAGGAGACCATTCCCGCCGATATCACCGATCTTGAAGGAGCAGCAGAATGAGCGCCGCAACCCTGGCTCCGGCGCCGCTGGCAGACGTGGCAGTAGAACAGGTGATTGCGCTGATGCGCACCACCCGGATGCCCCACGCCCGCGCCGTTGTCGCCGACGTCCTGGCCACCGCGAAAGCCCAGCGTTGGGACCCCACCGAGGTCGTCAGGGTCCTGCTCGAGGCCGAAGCGACCGGGCGGAACCGGTCCATGCTCACCACCCGGCGCAAACGTGCGGGGTTCCCGACCGGGAAAACCTTCGATGTGTGGGAGGAATCCCTCTCCACCCTGCCCGTGGCGACGACCTCGTTCCTGCGAACTCTGGAATGGGTGCGGCGGCGGGAGAACCTGATCGCTTGCGGCCCCTCCGGCACCGGTAAGACCCTGCTGCTGGAATCGTTGGGCCAGCAGGCCATCGATGAAGGCCTCTCCGTGTCTTGGCTGAGCCTGGAGGACCTCGGCGCGCTCGTACGCCGGCACCGCATCGATGACAGCGTCAACAAAGCCATCACCCGCGTCACCAATGTCGATCTGATTTGCATTGACGATATTGGCCTTTTGCCTGTCTCCGGCGACGCCGCCGAAGGCTTCTACCGCGTCGTGGACGCCTCCTACGAGAAACGCTCCCTCGCGATCAGCTCCAACATCCACCCCTCCGGGTTCGATGAGCTCATGCCAAAAACCATCGCCACCGCGACCGTGGACCGGCTCATGCACCACGCGCACCTCTGCCAAACCAGCGGTGAGTCCGTGCGCCTCATGCAAGCCCAAAACGGGAAAGGAACCCACCCGATGAACTAACCGCGCACCATGGTCAGGCGCCGCAACCCCAGCACACCCCCGGCGCCTGGCCACTGGTCAAAAGTACTTGCCGCCCATGGTCAACCGACTGCCGCCACTGGTCAAAACAAACTGCCGCCAGTGGTCAGTTCTAAGTTGCAGTTGACAGCCGAGGCCGCCCTGGTTTCGGTTGGTTCGACCCAGTTCTTCGTGGTTGCCGTCCGTTCATTCCTGCGCTTCTGTTTCCTGGAAGGCCTGATCCCGACGGATTTGTCAGGGGCGGTGCTCACTGCCACGGGCCGGCGTCGCTCACCCCTGGCATCAGGGATCAGTACTTCCGATGCGACAAAGTTGTTGGAGTCGTGCGACGGGCGAAGCAATGAAGGGCGCCGGGACCATGCCGTCCTGCTCCTCTTGCTGCGTTTGGGGCTGAGGGCCAGTGAAGTCTCCGGGCTTGTCCTGGAGGACATTGATTGGCGTGCCGGGCTGGTCACGGTGCATGGCAAGGGCCACCGCGTTGACCAGCTGCCGCTGCCGCCGGAGGTGGGGGCGGCGATCGCCGCCTACTTGCAACGCGGACGGCCACGCCCATGCTCCCATCGGGAGGTTTTCCTCCGATCCTTGGCACCGGTCGGGGGCTTGGGCCGCGGAGGGATCTCCTGCATCGTGCGCCGTGCCTGTTGCCGGGCCGGTGTGCCGCCGGTGGGTGCCCACCGGCTCCGGCACACCCTGGGGTGTGAGATGGTCAATTTCGGTGTTCCGCTGCCCGAGATCGCCCAGGTGCTCCGTCACCGGAGCCTGACGAGCACGGCCCTCTATGCCCGGGTCGACATTGACGGGCTCCGGGCCTTGGCCCGGCCCTGGCCAAGGAGTGTGCGGTGATGAGCGAGCTCCTTGACCATGTCAATGATTATCTGAAACTCCGCCGGGATCTGGGTTTCAAACTCAGGCAGGAAGGCTACCACCTTCCACAATTGGTGGCGTTCATCGAAGCATCCGGTGCCACGGTGCTCACGAACGAGCTGGCCATTGCCTGGGCCAAGCAGTCGCATGACGTTCAGCCCATCACCTTGGCCCACCGACTCGGCTCGGTCCGCGGCTTCGCCCGCTACCTGCAAACCATCGACCCGGCCACCGAGGTCCCTCCGCTTGACGTGTTTGGTGCCCACCAGCAACGCATCACCCCTTATCTGTGGTCGCAGGAGGAGATTGTTGCGTTGCTGGCCGGGATGCGTGACCTGCGCCCGGAACTGCGGGCCGCGACCTACGAAACCCTTCTGGGCCTGATCGCCGTGACGGGGATGCGGCACGGGGAAGCCCTCGGGCTCAGCGTTGGGGACGTCAACCTCACGGACGGGGTGCTGACGGTCAGGCAGGGGAAGTTCAACCTGACCCGGTTCATCCCCCTGCACCCCACCACGACCGCAGCCCTTACCGAATATGCCAAACTGCGGGAACTGCTGTGCCCCACACCGCAAGCGACGGCTTTCTTCATCACACCGGCGGGAACCGCCCTGCGGGCCAGCAGCGTTGAAGCAACCTTCAGGGACGTCACCACCCGGATCGGGCTGCGCACCGCCACGTCCCACCCCAGAATCCATGACCTGCGGCACAGCTTCAGTGTTCAAACCATCATTGACTGGCACCGCGCCGGCACGGACATCGGGGCCAACATGGCAGCCCTATCAACCTATCTGGGCCACAGGACACCGGAAGGCACCTATTGGTACCTCTCCGCGGCGCCGGAGCTGATGGGGCTGGCCGCGGCACGACTGGATGAACGCTACGGGGCCCGGCCATGACCGCCCTGGCCCCGACCCTGCAAGCATTCTTCACCGACAAGCTCATCAGCCAACGCGGCGCCAGCCCCCATACGATCGATGCCTACCGGACCACGTTCAAGATCCTGCTCGGCTACGCCTCCGACCAACGCCACACCCCGCCGAGCAAGCTCGAGTTCGACGATCTCGACGCCGAGCTCGTGGCCGCGTTCCTGGCACACCTGGAAACAGTCCGGCACAACAGCGTCCGGACCCGCAACAACCGCCTGGCCGCGATCCACTCGTTCTTCGCTTACGCGGCACCGCGACATCCAGAACATGCCGCCACGATCCAAAGGGTGCTCGCCATCGCACCCAAACGATTCGAGAAGAACCTGGTCACCTACCTCACCGATGCCGAAGTCGACGCTCTCCTGGCAGCCATCAACCAAGACACCTGGACCGGCCGGCGCGACCACGCCATGTTCCTGCTCGACATCCAGACCGGGCTGAGAATCTCGGAACTGACCTCACTGACCTGCGCCGACGCCACCCTGGGCACCGGGGCGAACATCCACTGCATCGGCAAGGGACGCAAGGAACGACGCACCCCGCTCGTCCCCGCCACCGTGGCCACCCTGCGCGCCTGGCTCGAAGAACGCGGCTGGGCCCCGACGGACCCGCTGTTCCCCACCAGCACCGGGCACCGACTCAGCCCAGACGCCATCGAGCACCGCATCGCACACTACCTCGCCATCGCCGCCAAGGACTGCCCGTCCCTGGCGACCAAGCACGTGAGCACCCATGCCTTGCGCCATACGGCGGCAATGCGGCTGCTCCAAGCCGGGGTCGACATCACCGTCATCGCGCTCTGGCTCGGCCACGAACAGGTCTCCTCAACCAACAGCTACCTCCACGCCGACATGACCCAAAAGGAACGGGCCATCGCCACCGTCACCCCGCCGAACAGCAAACCCGGCCGCTACCACCCACCCGATGCCATCCTCACCTTCCTCGAGGCCCTATGATTATGCCGATAATTTCCTCGTCCCTAAGCCGCTGAACTGGGACGATACGGAAAGATCGGCATAACGCGAACATCGGCATAATCCAAATTGTGCCGACGTCGGCACAACCTGGACAACGGGGCCGCCATGGCTGACAAATCCTTGGCAAGGACCTGCGCGAAGCTGGGGATCCGTTTGGTGCACTCGGCCCCGTACCGGCCCCAGGGAAGAGGCAAGATCGAGCGGTTTTTTAACACTGTCACGAGCCAGTTTCTGGGTGAAATCACCGTGACCGACACGCCCATGCTGCCGGGCACCAGCCCGGAGGCCGGCTCCGAAGTCAGCTCCCTTCAAGAGCTGAACACCCTGTTTACCGCATGGGTGAACATGATCTACCACCACACCGTGCATTCCAGTACCGGGCAGACACCCCTGGCCCGGTGGGAAGCGTCCTGGGAACACCGCACCCCGGTGAGCAAGCCCTTGGAAGTAATCCGCCAAGCCTTTCTCTGGTCAGACACCCGCCGGGTGACCAAGACCGGGACAGTGTCCCTGCACTCCAACACTTACGAAGTCGACCCGCTGCTGGCAGGCACGAAAGTCGAGCTGGTCTATGACCCCTTTGACCTTGACGGGGTTATCACGGTCAACAACCACCAAGGCCTCCCTGCAGGGACAGCGAAGCCCCTCGATATTGGTCGGCACGTGCATGCCAAAGTCACCAACGCCGTCAAGGACAACGACACTGCGACCAACATCAGTACCGGGATCAACTACCTGGACCTGGTCGCCACCCGGCACCGCGAATCAATGACCGCCGCACCGATCAGCTTCGCCGACATCCACGAACAGAACATCAACATCCGTATCCAGCCCAAGGAGGAGTCCAGATGAGCCAAATCGATACCCTGCAAAGCTATTTTGGTTTTACCCGCATGCCGTTCGGCCGTGACATACCGCCGGCAGCCCTGAACCAGCACCCCGGCCACCGTGAAGCAGTCGCACGCATCAGCTGGTGTATCGAGCAACGCCGCATGGGCGTGATCGCCGGGGAAGTCGGGGCCGGAAAGACCCTCGCGGCCCGCGCCGCCCTGGCCCACCTGGAACCGGCCCGGCATCAAATTATTTACATCCCGGACCCGACCATCGGGATCCGAGGGATACGCTCGACCATCGTTACCGCGCTCGGGGCGACGCCCTCGTTCTTCTCCGGTGCCTTGGCCGCCCAGGCCGCGTCCCTGCTCGCCGGGGAACTCGATGAACGCTCCCGCCTGCCGGTCATCGTCATCGACGAAGCACATCTACTTTCCAACGAGGACCTTGAGTCGCTTCGTATGCTCAGCAACGTCTCGATGGATACGGAGTCGCACTTCGCGTTGCTGCTCATCGGCCAACCCACCCTGCGGCGCCGGTTGAAACTGGCCGTCATGGCAGCCCTGGACCAACGCATCGGCACAAGGTTCACCATCGGCGGCATGAACCAGGAAGACACCGGCGCCTACATCAAGGGACACCTCGGCTTCGCCGGACGATCCGATCCTCTATTTTCCGAGGACGCCATCACCGTCATCCACCAAGCCTCACGCGGCTACCCACGCACCGTGAACAATCTCGCCCTCGCCGCGCTCATGGCCACCCGCTCAACAAAAAGTGCGATCGTGGACCAATCCGCAGCACAATCAGCGGTCAGTGAATTCAGCGAATAACCACCGGCAGCCATGACGATCACGCCGCCACCATGACCACGAACGCCCCGCCCGGAAAATCCTGGCGGGGCGTTTTCATACCCGCTTCGTCGTCAAACCCGGTGGCGGCCCCATCGTCAAACAACGCGACGGTCAACACCCGGGGGCCGGGTGAAACCAGGCCCTTCGCCCGTGTCGAGCCGTTGCTGGTCCTGGGGTGTTTGTGGGGTTAAAGTTGGGGAGGCCCCAACACTGGTGTGTTGGGGCCTCTACCCTTTTGGTGTTGTCCGGCGGTGTCCTACTCTCCCACATCCTCTCGAATGCAGTACCATCGGCGCTGTGGGTCTTAGCTTCCGGGTTCGGAATGGGACCGGGCGTTTCCCCCACGCTATGACCACCGTAACTCTTCCTCCGCCCGCGGTGCCGGCCCCTTGGTGTTGGGGTTTCGGTGGTGCGGGGGAATTCTGTAGTTGGTGTCCTGTTGTGGACAACAGTATTTGATTATACACGCCCTTCCCGGCCCCTTTGGGGGGTGGGTGGGTGGGGTGTGCTGGTTTTTCCCGGGGCGCAAACCTGTTGGGTTTGTTGTTGGGGAACCATATAGTGAACGCGGGCATGTGGTGTTGTTTTTGTGGTGTAAGTTATCGGCCTATTAGTACCGGTCGGCTTCACGAGTCTTTAGTCCTCGCTTCCACGTCCGGCCTATCAACCCAGTGGTCTGCTGGGGGCCTCTCACACGCTAGGTGCATGGAAATCTCATCTTGAAGCGGGCTTCCCGCTTAGATGCTTTCAGCGGTTATCCCATCCGAACGTAGCCAATCAGCGATGCACTTGGCAGTACAACTGACACACCAGAGGTTCGTCCGTCCCGGTCCTCTCGTACTAAGGACAGCCCTTCTCAAATTTCCTGCGCGCGCAGCGGATAGGGACCGAACTGTCTCACGACGTTCTAAACCCAGCTCGCGTACCGCTTTAATGGGCGAACAGCCCAACCCTTGGGACCTACTCCAGCCCCAGGATGCGACGAGCCGACATCGAGGTGCCAAACCATGCCGTCGATATGGACTCTTGGGCAAGATCAGCCTGTTATCCCCGAGGTACCTTTTATCCGTTGAGCGACGGCCATTCCACAATGTGCCGCCGGATCACTAGTCCCGACTTTCGTCCCTGCTCGACATGTCTGTCTCACAGTCAAGCTCCCTTGTGCACTTACACTCGATACCTGATTGCCAACCAGGCTGAGGGAACCTTTGGGCGCCTCCGTTACTCTTTAGGAGGCAACCGCCCCAGTTAAACTACCCATCAGGCACTGTCCCTGACCCGGATTACGGGCCGAAGTTAGATGTCCAAAGTGACCAGAGTGGTATTTCAACGATGACTCCGCCGCCACTGGCGTGACGGTTTCACAGTCTCCCACCTATCCTACACAAGCCACTCCGAACACCAATACCAAACTATAGTAAAGGTCTCGGGGTCTTTCCGTCCTGCTGCGCGTAACGAGCATCTTTACTCGTACTGCAATTTCGCCGAGTTTATGGTTGAGACAGCGGGGAAGTCGTTACTCCATTCGTGCAGGTCGGAACTTACCCGACAAGGAATTTCGCTACCTTAGGATGGTTATAGTTACCACCGCCGTTTACTGGGGCTTAAATTCTCAGCTTCGCCGCACGAGTGCGGCTAACCGGTCCTCTTAACCTTCCAGCACCGGGCAGGAGTCAGTCCGTATACATCGTCTTGCGACTTCGCACGGACCTGTGTTTTTAGTAAACAGTCGCTTCCCCCTGGTCTCTGCGGCCCACACCCGCTCACGGGACGCGATGGTCCCTTCACGGGGCAGGCCCCCCTTCTCCCGAAGTTACGGGGGCATTTTGCCGAGTTCCTTAACCATAATTCTCTCGATCGCCTTGGTATTCTCTACCTGATCACCTGTGTCGGTTTGGGGTACGGGCGGTCCGAACCTCGCGTCGATGCTTTTCTTGGCAGCATGGGATCACCAAATTCCCCCTTGCGGGGGTCCCGTCAGATCTCAGGAGCGCCAACCCAATGGCCACGCGACGGATTTGCCTATCGCGTTCCCTACATCCTTAGACCGGGACAACCATCGCCCGGCTTGGCTACCCTCCTGCGTCACACCTGTTAATACGCTTGCCTCCCCGGTTCAGTTCCCACGCGCCCCACACATTCCTGGCCCGAAGGCACGCAAATGGCGGTTTGGGCGGTTAGTATCACCGGCTCAACATTGGCGGTTCTTCACCGGTACGGGAATATCAACCCGTTGTCCATCGACTACGCCTGTCGGCCTCGCCTTAGGTCCCGACTTACCCAGGGCAGATTAGCTTGACCCTGGAACCCTTGATCATTCGGCGGACGGGTTTCTCACCCGTCTTTCGCTACTCATGCCTGCATTCTCACTCGTGTGGGCTCCACCGCTAGTTCACACTGCGGCTTCCATGCCCACACGACGCTCCCCTACCACTCCAAACCCCTGAACCACGGAACGAATCCACGGCTAGGGTACATGTTTGAAATCCACAACTTCGGCGGTGTACTTGAGCCCCGCTACATTGTCGGCGCGGAATCACTTGACCAGTGAGCTATTACGCACTCTTTTAAGGATGGCTGCTTCTAAGCCAACCTCCTGGTTGTCTAAGCAATCCCACATCCTTTCCCACTTAGCACACGCTTAGGGGCCTTAGTTGGTGGTCTGGGCTGTTTCCCTCTCGACTATGAAGCTTATCCCCCACAGTCTCACTGCCACGCTCTCACTTGCCGGCATTCGGAGTTTGGCTGACGTCAGTAACCTTGTAGGGCCCATTAGCCATCCAGTAGCTCTACCTCCAGCAAGAAACACGCAACGCTGCACCTAAATGCATTTCGGGGAGAACCAGCTATCACGAAGTTTGATTGGCCTTTCACCCCTACCCACAGCTCATCCCCTCCATTTTCAACTGAAGTGGGTTCGGTCCTCCACGCGCTCTTACACACGCTTCAACCTGGCCATGGGTAGATCACTTCGCTTCGGGTCTAGATCACGCCACTGCAACGCCCTGTTCAGACTCGCTTTCGCTACGGCTTCCCCACACGGGTTAACCTCGCGACGTAACACTAACTCGCAGGCTCATTCTTCAAAAGGCACGCCATCACCACAACAACCACCCCCAAGGGGGCGCGGCGGCTCTGACGGATTGTAAGCACACGGTTTCAGGTACTATTTCACTCCCCTCCCGGGGTACTTTTCACCTTTCCCTCACGGTACTTGTCCGCTATCGGTCATTAGGTAGTATTTAGGCTTATCAGGTGGTCCTGACAGATTCACACGGGATTTCTCGGGCCCCGTGCTACTTGGGAAAAATCACCCGGAGGCGTGCCATGCATTTCGGTTACGGGACTCTCACCCTCTACGGCAGGCCATTCAAAGCCCTTCACCTATACACGCACCTAACCCCCCACCGGCCCGGCAGGACCAGTACGGCAACTCCCACAACCCCGACCATGCAACGCCCGCCGGCTATCACACATGGCACGGTTTAGCCTGATCCGCGTTCGCTCGCCACTACTGACGGAATCACTATTGTTTTCTCTTCCTGTGGGTACTGAGATGTTTCACTTCCCCACGTTCCCCCCACACACCCTATATATTCAGGTGCGGGTCACCACCTGGCCTCACGACCGGTGGCGGGGTTTCCCCATTCGGACACCCTCGGATCAAAGTTCGGTTATCAACTCCCCGAGGCTTATCGCAGATTCCTACGTCCTTCTTCGGCTCCTAATGCCAAGGCATCCACCGTGTGCCCTTAAAAACTTGACCACAAAAAACAGTCAACACACACTAAAACACTTATCGAGAGAACCATGAAACCGCCACCACCAACACCCCACAGGGCGCCGGCAGCATCAGATCCAGGTTCAAACATACTCAAAGAAATTGCTTCCTTTATAAGATGCTCGCGTTCACTATATAGTTCTCAAACAACAACCCCAACACACACCACCCCGCCAGGGAACACCAACACCCCAAAAAGGGGCACCAGCACCACCCGGCGAACCGGCCATGCACGGGAAAACCACGAAACACAACACCCCCACCCCCCCAACCAAGGGAAGGCAACGGGAACGTTGTTGTTCCAGGACCCAACAGTGTGCCAAACACCACCCAACACCACAAACCAACCCTCCATGATCCGTTCCCCACCCCCTTTCCACGCAAGCGCAAAAAAGGAGCCGTACTAGAACCGGGCCGGCCCGTGCCGCCAGGCACCTGCCTTATTGATATTCCACCCTTGAGCGGCCCGCCCGGAAACATGCGTCCCGGCAGCAGGCCATACTCCACGCACCCCCCACGAACGGTCCATGCGGACCCCGTGCAGGTGCCTGGTGCTCCTTAGAAAGGAGGTGATCCAGCCGCACCTTCCGGTACGGCTACCTTGTTACGACTTAGTCCCAATCGCCAGTCCCACCTTCGACCACTCCCTCCCTTGCGGGTTGGGCCATGGGCTTCGGGTGTTACCAACTTTCGTGACTTGACGGGCGGTGTGTACAAGGCCCGGGAACGTATTCACCGCAGCGTTGCTGATCTGCGATTACTAGCGACTCCGACTTCATGGGGTCGAGTTGCAGACCCCAATCCGAACTGAGACCGGCTTTTTGGGATTAGCTCCACCTCACAGTATCGCAACCCATTGTACCGGCCATTGTAGCATGCGTGAAGCCCAAGACATAAGGGGCATGATGATTTGACGTCGTCCCCACCTTCCTCCGAGTTGACCCCGGCAGTCTCCCATGAGTCCCCGGCACTACCCGCTGGCAACATAGAACGAGGGTTGCGCTCGTTGCGGGACTTAACCCAACATCTCACGACACGAGCTGACGACAACCATGCACCACCTGTAAACCGGCCGCAAGCGGGGCACCCGTTTCCGGGCGTTTCCAGTCCATGTCAAGCCTTGGTAAGGTTCTTCGCGTTGCATCGAATTAATCCGCATGCTCCGCCGCTTGTGCGGGCCCCCGTCAATTCCTTTGAGTTTTAGCCTTGCGGCCGTACTCCCCAGGCGGGGCACTTAATGCGTTAGCTACGGCGCGGAAAACGTGGAATGTCCCCCACACCTAGTGCCCAACGTTTACGGCATGGACTACCAGGGTATCTAATCCTGTTCGCTCCCCATGCTTTCGCTCCTCAGCGTCAGTTAATGCCCAGAGACCTGCCTTCGCCATCGGTGTTCCTCCTGATATCTGCGCATTTCACCGCTACACCAGGAATTCCAGTCTCCCCTACATCACTCTAGTCTGCCCGTACCCACCGCAGATCCGGAGTTGAGCCCCGGACTTTCACGGCAGACGCGACAAACCGCCTACGAGCTCTTTACGCCCAATAATTCCGGATAACGCTTGCGCCCTACGTATTACCGCGGCTGCTGGCACGTAGTTAGCCGGCGCTTCTTCTGCAAGTACCCTCAACCACACAACGTGCGGCCTTGTTCCCTACTGAAAGAGGTTTACAACCCGAAGGCCGTCATCCCTCACGCGGCGTCGCTGCATCAGGCTTGCGCCCATTGTGCAATATTCCCCACTGCTGCCTCCCGTAGGAGTCTGGGCCGTGTCTCAGTCCCAGTGTGGCCGGTCACCCTCTCAGGCCGGCTACCCGTCGTCGCCTTGGTAGGCCATTACCCCACCAACAAGCTGATAGGCCGCGAGTCCATCCAAAACCACAAAAGCTTTCAACCCCCCACCATGCGGCAGAAAGTCAATATCCAGTATTAGACCCAGTTTCCCAGGCTTATCCCAGAGTTAAGGGCAGGTTACTCACGTGTTACTCACCCGTTCGCCACTAATCCCCGATGCAAGCACCGGATCATCGTTCGACTTGCATGTGTTAAGCACGCCGCCAGC
Source organism: Arthrobacter dokdonellae (assembly GCF_003268655.1). NCBI lineage: Bacteria > Bacillati > Actinomycetota > Actinomycetes > Micrococcales > Micrococcaceae > Arthrobacter > Arthrobacter dokdonensis. The sequence goes on along the minus strand of NZ_CP029642.1, from coordinate 1,109,406 downwards.
GTTCATCCTGAGCCAGGATCAAACTCTCCGTTAATAAAACAAACAGACACACAACAACGCACCGGAAAAAGACACGAAGCCATGCACTAAATTCGAAACCAGCTAAACGATCATGCATCACCACAGGGGCGGCAACACACAACCAAATAACCAATCCATAAAACAATAAATTGGTATCAATAAAACTTGGCACACTATTGAGTTCTCAAACAACAACCACACCCAGCCAACACACCCGAACCATCCAACAGTCCGCGACGATCAGCACCGGGGCAACTTCTCAAACTTACCCGATCCGCCTCCAAGAAGCAAACCCGGCCCCCCGCGCCCCCAACCAACAGGAACCCGGACAACCACCCGCACACACGCCAAAACAACCGGCAAAACCGGCCACATGAACACAGGATTTCCGCTCCCCCGAACACCGGGACAACTCGAAAAACAATACACACCTTTCGATGGCAGCGCCAGCCACAACGATGTGACGCTCGGCACCATTCTGGCTGCATGCCGCAAATCCTCCGTTTCCCAGCGGCGGGCCGGCGTCTTCCAGCAGGGACGCCTCAACGGGGATTGCAAAGCGGGCTACCAGGGACGAAGCGCCGGGCGCCACGCCGGCTCCTCAAACGCTCAATGCGATGTCACTGACCCAGGCCGTCCCCGCCTGGACAACCGGCGTTTCCCCTGGCACCGCGCACGCATGCGGCCCCTGTGCCCCGGCCAGCACGCCTTGCCATGCCATGCCAAAAGGAACCTCGCCTTACTGTTTAATACAGCCATGCTACTGAGTTCAGAAATAGTGTAATACGTGTGTACTAAATCCCCTGGCGCGCCCCTGCGGGCCTGACGCCAAGCGCCCCGATTTGGAGCGTAAGGGCGCTGCCGTGGGTGCCGTTCCTGTCCGCCCTGTCCGCGGATGTAACGCGCGCTTACGCTTGCCGCCCCTCCACCGGCCCTTTCAGGCAGCCCGCTGGTCCGGCCACGGTGGACGGCCAGCTGGGGTCGACGACCGGCAGATGAATGGGCACCAGGTGAGCCACCGCAGCCGCCTGTTCCCTGGGGGACGGCGGCCAACACCAACACGTCGCTTGACGACCCGGGCACGCCGGCTCGCGGTCGGCCCGCCGTCTAGGGCAGCCGTCAGTCCCCGCACTTGGTCCGGCTTTCCCAGTCAGCACTCCTGGGCCGCTACCGGGTCGGGCTTTCCCAGTCAGACCTCCTGGGCCGCTACCGGGTCTGGCTGGCTGGCTGGCTGGCTGGGGTCAATCGACGCTACTTTCCCGTGCGCATCTGGCGACTGAACCAAGTCCGCCTTCGCGACGAAGCCGCGGACTACCGCCACGACACCGAACATAGTAATGCCGGTGACTCCTGGAATGGCTCCTCAGGAGGCAGTGACCGGGAACCATCACTTAGAGACGCTGCGTTTCGCACCACCACCGGCTGGGATGATGTGCACGCGACCAGCTCGTGGCGGGCCATGTCACCGCCTGTGCCCATGCGGTCGTCCACGATGCGTCTGATGTCGGGAGAATACCGTGCCGTGGACGTTGCCGCCTCTTGGCAATCTGTTCAGCGCCGGCGGCCATATCGAAACAAAACCGCCGACCATGCCCAAATACGAAGAGCCACGTTGCCGGCATCACGGCACTGGCGCCACGGCCTTTCGGCCTGCCGTTCGGACTGGTGGGGCTTGCGGTGGTGGTGGCCGTGGCTGTCTGATCCGGTGCCGCGGTAGTGGTCGGGCAGCGGGGCGTGCGAGGGCGTCGCGACCTGGTCCTGTGGTAGTTGGTTGTTAAAGTTGGGGAGGCCCCAACACTGGTGTGTTGGGGCCTCTACCCTTTTGGTGTTGTCCGGCGGTGTCCTACTCTCCCACATCCTCTCGAATGCAGTACCATCGGCGCTGTGGGTCTTAGCTTCCGGGTTCGGAATGGGACCGGGCGTTTCCCCCACGCTATGACCACCGTAACTCTTCCTCCGCCCGCGGTGCCGGCCCCTTGGTGTTGGGGTTTCGGTGGTGCGGGGGAATTCTGTAGTTGGTGTCCTGTTGTGGACAACAGTATTTGATTATACACGCCCTTCCCGGCCCCTTGGGGGTGTGGGTGGGGTGTGCTGGTTTTTCCCGGGGCGCAAACCTGTTGGGTTTGTTGTTGGGGAACCATATAGTGAACGCGGGCATGTGGTGTTGTTTTTGTGGTGTAAGTTATCGGCCTATTAGTACCGGTCGGCTTCACGAGTCTTTAGTCCTCGCTTCCACGTCCGGCCTATCAACCCAGTGGTCTGCTGGGGGCCTCTCACACGCTAGGTGCATGGAAATCTCATCTTGAAGCGGGCTTCCCGCTTAGATGCTTTCAGCGGTTATCCCATCCGAACGTAGCCAATCAGCGATGCACTTGGCAGTACAACTGACACACCAGAGGTTCGTCCGTCCCGGTCCTCTCGTACTAAGGACAGCCCTTCTCAAATTTCCTGCGCGCGCAGCGGATAGGGACCGAACTGTCTCACGACGTTCTAAACCCAGCTCGCGTACCGCTTTAATGGGCGAACAGCCCAACCCTTGGGACCTACTCCAGCCCCAGGATGCGACGAGCCGACATCGAGGTGCCAAACCATGCCGTCGATATGGACTCTTGGGCAAGATCAGCCTGTTATCCCCGAGGTACCTTTTATCCGTTGAGCGACGGCCATTCCACAATGTGCCGCCGGATCACTAGTCCCGACTTTCGTCCCTGCTCGACATGTCTGTCTCACAGTCAAGCTCCCTTGTGCACTTACACTCGATACCTGATTGCCAACCAGGCTGAGGGAACCTTTGGGCGCCTCCGTTACTCTTTAGGAGGCAACCGCCCCAGTTAAACTACCCATCAGGCACTGTCCCTGACCCGGATTACGGGCCGAAGTTAGATGTCCAAAGTGACCAGAGTGGTATTTCAACGATGACTCCGCCGCCACTGGCGTGACGGTTTCACAGTCTCCCACCTATCCTACACAAGCCACTCCGAACACCAATACCAAACTATAGTAAAGGTCTCGGGGTCTTTCCGTCCTGCTGCGCGTAACGAGCATCTTTACTCGTACTGCAATTTCGCCGAGTTTATGGTTGAGACAGCGGGGAAGTCGTTACTCCATTCGTGCAGGTCGGAACTTACCCGACAAGGAATTTCGCTACCTTAGGATGGTTATAGTTACCACCGCCGTTTACTGGGGCTTAAATTCTCAGCTTCGCCGCACGAGTGCGGCTAACCGGTCCTCTTAACCTTCCAGCACCGGGCAGGAGTCAGTCCGTATACATCGTCTTGCGACTTCGCACGGACCTGTGTTTTTAGTAAACAGTCGCTTCCCCCTGGTCTCTGCGGCCCACACCCGCTCACGGGACGCGATGGTCCCTTCACGGGGCAGGCCCCCCTTCTCCCGAAGTTACGGGGGCATTTTGCCGAGTTCCTTAACCATAATTCTCTCGATCGCCTTGGTATTCTCTACCTGATCACCTGTGTCGGTTTGGGGTACGGGCGGTCCGAACCTCGCGTCGATGCTTTTCTTGGCAGCATGGGATCACCAAATTCCCCCTTGCGGGGGTCCCGTCAGATCTCAGGAGCGCCAACCCAATGGCCACGCGACGGATTTGCCTATCGCGTTCCCTACATCCTTAGACCGGGACAACCATCGCCCGGCTTGGCTACCCTCCTGCGTCACACCTGTTAATACGCTTGCCTCCCCGGTTCAGTTCCCACGCGCCCCACACATTCCTGGCCCGAAGGCACGCAAATGGCGGTTTGGGCGGTTAGTATCACCGGCTCAACATTGGCGGTTCTTCACCGGTACGGGAATATCAACCCGTTGTCCATCGACTACGCCTGTCGGCCTCGCCTTAGGTCCCGACTTACCCAGGGCAGATTAGCTTGACCCTGGAACCCTTGATCATTCGGCGGACGGGTTTCTCACCCGTCTTTCGCTACTCATGCCTGCATTCTCACTCGTGTGGGCTCCACCGCTAGTTCACACTGCGGCTTCCATGCCCACACGACGCTCCCCTACCACTCCAAACCCCTGAACCACGGAACGAATCCACGGCTAGGGTACATGTTTGAAATCCACAACTTCGGCGGTGTACTTGAGCCCCGCTACATTGTCGGCGCGGAATCACTTGACCAGTGAGCTATTACGCACTCTTTTAAGGATGGCTGCTTCTAAGCCAACCTCCTGGTTGTCTAAGCAATCCCACATCCTTTCCCACTTAGCACACGCTTAGGGGCCTTAGTTGGTGGTCTGGGCTGTTTCCCTCTCGACTATGAAGCTTATCCCCCACAGTCTCACTGCCACGCTCTCACTTGCCGGCATTCGGAGTTTGGCTGACGTCAGTAACCTTGTAGGGCCCATTAGCCATCCAGTAGCTCTACCTCCAGCAAGAAACACGCAACGCTGCACCTAAATGCATTTCGGGGAGAACCAGCTATCACGAAGTTTGATTGGCCTTTCACCCCTACCCACAGCTCATCCCCTCCATTTTCAACTGAAGTGGGTTCGGTCCTCCACGCGCTCTTACACACGCTTCAACCTGGCCATGGGTAGATCACTTCGCTTCGGGTCTAGATCACGCCACTGCAACGCCCTGTTCAGACTCGCTTTCGCTACGGCTTCCCCACACGGGTTAACCTCGCGACGTAACACTAACTCGCAGGCTCATTCTTCAAAAGGCACGCCATCACCACAACAACCACCCCCAAGGGGGCGCGGCGGCTCTGACGGATTGTAAGCACACGGTTTCAGGTACTATTTCACTCCCCTCCCGGGGTACTTTTCACCTTTCCCTCACGGTACTTGTCCGCTATCGGTCATTAGGTAGTATTTAGGCTTATCAGGTGGTCCTGACAGATTCACACGGGATTTCTCGGGCCCCGTGCTACTTGGGAAAAATCACCCGGAGGCGTGCCATGCATTTCGGTTACGGGACTCTCACCCTCTACGGCAGGCCATTCAAAGCCCTTCACCTATACACGCACCTAACCCCCCACCGGCCCGGCAGGACCAGTACGGCAACTCCCACAACCCCGACCATGCAACGCCCGCCGGCTATCACACATGGCACGGTTTAGCCTGATCCGCGTTCGCTCGCCACTACTGACGGAATCACTATTGTTTTCTCTTCCTGTGGGTACTGAGATGTTTCACTTCCCCACGTTCCCCCCACACACCCTATATATTCAGGTGCGGGTCACCACCTGGCCTCACGACCGGTGGCGGGGTTTCCCCATTCGGACACCCTCGGATCAAAGTTCGGTTATCAACTCCCCGAGGCTTATCGCAGATTCCTACGTCCTTCTTCGGCTCCTAATGCCAAGGCATCCACCGTGTGCCCTTAAAAACTTGACCACAAAAAACAGTCAACACACACTAAAACACTTATCGAGAGAACCATGAAACCGCCACCACCAACACCCCACAGGGCGCCGGCAGCATCAGATCCAGGTTCAAACATACTCAAAGAAATTGCTTCCTTTATAAGATGCTCGCGTTCACTATATAGTTCTCAAACAACAACCCCAACACACACCACCCCGCCAGGGAACACCAACACCCCAAAAAGGGGCACCAGCACCACCCGGCGAACCGGCCATGCACGGGAAAACCACGAAACACAACACCCCCACCCCCCCAACCAAGGGAAGGCAACGGGAACGTTGTTGTTCCAGGACCCAACAGTGTGCCAAACACCACCCAACACCACAAACCAACCCTCCATGATCCGTTCCCCACCCCCTTTCCACGCAAGCGCAAAAAAGGAGCCGTACTAGAACCGGGCCGGCCCGTGCCGCCAGGCACCTGCCTTATTGATATTCCACCCTTGAGCGGCCCGCCCGGAAACATGCGTCCCGGCAGCAGGCCATACTCCACGCACCCCCCACGAACGGTCCATGCGGACCCCGTGCAGGTGCCTGGTGCTCCTTAGAAAGGAGGTGATCCAGCCGCACCTTCCGGTACGGCTACCTTGTTACGACTTAGTCCCAATCGCCAGTCCCACCTTCGACCACTCCCTCCCTTGCGGGTTGGGCCATGGGCTTCGGGTGTTACCAACTTTCGTGACTTGACGGGCGGTGTGTACAAGGCCCGGGAACGTATTCACCGCAGCGTTGCTGATCTGCGATTACTAGCGACTCCGACTTCATGGGGTCGAGTTGCAGACCCCAATCCGAACTGAGACCGGCTTTTTGGGATTAGCTCCACCTCACAGTATCGCAACCCATTGTACCGGCCATTGTAGCATGCGTGAAGCCCAAGACATAAGGGGCATGATGATTTGACGTCGTCCCCACCTTCCTCCGAGTTGACCCCGGCAGTCTCCCATGAGTCCCCGGCACTACCCGCTGGCAACATAGAACGAGGGTTGCGCTCGTTGCGGGACTTAACCCAACATCTCACGACACGAGCTGACGACAACCATGCACCACCTGTAAACCGGCCGCAAGCGGGGCACCCGTTTCCGGGCGTTTCCAGTCCATGTCAAGCCTTGGTAAGGTTCTTCGCGTTGCATCGAATTAATCCGCATGCTCCGCCGCTTGTGCGGGCCCCCGTCAATTCCTTTGAGTTTTAGCCTTGCGGCCGTACTCCCCAGGCGGGGCACTTAATGCGTTAGCTACGGCGCGGAAAACGTGGAATGTCCCCCACACCTAGTGCCCAACGTTTACGGCATGGACTACCAGGGTATCTAATCCTGTTCGCTCCCCATGCTTTCGCTCCTCAGCGTCAGTTAATGCCCAGAGACCTGCCTTCGCCATCGGTGTTCCTCCTGATATCTGCGCATTTCACCGCTACACCAGGAATTCCAGTCTCCCCTACATCACTCTAGTCTGCCCGTACCCACCGCAGATCCGGAGTTGAGCCCCGGACTTTCACGGCAGACGCGACAAACCGCCTACGAGCTCTTTACGCCCAATAATTCCGGATAACGCTTGCGCCCTACGTATTACCGCGGCTGCTGGCACGTAGTTAGCCGGCGCTTCTTCTGCAAGTACCCTCAACCACACAACGTGCGGCCTTGTTCCCTACTGAAAGAGGTTTACAACCCGAAGGCCGTCATCCCTCACGCGGCGTCGCTGCATCAGGCTTGCGCCCATTGTGCAATATTCCCCACTGCTGCCTCCCGTAGGAGTCTGGGCCGTGTCTCAGTCCCAGTGTGGCCGGTCACCCTCTCAGGCCGGCTACCCGTCGTCGCCTTGGTAGGCCATTACCCCACCAACAAGCTGATAGGCCGCGAGTCCATCCAAAACCACAAAAGCTTTCAACCCCCCACCATGCGGCAGAAAGTCAATATCCAGTATTAGGCCCAGTTTCCCAGGCTTATCCCAGAGTTAAGGGCAGGTTACTCACGTGTTACTCACCCGTTCGCCACTAATCCCCGATGCAAGCACCGGATCATCGTTCGACTTGCATGTGTTAAGCACGCCGCCAGCGTTCATCCTGAGCCAGGATCAAACTCTCCGTTAATAAAACAAACAGACACACAACAACGCACCGGAAAAAGACACGAAGCCATGCACTAAATTCGAAACCAGCTAAACGATCATGCATCACCACAGGGGCGGCAACACACAACCAAATAACCAATCCATAAAACAATAAATTGGTATCAATAAAACTTGGCACACTATTGAGTTCTCAAACAACAACCACACCCAGCCAACACACCACCGGAACCGCTAAAAACAGCTCATATCCCGTGGCGATCAGTGCCGGAGCAACTTTTCAATCTTACCCGCAAGACTTTCAACAAGTCAAATCCATGCTTCAAACCGGTATTCAGTTCCCTGCAATTCTCATTGCGGGTTTTGAACACATAACATCGGGCCTATTTTGTAGGCTTGAAGTATTTGTCTGATCCAGAACCGGACTGTTTGCCCGGCGGGGTATTAACTCTAACACCTTGGAGCCGGGTTCGCCAAATGCCAGAAGGCCCATTCCGACACGGGCGTGTCAGTCCTTGGCCGGCTGGAGGTAGATGGCGCCAAGTGGCGGAATCCGGAGGGCAAGCGAGGCGTTCTGGCCGTCCCATGACTTTCCCTCCGCGGCGAGACGCCCTTCGTTAAGGACATTGGACCCGCCAAATTCCGCATGGTCCGTATTGAGGGCCTCCTCCCACTGGCCGGCGTGGGGCAGGCCCACTCGGTAACCCTCATAGGCGACGCCGGCAAAGTTGATGATGCAGACCAACGGGTTCCCCTTGCCGTCCCAACGGATGAAGGACACCACGTTGTGCGTGGTGTCTCCGCCGTTGATCCACGTGAAGCCCTCAGGCTTGTTGTCCTGGGCCGAGAGCGCGGGGGTGGCGGTGTAAACGCGGTTGAGCTCCTTGACCAACAGCTGGATTCCGCGGTGCGGCAGGTTCTCCGCCAGCCACCAATCCAGTCCGTGCTGTTCGCTCCATTCGGCTTCCTGGCCGAATTCGGTACCCATGAAGATCAGCTGCTTACCCGGGTGAGCCCATTGGAACGCCAAATACGCACGAAGGTTGGCCAGTTGCTGCCACCGGTCCCCCGGCATTTTTCGCAGCAGCGATCCCTTGCCGTGGACCACTTCGTCATGGCTGATGGGCAGCAGGAAGTTTTCCGTGAATGCGTAGACCAGGGAAAACGTGATCTGGTTGTGGTGCCAGCCGCGGTTCACCGGGTCCTCGGCCATGTACGTCAGGGAGTCGTGCATCCAGCCCATGTTCCATTTGATGCCGAAGCCCAGCCCGTTGGCGCTGGTGGGTGCGGTGACGCCGGGGAATGCCGTGGACTCTTCGGCAATGGTGACAATGCCCGGGTTTCGCCGGTAGGCGGTGGCGTTCATTTCCTGGAGGAAGCTGATGGCTTCCAGATTTTCCCGGCCGCCGAAGCGGTTCGGGCTCCACTGCCCCTCTTCGCGCGAATAGTCCAGGTAGAGCATGGACGCCACGGCGTCCACCCGCAGTCCGTCGATGTGGAATTCCTCGAGCCAGTACAGGGCGTTGGCCACCAGAAAGTTCCGCACCTCGTTGCGGCCAAAATCGAAGATGAGGGTCCCCCAGTCCGGGTGTTCGCCAAGGCGCGGGTCGGAGTGTTCGTATTGCGCACCGCCGTTGAACTTGGCGAGGGCCCATTCGTCCTTCGGGAAGTGGGCAGGGACCCAGTCCATGATGACGCCGATCCCCGCCTGGTGTAGTGAATCGATGAGGAAACGGAATTCATCCGGGTGCCCGAAGCGCGAAGTCGGCGCGTAGTACGACGTGACTTGGTACCCCCACGAGCCGCCAAACGGGTGTTCGGACACAGGCATGAACTCGACGTGCGTGAAGCCAAGCCATTTGACGTACTCGACGAGTTCGACGGCCAGCTCGCGGTAGGAAAGCCCCTGGCGCCATGAGCCCAGGTGTACCTCATACGCGCTCATGGGCGAGTTGTGCGGATCCCGTGCGGCGCGGGCAGCCATCCATTCTGAGTCCTGGAACGCGTAGTTGGATTCCACCACCCGGGACGCCGTCAGCGGCGGGACTTCAGTACCGTAGGCCATGGGATCGGCTTTTTCCAGCCACTGGCCGTGTTCGGTCAGGATCTCAAACTTATAGCGGTCGCCCACGGCAGCGTCAGGAATGAACAGTTCCCACACACCGCTTGTTCCGAGGCTGCGCATGGCATGCGCCCGGCCGTCCCAGTTGTTGAATTCGCCGATCACGCGCACTGCCCTCACGGCGGGAACCCACACCGAGAAGCTGACACCGGAAACATCGCCCAGGCTGGAGTGGAAGCGCTGCACATGTGCGCCCAGAACGGTCCACAACGTTTCGTGCCGTCCTTCCGCCATCAGGTGAAGGTCCAGTTCTCCCACGGTGGGCAGGTACCTGTAGGCGTCGTCGCTTTCATGCGTGCCGTCGGCGTAGCGGACCTGCAGCCGGTAGTCCGGGACATGGCCGGCTTCCTCCACGGGCACCACGGCAACCCATATGCCACCGAATTCGTGTGTCATGGCGTAGCTCCGGCCGCTGGTCACCACCTTCACCGACTCCGCCAAGTGGCGCAGCGTGCGGATGGTGGCAAATCCGTCCGAATCCAAATGCGCGCCGAGCACCGAGTGCGGTGCGTAGTACGTGCCCTCGGAAACACTGGCCAAGACTCCGGCCTCGACTGCCAGCGGTGCTGTCTTCTTCGGTCCCATGTCCACACTGCTTTCCCTTGATTCAAAAAAATCCCGTACGGCCTTTACCGGCACCCCAACCCAATCAGGCCGGTTCTGCAATTCATAAACAACCTCGTACAACGCCTTGTCCAGCCACAATGACATAAAAAGTGCCGAATCCGGTTCAATGCTGTTCGGCCGGACGTCCTGATAGCCGTCAATGAAGGCCGCGCTGGCGCCATGGACCCAATCCGCCGCGTCGCCAACCGTGGTGGAGCCGTGATTGACGGCGTGTGCGCCAGCGTAGTCGAGCGAACGCAACATGCCCACTACGTCACGCAATGGCACGTCCGGGTCGCTGCGTCCGGCCAGGGGGCGGAGTGGTTCGCCCTCAAAGTCCAAAAAGTACCACCGGGGACCGGCTGCGTCGCCCACGTGGAGGAGCTGGCCCAGGTGCAGGTCGCCGTGGATGCGTTGCAGGGGTGGCGCCTGACGCATTTGGCGCAGCTGTGCCATGATTTCGCCGAGCGCCTCTCCATAGGGCCCGACGGCGACGCCCGCCAACCCCCAGGCCCACGTGAGCCGCGCGATGACTGCCTCCACCAACGCGTCGGGCTGGGCGGCAGGGTCTTTGGCGCCCAAGGACGTGAGCAGGTCGCCGTGCATGTGTGCCAGACCGGCACCGATGGCGCGGGCGTGGGGGGCGAAATCCCTGCCGCTGGACGCCGCGGCCACTGCCATCCCCCACCCGTCCTCGCCGCCGGCGACGAAAGAGTGGATGACGAAGAGCGTGGTCTCGCCAGGCCCGGCGCCAAGGAATGAAGGCCGGACGCTGGCGGTCGCGTGCAAGGCGGGAACGAAGGCGCATCCGGCCCTGGCCAGCGCACGGCCGATCTCCACTTCGGGGTGCGCCCCGGCCTGGAGCACGCGGAAGAATTTAGCAACCAGGGGTTGGCCATCCAGGTCAAAGACCACCGAGCTGTTTGACTGTTCGCCCGGCATGGTCCGCATGGCCGCAACGCGCTCCGCGCCGCCGGCCCCCGCCACGTCGGCGCCACCTGCGCCCGTGCCGCCGGGGCCGCGGCCGCTGCTCCACGTGCGCACGCCCTCCAGCGGCGTGGCACCGGAAATCACGTCCAGCCAGGCGGACATGAAAGCGGGGTCGGCCAGCGCGTCATACACCCAGTGGCCGGAAGGCAGCTTCCCCAGCATCGCGGCGCCGGGGAGCCCCGGAGGGCTGCTGCGGGAGACGCCCAGCGGAACGTGCAGCGTGACGGGGGGACCGACGTCGTCCGCGGGCGGCGTCGAAACAGTGGGACCGGCGGGCCGTCCGCCTAACGCGGTGACCAACGGGAGCACGTCCAGGAACAGCACCGTGAAGGCCGTGCCGCTGGAGGTGGGCAGCTCCAGGGATCCAGCCAGGCGCAGGGTGCTGCCGTGACCGGCGTCGCCCTTGAGCGGATACCAGCGCTGGGCGGGCAGCCAGTCCGCCACGAGGCCAAGGAGCGCGCGGTCCATCAGCCCGCGGCCGATCCGGGGCAGGGGCGGGGCGCCGGGCCGGGCGATGGGGACGGCATTCCTACCGCCGAACGTGCAGGATGTGGGCCGGTTCCAGGTGTGCGTCGAGGCGGAAGTAGTTCTGCTTGCCCCAGTTCCAGGTGGCGCCGGTGATGAGCTCGTCCACGATGAATGTGCCGTCCGGGGAGAGTCCGTCCAGCTCCAACGCGTCCAGGTCAAGGGTGACCTGGCCTTCGCGCATGCTGTGCGGGTCCACGTTGATGACCACAATGATGGTGTCCTTGCGGGCCGGCGCGTGCGCCGTGGCCGCGACGGCCTTGTGTTTGCTGAAGACGAGCGTGGCGTCGTCGGAGCTCCGGTGCAGGGTCAGGTTTTCCAGGTCCAGGAGGGCCGGGTGGGCGCGGCGGATCGTGTTCAGCAATGTGACGAAGGGCGCCAGCGACTTCCCGGCGGCCTCGGCCGCGGCAAAGTCCCTGGCCTTGTATTCGTATTTTTCGTTGTCGATGTTCTCTTCCGAGCCGGGCCGGGCCACGTGTTCAAACAGCTCGTAGCCCGCGTACATGCCCCACAACGGGCTGCCCATCGCCGCGAGCACCGCGCGGATCTTGAACGCGGCGGGACCGCCGTACTGCAGGTATTCGGTCAGGATGTCCGGGGTGTTGACGAAGAAGTTGGGGCGGAAGTACGCGGCGGATTCCCGGCTGACGTGCTGCAGGTATTCCTCCAGCTCTTCCTTGGTGTTGCGCCAGGTGAAGTAGCTGTACGACTGCTGGAAGCCGGCACGGCCCAGCGCGGCCATCATCGCCGGCCGGGTGAAGGCCTCGGCCAGGAAGACGACCCCGGGGCTTTCGGCGTTGACGGTGCCGATGAGCCATTCCCAAAACCACACCGGCTTGGTGTGCGGGTTGTCCACGCGGAAGATCATCACGCCGTGGCTGATCCACAGGCGCACAATCCGCAGGATTTCGGCTGACAGTCCCGCGGGGTCGTTGTCAAAGTTCAGCGGGTAGATGTCCTGGTACTTCTTGGGCGGGTTCTCCGCATAGGCGATGGTGCCGTCGAGGCGGGTGGTGAACCACTCCGGGTGCTCCGTGGCCCACGGGTGGTCCGGCGCGCACTGCAGGGCCAGGTCCAACGCCACCTCCAGTTCCAGCTCCCGGGCCGCGGCCACAAAGGCATCGAAGTCCTCAAAGGTGCCCAGGTCCGGGTGGATGGCGTCGTGCCCGCCGGCTGCGGAGCCGATGGCCCACGGGGAACCTGGATCCCCCGGGCCGGCCACCAGCGAGTTGTTCGGGCCCTTGCGGTTGACAGCGCCGATCGGGTGGATCGGCGGGAGGTACACCACGTCAAAGCCCATGGCGGCGACCGCCGGGAGGCGGCGGGCCGCCGTCGTCAGCGTCCCGCTGGTCCACACGCCCGTGTCCGGGTCGCGGCGGGCGCCCTCGGAGCGGGGGAAGAACTCGTACCAGGCGCCCCGGCCCGCGGCGTCGCGCTCCACCTTCAGCGGGTAGTTCTGGCTGCGCGTCACCAGGTCCCGCAGCGGGTAGCGGGCGACGGCGGCACGCACCCGTGCGCCGGTGCCGGCGGCCAGGCGGTCGTTGGTGTTGAGCGAGACGTCCGCGAGCGCCTTGGCTGCCTGCTTGAACGTTTTGGCGTCTTCCGGGTGCGGCGTTGACGTGGCTGCCGTGGACAGCAGCAGGTGCCCCTCGGCCAGCATGACGTCGACGTCGACACCGGCGTTGATCTTGACCTGCGCATTGTGGGCCCACGTGGCGTACACGTCGGTCCAGCCCTCCACCGCGAACTGCCAGTCGCCCACCGCGGTGGGGGTCAGCGTGCCGCCCCAGGCATCCGTGCCCTTGCCCCGGGGGGTCATGCGGGCGCGCTGGACCTCCTTCCCGCTGGGGTCCAACAGGACTGCGGTGGCTCCGACGGCGTCGTGCCCTTCACGGAAAACGACCGCGCGGATGGCGACGTCCCCGCCGCGGACGGCCTTGGCCGGGAACCTTCCGCCCTCGATGACGGGCTGGACGGCCGTGACGGGTATGCGGCCGAAGCGCAGGCCCTCCGCCGGGGAAGCGGCCGGCGCAGGCGCGGCGGCCGTGTCCTGGCCCGCAGCGGCTTGCGTGCCTGGCCGGCGGGTGGCTGGTACAGGTGGAACGCGCTTCGAGGTAGTCACAAACATGACGTTAGCGACTCCGCCCCCATAATGCGAAGGCCTTGGGACGATATGGGGCTTTTCGGGGCGCTTATGAAGCGGCGGCCCGGGCGGAGAACCTTCGTTACGTCATGAAGCGGCGTTTATGTCACCGCCGTCGCCGGGCCGAAACGTTCATGGGCTAGGGTGACCGGCATGAAGGCCATACGCAGGTTCACCGTCCGTACCGTCGTCCCCGCGCCCATCGGGGCCCTCCCACGCCTGGCCACCAACCTCCGGTGGTCCTGGCACCTGCCGACCCGCCAGCTCTTTCAATCGCTGGACCCTGTCCTGTGGGACGAGGCGCGGCACGATCCGTTGGCCCTGCTCGCGGCAATTTCGAGCGAAAAGCTCCAGGCCTTGGCCGCGGACCCGGACGTGGTGGCACGTGTGGCCGACGCCGACCGGAACCTGGCCGCCTATCTGGAGAAGCCGCGCTGGTACCAGTCCCTTGGCGTGGACGCGCCGAAGACCATCGCGTACTTCTCTCCCGAGTTCGGCATCAGCGAGGTGCTGCCGCAGTATTCCGGCGGGCTGGGCATCCTGGCCGGCGACCATCTTAAGTCCGCCTCGGACCTGGGCGTGCCCCTGATCGGGGTGGGGCTGCTGTATCAGGCCGGCTATTTCAAGCAGTCGCTGTCCCAGGATGCCTGGCAGCAGGAGACCTACCCGCTGCTGGATCCCGACGCGCTGCCGCTGACCCAATTGCGCGAACAAGACGGCACCCCCATACAGATCTCCCTGCCGCTGCCCGAGGGCCGGGTGCTGCGCGCCAACATCTGGCGGGCGGACGTGGGCCGGGTGCCCCTTCTGCTGCTGGATTCCAACGTGGCCGCGAACGACGCCGCAGCCCGCGGCGTGACGGACCGCCTGTACGGCGGCGGAGGCGACCACCGCCTGGCCCAGGAACTGCTGCTGGGCATGGGCGGGGTCAAGGCGCTGCGCGTCCACGCCCGGCTGACCGGCATGCCCGAACCGGAGGTCTTCCACACGAACGAGGGCCACGCCGGGTTTCTCGGCATCGAGCGCATCCGCGAGCTCATGGACCCGTCGGTCACGCCCGACCCGCTGTCCTGGGACGAGGCCCTGGCGGCCGGCCGCGCCTCCACGGTGTTCACCACGCACACCCCGGTGCCGGCCGGCATCGACCGCTTCCCGCGGAACATGGTCGAGCACTTCTTTGCCGGCGAGCTCGCCCCGGGCGTGCCGGTGGAGAAGATCCTTGCCCTGGGCGCGGAAAATTACGACGGCGGCAATCCCGAGGTGTTCAACATGGCCGTCATGGGGCTGCGCCTGGCCCAGCGCGCCAACGGCGTGGCCAAGCTCCACGGCGTGGTCTCCCGCGACATGTTCTCCGGACTGTGGCCGGGCTTTGACCACGACGACGTCCCCATCACCTCCGTGACCAACGGCGTCCACGTGCCCACCTGGGTGGATCCGCTGCTGGCGCAGCTTGCCAGGGCGAAGTTTGGCGCCGACGTGCTGGACGGCCCGGACTGGGCCAAGGTGTATGACGTCAGCGACAGCGAGGTGTGGGAGCTGCGGCGCCGCCTCCGCTCGGCTCTCGTGGACGATGCACGGCGCCGCCTGCGCGCGTCCTGGAAAAAGCGCGGGGCCGCGGACGCGCAGCTGGCATGGACCGACTCGGTCCTGGACCCCGACGTGCTGACCATCGGCTTTGCCCGCCGCGTGCCCACCTACAAGCGGCTGACACTGATGCTGCGGGACCCCGCCCGGCTCAAGGCGCTGCTGTTGCACCCTGACCACCCCATTCAGCTGGTGATTGCGGGCAAGTCGCACCCTGCCGACGACGCCGGTAAAAAGATGATCCAGGACCTGGTCCAGTTCACGGACGACCCCGAGGTCCGCCACCGGATCGTCTTCCTGCCGAACTACGA
Organism: Arthrobacter dokdonellae; assembly: GCF_003268655.1. Taxonomy (NCBI): domain Bacteria; kingdom Bacillati; phylum Actinomycetota; class Actinomycetes; order Micrococcales; family Micrococcaceae; genus Arthrobacter; species Arthrobacter dokdonensis. The sequence goes on along the minus strand of NZ_CP029642.1, from coordinate 1,093,665 downwards.
TATCGCCATGGCGCGCACCCTTTTCCCCGGCTGCGACGTGTGGCTGAACAATCCGCTGCGTCCGCTTGAGGCCTGCGGGACATCAGGGATGAAGGCGGCCCTCAACGGCTCGCTCAACCTCTCCGTCATGGACGGCTGGTGGGACGAGCTGTTCGACGGCGAAAACGGCTGGGCGATTCCCACCGCCAACCGGGGCACCAACGACGAGCAGCGCGACGACATCGAGTCGGCAGCACTCTACGAACTGCTGGAGACCCAGGTGGCGCCCCGTTTCTACGGCGACGCGGTGTCCGCCGGCGCGGGCGCCGCCGGACCGTCGCAGCCGGGACGGGGCGGCCTGCCTTCGCACTGGATCTCCATGATCAAGCACACCCTCGCCACCCTGGGCCCGGAGGTTTCCGCGGAACGGATGGTGAAGGAGTATGTTCAGCGCCTGTACCAGCCGGCCGCCGCATCCGGGCGGAGGGCCCGGGAAGCCGGGTACGCCGCCACAAGGGACCTTGCGGCCTGGATTGGCAACGTGCGCAACGAATGGACCGGCATCCGCATTGAGCACGTGGAATCGTACGGACTCGCGGATGATCCGCAGATCGGGCAGTCCCTGCGGGTCCGCGCCAACGTGTATCTGGGCACCTTGGTTCCCGAGGACGTCACGGTATCCGTGTCGTACGGCCGCGTCGGCGACACTGATGAACTCAGCGACACCCGTGCCCTGGATTTGCGGCACGCCACCGACCTGGGCGACGGCCGGCATCAGTTCGAGGCCGAACTGGTCATAGACCGTTCAGGCAGCTTTGGCTACGGCGTGCAGGTCCTGCCCCGCCACGCCGGCCTTGCCGACCCTGCGGAACTGGGCCTCATCGCCACGGCGTGACGAACCGCCTGGGCCTCGACAGGTCCGGCCACCGGGACCAGGGTCAGGCAGGCCCGAGTCCGTTGCGGTAGATCTGGACAGTGTTGGCCTCGACCGGGACCGCTTCCCCGGCCGGGACGCGCGGCACGGCACGGGACAGGCGGAAGGTGGGGACGCCGTCGTCGTTCATGTAGGGGCCCGCGGTGGTCATCCGCAGCTTGTACGGATGCGGCACTGTGGACGCGTCCGCGGCAAAGCGCGGGTTGGCCGGCAGTGTCACGAGTTCGTCCGTGATGCCAGTGTTGAATACCACGAGCCCGTCCACTTTGCCGTTGGGTGAGCCCATCAGCATGGTGAGGATGCGTTCGTGCGGGTTGGTCCACCGTTCCGGCGTCATCAGCTGGCCGTCGGCGCCAAACCAGTGAATGAAGGACTCGCCGCCGCGCATCGGGAAACTGCTGGGTTGTTCACTCAGGAAGTCCCTGCGGATCTGCACCAGACGCTTGGTGGCAGCCAGCATGGTCTGCGCCTCCAGATCCATGGACCAGTCCAGCCAGGCGATCTCGTTGTCCTGGCAGTAGGCGTTGTTGTTGCCGCCCTGACTGCGGCCCAGCTCGTCGCCGGCACAAATCAATGGCATGCCTTGGGCCAGCAGGAGTGTGGCCATCATGTTGCGCGCGCTCCGGGCCCGCTGCGCCAGAATCGAGGGGTCGTTGGTGATCCCCTCTACGCCGTGGTTCCAGCTGCGGTTGTCCCCGTGCCCGTCGCGGTTGCCTTCCTGGTTGTCCGCGTTGTGCTTTTCGTTGTACGCGGTCAGGTCCGCCAGCGTGAAGCCGTCGTGGGCGGTGACCAGGTTCACGGAGGCCATGGGACTGCGCCCGGATTTGGCAAACAGGCCGGCGGAGCCGCCCAGCGCGTCGCCGAGCTTGGCCAGGCTGCCTTGGTGGTGGCCGTCAAACGTCGCGGCGCGGTCGCTCAACCAGACCTCGCGCACGCTGTCGCGGAAGGAGTCGTTCCAGTCTGACCAGCCTGTGGGGAAGTTTCCGGTCTGCCAGCCGCCGTAGCCCACATCCCAGGGCTCGGCAATAAGCTTGGTGGAGGCCAGCACCCCGTCCGTGGCGGCGGCCAGCAGAAACGGATGCTGGTTGGTAAATTCGTGGGCGCCGTCGCGGGCCAGGGACACGGCCAGGTCGAAGCGGAAGCCGTCGATGTGGAACTCTTCCACCCAGTAACGCAGCGAGTCCATGGCCATTCTAATGACGTGCGGGTTGCCAAAGTTCAGCGTGTTGCCGCAGCCGGTGGTGTCCACGTACCTGCCGTCGCGCATGCGGTAGTACTGCTCCTCGCCGAGCCCGCGCCAGCTAAGCGCGGGACCGCCCTGTCCGCCCTCGGCCGTGTGGTTGTAGACCACGTCCAGGATGACCTCGATGCCGGCCAGGTGCAGCAGCTTCACCATGCCCTTGAGCTCGTCCTGCACGGCCTGTGGGCCGCGTTCCCGCGCGCCGGCACTCGCGTACGCCACGTGCGGGGCGAAGTAGCCCAGCGTGTTGTAGCCCCAGTAGTTGTGCATGCCCGTGCCGTGCAGGTGGGGCTCGTCAATATGAAAATGGATGGGCAGCAGCTCGACTGCGGTCACGCCCAGTTCCTGCAGGTGCCTGATCATGGCCGGGTGGGCCATGCCGGCGTAGCTGCCGCGGATCTCCTCGGGGATGCCCGGATGCAGGATGGTTTGGCCGCGCACGTGGGCCTCGTACATGACCGTGTTGCGGCCCGGGGTCCGCGGGCTTTTGGCCTCCCCCCAGTCAAAATTCGACTGCATGCGCACGGAGGCGTACTTCACGGTGCCGTCGGCGCCGGTGGCTTCGTCAATGAAGCGGCCGTAGGGGTCCAGCAGCAGCTGGACCATGTCGGGGTCGATGTTCCCCGCCGTGCCGTCCGGGGGGCCGGCACGGAAGCCGTAGCGGCTGCCCACCGGCAGGCCCGAGACCAGGCCGTGGTGCACGCCGTCGGTCATGTCCGGCAGCAGGACGGCCTTCCAGGCCGCCCCCGGCGGTTGGAAATACAGCACGACCCGCTCCAAGGCAGGGGCGTACACGGCCACGTTGACGGTATCCCTGCCTTGCTGGCCGGAATGCGCGGTGACGCCCAGCGGGAAGCGCCGTGAAAGCGCCGCCCCCAGCGTGCTCACATCCTCAACGACAGTTTCGGGCATACTACGCTTGGGCCGCCCGCTGCTTGGAGACCTCGTAGAGGCTGATGCCGACGGCCATTGAGGCGTTCAGCGACTCCATGGCCGAGTTGATGGGGATGGAGACAATCTGGTCGCAGTTCTCGCGAACCAGGCGGGAGAGGCCCTTGCCCTCGGAGCCGACCACCAGGCAGATGGGGTCCTGGGCGAGTTCGAGGCCGGGCAGCGAAACGTCGCCGTCGCCGTCGAGCCCGAGGACAAAGTAGCCCATCTTCTGGAAGGCGCCGATGGCGCGGTTCAGGTTCGGGGCCTTCGCCACGGGTACGCGCACGGCGGCGCCGGCGCTGGTCTTCCACGCGGCGGCCGTCACGCCCGCGCTGCGGCGCTCGGGAATGACGACGGCCTGGCCGGAGAACGCGGACACACTGCGGATGATGGCGCCGAGGTTGCGCGGATCGGTGATGCCGTCCAGCGCGACGATGAGGGGTGCGTTGGCAATGTGGCCCTTTTTCCACTTGTCCATGATGTCCCCGGCGGTGTCCACGGCATCCTCGTAGTCGTAAGGCGGGATCTGCAGGACCAGCCCCTGGTGGACGGCGTCCTCGGTGAGGCGGTCCAGTTCCGGCTTGTGGGCTTCCAGCAGCGGGATGCCGCGCTCGGTGGCCAGCTTGATCGATTCACGCACGCGCTCGTCCATGTCGACGCGCACGGCAACGTAGAGGGCCTTGGCCGGGATGCCGGCGCGCAGGGCCTCCACCACGGAGTTGCGCCCCGTGACGAGTTCTTCCGTGGCCTTGCCCTTGGGGCCGCTGCTGCGGCGCGGGGCAGGATTGCCGCCCGTGGCGTGCTTGGCGGCCGAACGTTCCGCCAGCTGCTTGCTCTTGTGGGCCTTGTGGTAGGTGCGTTCCTCGGCCTTCGGAGTGGGCCCCTTGCCCTCAAGTGCCTTGCGGCCCAGTCCGCCGGTGCCCTTGCTGGGACCCTTCTTGAGCTTGCGGACTGCGCCGGAGCGGGAGCTGTTGGCCATGGTAAAACCCTTACGATTGGTGCGGCCGCCGGTCTTTGTTCAGGGCCCCGAAGTCGTTAAACTGATGGATCCGTGCACGCGTTTTAGGCACACAGGAAAACGGGAACTGCAAACCCGTAGCTAACAGCTTACGGCCTGCAGCGGAATATCGTGATATGCGGGGCGAAAAGTGCGGTTTGTCACGGCTCCGGGAGGCATGGACGCTCGGTTGCAATCGGGGCAAAAAAGGGCAACGCTTCCGCACCCCTTGAGGGAGGGTTGCCGAAAAGTGCCCCGATTGCAACCGAGGGTTGGGGTCAGCGCTTCAGGGACCAGGTGGCGCCGGCGGCCGTGTCGGCCACGTCGACGCCGGCGGCCGCCAAGGCGTCCCGGATGCGGTCCGATTCGGCCCAGTTCTTCTCTGCCCGGGCCTTTGCCCTCGCCTCCAACTGGGCCTTGACAAGCACGTCCAGGGCCGCCGTTTCGGCTGCGGTGTCCCCTCCCCGCGACCACTGGTCGTCCAGGGGATTGATCCCCAGCGCCCCGGTCATGGCCACGGCCCCGTGGAATGCCGTCTCGGCGCCATCGCGATCCTTGGCGGCCAGCGCGGTGTTGCCGGCGCGCACGGTCTCGTGCAGCACGGCGAGGGCGGCCGGAATGTTCAGGTCGTCGTCCATGGCGGCACGGAATGCGGCCGGAAGCGACATGTTCCGGAACCAGCCGAACGCGCCGTCCGGATACAGGTAGCCCAGGGCGGCGTGCATGAACGTCTCAATGCGTTCGACGGCGGCCGCGGCCTCCGTGAGCGAGCCCGGGCGGTAGTCCAGCACGGAGCGGTAGTGCGCCTGGCCCAGGTAGTAGCGGACCACCAGCGGGCGGGCGATCTCGAGCATTTCGCGCGGGTTGATGGTGTTGCCGATGGACTTGGACATTTTTTCACCCTCGTAGGTGACCATGCCGTTGTGCATCCAGAAATTCGCGAAGCCGTGGCCGGCCGCCTGCGACTGCGCCATCTCATTCTCGTGGTGCGGGAATCGCAGGTCCAGGCCGCCGCCGTGGATGTCGAACTCCGTGCCGAGGTACTTGGTGACCATGGCCGAGCACTCCAGGTGCCAGCCCGGCCGGCCGGGGCCCCACGGGGACTCCCAGCGGGCCGTCTCCGGCTCGCCCTCCTTGTAGCCCTTCCACAGCGCGAAGTCGCGCGGATCGCGCTTGCCCCGGGGATCGGCGTCGGGCGCGGCCTGCATGTCATCGATGTTCTGGTGGGTCAACGACCCGTAGCTGGCCCAGGAACGCACGTCGAAGTAGACGTCACCGGAGCCGTCCGGGGCCGGGTACGCGTGTCCACGCTCGATGAGCTGGGCAATGAGGGCGTGCATTTCCGGGATGTGGCCGGTGGCGCGGGGCTCGTAGGTGGGCTTGAGGATGCCGAGGGCGTCGTAGGCGTCCTCGAAGGCCTGCTCAAAGCGGTAGGCCAGGGCCCACCAGGGCTCGTCGTTTTCGGCGGCCTTGACCAGAATCTTGTCGTCAATGTCCGTCACGTTGCGCACCACGGTGACGTCCAGGCCGCTGCTTTGCAGCCAGCGGGTCAGCTGGTCAAACGCCAGGGCGGAGCGGACGTGGCCGATGTGCGGCTCGCCCTGCACGGTGGCGCCGCAATAGTAGAGGGAGACGCGGCCCTCCTGCAGCGGGACAAAGTCACGGACGGCGGCGGTGGCGGAATCATAAAAGCGCAGGGTCACGGCTCTAGGTTATCCTCTCGGGCGGCCTCTGCCCCGGCTGCCCGCCCCCGCGGCCTGCCGGCCGGCACCACGAGCGCGGTGGCGACGGCGGTGATGCCCTCCCCGCGCCCCGTGAAGCCCAGGCCGTCCGAGGTGGTGGCGCTGACGGACACCGGGGCGCCGGCCGCAGCGGTCAGCGCGGCCTCCGCCTCCGCACGGCGCGGACTGAACTTGGGCCGGTTGCCCACGAACTGCACGGCGATGTTGCCGATGTCAAAGCCCGCGTCCCGGACGATGCGTGCCGCTTCGGCCAGCAGCGACGCCCCGCTGGCACCCTTCCATTCGGGCCGGTCGGTGCCAAAATGGGTGCCGAGGTCGCCGACCCCGGCGGCCGAAAACAGGGCGTCCGCCGCGGCATGGGCGACGGCGTCGCCGTCGGAATGGCCGGCGAGTCCGCGTTCGCCGTCCCACAACAGGCCCGCCAGCCAAAGGGGTGCCGGCTGGTCCGCGGGCGCGAACGCGTGGGTGTCCACGCCGATCCCCGTCCGCGGCAAGACGGGCCGCTGGCGCGCCTCAGCCACGGCTACCCCTCCACCCAGCGCGGGCGCAGCGGCCCCTGGAGCATGGCCTCGGCCAGCAGCAGGTCCATGGGTGTGGTGATTTTCAGGCTGTGTGTGGAGCCCTGGACCACATAAACGTCCTCGCCGATCGCCTCGACGAGCATCGCGTCGTCCGTGATGCCGGCGGCGGCGTCAGCATCCAGGGTCCCAGCATGGGCGTGGGCGCGGCGCAGGGTTTCCAGCTGGAACCCCTGCGGTGTCTGCACGGCACGCAGACGGTTGCGGGCCGGGGTCCCGGCGACTTTTTCCACGCCCGCGCCGGTGGCCGGCAGCTCGGCCGGGACCACCGACTTAATGGTGTCCACCACGGCAAGGGCCGGAACGACGGCCTTGGCCCCGTCGCGCAGGGCAGCAGCCACGCGGTCGAAAACGCCGGCGGGGGTCAGCGGGCGCGCCGCGTCGTGGACCAGCACGCTGCTGATGCCGGGCATGACCACGGCCAAAGCCGTGCGGACGGATGCGGCCCTGTCGGCACCGCCGTCGACCACGTCCCACCGCACCTCACGTCCGGCGCCGGATTCCTCGGCCAGCTGGTGGCACAGTTCCACCAATTCCTCGTCGCCAGCCGGAACGGCGATGCAAATTTGCGATGCCAGCCCGGCGTTGACCACGCCCCGGACGGCATGCGCCAGCATGGGTGCGCCACCCAACGGAACCCTCGCCTTGGGCATCCCGTGGCCCAGGCGCTGCCCGGAACCGGCGGCAACAATGATGACGGCGCAGCGCGCGCCCGTTTCCTCGATCATGACTCCACAGTAGCCCCGGCGCGAAAGGAACCCCGGCACCGAGGTGCCGGGGTTCCTTCTGGGGGCCTGCATGCCGCTGCGGGCGGGCCGTTCGGTTGGCTGCTGCTACGAAGCCAAAACCTCGTCCAGGACTTCAGCGGCCTTCTCTTCGTCTGTCTTTTCCGCCAGCGCGAGCTCGGAAATCAAGATCTGGCGGGCTTTGGCCAGCATCCGCTTCTCGCCCGCGGACAGGCCGCGGTCGTGGTCGCGGCGCCAGAGGTCGCGCACAACCTCTGCGACCTTGATGACGTCGCCGGAGGCCAACTTTTCCAAGTTGGCCTTGTAGCGGCGGGACCAGTTGGTGGGCTCTTCCGTAAATTCCGCGCGGAGCACTTCAAACACGTGCTCCAGTCCTTCCTTGCCCACAACGTCGCGGACCCCGACCAGGTCAACGTTTTCCGCGGGCACTTCGATGGTTAGATCCCCCTGGGCAACCTTGAGCTTGAGATACATCTTCTCTTCACCCCGGACCGTGCGCATCTTGATCTCTTCGATCTTTGCCGCACCGTGATGTGGGTAAACTACTGTCTCGCCGACCTCAAAAAGCATGTGGATTCTCCCTTTCCAATACCCCTAGTTTACCACGTCCGCACACCCACTCCCTTGAGTTTCCGCAGGTCAGGGGCCCCTGACGCTACGCCCACGGCACAATTGCTCCAACAAGTGGAGATTTTTTGGGCCCTTGACTAATCGGCTCCGAAGTGCAGTGTGGGGCGCGCACAATACACTCCCCCGCCGTGAAACCGCCATGAAAGCACGCATTTGCCCTGTTTACGGATAAGCTGGTGCCAGATATTTGTCTTTTGCCATGAGGAGTTACTGACGTGAGAAACGCTGCCGGCCTGCCCGGAGCCAAACGAGCAAAGCGCTTGGGCCTGATTGCCGCCATCGGCATTGGTGCCCTGGCGTTCACCGGCTGCAGTGCCATCAACGAGCAAAGCACCACCAAGATCAAAACCGTGGCCGACGGCGTGGACACGGACCTGGGCAGCCTGGCGCTGCGCAACGTGTTGATCGTCTCCCACGGCAACGATGCCCCGGGGGCCGTTCTGGGCACCTTCTACAACAACTCCAAGTCCAACATCTCCCTGACCATCAGTGGCGGCCAGGGATCCCAGACGGAAGTGACCGTCAAGCCCGGCGTCCCGTTGGTCCTCAACGGCGACACCGACAAGGCCATCCTCAGCACGGTCAAGGCCGCTGCCGGCGCCATGGAAGTGATTCAGCTGCGCGAATCGGGCGCGTCCACGGAGTCCACCTCGCTGAACGTTCCCGTCCTGGACGGCACGCTCGCCGAATACAAGCCTGTGCTTCCCACGGCAACGCCGTCCGCATCGGCCACGGCAACGCCGTCCGCGTCGGCCACGGCAACGCCGTCCGCGTCGGCCACGGCAACGCCGTAGCAGCGTTGCTGCAGCAACCACGTTGTGCCCAAGGGCCGGCCCGCTCGTTTCGAGCAGGCCGGCCCTTCTTGTGTCCGGGCCGCGAGGTGGCATTATTCCGCCCGCCCCGGCACTGCCCGCTACGGCTCGAACTTGTAGCCCAGCCCGCGGACAGTCACCAGGAAACGCGGCGCGGCCGGATCGGGTTCGATCTTGCTGCGGATCCGCTTGACGTGCACGTCCAGTGTCTTGGTGTCGCCCACGTAGTCTGCGCCCCAGACCCGGTCGATGAGCTGCCCGCGGGTGAGCACGCGCCCGGCATTGCGCAGCAGCATTTCCAGCAGTTCAAACTCCTTCAGCGGAAAGGCCACGGCCTCGCCGTGAACGGTCACAACGTGCCGCTCCACATCCATCCGGACCGGGCCGGCATGCACCGTTGAGCTGACCAGTTCCTCGGGTTCGCCCTGCCTGCGCAGCACGGCGCGAATGCGGGCGATGAGCTCGCGGGAGGAATACGGCTTCGTGACGTAGTCGTCGGCGCCGAGCTCAAGCCCGACCACCTTGTCAATTTCCGAATCCTTCGCCGTCAGCATGATGATGGGCACGGTGGAGCGCTGACGCAGGTGCTTGCACACCTCGGTGCCGCTCATGCCCGGCAGCTGCAGGTCCAGCAGCACCAGGTCGGCGCCGCCGCGTTCAAAGGCAACCAGGGCGTCCAGCCCGTTGTCCGCGACCTCCACCTCATATCCCTCCCTGCCCAGCAGGAAGGACAGGGGATCACTGATGGACTCTTCGTCTTCGACAATTAAGATCCGGCTCACGCGTGCTTGCTCCTTGAATTGGCGCTGTGGTGTGGTTCAGCGCTGGTGACGCTCGGCCGGAAGGCTCCAGCCGCCGTCGCTGGTGGACGGGGAAAGTTCGGGCAGACGCACGGTGAACGTGGAGCCTGTCCTGGGCGCCGACCAGAGGGTGACCTCACCGCCGTGGTTGCCCACAACGTGCTTGACGATGCTCAGCCCCAGACCGGTGCCCCCCGTGTGGCGGGACCGGGCCGCATCCACCCGGTAAAACCTCTCAAAGACACGTTCCTGGTCCGCCGGGGACATGCCGTCCCCCTGGTCGGAGACACTGACGCTGACGACGCCGTCCCGCACCGAGAGGCCGATGCCCACCTGCGTGTTTTCCGGGGAGTAGCGCACGGCGTTGTCGATGAGGTTCCGCAGCGCGGTCACCAACTGGGCGGCGTCGCCGTGGACCCGGGCGGGGACGGCGGGGCCCACGACAATGGCGATGTTTTTGCTCTGGGCCGCCAGCCGGGTCCGGTCCACGGCCTCGGCGATGACGGCGTTCATGTCAACGTCGGCACCGGCCTGGGCCACGTCCTTGCTCTGCAGCCGGGAGAGTTCGATGATGTCCTGGACCAGGGCGGCCAGACGGGCGGACTCGGTGATCATGCGTGAGGCGAAGCGGCGCACGGTGGCCTCGTCGTCCGGGAAGGACTCCAGCGCCTCGGCCAGCAGCGAGATGGCACCGACGGGCGTCTTAAGCTCGTGGGAAACGTTGGCGACGAAGTCGTTGCGCACCGCCTCGGTGCGGGCAATCTCGGTGCGGTCGTCGGCCAGCAGCAGGATGTAGTCTTCCCCCAGCGGGGCCACGCGGACCTGGATGACCAGGGTCCCCTGGCCGGGGCCGGGCTCGTTTCCGGGGCCGTTTCCGGGGCCGGGCGTCTGGCCGGGCGCGGCCGGCCGCTGTGGGGCACCCGGGTCCGTGTCCGGCGTCGTACGCGGGGCACCGTCCGGTCCGGGCAGGACGACGCGCGGCAGGAGCAGGTCGCGTTCCTCGATGACGCCGTCTCGGCGCACCCGATGGGCCAGGTCCAGCAATTCCTGATGGACCACCGTGTGGCCGCGGACCAGACCGAAGGCATAGGCGCCCGGGCTGGCCCGCACCACGCCGTCGACCACGTCAATGACAATGAACGCCTTGCCCACCACGGAGAGGATCTCAGCGGAACCCTCCGGAAGCGACGGTTCCCGCACCTCCACCATCTGGCGCCGCGATCGTTCGCTGGCGCTGAAGGCGAGCATGCCGAACACGCCCATGGCCAAGCCAACCAGTCCGGCCGCAACTCCAAGCAGCAATGGATTCACATCCCAAGACTATGCGCACTTTCCGCCCGGTTCACCCGGAAGGGCGCCCCGTGTCCGCCCGTTCAACCAACGTTCACTTTGCGGTGCCTGCGCGTTCATCCTCGCGTGGCAGGCTGGGTCATGATCGAGCCCACCTGTGTGTTGGGCTGTCCATGAAAGGAATCACGCGTGCGCAAAGTTTTTCAGGCCGAACTTCACCAAATCGGGGAGGGCCTGGTGGAGATTTCGTCCTTGGTGATCGACGCCATCGAAAAGTCCACCGCCGCCTTCGCCGCTGCCGACCTGCAGGCCGCCCAGGACGTCATCGCCGCCGACGCGCGCATCGACTTCCTGCAGAACGACCTCGACGAGCGTGCCATTGACGTCCTTGCACTGCAGGGCCCGGTGGCCAGCGACCTGCGCATGATCGTCGGCTCGCTGCGCATGAGCGCCTCGCTGGAACGCATGGGCGACCTGGCCCGGCACATCTCCCAGCTGACCCGGCTGCGCTATCCCCGCCACGTGATCCCCGCGCCGCTGGTGGAGACGTTTGCGGAGATGGCCCGGCAGGACACCGTCATTGCCCGCAAGGTCTGCGAGCTGCTGGACTCGCGGGACCTGGAACTGGTCAATGACATCACCGCCGCCAAGTCCGAGATCAACGCACTGCACAAGGCGGTCTTCTCCGCCATGGGGGCACCGGACTGGGCCGAAACCCCCGCCACCACCGTGGACGTCACCCTAGCCAGCCGCTACTTTGAGCGCTTCGGGGACCACGGCGTTTCCGTTGCCCGCAAGGTCTCCTACCTGGTGACCGGGGAATGGCAGCCCGAGGACTTCCTGGCCGGCTAGGCGCTCGTTGAGCCCGTAGAACTCCGGGTCTCGACGCCCTCGCAGCACTCTCTGCCCGACCACCGGGACGACGGCGGCCGGTGACCTTTCGCTTGAAAGGTCACCGACCGCCGTCGTACTTGTCCCGGTGAGGTTCGAGATAACGACGGTCATTATCTCGAACCTCACCGGGAGGGGCTATTTCTTGCCCTGGTTGGCCACGGCCTGGATGGATGCTGCGGCGGCCTCCGGGTCCAGGTACGTGCCGCCGGGGGTGACGGGGGCGAAGTTCTCATCCAGTTCGTAGACGAGTGGGATGCCCGTGGGGATGTTCAGCCCGGCGATGGCCTCGTCGGAGATGCCGTCCAGGTGCTTGACCAGTGCACGCAGGGAGTTGCCGTGGGCCGTGACCAGGACCGTCTTGCCGCCCTTGAGGTCAGCCTTGATGTCCGACTCCCAGTACGGCATCAGGCGGACCAGGACGTCCTTGAGGCACTCGGTGCGGGGCAGGGCGTCGCCCAGGCCGGCATAGCGGGGGTCGTCGGCCTGCGAGAATTCGCTGTCGTCGGGAAGCGGCGGCGGCGGGGTGTCGTAGCTGCGGCGCCATTCCATGAACTGCTCCTCGCCGAACTCGGCGAGCGTCTGGGCCTTGTCCTTGCCCTGCAGGGCGCCGTAGTGGCGTTCGTTCAGACGCCAGTCGCGCTTGACGTCGATCCAGCCCCGGTCGGCCGCCTCCAGCGCCAGGTTGGCCGTGTTGATGGCCCGCTTCAAGCGCGAGGTGTAGAGGATGTCCGGGAGGAGGTTGTTCTCCACGAGCAGCTCGCCGCCACGCACGGCTTCCTGCCGGCCCTGGTCGTTGAGGTCAACGTCCACCCAGCCGGTGAACAGGTTCTTGGCGTTCCACTCACTGTGGCCGTGGCGGAGCAAAATCAGGGTATAGGTCATGATTTCATCCTAGCGGCCGGGGCTGCGCGGGCCGGAAGCGGTGCGAAATGCTACGCGGACTTTGCAGCTGCGCACGCCTGCCGGCCGGCAGCCAGCCGTGCGCTGCAGCCAGCCGTGCGCTGCAGCCAGCGACGCCGTGAGGCTCGACACCTTTTTTCAGCCGGACGCGGACCGGCATTTACTGTTAGTCAGTGGTTCAACGTGCCCAAAGGGTCGAAACAGCTTCCACCGGCCCTGCACAACGCGTCAACGTTCCGCGTGGTGCCGGCCGGGCGCGCAGCAAACCCTTTGGCAATCCCACCCGCGGCACCACCAACCCAAACCGCCTGCGCCGCGTGGACCGCTGGCTCGCCGGCCCCGAGGCCTGGCGGCTGCGCCGGGACGGCACCGCCGCCGCCGGTCCGCTGGTGGTGGACCTGGGCTACGGCAGCTCCCCCACCACGGCAGTGGAACTCCATCACCGCATCCGCGCTGCGTGCCCCGACGCCCGCGTGACGGGCATTGAAATCGAGCCCGACCGCGTGCGCGCGGCCAAGTCCCTGGAACACGACGGGCTGGACTTCCGGGTGGGCGGCTTTGAAATTCCCGTCCCCGGGCACGCGACAATGGTCCGCGCCTTTAACGTCCTGCGCCAGTATGACGAAGCCGATGTCCGCCTCATTTGGGGCACTGTCTGTTCCCGGCTGACGCCCAACGGCATTTTCGTTGACGGCACCTGCGACGAGATCGGCCGCCGCAGCACGTGGGTGGCGCTGGACGCCTCGGGCCCGCAGAGCCTGACCATCTCCATGCGGTTCGGCGACTTTGAGCTGCCATCCGACGTGGCCGAGCGCCTGCCCAAGGCCCTGATCCACCACAACGTGCCGGGCGAAAGGGTCAACGACTTCCTTCGGGCCCTGGACCAGCATTGGCTGGCGGGTGCGCAACTGGCTCCGTTCGGGAACCGCCAGCGCTGGCTGCTCATGTGCCAGCGGATGTACGACGCCGGCTGGCCCGTGACGCGCGACCCCTCGCGCTGGCGCTTGGGCGAGTTGACGGTGGCCTGGTCGGCCGTGGATCCCCGCCAGGGAGCGGACTCCGGCTAGGAAGCGGATCCAGGCTACGGAGCGGACTCCCGCTAGGGGCGCGAAGCTACCAGGAAGATCCGCGGCTTTGGTTGCCACGGCCGCGTCCGCGGACCTCGGCCAGGGCGGGGCGGACATCCGCCAGATACACGCCGGCCACCGTTGCGCCCGCCATGTTGATGAGCATGAGCATGCCCATGTCCGGCGCGGTGAGGGATGCCGCGGCGGGCAGCAGGTACAAGAAGCCGAAAAACGCTGACACGCCCGTCAGCCCACCCCAAAACTGCTTCGAGCGCTTGTAGACGCGCTGGAAATCAGCCGCCGGGGTGCGCAGGCAGTCGCTCACGGCCCAGATTTGGACGCCAAGGGCCACGGCACCCAGCACCACCAGGATGAAAAAGGTCGCAGCATAGAGGAAGAAGCTCACATCACAAGCCTAGCCGGTGGAGGGGCCGCCCGGCACGCGGCAACAGCAGCAACGGGTCCGGGAGCCGCTCCGGCCGCTTCCTACCGGGCCGCCGCGTCCAGTGCCTGCGCCAGATCGTTCCAGAGGTCCTCGACGTTTTCAATCCCCACGCTCAGGCGCAGCAGGTTCACCGGCACCGACTCGGGCTCGTTGGCGTGGCGTCGTCGGCGTTCAATGAGCGATTCCACGCCGCCGAGCGACGTGGCCGGCGTCCACAGCCGCAGCGCCGCAACCAATGCGTTCGCCGCGGCTTCGCCCCCCGCCACCTCGACGCACAGGATGGAGCCGAACCCCTGCATTTGGGCTTCCGCCCGCTCATGCCCGGGATCGGACTCCAGGCCGGGGAACAAAACCCGCTCAACGCCGTCGTGCACGTCAAGACGCTTGGCCAATACCAGCGCGTTGGCCTGCGCGCGCTCCACGCGCAGCGCCAGGGTGCGCAGTCCGCGCAGCGCCAGCCACGCCTCGAACGGGCCGGCGATGCCGCCGTGGATGGAGCGGTGATGGAGGAGCTTGTGGCGCAGCTCCTCATCCGAGGTGATGAGCGCGCCGAGGATGACGTCGGAATGTCCGGCCAGGTATTTGGTGACCGAGTGGAGGACGATGTCGCTTCCCAGTTCCAGCGGCTTTTGGACCAGGGGCGTGCTGAAGGTGTTGTCCGTGACGACGACGGCGCCCACGGCCTTGGCGGAGCGGCACAGGACGCGGATGTCCGCCACTTCCAGCATCGGGTTGGTGGGGCTTTCCAGCCACAGCATGTCCGCGGCCTTTTCGCCGGCGCCCGTCAGCGCCGCAATGACGCCGTCGTTGTTGGCGATGTCCACGGTGCGCAGCGTGAACAGTCCCTTGTCAGCGAGTTCCTGCGCCATGACCAGGGCGCCCTGGTAGGAGTGCCGCGGCATGACCAGCACGCCGCCCGCTGGAATCAGGGACAGGGCCGCCGACGCTGCGGCCAGCCCGGAACTGAAGACCAGGGCCGGCAGGCTGGCGCCCTCCAGCTCCGCGAGGGCATCCTCCAGCGGGTCCCATGTGGGGTTCGAGTAGCGCCCGTACGCCCTGTCGCCGTCCACGACCTGGCCCGTGCCCACATAAGTGGAGGACAGGACGATGGGCGGGTTGACGGCGGCGTCGTGCTCGCGGGCGGGCCGTCCCGCGGCCACGACCACTGTTTCCGGGCTGAGCTGGCCGGGGTGGGAGGAAGGTTCAAGGGTCATGTCCTCCAGATTAGTGCCCTGGGTCACCGCTGAAGAAACGTCGTGACCCTCCGGTCCGGCACGCGGCCCGTGGCGCCGCCCCGCCCGTGATGGCGCACCCTGTGGATACTGCCGGGAGGCTTCCAGCGTTGGCCGGTAGGCTGGGGTGGTGACTTTCCCACCTGCCGACGCACCCGGACTCTTCATCGCCTTCGAGGGCGGGGACGGGGCCGGAAAATCAACCCAGGCCGCGCTTCTGGCCCAGGCCCTGTCCGACGCCGGACGCACGGTGCTGCGGACCCGTGAGCCGGGCGGCACACCTGTCGGCGAAAAGCTGCGCTCCCTGGTCCTGGACCACGGGCAGGGCGAGATTGACGCCCGCTGCGAGGCCCTGATCTTTGCCGCGGCCCGCGCCGCCCACGCCACCCAGGTCATTGCCCCGGCCGTCGCCCGGGGCGAAGTCGTCATCACGGACCGCTACATTGACTCTTCCATCGCCTACCAGGGCGTCGGACGCGGGCTGGGTGCGGCCGAGGTCCAGCAGCTGAATGTCTGGGCCACGGCCGGGTTGTGGCCCGAGCTGACAGTGCTGCTGGATGTCTCCGCCGAGGAAGGCCGCTGCCGCCGCACGGCAACCGAGGCCGCCGAAGACCGGCTGGAATCGGAACCCGACCACTTTCACGCCGCCATCCGCCAGGCCTTCCTGGACCGTGCGGCGGCACGCCCGGAACGCTACCTGGTGCTTCCGGCCGGCCGGCCGGCCGGCGAGCTCGCCGCAACGGTCCGCACCCGTGTCCTGCAGCTGCTGGCCGCCCGGGAAGCCGGCGCCGCATGAGCGTCTGGGTCGACCTGCAGGGACAGGGGCCGGTGGTGGGACAGCTGCGCCGCGCCGCCCAGTCCAGCAGGCCGACTCACGCCTGGCTGCTCACGGGCCCGCCGGGATCCGGGCGTTCCAACGCCGCCTTGGCCTTTGCCGCCGCGCTGGTCTGCGAGCGCGAGCAGCTGGCGGAGCGCGGGTGCGGCCAGTGCAAGGCCTGCCACACCACGCTGTCCGGCACCAACGCCGACGTGACCTTCATCGCCACCGAAAAGACCACCATCACCATTGAGGAGGCGCGGGAGCTGGTCCGCAAGGCCCACGACAGCCCGTCCTCGTCCCGCTGGCGCGTGATGATTGTGGGCGATGCGGACCGCATGGCCGAGCGCACCACCAACGTCCTGCTCAAAGCCATCGAGGAACCTCCGCCGCGGACCATCTGGATCCTGTGCGCCCCCAGCCCTGCCGACGTCCTGGTCACCATCCGTTCCCGCTGCCGCACGCTGACCCTGCGCCTGCCCCCGGTCGAGGACGTGGCGGCCCTGCTGGTGCGCCGCGACGGCATCGACCCGGACCTGGCCCTGCACGCCGCCCGCGCCGCCCAGAGCCACATCGGGATTGCCCGCCGCCTGGCGTCCGACGCCGGCGCCCGGGAACGGCGCGACACCATAGTCCGGCTGCCGTTTTCCCTGCGCGACGTCTCGGCCGCCGTCCGTGCCGCCGCCAGCCTGCTGGAACTGGCCCAGGCCGAGGCCGCCTCCTCCAACGAGGAACGCGACGTGGCGGAAAAGGCCAAGCTGCTGCTTTCCCTTGGCGCCCCCGAGACGGGGACCCTGCCGCCGCCCATGCGCGCGCAGGTCCGGTCCCTCGAGGAGGACCAGAAGCGCCGCTCCAAGCGCTCGGTCACCGACCAGCTGGACCGGGCGCTGACGGACCTGCTCTCCTTCTACCGGGACGTGCTGGTACTTCAGCTGGCGGCGCAGGGAGGCACCGGCGTCGTGCCTTCCGGCGCAGCGGCGGAGCTGGTCAACGAATCCCTGCGCGAGCACCTGGCCGCGTTTGCCGCCCGAGGCCGCCCCGAGGCGACCCTGGCGCGCATGGACTCGATCAACGCCGTGCGCCGCCGCCTGACCACCACCAACGTCTCCCCGCTCTTGGCCCTTGAAGCCATGGCCGTCAGCCTGCTCTAGCTCCGCAAAGGACCCCCATGCCCCACGCACCCGTACGCCGGCGGCACCGCCTCCGCCTTTCCCTCACCGTTGCCATGGCGGCGGTGGGCGCGCTCCTCCTCAGCTCCTGCGCGTTGCTCGCCCCGGCACAGGACGCGGGAGTTGTTTCCAGCGCACAGGCGTCGGTCATCGGCGACGTGCCGGCGGAACTCAGCAGCTACTACACGCAGGCTGTGACGTGGACGTCGTGCAGCGGCGGCTTCCAGTGCGCCAAGGTCGCGGTGCCGCTGGACTACTCCAATCCGCGGGGCGCGTCGATCAAGCTCGCCGTCACCCGCCTGCCCGCCACCGGTAAACGGCTGGGCGCCCTCTTGACCAACCCCGGCGGGCCCGGCGGGTCCGGTGTGGACATGGTGGTCGGCAGCGCGAAGACGTACTTCTCGCCCAAGATGCGCGCCGCCTACGACATTGTGGGGTTCGACCCGCGCGGGGTGCAGCGTTCCGACCCGGTGAAGTGTCTGGACGACGCGCAGATGGATGCGTCCCGGCAGACATCATACGACCCGTCCACCGCGGCCGGGCTGAAGGCTGCGGAGGCGGAAACCAAGACGCAAACCGAGTTGTGCGTCAAAAACTCCGGCCCCATCCTGGCCCACGTGGACACCGTCAGTTCAGCCCGCGACATGGACATCCTGCGCGCCGTCGTGGGGGACAAGAAACTGAACTACATGGGCTTTTCCTATGGCACGAAACTCGGCGCCACCTACGCGGGCCTGTTCCCGAAGCGCGTGGGCAAGTTCTCGCTCGACGGGGCACTGGACCCGTCCCTGGACATTGACCAGGTGTCCATGGGGCAGGCCGTCGGCTTTGAAAACGCCCTGCACGCATGGGCGAAGAACTGCCTCGACACCAAGGAATGCCCCGTCTCCGGGAGCGTGGACGCCGCGGTGCAGCAGATCCGCGACCTGAACGCGGTGTACACGAAGACGCCGCAGCAGACATCGGAGGGACGCGTGGTGACCGGAACCGAGTTCACCAACGCGGTGGCGTTTGCCATGTACTCCACGGACCTCTGGGAGCCGCTGGCCGGCGCGTTGAAGCAGGCCTTCGCCGGCGATGCCTCCGGCATGCTGATGCTGGCGGACTATGCCTCCGACCGCGGCTCGGACGGCAAGTACAGCTCCAACACGGCGGCGGCGTTCACCGCCATCAACTGCCTGGACTACCCGATGAACTCGGACACCGCCCACATGCGGTCCGACGCTGCTGCCCTGGAGAAGGCCTCCCCCACGTTTGGCGACCTGCTGGCGTACTCCGGGCTGGGCTGCAAGTACTGGCCGTTCCCGGCCACCGGCGCGCCGAAACCGATCGCGGCGCCGGGGGCGGGCCCCATCCTGGTGATTGGCACCACCGGCGACCCGGCCACACCGTACCCGTGGGCGCAGTCGCTGGCCAAGCAGCTGGACTCCGGCGTTTTGGTGACCTGGAAGGGCAACGGACATACCGCCTATGGGCGGGCCAACGCGTGCCTGACCTCCACCGTCGACAAGTACTTCGTGGATGGGACGGTGCCGGCCGCAGGGACCACCTGCTAGAGGGCGCGGTAGGGGCCACGGCCGGGACCACGGCGAGGTCCCGCCAGAGGGACCCGCCGGTAGGGGCCACGGCGGGGGCCTACGGCGCAGCGTGGGGGCCTATGGTTAGGGCCCGCTGCGTCTGGGCCTACGGCGCCGATTTTGTACATGGGGCCGGGCATATTAGAGTTGTTTCTTGTGTTCGGTGAATGACTCCGCAAGGCGTTCTTCGACGATCACAGGCCTCCATAGCTCAGTTGGTAGAGCGTTTCACTCGTAATGAAAAGGTCAACAGTTCGATTCTGTTTGGAGGCTCCACAACCTCTGGAATCCGCGGATTCCAGAGGTTTTTTGCTGCCCGGCGCGCGCTTCATCGCCCACTGTCGCTGAATCACGACACGTTTATCGATCGCGGCACGGTCGCTGAATCGCGGCATGATGGTCGGAGGGTGGCGGCGCAAACGGACACCCGCCGCCCCGCCGCTGCGGCACTTTGCTGACCTGACCCCGTCCAGGATGACGAAATGGATATTTGAGGCTGATTTATCAGCCTCAAATATCCATTTCGTCATCCTGGACGCCCGCGGGGGCCGCCACGGGCACGCCACGGACGCCCGGCGGTGCCGTCACTGAGACGCCTGCTTAGCGGGATCCCCGGCCGGAAACGTCGTTTCCCGCGTGGGTGCGGCTGCCCGGTTCCACCAGCGCGCCCATCTCCTCGGCGGAATGCTGCAGCATCAGGTCCACTTCGGCGCGCGAGGCCTCGTCGTCGGCCGCTTCCTGCAGCGCCGACTTCATGCGAAGCGGCGGTGTCTTGAAGAACAGCGCCAGCACAAACCCCAGCAACACCACCATGAGGGCCACCCAGTAAATGACGATCGTCGAGGCGGTGAAGCCTGTCAGGAACGGCTTGCTCAGGGCCGGATTGGCACCCTTGAGGAACGACGTGTCATTAAGTGCGCTCCCACCAGCCGTTGAAGAACTCGATGCCGACTTGAGCTTCTCCGCAACGGTGGGCGCCACGCTGGTGACCACCTGGGTGCGGACCGCCGGGTCGGAGAAGTCCAGGGGCTTTGTGGGCACCTTGGTCTCCGCCACCGACTGCGGCACACCCTTGGCGACGAGCGCCTTCACTCCTGCCGTGTGGGCAGCCTGCTGCGCACCGGTCTCGATGGGGGTCACCATGTTTGTATAGATCAGGCCCATGATGGCCCTGTTCTCCGGGGCGGTGGCGATGGATGGGGTCAAGGCGGCGTCGAGGGCACCCTCCAGGGTGGGTCCGTCGGAGAGGGAGTTTTGGATGTTCAACGGCATGATCGTGAAGAGCAATGACAGCATGACGGCCGTGCCCAGCGTTCCACCGATCTGGCGGAAGAACGTCGACGCGCTCGTGGCCACGCCCATGTCCCGCAGGCCCACGGAATTCTGGCTCGCGATGGTCAGGGTCTGCATGAGCTGGCCCAGGCCGAGCCCGATCAGCAGCATGCCGACGGCAACAAACCAGAAGCTGGAGTTGTACTTCATGAACGTGAGGTAGAGGAATCCGGCTGACATCAAGCCCGTGCCGAGGATGGGGAACATCCTGTACCTGCCGGTGCGGGCGATCAACTGGCCGCTCCCGATCGAGGCGATCATCAGGCCCAGGATCATGGGCAGCATCTGGAAGCCGCTCTCCGTGGGTGTGGAGCCGAGGACGATCTGCAGGTAGAGCGGGATGGTCATCATGGCACCGAACATGCCAAAGCCCACCAGCACGCCGATGATGGTGGCCATGGAGAACGTGGAGGAATGGAAGAGCTTGATCGGGATCAGCGCGTCGTCCTTCATCCGGACTTCAATGGCGATGAACGCGATCACGCCGACGACGCCGACCACATAGCAGGCGATGGAGGCCGGGCTGCTCCAGCCCCAGGTCTGGCCTTCCTCGGCCACCAGAAGCAACGGCACGAGGGCGACAATGACGGCGGCAGCGCCCCACCAGTCGATGCGCACCGAATGCCGGTCGACCTTGGGCAGGTGCAGGAAGCGAAGCACCATGGCCAGGGCCGCAAGCCCGATGGGCACGTTGATGAGGAACACCCAGCGCCAGCCTGCGATGAACAAAATCTCGTTGGTGCCGGCGAACAGTCCGCCGATGAGCGGGCCAATGACGCTCGAGACGCCAAAGACCGCCAGGAAGTAGCCTTGGTATTTTGCCCGCTCGCGCGGCGCGAGCATGTCGCCCATGATGGCCAGCGGCATTGACATCAGGCCACCGGCGCCGAGCCCTTGAACGGCACGGAACGTGGCAAGTTCAATCATCGACGTCGAGAAGCTGGCCATGACCGATCCGACGATGAAGACGACGATCGCGAATATGAACAGCGGACGCCGCCCGAAGATGTCGGACAGCTTTCCATAAATGGGGGTGCTGATCGTGGAAACGATCAGGTAGGCGGTGGTGACCCAGGCCTGGAGGCTGAGGCCGTGCAGGTCGTCACCGATGGTGCGGATGGCCGTGCCGACCACCGTCTGGTCCAAGGCGGAAAGAAACATTCCCGCCATGAGCCCGAAAATCACGAAGAGGATTTGGCGGTGGTTCATGACGGCGCTGCCGGCGGGACTGGACCCCGATAGGGGCGGTAGAGATTTTTCGCTAGACATGCGTCCTCAAGTGTTTGTGCAGGATGCCGCTGGCATCGGCATCACGGCGGCGTGGACGCAACGAAGAATGTTGCGCAGAGTGGAACGCTACTCCCCTCAACCCGTCCGGGCAATACAGTTACCCCCAGCAACGGTTCTTTTTCGCGCACGGTGAACACGAACCCGGTCCGGCGCGGACCTATCATGGGGCCATGACCGCGAGAGTGCCGCCCCTCCGACCCCGGCATGGTGCTGCCGCACGCGAGCCCAGCCGGGTCCACTGGATGGAGCTGTTCTTCGACCTGGTCTTTGTGGCGTTTGTCGCCCAGCTGGCACACGGCATCCACGGCAATCCCGGTTGGGCCGCGTATGGCGCCTTTGTCCTGTTGTTTTTCCCGGCCTGGTGGGCCTGGGTGAACATCGTCTCGGTGATCAACCTGCTTCCGGGCCTCTCGGCACGCGGACTAGGCGTGGCGATGCTGGCCGGAATGGCCGCCGCCGGCCTCATGGCCGCCGCCGCGCCCGAGGCCTTCGGCGCGAGGGCCTGGGCGTTCTCACTGGCCAATGCCGCCATGCGCGTGGTGTTGCTGGTTCTCTGGCTGTACCAGCACCGCCAAAATTCGGCCGGCGCGCCCCTGCGCATCTGGCTGTACAACGGGGGGACCGCCGGGCTCTGGCTGCTCGCCGCGCTGCTGCCGCTTCACGGGGCCATAGTCCTGTGGGCGGCCGCGATCGCGGTCGAGGTCGCCATGGTGCTGCTGAGCGCGCGCCTGTGGCCCGAACGCGGCATCAGCGGCATCAACATTGAGCACGCTTCAGAGCGGCTGGGTCTCTTTGTGGTCATTGTCCTGGGCGAGTCCATCTTCACGGTCGTCAGCGAACTCTCGTCGGACTGGGGCCGGGGCGGCGGGCTGGCCGCCGGGCTGGGATTCCTGGTGGTGGCCCTGCTCGGCTGGTCCTTCTTCCAATACGGCACCGGCACGGTGAGCGCCGGGTTGGAGCGGCTGCAGTCCCGCGCCGACTACAGCGGAATCCTGCAAACCACGCTTTTCATGCCGTTCCTGCTGGTCGTCGGCGTCACCGCCATGGCGGCGGCGATTGCCACTGCCATCCCGGCGCCCGGGCAGCCCCTGCCGCCTGGCGCCGGCATTGCCTTGGGCGGCGGGCTGGCACTTTTCTACGGCACCAACGCCATGGTTTCGCTCCGCTACGGCCGGCCGCCGCGCACCGTCCTGCCGTGGGCCGTGCCGGGTGTGGTGGCCGCCGCCTTGCTCATTCCGGCAAGCGCCGCGGTGCCAGCCGCCGTCGCGCTGGCCCTCGCGGTGGTGATCCTGCTGGCGCTCACCGGCTACGTGGAGATTCAGCGACGACGGCGGTAGCCGGGTCTCGCCCATGCCCAACGAGGCGGCTCAGCCAGTCAGGCGTCCCAGGGGAAGACGACGCCCTCCCCCACCACCTTCAGCGACAGCTCCGTCCCGGGCCGGGCCAGCATCGCGTTCCAGTGCCGGATGTTGATGATCTCCCCGCCCACGGGCTGGTGCGGATCCACCGGGCCCGTCGGGTCGACCTCGATGGGGGCGAGTTGAATCCGGACGGTGGTTTCGGGGCCGAAGTAGTCGGTGTCCACGACGCGGCCCCGGATCTTCCCGCCCTCGCTGATGCGGATCTGCTCCGGGCGCAGCATGAGGCGTGCCCGGCCCTGCACCGCCGGCCGGCGGACGGGGATGCCCCCCAGCGAGCACAGCGCCAGCGATCCTTCCATCCAGGCCTCCAGGATGACGGCGTCGCCGAGGAATTCCGCCGTCGCCCGGTCCGACGGACGCGTGTACACCACGAAGGGGCTGCCAATCTGGGCCAGCGTGCCGTCGCGCATGACGGCCACCTGGTCGGCGAAGCTGAGCGCCTCGGCCTGGTCGTGCGTGACGAGGATGGTGGTCACCCCGGCGTCGCTGAGCGTCTTGGACACGGCCCGCCGCGTGGCCACCCGCAGCCCGGCGTCGAGCGCGCTGAACGGTTCATCGAGGAGCATCAGCTGCGGCTGGCGGGCCAGCGCCCGGGCCAGGGCCACGCGCTGCTGCTGCCCACCGGAGAGCTGCGACGGCTTCCGCTTCGCGTAGGAGGGATCCATGGAGACCATCTCCAGCAGTTCGGCCACGCGGGGCGCCGCAGCCCTCCCCCGGACAGGCAGCCCGAATCCGATGTTCTGCCCCACGGTCAGGTGCGGAAACAGCGCCCCGTCCTGCGCCACGTAGCCGACGCTGCGTCTGTGCGCCGGCAGCCAGGCGGACGGCCCTGCCACCTCCACCCCGCCCAGGGAGACGCTGCCGGCGTCGGGCGCCTCAAAGCCGGCGATGACGCGCAGCAGCGTGGTCTTGCCGGATCCGGAGGCGCCCACAATCGCCGTCGTGCGCCCCTGCGCGACGGTCAGGTCCACGCCCTTGAGCACTTCCGTGCCGCCAAAGGACTTCCGCGCCCCCGCAACCATGAGGTGGTCGGTGACGTGATGCGGATCCGGCGCGACGGCGGGAACGGGAGACGCTGCCGGTGCCGGCCTGCGTGGTGTTGTCACTGTCCGGCTGCTTTCTTGGATTGGGCAAAAAGAAGATACGTCATCGGGGCGGACAGCACGATCATCAGCAGTGCATACGGCGCGGCGCCGGTGTAGTTGATCTCGCTGCTGAGCGACCAGAACTCCGTGGCCAGCGTGTTGGTGCCGTTGGGCGCCAGCAGCAGCGTGGCCGTCAGCTCGTTCACGATGCCCAGAAACACCAGCGCGGCCCCGCCGGCCGCGGCCGGGGCGGTCAGGCGCAGGGTGACACGCAGGAACGCCACGAGCGGCGGCTTGCCCAGCGCCTGGGCGGCCTCGTCCAGCTCCTTGGGCGCCTGCGCCAGACCGGCCCGCAGGTTGACCAGCGCCCGGGGCATGAACAGGAGCGCGTAGGCCGCCACCAGGACGACGGCGGTCTGGTAGACCGCGGGCACGTTGTGGATGGTGATGGTCACCAGGGCGAGGGCCACGACAATGCCGGGCATGGAGCTGGAAATGTAGTTGGCGCCCTCGAGCAGCTTGGTCACGGGGCCGGGGTGGCGGATCACCAGGAACGCGAGGGGGAACGCCAGGACGGTGGTGGCCAGCGCCCCGGCCAGTCCGTAGCCAAGTGTCTGCAGAAGGGCGTTGGCCAGGTCGCTGCCCGTCCAGATGGCGGGGCCGCCCAGAATGAGCCAGCGGAACACGTGGAAGAGGGGGACCCCCAGCGCCAGCGCGGTCAGGGCGGCCAGGCCCACCTGGCCGGGAATCTCCAGCCAGCCCATCGCCAGGCGCGGAGGGTTGGCCTGCACGCCCGACCCGACCCGGGCGTAGCGGGCGTTGCCGCGCGTCTTCGACTCGCCCAGCAGCAGCAACAGGCAGAACAGCACCAGGACACTGGCCAGCATGTTGGCCGCCGCGCCGTTGAACGTGGACCGGAACTGGTCGTAGATGGCGGTCGTGAAGGTGTCGAACTGGATCATGGCGAAGGCGCCGTATTCGGCCAGCAGGTGCAGGGAGACCAGCAGGGCCCCCCCGGCGGTGGCAAGCCGCAGCTGCGGGAGCACCACCCGGAAGAACACCTTCCACGGGCCCAGGCCCAGCGAGGAGCCGGACTGTTCCAGGGCAGGGTCCATGCGGCTGAGCACGGCGGCCACGGGGATGTACACCAGCGGAAAGTACGACAGCGTGGAGATCAGCACGCCGCCAAACAGCCCGCCCAGGGACGGGACCTCGCTGACCCAGGCGTAACTGTTCACAAACGCCGGGATGGCCAGCGGCGCCGCCAGCAGGACGGACCAGACCCTGTGCCCGCGCAGCCGCGTCCGCTCAACCAGCCACGCCCCCGCCACGCCAAGGACCACGCAAATCGGGACGGTGACCACCACCAGGCCCACCGTGTTGAGCAGGAGCTCACCGACGCGCGGGCGGAAAACCAGCTTTTCAATGGTGTCCCAACCCGCGTTGCCGGTCATGACCACCACGTATGCCAGCGGCAGCAGCGAAAAGGCGGCGATGAGGACGGAAAGGACGACGACGGGCCAAGGGCCGGAGCGTGTGCCCCGGCCCCCAGCAGCGTGGCGCAAGCCGTCTGTGCGCGGCGCGCGTGCCGCCGTCGTCCTTTGTGGAAATACCATCAGTACTAGAGTAGACCGGCCTCGGTCATGAGGTCGGTGACCTTCTGGGAGTTCAGTTTGGCCGCGTCAACCTTCGGCGCGTCCAGGTCCTTCAGCGGAACCAGCTTGGCGTTGGCGGCAACGTCGCTGGCCACCGGGTATTCGAAGGACGTTCCCGTCTGCAGGATGGTCTGGCCGGCCTTGCCCGTGATGAATTCCAGGAACTTCTCAGCGCTGGCCTGGTGCTTGCTGGAGGCCAGCACGCCACCGCCCGAAATGGACACAAACGCGCCGGGGTCCTGGTTCTTGAAGTAGTGCAGGGCCACGTTCTTGGAATTCTCGCCGGTCTTGGCCTGGTCGCCGAACCAGTAGTAGTGGTAGATGACGGCGCCGTCCACCTCGCCGGCATTGACGGCCTTCATGGCGGTGCTGTTGCCCTTATAGGCCTTGGAGTTTTCCTTCATGGCCTTCAGCCACGCCAGCGTGGCATCCTGGCCCTTGATCTCCAACATGGCCGACACAATGGCCTGGAAGTCGGCGCCGGACGGCGACGCGGCCCACTTGCCCTTCCAGGCGGGGTCGGCCAGGTCCATGATCGACTTGGGCAGCTGCGCTTCCGTCAGCTTGGTCTTGTTGTAGGCAAAGACCGTGCTGCGGGCCGCGA
The DNA here is from genome assembly GCF_003268655.1 of Arthrobacter dokdonellae. NCBI lineage: Bacteria > Bacillati > Actinomycetota > Actinomycetes > Micrococcales > Micrococcaceae > Arthrobacter > Arthrobacter dokdonensis. Next base: position 1,067,496 of record NZ_CP029642.1, on the reverse strand, counting down.
TCCCGGTCCACTTGTTGGTGGACGGGCGGTATTCGGCAGGCACCTGTGACTGGATCTTGGCGTCGATGCCCGTGAACAGTCCGGCGTTCTCCACCTGCGTCATTGCCGGGGAGTTTTCAGTCAGGAACACGTCCGCCGGCGACTTGGCACCCTCCGCGATGATCTGGTTGCTGAGCTCGGAGTCGTCACCGTTGCGCAGCGTGACCTTGATGCCCGTTTCCTTGGTGAACGCGTCGACCCAAGCCTGGGTGAGTTCCTGGTGCTGGGCGTTGTAGACGGTGATGGCGTCGGTTGCCGAGCCTTGGGCACCCTCTGATGCGGCGGGCGTGGTGCTGCCGCCACACGCGGCGAGTGCGAACACCGACACTCCGGCGATCGCCGTCAGCGCCGTCCGGCTGATCGCAGTCTTGTTGAACCAGGTTTTCATGGGGGCCTTTCGGCAGAGGGAAAATTAGCGAACTTTTATTGATCGTAATGCAACGATAGGGCAGGCTACCCTCACAACACCTAATTTGTGACGCAGCTCTCCCGAATTCCGTTACATTTGTGTGTCCAAAATGGACCGAGTCCAGCTACGGCTGCTTTGATTCCAGCAGTTCCGCGGCCCGGGCGACGTGTTCGTGCACCAGCGCAGCCCTGCGTTCGACGCCGGACACCGCCCCCGCACCGAGCCTCACCATCGCGACGGCCTCCGCTGCGGCGGCAAGCGCATTGCCGGCGCGTGAGAGCTCGCGGTGCACGTCGTTGAGGTAGCCGCCGGTGCCCGTGGGGATTTCCATGCCTTCGCTGGGGGCGATGGCATGCGCCCGGGCGGCAATGCTGCGAACCAGCGGCAGGAGGTCCGCCAGGGCGTCGGCGGTTGGCACCAGGGCCACATAATTATCAGCCGCGTCGTTGCGGGATGCGGCCCCTGGTCCGCCGTCACCTGCCGGCGCGTCACCGGCCGGCGCGTCACCGGCCGGCGCGTCACCTGCCGGGGCGTCACCGGCCGGCGCCGCGCGCATGGACTCCTCCTCGACGCCCTCGAGCATCTGGTGGAACCTGTCCAGGCCGCGGCGGAACCTGTCGTGGGCGCGCCGCCAGACGCCTTTGCCGAGTTCGGCGTCGTCGCGCCCGCCTTGGCGGCCGGCGCCAAAAAGTCCCTTGAGCATGGTGGCCGGCTCCGGTGACGTCAGTGGTTGTGTGGTGGTCAGAGGTACTGGCCCGGACCGCCGGCGTCGGTCTGGCCGGACTGCCCCGGACGCTCCTGCGCCCGTGGGACACGGGCGCGTTGCGGTTCGCCGTTGTCGCCCACCACCACGCCGGGCGCGATCACGGTCCCCGGCGGCAGCTGGCGCATCTGCAGCCGGGCCGCCACCTGCTGGTTGGCCATGGCCTGGGCCGCTATGGCCGTCTGGATGCCGTGGAAGAGGCCCTCCAGCCAGCCGACCAGCTGGGCCTGGGCAATGCGCAGTTCAGCATCCGACGGCGCCCCCGCGTCGGCGAACGGCAGGTTCAGCCGGTGCAGTTCCTCCACCAGGTCCGGCGAGAGCCCGTCCTCGAGTTCGGCGATGGAGCGTTCGTGGATTTCGGCCAGGCGCGCCCGGGCTGCGTCGTCGAGTGGTGCGCTCTTCACCTCGTCGAGCAGCTGCTTGACCATGGTGCCGATGCGCATCACCTTGGCGGGCTGGTCCACCATGTCCGCGACGGTGGACTGCTTCGCCTCCGCCGTGCCGGCCCCGGTCTCCTCCTGGCCGCGCCCGGTCTCCTCCTGGCCGCGCCCGGTCTCCTCCTGGCCGCGCCCGGACGACGCCGCGAATCCGTCGGCGTTGAGAATCCCGTGGACGGATTCGTCGATCAGGTTTCCTTCAGCCGCAGTTCCGGCGGCCTGGATGTGCGCCTTTTCAGTCATACGGCCAGTCTCTCACGACGCCTCCACAAATGTCCGGGCCAACCGGGCCATGGCGGCCGCATGCCAGCCCATTTCCTTGTTGTCCGGGCCGGCCCGGCCCCGGTTTCCGCGGGTCCCATTTTCGTCGAGAGTGCAGCTCTGGTGACCCCGTCAGGCCCGGATTCTCCGAGAGTACGGCTCTGGTGACCAGCGCATCCGCCGGCCCGCCAGAGCCGTACTCTCGGCGCGGAGACCAACGCTTTGGGACGCCCGCGGCCGCGTTCAGCAGCAGCGGCCCTCCGGGTTGTCGTCCTGGCGGTCCGTCTTGTCCCGCCAGAATTCCTTGACGGTCATCGGCGGAGTGGTGCAGCCGGTGCCCTGGTGGTGGTCCAGGTACTTCTCATAGGAGTCCTCCCCCAGGACGCCCTTGAAGTACCTGTTCATGGAGCCCAAAGCTGTTGCGGCCCGCCGCAAGGTCTCCATGGCTAATGGCCCGCCCGCGCGGTTTCCCTGCCGGAGTCCTCCCATTCCTTCATGACGGCCCGTCCGGCCGCCGTCGGTGCAATGCCTGCAGGCGCGAAGATGCGCGAGGCCACGGCCGGATCCTCCATGCTGAGGCCGCCGCCGGCACGGAGCGGGCGGATCGAGACCAAGACCGCCGTCGTGATGCCGATGATGGAGAGCACCACGAAGATGATGGACAGCGTGTCCTGCACCGAGGTGTTGCGGACCACGGCCTCCATGGCCGCCGGATCGGCTGGCGCGTTTGAAGGCATTGTCATGGTGCCTTCCTTGTCAATGGGGGTTGGGGACAGCCCCCCAAGGTAGCAGTGCGCCCCGCCCCACACGGCGGGATGTGGGGCGGGGCACGGCTTCCGTCGACGAACGGCGCCCACCGACCCCGCAGCGGCACACCGCTCCCAACGCCCCCACGCCCCCACGCTCCCACGCTCCCAACGCTCGATCACTTTCGGGGCGATTATCGCCAACGCTCCCTCACCCAGGTGAGGGAGCGTTGGCGATAATCGCCCCGAATCTGCGGGAGCGTCTGAAGGGTGGGGGTCAGGCCAGCGTCTGCCTCCTCGTCATGGGCAGCTTGCCCCTGGTCAGCACCCATGCCGCGGCCGCCCCGAAGAGGGGCACAAGAATCACCAGCGCCCCCATCTGCAGCCACGGCAGCACGACGGGGAAACCGCGTTGCAGGGACAGCACGACGACGGTCGGCACGGCCCCGGCGAACAGGCCCAGGACTGCGCCAAGCAGCGCCGTCATGAGGGTCTGGGAACCTGCAAAGGCCTTCCGAAGCCGGGTGTCGGCGCCAATGCTGGCCAAGGTGGCGTGGTCGTTGCGGCCGTCGGCGAGCGCCAGGCCGGCCGTGATGCCGGCGGCACTGAGCGTGACCAGGGCGCCGCCGCCGACGATGAGCCACAGGATGAGCCCAATGGGGGTGTCGAGTCCCCGCTCTTGGTAGAAGTGGCTGTATCCGCCATAGAACGGTGCCAATGCCGCGTTGACCTTGTCATTTTCGGCCTGGCTGAGCAATTTCGGGGGTGAGACCAGCATGTATTTCTCGCTGACCGGCAGCTTCAGCCTGGACGCGGTCTCCGGAGACACCACGCCGTAGAAGCCAATGTTCTTCTCTGGCGCGTCCACCATGGCCGGCAATGTTTGGGCTGTCAGCGGCTTGTACACGGTGCGCAGATACTGGTGGCCGGTGCTCCCCGGGCCCATGGTGTAACTGGGTTGGTCGTGCGCGTCGTGGCTGATGATCGTGGCGGTGCCGTCCTCGGACAGGTAGATCTCGTTGGTCAGCACCATGCCGCCGTCGTGCAGCATCGCCCGCGCCTCCGGGCTGGGTGCCCTTCCCAAGAGGGCGTTGAGCTCCGCCTCGCCGCCGACGACTATTGGCGGGAGTCCATAGCCGTAGTTGGGCTGGCTCATGGATCCCTTGCACCGCCAGTCGTCGAGGTTGGCCGGCAGGTAGTCCGCGGCGAGCGCGCAACGGTTGGCGGGCGGCTCTGCCAAGTCCCAGTCAATGCACGTGGCCCCCTTGTCCCCGGCTGCCATGTCTTCATAGCAACCATCCGAGCGTTGGACGCCCTTCAGGACGAGTGTTCGCGTTTCCGGGCCCATCTCCTCCACGACGGCTTTCGCCAGAAGACCGGCGTCCACCTTGACCGGGACCGGGGCCATTGGTGTGGCGGAGGCAGTGCCCGGCACTGGGCCATCAGTCGGCTTGAGGTATTCCAATTGCAGGGACGTCTGGTTCTGGTTGTACTGCCACAAGTGCTCGTCGTTCATTTTTTGGGTCATGCTGGCGACGCCCACGATGAGTGCGCCGGCCAAGGTGGCGGCGGCCAGCACGGACGCCACGGCAGGTACCGTCCGGCCGCGGTTGCGGGCCGCGTCCCGTGCCGCCAGCCTCAACGGCACGGGCAACCAGCCAGTGTGCGTCGTCAGGACGGCAATGATCCTGCCGGTAAGGAAAATCAGGCCGGCCACCAAAAGGACTGCTCCGGCAATGATGAGGCCGCCGATGAGCGGGAACAGCTCATGCGATTTCACCGATCCACGGACCAGAAACGCAACAATGCCTGCGGCAACCATGGCCAGTGCCGACAGAAGCAGCAGGCCGGCGCCAATGCGCGGTGTCCACTTGGACGGGACATCCGCCGTGCGCCCTGACTTCAGCGCGGCCAGCGTCGCTTGTTTGGCCACGGCCCGCGCCGGGACCATGGCTGCCACGAGGCCTGCGGCCACGCCCAAAAGGACCAGGCCGACGGCGGGCAGCCACATCAGGTGCAGGCCGGGGAAAATGGCCAGGCCCTTGGTCCGCATCACGAGCACGGTGGCCACCGCGGCCACTGTGCCCAGCACGGCTCCACTGGCGCCTCCGGCCAGGCCCATCCACAGGCCGCCGGCCGTGACCGTGGTGCGGAGCATGCTCCCTTCCGCGCCCGAGGCTGCCAGCAGGGCCAGGTCACGTTGCTGCTTCCGGGCGCCCACGGCGAAGGCCGCACCGGCCAGCAGCCCGACTTCAAGAAGCGCCAGGACACCGATGAGCGCGCCCACGAGTGCATAGCCGGCAATCATTCCTTGGCGCCCGTTGTCATACTGGAACTGCGCGTCCGCCCCGAGTTCGACCTTGCCCGGCGGGTGAAGGATCAGGTCCCGGGACGTGAGCATGACGCCCTTGGCATTGAGGCCCTTGGCGTCGGCCCAGGCCAGCGGCCTCTCGCCCACCAGGTAAGGAATTGCTTCAGAGGCATTCGCCATGACGGCGGCGGGGACCTGGCCGGGCTGCAGGAACACCGTGGACTGCCCGTCTCCCTGGCGCTCGACACGCAAGGTGCCGACCAACTCAAAGGTGCCGGCCGACGTCGTCAGTTTTTCGCCGAGGTGCAGGCCGAAGCGCTTGAGCAGCCCGGGCGTTCCCAGGGCTTCACCGGCGGCGGATGGCGCCCGCCCTTCCAACAGCGTGTATTTGCCCTTGAATGCGGGGTTCAGGGCGTCCGTTACGACGACGTCGAGGGCCACGTGGGCCTTGCCGACAGGGGACGAAAGGTTGACCGTTTGCCAGGGGATGGTCGTGAACCCGGCAGGTACGGCGTCGATCGGGGCGGCCGGCACGAAATTGGGGTCAGCATCACCGTCGCCGCCCCAGCTCCCGGACAGGTCACCCTCGACGGTCTGGACCGCGTGGGAATTTTGTGCGTGCAGAGCGCTCAGTCGGCCCTGCGTCTGACCAAGTTCCATGGCGACGGTTTCGGCGGGCGTGGCCACCATGGACATCCCGGCCGTGGCCGCGAACGACAACCCGAAGATGGGCAGGGCGATCAACGCGACAATCAGCGCCGAGCGGCCCTTGTGCCGGCGGATGTCCCGCCACGCCATGGTCAGCGCCAGCCGAAGGCGCGGCTTTCGGCCCCCCTTGACGGGGGTCAGGTCCAGCGCCACCTCAGTGCGCCGAACCGGTCAGCAGCACCGACGGGTCGTGCTGGGAGGCGGCCTCGTCCACGATGCGCCCGTCCTTCAGGAACACCACGCGGTCCGCCCAGCCGGCATGCCTGGCCTCGTGCGTGACCAGCACGACGGCGGCACCGGCGTCGGCCCGTCCCCGCAGCACCTCCAGGATGCCGTCCCCGGTGGCCGAGTCCAGCGCCCCGGTGGGCTCGTCGGCCAGGATCAGCCGGCGCTGGCCCACGATGGCGCGGGCTATCGCCACGCGCTGCTGCTGGCCGCCGGACATCTGGTCCATGAACCTGTCAGCCAGGTCCTCGATGCCGACCAGGCGCAGCGCGTCGTTCGCCTGGCGGCGGGCCTTGCGTGCCGCGATGCCGTCCAGTTCCCGCGGAAGGGACACGTTTTCGGCCGCCGTCAGCGTGGGCACCAGGTTGAAGTCCTGGAACACGTATCCCACGGCGCGGCGCCGGAGCCGCGCGAGTTCGTTGATGCTCAACCCGCCCAGCGGCGTGCCCTCCACGAAGATCTCGCCACCGGTGGCCTTGTCCAGACCGCCCGCGAGCGTCAGCAGCGACGACTTGCCGGAGCCCGAGGGGCCCATGACGGCCACGAACTCCCCGGCGTTGACGGTCAGGTTCACGTTGCGCAGCGCCGCGACGGCCGTGGCGCCCTCGCCGTAGGTGCGGCTGACGCCTTCCAGCTGGAGGACCTCGCTGCTCATCGGGACACCGCCGGCGTGTGGGTTTCGGAGGCCGCGGCACCGGCCGGCCGGGCCGCCGACGTGCGGGTGCCGGCACCGCGCTTGGCCATCCAGCCCTCGCAGTGGTCCAGCCAGCGCACCTCTGCCTCTGCGGAGAAGATCAGGGAGTCCAGCACCAGCAGCCAGGCGTCGTCACGGCCGCCGGTTCCGGCGGAGCCGGGGCCCGCCGCGGTTGCGGCGCCACGGCGCTGGCGGGTGTAGTCCTGCAGCTGGCGCATCGAGGCGGTCCGCTGGGCCTGCACGACGGCGGTGACGTCAACGCCGTCAAGCGTCAGGGCGAGCGCCAGCTTGATGGCGAGCTCGTTGCGCGGCGGGTTGGCCTGGGCCACTGGCTGCGCGAACCAGCCCATCACCTCGGCGCGCCCTGCGGCAGTGATGCTGTAGACCACGTGGCCCTCGCCGTCGTCCCCTTCTTTTTTCACAAGGGCGTCCCGCTCCAGCCGGTCCAGGGTGGTGTAGACCTGCCCGATGTTCAGCGGCCAGGTGGCGCCCGTCCGCTCCTCAAACTCCCCGCGCAGCTGGTAGCCGTAGCGCGGCCCCTCCTGCAGCAGGGCCAACAGTGAATGCCTGATTGACATGTGAGACTCCCCAAGTTTGGCGCGGGCGCCCCCAATGGCCGGCCGCGACAACGGCATACATACCGCGTATGGCTAACTTTAGCTACGGGGTATGCAATGCGCAAGGGGTCGCTGCCGGGGCTAGTCCCGGGAATTCATGGGGGTTCGGCCTGACGGCCCGATCTCAGGCGTTGCGGGCCGATTCGATAGTGCACATAACGCGGGCTGCCGCCACCCTCGGGAATCGATGGCGCAGATAATGCGGGCTCAAGATGGTCCAACCCGCAGGAGCTGCACCACCGAATATGGCAGGTCGCAGAAGCTGCACCACCGATCTGTACGGGGCTACAGCGTGAGCAGCACCTTTCCCACGTGGGAGCCGGAATCGAAGTATTCGTGCGCCGCGGCGGCCTGCGCGAACGGAAAGGTCTTGTCCACGATGGTCTTGACGGCACCGGAGGCCACCAGCGGCCACACGTTGCTGCGCACGCCCTCCATGATGGTCGATTTTTCCTCCACCGGACGGCCACGCAGCGTGGTGCCGATGATGGCGGCGCGCTTGGCGAGGAGCACGCCCAGGTCCAGTTCCGCCGTCGTTCCCCCTTGCAGACCGATCACCACCAGGCGGCCGTACAGCGCCAGGGCGGAGAGGTTTTGGGCCAGGTACTTTGCGCCGACGACGTCGAGGATCACGTTGGCGCCCCGGCCGTCAGTGTGCTCCCTGACCAGTTCCACAAAGTCTTGGGTGCGGTAGTTGATGGCCGCGTCGGCACCGAGCCAGCCGGTGAGCATGGCGGCCTTCTCGTCGCTGCCGGCCGTGGCGATCACCCGGGCGCCGGCGGACTTGGCGAGCTGGACGGCCATCACTCCGATGCCTCCCGTGCCCCCGTGGACCAGCACGGTCTCTCCTGGCTGCAGCTGGGCGGTCATGAAGAGGTTGGAGTACACGGTGGCGGCAACCTCCGGCAGGGACGCCGCGGTGACCACGTCAACACCGTCCGGGAGCCGGAGCACCTGCCCGGCCGGGACCGCCACCTGCTGCGCGTACCCGCCGCCGGAAAGCAGGGCGACCACCTTGTCCCCGATGGAAAACGGCCGCGTGACGTTGGTGCCGAAGCCGGCGATCCGCCCCGAGACCTCCAGGCCCAGGATGTCCGAGGCGCCGGGCGGCGGCGGGTAGAAGCCGCGGCGCTGCTGGACGTCGGCCCGGTTGATGCCGGCGGCGACGACGTCGATGAGCACCTCGCCCGGTCCGGGGACCGGTGCGGGCACATCCGCCAGGGTCAATACTTCCGGGCCGCCGGCCTGCGGTGCGACTATCGCCTTCATGACTTTCTCCACTTGCTTGGTCCACTGACAAAAACTGTGTTCGAGGGGCGGGCCGCTTTGGTGGCGCCGCCCTGCTTATGAAACACTACTAGCGTAGGGAAGGTTGTCCGAGCGGCCGATGGAGCTGGTCTTGAAAACCAGTGTGCGGTGACCCCGTACCGCGAGTTCGAATCTCGCACCTTCCGCGCAGAAAATAAGGAAAGCGGCCCCGTCACCGGTGCCGCTTTCCTTATTTTCCTGCATCCCACCAGCCCGGCTGAAGTGCCGCTTGCTACTTGGAGACCTTGCCCATCAGGGATGCAACGGGCCGCAGGAAGATCGGCCGGGCCAGGAAGCACGCACCGACCATGGCGGCCAGGGAAACCGCAAAGATGCCAAAGCCCAGCCATCCGGCGTCCTGGCGTGCGGCAAACATGTGGTTCAGGTTCGCCAGCACGCCCGTGGTGAGCACCAGCGCCACGTGCATGATCACGAAGCCCGTGAAGAACACCATGACGGGGAAGTGGATCTTGCGGGCCACCTCAATGGGGTAGGCCTTCTCCAGCGCCGCGTTGCCCTTGGGCCAGGCCGGGCTCATGCGGACACCCGTGATGGCGGCCAGCGGCGCAGCGATGAACACCACGGCAAAGTACGCGAGGACCTGCAGGGCGTTGTAATAGGCCCAGCCGTTCTCCACCGGCCAGTTCAGCGACGCATATTGCAGGCCGGCGCTCAGGGCGTTGGGAATGATGTCCCAGCTGGTGGGCACGATGCGCATCCAGGCACCCGTGGCGAACAACAGCACCACAAAGACGGCGCCGTTGAGCAGCCACAGCACGTCAATGCTCAGGTGGAACCACAGTTCCAGGCTGATCTTGGCCGGCGTGCCCTTCGTCTTCAGCAGCCCCGTGTTTTTCCGCGTCCAGTACGCCTTGGGCCGGGCCGTGGTGCGCACCTGCCAGCCCGAACGGATGATGAGCACCAGGAAGAACGCGTTGAGGAAGTGTTGCCAGCCGAGCCATGCGGGAATGCCCACGGGCGCGTTTGCGGGCAGTTCGCTGTGCCCGGGGTACCGGAGCAGGAAGTCCTGGACAGGCTCCAGCCCGCGGGCCCAGCGGGCGGCCAGCACGACGGCGGCCAGCGCCACCACCGCGATGGCGACCCACTTGAGCAGTCCCGCCCAACGCCTTGGTTCGCCCTGGGATCGGGGTTTGGGCTTCGTCAGCAGCGACACGTCACAGCCTCCCTACACGCCCGCGGGCACGCCGGTGCGGGCTGCAATGGCTTCCCGCAGCTGGGGCAGGACCGTGAACAGGTCCCCGACGATGCCGAAGTCGGCGATGTCGAAGATCGGCGCGTCGGCGTCCTGGTTGATGGCCACGATCCGCCTGGCCGTCTGCATGCCGGCCCGGTGCTGGATGGCGCCGGAGATGCCCACGGCGAGGTACAGCTCGGGCGAGACGCTGACACCTGTCTGGCCGACCTGGCAGCTCTGGGGAACGTAACCGGCGTCGACCGCCGCCCGGGAGGCCCCCAGACCGGCCCCTAGCGTGTCGGCCAGTTCCTCCACCAGCACAAAGTTTTCCTTCGAGCCCAGGCCGCGTCCGCCGGAAACGACAATTTTGGCCGACCGCAGCTCCGGGCGCTCCGATGCGGCGGCGGCAACTTCGGATCTGGTGATGGCGGCGGCGCCCTGCGTGGGGACCTCCAGCCGGCGCACCTCCACCACAGGCGCGGCAACGGCCGGCGCGGGCTCGGCGCCGCTGGAGGAGACGGTGACCAGCGGAATGCCGGCGCCAACGCCGGATTCGGTCACGTAGTTTCCGCCAAACACCGAATGGCTGGCCACGATCCGGCCGCCGTCGTTCGTGACACCCACGGCGTCGACGACCACCGGGTTGCCGGTGCGGGCTGCCAGTCGCCCCATGACCTCGCGCGCCGTCGGGCTCGTGGAGGCCAGCACGGCGGCCGGGGCATGGCTGGCGATGGCGCCGGCCAGCGCCGCCACCGCCGCCGCGGCCACGTGGCTGGTTGACGCAGGGCTCTCCCCGACCACGACCGCCCCGGCCCCCAAGGCCCCCAGTTCCCTGACCAGTTCCTCTGAGGCACCTGCGGGTGCGGCCACGACGGCGACGGGCTCGCCCAGGCGTGCAGCCAGGCTGAGCAGGTGGGCGGTGCTGGAGCGCAGCGATCCGTCCGCTGCCACCTCAATGTTGACAAGAATGTTGCTCATGGCGGGCAGTCCTTTCAGATCAGGTTTTCGGCGCTGAGGTAGGCGGCGAGTTGTGTGGCGGCCGTTCCGTCGTCGACCACCTTGATCCCCACGGTTCGGGCGGGTCTGCGGCTGGAGGCCAGCACGACGTTGCCGTCGGCGTGGCGGGCGGCCGAAAGTCCCACGGCCGCGGCCGTGACCACGGCGACCGGCTTTCGCTTGGCGGTCATGATGCCCTTGAATTTCGGGAAGCGCGCCTCAGCGGAGGCTTCGGTGATGGAGATGACGGCCGGCAGGCCGGCGGCGAGTTCCTGGAGGCTCTCAGAGTCCTGCCGCTGCCCGGATACCGCGCCGGCGCTGATGGCAACGGTGTCCAGGGAACCCAGGAAGGGGTGGCCGAGGAGTTCGGCAACCATGGCCGGCACCACCCCGCCGCGGCCGTCTGTGGATTCATTGCCGGCGACGACCAGGTCAAAGTTTCCGCCCTGCAGGGCGCCCGCCAGCGCCGCAGCCGTGGCCGGGGCGTCGGCGCCCGCGAAGGCGTCGTCAACGAGGTGGATGGCCGAATCGGCGCCCATGGACAACGCCTTGCGCAGCGCTTCCATGGCCGTCCCGGGACCCATGGTGACGGCAACAATTTCCACCGACTTGTCGGCGTCCTTCTCGCGCAGGGCAATTTCCAGTGCGCGTTCGGTGATTTCGTCGGCAACCCGATCGGCGGATGCACGGTCCACGGCGCCTTTCGCCGTGAGGTGTCGGTCTTCCCCCGTGTCGGGGACCTGCTTGATGAGAACTGCAATCTTCATGGGTGTTCCTCCGGCTGGGGCGGCGCTAGGCCGCGGACGTCTCAAGGTCGTGGTTGGTTTCGCCTGTTTCGCCGGCCCTTTGCGCATAGGTGCCGCGGTCAAGGACCACGGCGTCCCCGACCCGAACCTGGAACACGGCGCCGGTTTCGGTCTTCCAGATGCTGGTGGTCAGCTCGTCGCCGGGCACCACGGGCGAGGCGAAGCGGACGCTGAGCGATCCGAAGTTGTCCGGGTCGGACCCGGCCACGTGTTCCAGGACCGCCCGGCCGGCAAAGCCCATGGTGCACAGGCCGTGGAGGATGGGCTTGTCGAATCCCACCATCCGGGCCAGCTGCGGGTCCGAATGCAGCGGGTTCCTGTCGCCGTTGAGACGGTAGAGCAGGGCCTGGTCAAGGGCGGTTCGCTCAACGACGGTGACATCGGCGGGACGCTCGGGCGCGTCCCATGTTTCGGCGGTGCCCTGTGGGCCGCCAAAGCCGCCCTCGCCGCGGATGATCATGGTGGTCACGCTCGTGGCCACCGGTTCGCGGGTCTGTGCATCCAGCAGTTCGGTGCTGAGCTCGATGACAGCGTGCTTGCCCTTGTCATGGACGGCACTCATGCCGCTGACCGGAATGACGGTGCCGCTGCTGTCCAGCGAACGGTGCAGCGTGATCCGCTGTCCGCCGTGCAGGATCTGTGAGAGCTTGAAATCGCCCAGCTCGTCCATGGGCCCGGCCGACGAGCCGAGCAGCACGGCAAACGTGGGCAGGACCTTTTGGGCAATGCCGCGCGAGTTTTCCGTCGTAAAGGCCAGGTCCTTCTTCTGGTCACCGGCGCCGGCACCGACACTGAGCGCGTACAGCAGCGCATCCTTCGACGTCCAGGAGAAGGGCTCGCCCTCGCTCATTTTCCCTATGTTGTGCATGTGGATCGCCACAGCCCTGCTCCTTTCACGGGGACGGACCCCTGTGATTCAGATGACCACCCGGTGGTGGCGCGGATCACTACGTCTTAAATACTATAACGAGATTCTAGTTCTTGTCTATGGCCAGGACGGGTCGCTTCTCCGCTGTGCGGCTCTGGCCGGACGGACGCGCGCGCCCCAAGGCGACCTGCCGGTCCCTGGAAGGGAGGGCCGGCAGGTCGCCTTGGGGCGCAACATGCAGGGGGTCTGTCAGTCGGCGGCCATCACCGGGACTCCCGGCGGTGTGCCACGCCGGTTTGCCCGCTCCTGCGCGGTTTCCGGCGTCCACTGCACTGGATGGCGCTTCAGGAACAGGGCAACCCCAACGGCCAGGACCGCGAACACGAGGACAAAGGCAAAGCTGGCGCTGATGCCCCCCTGCGCCACGATGGTGGTCCTGGGGTCCTGGTAGCTGGCAAGGATGATGGCGCCGACGGCAGTGGCCGTGGACTGGCCGATGTTGCGGACCATCGTGTTGGTGCCGGCCGTTTCCGAGGTGTGGGATTCCGGGATGGCTTCGATGAGCACATTGGGCAGCGCCCCGAAGGTCAGCGAGATGCCGATGCCGTTCAGGGTCATGGCCAGGCAGAACACCACCACGTTCCCGTAGCTGAGAAGGATCATGGGAATGACCGCCGCCATGAGGGCCAGCCCGCCGATGAAGACGGTGCGTGCCCCGAAACGCAAGGCCACCTTGCCCCCCAGCGGCGAGAACAGGTAGCCGACAACAGCGGTCAGGGCGCTGAAGATGCCCGCTGCCGCAGGGGTGAAGCCGAGGCCAAAGCCCAGGGCCGTCGGATACTGCAGGACCATCTGGGTGGGGACAGACATGCCGCCAAGGGGGCCGATGGAAGCGAAAATGGAGGCCGTCATGACGAGGGCGATCTGACGGTTCTTGAACATCCTCAGGTTCACAATGGGAGACTCAACGTGCAGTTCCCACCAAACCCACACGGCCGCGACGACGATGCCGCCGGCGATCAGGCCAAGAAACTCACCGGATCCAAAGCCCGTCTTCGAGACGCCGGAAAGTGCCAGCAGGATGGCGCTGACGGCAATCGGCAGCAAGACGGCGCCAAGGTAGTCGGGCTTCTCCTGGCCCGGGACCAGGGTGTCGCGCGGAATGACGGCCATGACGGCCACCGCGGCCACCCCGGCAAGCACTGCGGAAAAGATGAAGATCAGGTGCCAGGAAGCCACCTGGATCATGAACCCGGCAATGAACGCCCCTCCTGCACCTGCAATCAAGGCCGAGGCGCCGATCATGGCGACGCCCACGGGGATGCGTTCCTTGTCCAGGTGTTCACGGGCCAGGCCAAGGGCCAGGCTCATCAGGGCACCGGCCGTGCCCTGGATCGCGCGGCCCAGGATGACCATGCCCAGGCTGCCGCCGATCAGGGAGACCAGCGAGCCCACGCCCGCGATCATCAGGACGATGATCATGACCTTCCGCCGGCCGTACATGTCGCCAAAGCGCCCGCCCATGACGCCGGCGGAAGCGGAAACCAACAGGTAGGCCGTGACGACCCAGGCGACCGTGCCGGCATCAACGTGGAATTCCTTGATCAGCGTGGGCAGGGTCACGTACATCATGGACAGCTCAAAGGCCGAGACAATTTCGGCCAGGATGAGCACTGTCACCACGGCGGCAAATCCGGGTCGCTTGAGGCTTTGAAGGGTTCCGGAATTCCGGAGGTTAGCTGAAGACATCATTGTCCAGACTTTCGTTTGGGTGCAGAAAAGAAAGTGATTACGCCCCACACGGGTTGGGCAACGGGCGGTAAAACAAACGATCTTTGGGCTCGGCAGGCACTCGAGGGTGTTGAGGGCCCCAATCCCCCGGGGTGCCGCTGAAATGGGCGGCACCCCCGGTCTTGAAACGCTGTCCGGCGTGGCTAGCCGTTCCCGTAGGCGACGGACTTGGTCCAGAAGAACTCCTCCAGCCCCTCCAGGCCGCCCTCATTTCCGGTCCCGGAATGGCCGATCCCGCCAAATGGGCGTTCGGCGACGGCGTTGGGTGCGCCGTTGACCACCACTTCGCCGGTTTCCAGCTGCTCGACCAGCCGGACCGCCCTGCGGGCGTCCGACGTCCAGATACAGCCTGAGAGGCCGTAGTCGGTGTCATTGGCCAGGAACAGGGCGTGGGCCTCGTCCGTGAACCGCGTGACGGCCAGGACGGGGCCGAAGACCTCCTTTTGGGCCAGTTCGCTGGCAGGATCGACGTCGGCCATGACCGTTGGCGGGTAGTAGAACCCCGCGGCCAGGTCGCCAGCCAGCCGGGCGCCGCCGGTGACCACCCGTGCGCCGTCGTTTTGGGCCTGTGCCACCATGGCCTCAATGCGGTCGATGGCACCCTGGTTGATCACGGGCCCGCAGACGGTGTCGGGCTCCTGCGGGTGGCCCACCTTGAAGGACCCGGCGATGGCGGCAACCTTGGCCACGAACTCGTCATGGATGGAGTCTTCCACCAGCAGGCGCGTGGGCAGGGCACAGGCCTGGCCTGTCATGATGCCAAAGGCCATGAACGCCGCATGCAGGGCCGCGGCGTCAAGGTCGGCGTCGGCAAAGACCAGGTTCGCCGACTTGCCGCCCAGCTCCAACACCACGGGCTTGAAAGTTTCGGCGCAGGCCGCGGTGATCTTCCGTGCGGTCTCGGGGCCGCCCGTGAACGTCACCTTCTTCACCAGGGGGTGCGCAACGAGCACGGCACCGGCCTCGGCGCCTCCCGTGACCACGTTGAAGACGCCGTCGGGGATGCCGGCCTCGCGGACCAGGTCGGCGAAGAGCATGGCGCTGAACGGTGTCAATTCACTCGGCTTGACCACCACGGTGTTTCCTGCCGCCAGTGCCGCCGGCACCTTCATGGCCAGCGACATCAACGGTGCGTTCCAGGTGATGACCACCCCGATCACCCCGTAGGGCTGGCGCAGGGTGTGGCCGAAGGAGCCGCCGGCTCCCGCCACGGAGGTGACCCGGCCCAGGGGCAGCTTGTCCGCCCAGCCGCCGTAATAGCGGATCCATTCGGCCGCCGCACCCACCATGGCGCCGGCGGTGGCCTGTGGCGTGCCGTTGTCGGCGGTCGCCAGCGCGGCGAATTCCTCCGTGTGCCCCTCCACGAGGCGGGCCAATTCCAGCAGCGCCCGTGCACGTGTCCCCGCCCGTGTCGCCTTCCACACGGCAAAGGCCTGGTGGGCGGCGTGGACGGCTTCATCGACGTCGTCGACGCCGGCCATCGGGACCGGGGCGTCGAAGGCGCCGGTGGCCGGGTTGACGTGGTGGTGGACGCCCGCGCCGGATGTCCGCGATGCGGCGCCGATGCGCAGGGAGACCTCGGGCAGCGCGCTTTCGGTGGCGAGACCCATCCTAGTTCGCCGCCTCGTAGCGCAACATCGTGATGCCGGCCTCGGGGTAGTCGCAGAACACGGGCCTGACGCGCATGCCGATCTGCAGGTCCTCGTGGGCAATGTTCACCATTTCGGTGGAGAACCGGGGCCCCTCGTCCCACTGCACGACGGCCAGGATCATGGGCCCGGCCGCGGCAAAGTGCGGGGAGACCGGTCGCGTGGTGATCGTGTACGTGTACAACGTCCCGGCGCCGGAAATTTCACGCCATTGCAGGTCGTCGGCCAGGGTGCGCGGTGCCAGCGGGCGAGGGTAGAAGATGTACTCACCCAGGGACGGCGAATACTGGATGCGGATCTTGTGCTCGGCCAGCGCGTCCCAGAACGGCTGGGTCAGCGGGGTGGGAACGGGCAAGGGCTGGTCAAAGACCGGAGGGGTGTGTGTGGTGGTCATGGTGTGTTCCTACTCTCCTTCAAAAATCAGTGCTGTTTGCTCGCTCATGATGCCGCCGTTGCCGGAGACAAAGGCCCTGTTGCAATCGGCAACCTGCGCCTCGCCGGCACGTCCCATGACCTGGCGGGCGCCGTCGATCACGTGGTGCATGCCACCGGCAATGCCGGCCTGGCCGAAGGACAGCTGGCCGCCGGCGGTGTTGACGGGGAAGTCGCCGCGGAAGGTGAGGTCGTGTTCGTTCACGAACTGCATGCCCTTGCCCTTTTCGGCAAAGCCGGCATCCTCCAGGCTCATGAGCACGGTGATGGTGTAGCAGTCGTAGATGGAGACCATGTCCACGTCCTCACGCGTGATGCCAGCCATCGTGAAGGCCTGGTCGGCGGCGTGCACCATGGGCGAATACATCAGGTCCCGGGCGTAGGTGGGCGTCTTGTAGGGCACGCGCTCGCCGAATCCCTTGATCCAGACGGGGCGGTTCTTGGACTTTGCGGCCATGTCCTTGTTGCCGATGACGACGGCGGCGCCGCCCTGGCAGGGCATCACGATTTCCAGCATGTGCAGCGGATCCGCCACCATCGGCGAGGCAAGGACGTCCTGCGCCGTGATCGGCTTGCCGTGGAACACGGCACCGGGAGTGGCGCAGGCGTTGGTGCGCTGGTCCACGGCAATCTTGGCCATGGCCAGTTCGTCATAGCCAAATTCGTGCCCGTACCGCTTGGCGATCTGGGCGTAGGGGCCGTTCTGGCCCAGGTTCGCGTACGGGATCTCAAACTCTGCCTGGGGGGAGCCGTAGCTGTTGGAGGAGGCGCCAAAGAACATCTGGTCTTCCATGACGAACGGGCGGCGCTCGTGGGTGGGGACGTCGTGGGCACCCGGGAAGGTGACGAGAACGGCGTCGCACAGGCCAAGTTCGACGGCGGCCGCGGCCCGCCAGACGGCTGCGGCCGAGCCTGCACCGCCGAGGTCCACGATCTCGGCGAAGTTGGCCTCGATGCCGAGGTATTCGGTGATGGTGGAGGGAACAAACATGCTCGCCTCCCCGATCATCGGGGTCACAATGCCGTTGACATCGGTGGCCTCAAGTCCGGCGTCGTCAAGGGCCGCCTTGGACAGCCTGGCCCACTGTTCCAGGTTGAACGTCTTCTCGCGGGCAAGCTTGCGCTGCGGCGGCAGTTCGTAAAAGCCAAGGATTGCGGCTTCTCCTCGAAGTCCCATGGTGTTCTCCTTTGATGGTTGTGAATGGTGCGGGCGCACCCGTCCAGGGGGCGCCGGGTCAGGATGGTGGTTGTTGCGGGCGGCTAGGGGCCGGGCGGCCCGGGCGGTGCGCCCACGGTGGCGATGCGCAGGCCGATCTCGGGGTGCGCCGTGCCGGCTGCCAGGAGTTCAGGCAGCAGGGCCAACTGCCCGCGGGGGTGCCACGGCCCATCCGCGGGGACGGCCAGGATGGTGTCGATGCCGTGCGGTGGGGGCGGCCCGGCCTGGCCGTCCGCCGTCTGTGTCAGCACCAGCCAGGCGCCCTCGGCCCAGTGGAAGGCCGCAGCCTCGAGATTGTCCCCCACCGGCGTTTCGCCGGCACCGAGCACCCCGCACAGGACGCGCCGGGCCTGCTGAAGGTTGGCAACGGTGCCGTGGATCAGGGGAACCCGAAGGGGTTCCGGGCCGTTTTCCTGCCACGGGCAGGGGGGCCCGCCGATGGTTTCGCCGGTGATGTCCTCAACGCTTTGCGGGGCCTGCACCATTTGGGCCAGGAATCCCAGGCCGGTGTCCCGGGGGTGCAGGAACGCTTCCTTCCATTGGGGATGGTCCAGGCGCAGCAGGATCGGTTTGATCCCGGCCTCCTGCGCGGCGGTGATCGCCGCGTGGATGTCGTGGACCTTGAACGTGATGTGGTGGGGTGCGGCAGCTCCGTTGCCCTCGGAAAGGAAGCGCCGGATAAACGACCGTTCCCCGCTGCCCGGTTCCAAAAGTTCCAGGCGCATGTCTTCGGCAACGGCCAGCTGGCACGGGTTGAACGCTTCCATCCGGAAGCCGCTGGCCCACCGCGCCCCGAGCTCACGGTTCAGGAGGGATCCTGCCGGCGCCCACGCGGGGACCGCGATGGCCAGGTGGTCCAGCTCGTGGGCGCTCATGCCGCCGCCCCGGCGGTCGAGTGGGGGGAGGCTAGGCCTTTTCCGCCTCGAACTGCTCCAGGCGCAGGCCGACCATCTTGACGAACCTGTCCGAGATGCGCAGTGCCTCGTCCATGGTCTTGTCCCCGGACAGCAGCCTGGCCACCAGGTCCATCAGGACGCACCACACCATGGCGGTGATGTCCGCGGCCTCGTCCGCGGGCAGCATCGAGAAGTCCGAAAGGATGGGCTCCTCGAGCACGGCTCCGAGCTGTTGCATCAGCGACGAGACTTCCGGATCGTTCGTTGAGCGCAGCATGAGAATCGCCTTGTAGAAGTTCGGCTGCCTTTCGAATGCGGCCAACGCCATCTGCAGCCGCCGGGAGATGCACTCGATCGTGCCGAGGTTTTCCGCCCAGGTTTGGTCGGCCGAGTTGAACGGGACGCTCCAGTCGTAGACGACGTTCGCGTACAGGTGTTCCTTCGAGCTGAAGTACCTGTACAGGGTGCCCAAGGCGACGTTCGCTTCCGCGGCCACGTCGCGTATCTGGATCGACTCGTACTCGTGGCTGCGCAGCAGCGACTTCGCGGCATCCAGGATCCGTTGCCGCCGCAGCTTCTGGTATGCGGGAAGCTCGGTCCGTTCGCCAGAGAGTAGTCCGGCCATGGTTCGCCTCCTGCTTGAATATCCGGTGGTTTAGCAACGCTACCACCGGGACCCGGGGTGCTTGGCCTGCGCGGCGTTCATCACTGCCGCTTCCAGCGAATCAAGGCGTCAAGGGCCTCGATCTGGTCGCCGGCCACGCGCAAGGGGTTGATTTCCAGCTCCTCAAGCTGCTCCCCGAGGCCGACGGCCACCTGGGATATCCGGAAGATGACCCGGGCCAGTTCGTCCAGGTCCGTTGCGGCATTGCCGCGGAACCCCTTCAGAAGCTCGATTCCCTTCAGGGAGTCGAGCATGCGGCGGATCTCGGCCGGCCCCACGGGCAGCAGCCGCAGTGCGGAGTCCTTGAGGATTTCCACCATGACGCCGCCGAATCCAACGGCGAGGACCAGTCCCCATTGCGGGTCCCGGACAATTCCCACGAGCAGTTCGTTCCCGGCGGCCCGCATGGGCGAGACGGCGACGCCCTGGATGTGGGCGTCCGGGGCCAGGGCGGCGACGGAGGCAACGATGAAGTCGTACGCCTCGGTGACGGCCTCGGCGTCGCGCAGCATGAGCCGGACGCCGCCCACCTCCGTCTTGTGCGCAATGTCCTCGGAGGCGACCTTGAGGACCACGGGGTAGCCCATGCCCTCGGCCGCTGCGACGGCTTCCTCGGCGGAGGTGGCGACGGCGGCGGGAATGTAGGGAACGCCGTGCTCACGCAGGAACGCGCCGGCCTCAATTTCGGTCCAGTGCTCGGCGCCGGCGGGCTTCTCGATCGCTTCGGCCGGCGGCACCACGGGGTCGGTGGCGAGTTCGTCCGAACGCTTGCTCCACCAGGCGCTGCGGGCCACGGCCGGGATGCCGCGGTCAAAGGAGTCCGGGGCATGGGGCAGGCCGTGTTCACGGGCAAAGCCGCGCCCAAACTCGGTGACCTCGGTGGGCAGGAAGCTCATGCCGATGACGGGTTTGGCGGATGAGGTGAGCTGGCGGTGCAGTGCCTCCTGGTTGATCCGTCCCATGTCGGCCATGGCCTGGCTGACCGGCCAGGCACTGTTGATGACGATGAAGTCGAAGTTGTCGTCGTCGATGAAGCACTGGTTGGCCTTGGTGATGATGGTGGGGTCCACGGAAATGTAGCCGGTGGTGTCCATGGGGTTGTTGACGGTGGAGAAGGTGGGCAGGCCGGCATCGTGCAGGGCCCGCACCGTGCGTTCGGCGGGGGCGGGCATTTCCAGTCCGACATCCTCGGCCTTCTCGGCGATCAGTGCGCACATGGCACCGGAGCCGGTCACGACACCCATGCGGTTCCCGGATATCCGCCCGTGGGTTTCCATGATGCCGGCCGTCGCCACCAGGTCCTCGATGTTGTCCACGCGGACCACGCCGAACTGCCTGCAGGCGGCGTCGATGACTTTGTCGTCACCCACCAGCGAGCCGGTGTGGGCGGCGGCCACGCGGGCGGAAGCTTCCCCACGCCCGGCCTTGAACACCACGATCGGCTTGCCGGCCTGTCGGGCGCGTTTGGCCACGGACAAAAAGTGCCCCGGGTTGGAGATTTGCTCGAGGTAGGCGGCAACGACACGGGTGTCCGGGTCGTCGACGAGCATGTCCATGACGTCGATGGCGGTGATCATGGCCTCGTTGCCGACCGTGACGGCCGTGGAACAGCCGACGCCGCGGGAGGCCATGTGCGGGAGCAGGTAGATGGCCAGCGCGCCGGACTGGCTGGCGACGCCGACGCCGCCGGAAACCATGGGCATCTGCGTCATGTGGCTGAACGCGGCCACCTTGGCGTGGGCGTTGACGAAGCCCAGGTTGTTCGGGCCCAGGATGAGCTGCCCGGCTTCGCGGGCCCGCTCCACCAGCCGCGCCTGCAGTGCCTGGCCTTCAGCCCCGGCCTCGCCGAGACCGGAAGCCAGCATGATCAGGTTGCGGATGCCCTTGACGCGGGCCTCTTCCAGAATGGTTTCCAGCGAGTTGGTGCCGGTGAGCACAATGGCCAGGTCCGGCACGGCGGGCAGTTCGGCGATCGAGGTGAACGAGGGCTGCCCGTGGCAATCCTCGCCGCGCCGGTTGACCATGTACAGCTCGCCGTCGAAACCGCCGGAGCGCAGGTTGGAGTGGGTGTAGTGCGACCAGCTGGACTTGGTGTTGGCGCCGATGATCACAATGCTTCGGGGTTCAACAAGTTCACGCAACCGGGCCGGGTCCAGGGTTTCCAATGTGGTGGCCTCGCCTGTCATCGTTGTCATTCGAAAAGGGTTCCTTTCGGTGAAACATAGAGTACTGAAGGATTCTTGGGGCCACCGGGTGCCGGTGGCCCGCCGGCGTCTAGCCCCGGGGCAGTCCGAGGATGCGTTCGGCGATCACGTTGAGCTGGATTTCCACGGTTCCACCGCCGATGAGGACCTGCGGAACTCCGAGCAGCCCCGTCACGGCATCGGCCGGCGACTGGGTAAACAACGTTGCGGGCCCGGCCAGCTGCAGGACCTCCGTGGCGGCCCGCCGTGACAGGCGTGCGTGGGCCACCTTGGCAAGGGAGGAGCCCACGCCCGGCTGGAGTCCGTTGACCTGGCGCAGGGTTTCGCGCAAATTCAGGGCGCCGATGGCCGAGCTGACCGCGACAATGCCGCCAAGGGCCGCAAATGCCTCATCCGCGCTTCCCGTGTAGCCGCCCTCCCGGATGAGCCGGCGCAGGGATTCCTCGGTACCGGCCGAGACGCCGGAGGAGATCTGCGTGCGCTCGTTTTGCAACGTCGTTGCGGTGATGCGCCAGCCTTGGCCCGGCTCCCCCAACAGGTATGCGTCGGGCACGAACACGTCATCAAGGAACACCTCGTTGAACTCGGCGTCACCGGTTGACTGCGTCAGGGGCCTGACGACGACGCCCTTGCTGCGCATGTCCACCAGGAAATAGCTCAGGCCCCTGTGCTTGGGCGCGTCGACGTCGGTGCGCGCCAGGCAGATGCCCCAATCGGCCTCGTGGGCACCGGAAGTCCAGACCTTTTGCCCCTTGAGTTCCCAGCCGCCGTCGATCTTGGCGGCACGGGTGGACAGGCCGGCCAGGTCGGAACCGGCACCGGGCTCGGAGAACAGCTGGCACCAGATGAGCTCCCCGCGCAGCGTGGGCAGCGCGAACTGGTCCTTAACCTCGTCGCTGCCGTAGGCGAGGATCGTGGGCATGGCCCATTCGCCAATCACGGACGAGGGCTGCAGGAGGTCCCGGCGGGCATATTCCTGGGCGATGACGACCTGCTCGGCCGGGCTGGCGCCGAGGCCGTACGGGGCCGGCCAGTGTGGCGCTGCCAGGCCGTTTTCGGCGAGGAAGGTCCGCCGTGTTCCCCGCGTGTTCCAGCGGCCGCCGTCGTGCTCGTTGGCCAGGGCGGCGGCCTCGTCCAGGAGCTTGCCAATGCGCTCGCGGAAGGCTGGGTCCTCATCCGGCAGCTCGATGTCGATGCGGCGGTCCAGCTCCAGCGCCACGCGGCCCAGGGCGGTGGCGCGGGCACGCGCCGGAGCCACCTGGGCGGCAGCGGCAATGGCGCGGCGCAGGTAGAGGTGTGCGTCGTGCTCCCAGGTGTAGCCGATGCCGCCAAAGATCGTGACGGCCTCGGTCAGCGCATCCACCGACGGCACGATCGCGGCCTCAATGGCCGACCCGGCCGCGAGTGCCTGCTGGTCCGGGTCCTGACCCAGGGCCACCAGGGCGGACCAGGCGGCGGCCGTGGCCAGCTCGGAGGCGATGAGCAGGTTCGCGCACTTGTGCTTGACGGCCTGGAAGGAGCCAATGGGCGTGCCGAATTGTTCGCGGATCTTGGCATAGTCGGTGGCGGCTTCCACGGCCCAGCGCATGACGCCGGCCGCCTCGGCGGCGAGCAGGCCTGCCTGCAGGGATTCGACGTGGGCGGCACCGAGACCGGCCAGGACTGCGTCGGCCCCGATGGCCAGCCCGTCCAGCACCAGCGTTCCGGCATCGCGGGTCAGGTCGGTGCACGTGCCGGGGACCTTTGACACGCCCGCGCTTTCGGCATCGACCAGTGCATAGCGGCTGCCCGCCCCGTCGTCGAACCCGATCACGAGCCATTCGGCAGAGAGCAAGGAGGGCACCCCGACACTGCCGTGCAGCGTCCAGCCGTCACCGGCGGCGACGGCCCGGACCGCCGGGTCGGCCATGACGAGGGCACCGGTCGCTCCCCCCGCGAACACGTCCAGCCCTTGCGCGGACGCCTTGCACTCGGCCGCACCCGCCACGGCCGCGCTCGCCAGCATGGTGGCGACGTAGGGGCCGGGAACGAGCCGGCGGCCGAACTCTTCAACCACGACCGCCGTGTCGAGGACGGAGCCGCCCTGTCCGCCGCGCGCCTCGCTGATGTGCAGGGCATGCAGGCCGTTGTCCACGAGCTCCTCCCAGAACGGCGGGCGCCCCCCGGCGCCGTAGGCGTCCAGCCGTTCGCGGGTCTGCAGGATGTCGGCAAACCGGTCTGCGAATTCTGCAACGGCGGCAGCGAGGTCTGTTTGCTCTTCGGCGAGGGACAGTGGCATCAAATCACTCCAAAATCACGGACGGACCGTTCCCGGCAGGGAAGGCAGGACGTCCAGCGGCTCAAACAATAACTGAAACTAGACTCTAGTTTAATTTTGTGACCCATGCAACAACCCTTTTGAAATCTGGTTTCAAAACTTTTCGGCGGCCCCGATGCGGGCGTGAACGGCGGGTGCTTACCACCATTTCCTGTATAAAGGCTGGGTTTCCTTGACCAACACCCTGTGTTCATGGTTGATTCACACCTATGTGTTTGGCTCAAACACGTTCCTGCAGGAGTCCAGGGACCGGCTTTCGGCTTTGGCTGGCTTCCGAGGCAGGCAGTTCATCATCACCGGCAGCACAAAGGTGTGCCAGAATCCGAGAGTTGGAAACATGACGAGCAACACCCTTATGAAGGCGGGACTCGGTGCCTTCGTGGCATTCGGACTCGCCGCGGCCCCGCTGGCGCTTGCGCCGGCGCAGGCCGAGCAAGGATCCGCCACAGCGGACCCCAGCACGACGGCGGCGCTTGCGCCCACAGGAACTCTTCCGGCCGCCGTCACCGCCCAATCCCATGTGGTCATCAACGAGGCCTACCTCAACGGCGGCAGCGCGGGAGCCAGCTACAAGAACAAGTTCGTGGAACTGTACAACCCCACCGAGGCGGACATCAGCCTTGCCGGCTGGTCGCTGCAGTACCGGTCGGGCACCGGACTGGCCGCCCCCAGCAACGTGGCGCCGCTGGCCGGCACCATCAAGGCCAAGGGCTTCTACCTGGTCAACGGCGGTTCCAACGGCGCCAACGGCCGGGACCTGCCGGCCACC
Source organism: Arthrobacter dokdonellae (assembly GCF_003268655.1). NCBI lineage: Bacteria > Bacillati > Actinomycetota > Actinomycetes > Micrococcales > Micrococcaceae > Arthrobacter > Arthrobacter dokdonensis. The sequence goes on along the minus strand of NZ_CP029642.1, from coordinate 1,043,175 downwards.
GACTACACCGGCACCACCATCAACCCGGCCGCCGGGGCAGGCACCATCATCCTCTCGGACCAGGCCGCGAAGCTGCCGGCAGACCTCCCCACGGGATCGCTGGTTGGCCAGTCCGGCGTCGTCGACGTGCTTGGCTACGGCACGTCCAACACCTATGAGACCGCCGCCGCGACAGCTGCCGGCGTCACCACTTCACTGAACCGCACCGGAGCCGCCGACACGGACAACAACGCCGCCGACTTCACCCGCGACGATCCCACCCCCACCGGCACCGGCGGCGGGGATGAGCCGCCGCCACCCCCACCGGATGCCGGTGACAAGACGATCGCCGAGGTCCAGGGAACAGGCGCCGCGAGCCCGCTTGTCGGCTCCACCGTCACCACCCAGGGCAAGGTCACGGCCGTCTACCCCGACGGCGGCTTCAACGGCTACTTCATCCAGACGCCCGGCACCGGCGGCGATCTGGACCCCGCCACACACAAGTCGTCGGACGGAGTCTTTGTTTACTCGCCCGCCACGGTCCGCAACGTCAAGATCGGGGACCACGTCCGGGTCTTTGGCCTGGTCTCCGAATTTGGTTCGGCACCGGACGCGAACAAGACAACGGAGATCAACGTTGCCGCCGGGGACATGACGCAGCTGGCGGAGCCCGCCCCGGAGGTCAAGGCGACGGTGCTGAAGACGCTGCCGGCGACTGACGCGGAGCGCGAAACCCTTGAGGGCATGCTCGTATCCCCGCAGGGCACCTTCACGATCACCGACAACTACTCGCTGAGCAGCTACGGCGAGATCGGCCTGGCCGCAGGCACGACGGCGCTTGTCCAGCCCACCGCCGTGGCTCCGTACGGCTCGGCGGCCTACGCCGCCGAGGTAGCGGCCAACGCCGCCCGCGGCATCAAGCTCGACGACGGCGCCAGCACCAACTTCTCCACCACCGGCTCCTCCATTCCGCTGCCGTGGCTGGGCGCCGGCACCCCGATGCGGGTCGGCTCGCAGGGCGAGTTCAGCTCGAACGTGATCATGGACAACCGGAACGACGCCTACAAGTTCCAGCCGCTGGAACCGCTGACGGCTGCCAACGCCGCCGCGGTGCAGCCGATCGCCTTTGGAAACTCCCGCGCCGCCACGCCCAGGGACGTGGGCGGGAACCTCAAGGTGGCCTCCTTCAACGTGCAGAACTACTTCCCCACCACGGGCGACCAAGACCCCGCCTGCCAGTTCTACGCCGACCGTGACGGCAACCCCCTCACCGTCAAGGGCGGCTGCCGGCAGCGCGGCGCGGCAAATGCCGAAAACCTCAAGCGCCAGCAGGACAAGATCGTCGCCGGCATCAACGCCTCCGGCGCGGACGTCCTCTCGCTGGAGGAAATTGAAAACTCCGCCAAGTTCGACAAGGACCGCGACAACGCCCTGTCCATCCTCGTGGCTGCGCTGAACGCCGCAGCCCCGGGCACATGGGACTACGCCCGCTCCCCCGCTGTCCGTCCGGCCGTGGCCGATGAAGACGTGATCCGCACAGCCTTCATCTACAAGTTGGCCGTCGCGGAGCCCGTGGGCAATTCGGTGATCCTGGACGATGCGGCCTTCACCGGCATTGCCCGTCAGCCGCTGGCACAGTCGTTCAAGCTTGCCGGCGCCCCGGACGCGTCCAAGGTCCTGTTGATCGTGAACCACTTCAAGTCCAAGGGTTCGGCCCTCCCGGGCGACACCGACCAGGGACAGGGAAACTCCAACCTGGCGCGCACGGCCCAGGCCCGGGCCTTGCTGGCATTCTCCACCACCCAGCAAAAGGCGCAGGGCACCGACAAGGTCATGCTGATGGGCGACTTCAACGCCTACCTGCACGAAGACCCCATCAACGTCCTGACCTCCGCGGGCTACGTGGACCAGGACACCAAGACCACCAAGCACTCCTACAGCTATGGCGGCATGGTCGGATCCCTTGACCACATCCTGGCCTCCCCCGGAGCCGAATCCCTGGTCACCGGCGTGGACATCTGGAACATCAACTCGGCCGAGTCCATCGCCATGGGCTACAGCCGCTACAACAACAACGTCACCAACTTCTACGATGCCTCCCCCTTTGCGGCCTCCGACCACGACCCGGTGGTGGTGGGACTGAAGATGCCCCCGGCGGCCGGAAGCACCCAGGAGGTCAACCTCCTAAACATCAATGACTTCCACGGGCGCATCGACTCCAACACGGTGAAGTTTGCCGGCACCGTGGAGCAGCTGCGTGCGGCTTCGGGCGACGCGAACACGGCATTCCTCTCTGCCGGTGACAACATCGGCGCGAGCCTGTTCGCCTCCGCCTCACAGAACGACCAGCCGACGCTGGACGTGCTGAACGCGCTGGGACTGGCGGCATCCGCCGTCGGAAACCACGAGTTCGACAAGGGCTATGCCGACCTGGACGGGCGGGTCCGCACGGCCGCGAAGTGGGACTACCTGGGCGCCAATGTCTACGCCAAGGGCACCACCACCCCGGTGCTTGACGAGTACAAGGTCCTCAACGTCAACGGCGTGAAGGTGGCCGTCATCGGCGCCATCACGCAGGAGACGCCCGCCCTTGTGACCCCGTCAGGGATCGCCAACCTTGACTTCGGCGACCCCGTCACGGCTGTCAACCGGGTGGCGCAAAAGATCACCGACGGCAAGCTGGCCGATGTCATCGTGGCCGAGTACCACGAGGGTGCCGGCGCCGGCACGCCCGACGGCGCCACGCTGGGTCAGGAAATCGCGGCAGGCGGAGCGTTCGCCGAGATCGTGGACAAGACTTCCCCGTCGGTCAACGCCATCTTTACCGGCCACACGCACAAGCAGTACGCGTGGGATGCACCCATCCCAGGCGTATCCGCGGACGCCGCGCTGAAGACCCGCCCCGTGCTCCAGACCGGCAGCTACGGCGAGTTCATCGGCCAGGTCCGACTGTCCGTGGACGCCACCACCCACCAGGTGAAGTCGTACACGCAGCGCAACGTGGCCCGCACGACGGCCGACGACGCGGCCCTGGTCGGCGCCTACCCGCGCGTGGCCGCCGTCAAGGCCATCACGGACAAGGCCCTGGCCGACGCCAAGGTGGCCGGCAGCGTGCCGGTGGGCCGGATCGCCGCGGACATCACCACGGCACGGACGTTCAACGCCGAGACTGGCCAGTACGTCCGTGACGACCGCGCCAGCGAGTCCACCCTGGGCAACCTGGTGGGCAACGCCCTCCTCGATGCATTGAAGCCGGCGCAAACCGGCGGTGCGGAGATCGGCGTTGTCAATCCCGGCGGCCTTCGCGCGGACCTGCTGTACAGGAATGCGGGCATCCCGGACGGCGTGGTCAGCTACGCGAACGCCAACGCGGTGCTGCCGTTCGTGAACAACCTGTGGACCACCACCCTGACGGGCGCCCAGGTGAAGACCATGCTGGAGCAGCAGTGGCAGACGAACGCGGACGGCAGCATCCCCAGCCGCCCGTTCCTGAACCTTGGCCTGTCCTCCAACATGTCCTACACGTACGACGCCACCCGGAAGCTCGGGGACCACATCACCTCGGTCACCATCAACGGCGCACCGCTGGACATGTCCCGCGGCTACCGCGTGGGCACGTTCAGCTTCCTGGCCACCGGCGGGGACAATTTCCGCGTGTTCACCGAAGGCACCCGCACCAAGGATTCCGGCCTCATCGACCGCGACGCCTGGATCAAGTACCTCGGCGAACAGTCCGCCAAGGCTCCGATTGCCCCCGACTTCGCACGCCGCGGCGTCGAGGTTGAGGGCAACCCCGCCACGGTGGATGCCAAGGGCGCCGTCAGCTTCCAGGTCAACAAGCTGGACCTGACGTCGCTGGGCAGCCCGAAGAACACGGCCGTCAAGGTCGAGTTCACCGATAGCAAGGGCAAGCGCACCGTGGTGGACACGGCGGGCGTGACCAACGGCTCCGCCAAGGTCGCGTTCAAGATGCCGGCGGACGCCCGCACCAGCGGCACCATCGCCATCACGGCGGCCCCGAGCGGGACGACGGTGGAGCTGCCCGTGCGCATCATCAACCCGAATGAGCAGTGCAAGCCCAACCCGGGCAAGAAGGCCTGCGTCTGACGCCGGCCGGCACCTAAAAATCTGACCCGCAGTAGTCGTCGAAAAAACGCGATTTCGAGGCGTTTTTCGACAACTACTGCGGGTCAGCTGCCGTGGTGGGGGCGCTACGCCAGGATGTCCGCGGCGATGGCGTCGGCGTCGAGCACGGTGCGGTAGCCGCTGCGGTATTCCGCATTGGCCTGGGCCGCGATGGCGGTCCCCCACTGGACCGAGGAAAGCTGCAGCCCCAGCGCGTACATCCCGGCAACCGGCAGACCCGCGCCGTCGAGCGGGCGGTATGGCGGCGCGGTGACGTCCAGGCCGCTCGTGACGACGGGCCCGCCGTCGGCCGCCAGCATGACGCGGGGCCGGACCAGCCCGTCGGCCTGCAGGTTGTTCAGCAGCCGGGACGCGGTGCCCTGGATGCGGTTGGCCGGGGCCAGGGCCTCGACCAGGTGCCGGGCGTGCCACGAATCATCCGCCACCCACGGGGACCTGGCGGTGAAGAGTCCGTCGTGGATCCGGAACACGGGGTCCGGGCCGGCAAAGTGGACCACCCCGGCGCGCACCAGCGCGGCCAGCTGCTCCACGCGAAGCGCCGGCGGCCCGCTGGCCAGGCCTTCAACGAACCCTTCAAACCAGCCGCGCAGCTCGCCCAGCCACGACTCCTGGGTGATGCCCCCGTCCGCGACGAGGGACTTGATCACGGCGCGGCCGGCGTTCAGGGCACCAATGGCCATCTTGACCGGGTCGTCCTCGCCGCGGGCCGAGCCGGCGGCGTCGTCGGACAAGTAGGCCAGCACGGCGGCATCCAGCTCGGCCTGCGAGCCGAAGCGATGCTTCCCCCCGGGGCGCAGTGGATGGCGGGACAGCGGCCGGGCCAGGGCAGGAAGGTCCAGGGCGGAGCCCTCGGCCACGTGGCGGGCCTCCAGTGACTTGAGGTTTTCCGCCCAGTCCCGGGCATCGGCGCCGTGCCCGGCGTGCAGCAGCGCTTCCAGCTCCGGCAGCAGGTCCGGGCTCACGGCACCGGGGCTGGTCCGCGCCAGCGTGGTGTAGTACGCCCAGAGCGCGTCACGGTGCAACAGCGGCCAGATGTCATGGTCAAATCCTGCCGTCGCGCCCATGTCGCGGATCCGTGTGACGGCCTCCTCGCACAGGAACCGCAGTTCCACCCCCGCGGGGTAGTTGCTGGCAAGCTCCGCCTTGGCACGGTACGGCGTCCCGCGCCGGGAAGCGCCGACGATGACCGGCTCCCGGCCACTGGCACGGTACACCAGTGCGTCGCCGGGGCCGCGGCCGGTCGCCTCAAAGCGGCCGCCCCGGCCCTCCGTCAGCTGGCCCAAGACGTCAAAAAAGTTCAGCCCCATCCCGCGCACCAGGACGGTTCCACCTGCGGGAAGCTGGTCCCAGTCCACGTCGTTGGGCACGGCCGGCGGCAGGTACGTCAGCCCGTGCCTGCGCGCCTCGTCCCGCAGTTCGCGCTGCGCCGGGCTCAGCCGCGATTCCACATGCCCCAGCGCCAGGACCACGCTGTCCGCGCGCAGGGTGTCCCCGCCGAGGAGTTCGACGCCGTACCCGCCCTGTTCATGGTCCCTCGCCACGCGCTTGGCCTCGTCCGCGTGGACGGTGACCTGGACGCCGTCGGGCAGCTTTTCCAGCAGCCGTGTGAAGCACCAGGACAGGTAGCGGCCATATAGGGCCCGGCTGGGGAAGCCGGTGGAGGCGAGCGCGGCGAGTTCGGTGCGGTCGCCGTCGCTGAGCACAGGGTCCGGCGCAGCGCGCATCTGCTCGCGCCAACCGTCAAAGCTGCAGCCGGCCAGCGGCGCCGCGGCAACGCCCTGGTCCGGGATCAGCGTGGGAAAGAAGGACTGCGTGTTCATCAGGTACAGCCGCGATTGTTCCGTGCGCCAGACGTGGCCCGGTCCCGGCGGGAACGGATCTACCAGGTGAATGTGCAGGGGGCGATGCGGCGATGCGGCATTTCTGGCATCCCGTGCACTTTCCGCCGCCGCCGCGTGCCGAGCCAGCAGCCGTTCCATGACGGACGTGCCGCGGGGACCCGCCCCCACAATGACCACTGCCTGCCCGCCCAAGGAATCCACCCCTTGAGCTTAACTGATGGCCTAGACCGCCGCCGCGGCGCTTCTGCACCGCTGCCTCCGCGGCGGCACTGCGGGACTGCGCCGCGCCGCTGCCTAGGATGGGGCCATGACCCAGCTGAATAGTGACGCCACGGCCCCGTCCACCCCTGCCGCGCAGCCTGCCGGGGCCGTGGTCGAGCCCGCCCGGGCCGGTGTGGCTCAACAGCCCTTTGATGAGAACCTGTGGTTGGAGGACATCCAGGGGGACGCCGCGATGGCGTGGGTCCGGGAGAGGAACGCCCGCACCGACGCCGCCCTGGTGAACCCGGCCTACACCGCGCTGGAGGCTTCCGTGCTGGAGGTGCTCGACTCCAAGGACCGCATTGCCATGGTGTCCAAGCACGGGGACTGGTACTACAACTTTTGGCGGGATGAGGCGAACCCGCGCGGATTGTGGCGGCGCACGGACTGGGACAGCTACGCTTCCGGCAGCCCGGACTGGCAGCTGCTGCTGGACGTTGATGCGCTCAGCGAAGCCGACGGCGCGGAGTGGCTGTGGGCGGGGGCGTCGCTCCTGCGTCCGGCGGCAGGGGAGGAATACCGCCTGGCCATGGTGGCACTCTCCCCCGACGGCGGCGACGCCGTCACGTATCGCGAATTCGACCTGCAGGCGCGCACCTTCGTGCCGGACGGCTTTGAACTGCCGACGGCGAAGACGCGTCTGAGCTGGCTGGATGCGGACACGCTCTATGTGGGGACGGACACGGGTCCCGGCTCCATGACGGCCTCCTCCTATCCGGCGGCTGCACGCGTGTTGCGACGCGGCGAATCGCTGAACCAGCTGGCGGCGAAGGAGCCGCTGTTCTCCGTGCCGCTGGACCACCTCAGCGGCGGGGTTTCGCACAGCAGCACGCCCGGATTTGAGCGCGACGTGGCCTACGACGTCCTGGACTTCTTCAACTCCCGCAGCTACCTGCGGGTGGGGGACAACTGGGTCAACATCGACGTCCCCGACGACATGAACGTCTCGCTGCACAAGGAGTGGCTGCTGCTGCGCCCGCGCACGGACTGGGCCGTTGACGGTGCCGTCCATGCCGCCGGGACGCTGCTGGCCATAGAACTCGATGCGTTCCTGGCCGGCGACCGCGGCGTGCGCACGATCTTCGCGCCCACGGCCGCGCAGTCGCTGCAGTCGTGGAGCTGGACCCGGGACTTCCTGCTGCTGAACCTGCTCGAGGACGTCTCCTCCAAGATCCTGGTGCTGGACCCGGCGCACGGCTGGGCGGCCACCGAGTTGGACGCGTGCCCGGCGCTGCACTCCGTTGACGCTTATGCCGTCGACGACGAGGACGAGGAGTCCGGAAACGACTACTGGCTCGTCGCCACCGGCTTCCTCACCCCGTCCACGGTGTACCGGGGAACGCTGCCGGGCGGCGTGCGGGCAGCGGCGGTGCGGGAGGCGCCGTCGTTCTTCAACGAGGCGCGGTACTCGGTGGAGCAGCACTTCGCCGTGTCCCTGGACGGGACGCGGATCCCGTACTTCCAGGTGGGCCCGAAGGAGTTGGTGCTCGACGGCGGCAACCCCACCCTGCTGGGCGGTTACGGAGGCTTCGAGGTCTCGCGGACGCCGGCGTACAGCGGGGCCGTGGGGCGCAGCTGGCTGGAGCGCCGGGCCGTGGTGGACGGGCTGGAGCGCGGCGGCGTGTACGTGGTGGCGAACATCCGCGGCGGCGGCGAGTACGGGCCGGACTGGCACACGGCGGCGCTTCAGGAAAAGCGGCACAAGGCCTATGAGGACTTTGCCGCCGTGGCCCGCGACCTGGCGGCCCGCGGCGTGGCCCGGCCCGGACACCTGGGCTGCGCGGGCGGCAGCAACGGCGGGCTGCTGGTGGGCAACATGCTCACGCAATACCCTGAACTGTTTGGCGCCGTCTCCTGCGGGGTGCCGCTGCTGGACATGCGCCGGTACACGAAGCTGTCCGCCGGGGCGTCCTGGACTGCCGAGTACGGCGACCCCGACGTGCCGGAGCAGTGGGAGTTCATCAGGACGTTTTCGCCATACCACCTGCTGCATCCCGGGGTCCACTACCCGCCCGCGTTCATCTGGACGGCGACGTCGGATGACCGGGTGGGGCCCGTGCAGGCCCGCAAGATGGCTGCCCGGATGGAATCGCGGGGGATTCCTGTGTGGTTCCACGAGGCGCTGGAGGGCGGGCATGCGGGTGCCGGAAACAATGCCCAGGCGGCCCGGCTGCACACGGCCTCCCACGAATTCCTCTGGCGGGCGCTGACCGGCGGGTTGTAGGAAATGGGTCCCTTGTCCGGCGCGGCCCCCGTTTTGCTTTGTACCCCTTCCACTAGGTAAAGTTTGGGATGCTGGCCGGGGGCTTCTACCCCGGCCAGCGCTGGAGACGTGCCAGAGCGGCCGAATGGGCTTCACTGCTAATGAAGTGTGGGGCACAACTCCACCGGGGGTTCAAATCCCCCCGTCTCCGCTGTAAAAGCGCAGGTCAGAAGGGGGTCGGCGGTAGAAAGTTACCGTCGGCCCCCGATGTGTTACCGCGTCCTGTCAAGGGGTCACTGGGTAGCAATTGGTGAGTGGCAGTGAAAGCGCACGTGGGGACGGGTATTTAGAACCCCAGTACCACAAAATTACACTGTGGTTTTTCCGGCGTGTCTGATTATTTGGGGTGCCAAAAATGTTTGCTGCTACCCGGTCACGGCTGGGATGGTTGACCCATGAGCACAAACAACAGAGACCGGATGCTGGCCCACATTGGCCGGCTCGCACGCCAACGACGCGGAGAGAGGGGCATGGGGCGCGCCCCGTTCGCCTTCGAGGCGGGCATCGGGTCCGATTCAACAGTGAAGACGTTCGAGTTCGGGCGGACTGAGCCGTCGATCCCTACGCAGCTGAAGATGGAGAAGGCGCTGGCCTGGCGGCACGGCGTCATCCATGACGTGTTGGATGCTGCGGAGGCGGGGCAGACTGACCCGTCGGAGATTGACATGGATTACATGGACGGGCGGGAAATTCCCGAGCCGGCGTCACGCGCAGCCGAACTAGACGATCTGGAGTTGTTGACGGAGGTTATCCGGCGCATGGAGGGGTGGCGTGAAATGCTTGCCGAGCCGCGTAACAATGAGCCGGGGAAGGTGCTGTCACCGGTGCCGTCCCGTTGGGATTGCGGGCTGGCGGCGGCACGGGAGATCAAGGACCCGAAGACCCGCAAAAGTTAATGCCGTTTCATTGCCCGAATAGGCCGGTATTGTCAGTGTCCTGGCACACACTTATTCCAGCGTTCCACTGGGGGCCGCTGGGGATTTGTGGGATGTTATGGGCAGGGTCTTATACAAGGACTTAGCAGGGGATCAGTGCGGGTATTTTGACCCGGACAGTGGCGCGGTCGTGGTCGACCCTCGGGCGACGCGGCAGACGCAGCGGAACACGATTGCGCCTGAGGAGATTCACCGGATATTGGGGCATGGGCGGGGCGCCGTCGTTGGCGGTGCAAGTGGCGCGGGAGGTGATGGTGGATCGGTTGACGGCGCGGCGGTTGATTTCTTTGCCTGCGTTGCTGGCAGCGTTTGTGTCGTGTGGGTCGACGGCGGAGAAAGCCCGTGCGTTGGGTGTGTCGGAGAATATTCTGTTGGCGCGGGTGGTGGGTTTGGAGTCGGCGGAGCAGCTGTTCATGGATGTGTGTGCGCGGCGGTGTATCGGCGTCGCGTGGGACGTTTGACCGCGTTACCGTCGGTAACACTTGCTGTCTAACGAAGTGGACACTCTCTAACGTAGTAGACGGTAGTCTTATCGACACCCTACAAAAACCGCGTGTTTTAGGGGTTTCGTGGGGGTCAAATCCCCCCGTCTCCGCATCATCAAGGCCCCCCTGACTGGTTCAGGGGTGCCTTTTGCTCGCCGGCTTCCGGCGGTCGAGCAGCGAGCCCTGCGAGCGAGTCGACACCCCGTGGGCCGAGTCCGGCGCGGGCCGCCGCTGCTGCCGCCGGGTCCCTTCAGCCCCGCGCCTGCACCCCGAATAAACATCGGACCAATAGACTGGGCCCATGGCTGTAACCGACGAGGCAATCACGAAGATCAAGGACATGATCCTCTCCGGCGAGCTGGGCGCCGGGGACCGGCTCCCGCCCGAGAAGGAACTGAGCGAAAAGCTGGGCCTTTCCCGCAGCTCACTGCGCGAGGCCGTCAAGGCCCTGGAAATCATCCGGGTGCTGGACGTGCGCCGCGGGGACGGCACCTATGTGACCAGCCTGGAGCCCAAGCTGCTCACCGAGGCCATGACGTTCATCGTGGACCTGCACCAGGACAAGTCCATCCTGGACATCTTTGAGGTGCGCCGCATCCTGGAACCGGCAGCAGCGGCAATTGCCGCCGGACGCATCACGGCAGACCAGCTTGCCGCCCTGCGCGCCACGATGGCGGACATCAATGACGACACCAGGGTCGAGACCCTCGTCGAGCACGACCTGGTCTTCCACGGCCTCATCGCCGCCGCGGCCAACAACTCCTACCTGGCCAGCGTCCTGGACGGGCTCTCCAGCAGCACCGTCCGGGCCCGCATCTGGCGCGGCCTGACACAGGAAAAGGCCGTGGACCGCACGCTCGCCGAGCACGCGGCCATCATCGAGGCGCTCGAACGCCGGGACGCCGAGCTGGCCCGCGCCCTGCTCACCGTGCACATCAGCGGCGTGGAGCACTGGCTCCGGCAGGCGCTGTAGACCCGTCTGCGGCAAACGCACGACGACGGCCGTCCGGCGCCGCCGGCATGCGAAGCCGGCATCCGGCAGGGACTCCAAACAGGCCGTCACATTGTTGCCCACGTCACAATCACCGCCTAGGCTGGCGGTAGCCGCAGCGTCGCGGCCACCGATGGACGGAAGTTGGATCATGACCCCCAAAATCCATGTGCTCGTGCGGATCGACCATGACAGCGCCAAGGTCCAGGTTCAGGCGCGGGGCGCCGTGACCGGGAGCAACGTCCAAGCGCTCTACGTCGTTGCCAGGCGCGCCAAGTCGCTGATGCCCACGCTGGCCCTGATCCTTGACGTCAGCCACGCCCGGGTCGCCGGGGACGTCCTGGAAGAGCTCCATGCCTGCTCAAAGGAGGGCCGCCTGCCGGTCCGCATCGACCCGCTCCAGACCGATTGCCGGATCAGTGTCCTCGAACCGGACGCACCGCGACTGCTGGCAGCCTAGACGGACGGCTTCGCCCCCGGGGCCTCACCTTGTATAGACCCGCTGCGCCGTGCCGGCCCAGACCTGGCCCCTTTCGGACGCCGACAGTGTTGCCGTGAGGGCGGACATGGTGCCGACGGTGTCCGCGTAGCTCGCCCCGAGCAGGCTGACCGGCCAGTCCCCGCCGAACATGAGCCGGTCGGGTCCGAATGCCTCCAGCGCGGCCGTCCACACACGCTCGAGCGCGGCGGCGGAGAACTCCGTCCCGGCGCAGTGCAGCCCGGAAACTTTCGCGACGGTGTTGGGCAGGGTGGCCAGGGCTCGCAGCTGCCGTTCCCACTCGACCATGTCCGCATCGGAGCCGGCCCGGGGCGGCTTGCCCAGGTGGTCAAGGACCACCGTCAGCCCCGGGAAGTCACGGGCCACCGTGGCCGCCTGGCCCAGATGCCGCGGGAACGCGTCGGGGACGTCAAACGCCAGCCCCGCCGCAGCCAGCAAGCCCAGCGACTGGCGCACGGCGGGACGGTCCAGCACGTCCGGCCGCGGGTCGTCGTGGATGAGCGTGCGGACACCGCAAAAATGCGGGTTCTGGAGCATCGCACCCAACGTGTTTTCGAACGCTGACGGATCCTCCAGCGGCAGCCACCCGACCACACCGGCGATGAAGTCATGCGCCTCCGCAGTTGCCAGCATGGCCTCGGTGTCCGCAGCCGTGTCGTCGGCCTGGACCAGGATGGCCCGCCCCACGCCGGCCGCGGCCAGCGTCTCCCGGGCCTCCTCGGCCGTGAACGTGCGGTACAGCGGCCCGTGCTCCGGCGCAAGCCACGCGTAGCGCCCGTCAGCCAGCTCCCACAGGTGCAGGTGTGCGTCCACGCGCACGACGCCGTCGCCCGCCCCGCGCGCCCGGGGTTCGGCCGCGGGATCAGGCACGGTCCGGCCCCCCGGCTGTCAGCCCTCTTCTAGCCAGTTCGTCCCAGAGCGCGGCGGGGACGGGCTCCGCCATGCGCTCGGCGGTCTGGGTGATCTGGGCGGGGGACGTCGCCCCCACGACCACGGTGCGCACCACTGGGTGGTTCGCGGCGAACTGGAGCGCAGCCGTCGGCAGTTCAACGCCGTAGTCGGCGCAGCACGCGGCCAGCGCGCGGGCCTTGGCCAGGATGTCCGCCGGGGCCGGGGCGTAGTTGTAGTTGGCGGTCTCCGGGACCACGGGGCGGGCCAGCAGCCCCGAGTTGTAGACGCCCACGTTGGCCACGCCCACCCCCCGCTCGGCGCACAGCGGCAGCAGGTCCGCTGCGGCCGGCTGTTCCAGCAGCGTGTACCGGCCGGCCAGCATGACCAGGTCCAGGTCCGCGCCGCGGATGCAGGCGGCGAGCGCGTCGGCGGAGTTCGCGCCGACGCCGATCGCGCGCACGAGCCCCTCTGCCCTCAGCTTTTCCAGTGCCGGCAGCGCCTGGGTGATGCCGGCGTCAAGGTCATAGACGTCGGGGTCGTGGAGGTAGGCGATGTCGATGGTTTCCAGGCCCAGGCGATCCAGCGAGTCCTCGATGCTGCGGCGGATGCCCGCCTCGGACGGGTCCCAGCGGCGCACGGTGTCGGCGGGGACGTCAAAGCCCTCGCTGTCCCTGGCGCCGTCGGGGTTGGCCGCGGGTTCCAGGATGCGCCCCACCTTGGTGGAGATGACAAACTCCCAGCGCGGCTTGGCGGCCAGCACGGCCCCCAGCCGGCGTTCGGACAGGCCCAGCCCGTAGTGCGGCGCCGTGTCAAAATACCTGATGCCCGCGTCCCAGGCGGCACCCAGGGTGGCGGCAGCAACGTCGTCGTCCATGGCGCGGTACAGGTTGCCGATGCCCGCGGCACCGAAGCCCAGCCGGCCCAGGTCGGGGAGGCTCATGGCAGTTCCCACACCTTCGCCAGGCCCATGTCCTCGCCCGAGTAGTCGTCCTCGACCTCGAGCAGCCCAGCCATGACGGCCTGCCAGGCGATGTTGACGGGGTTGGCGGCGAGTTCCCGGCGCATGGCCTGGTAGTCGGCGACCTCCACGACGTGGAAAAGCTCCCGGCCGCTGCGCCAAATGTTCCAGTTCGCCACGCCCGCGGCGCGCAGGGCGGCGTCCAGCTCGTCGCTGATGCGGGCATGGACGGAGTCGTATTCGGATTCCTTGCCCGGCTTGAGCCGGGTGTGCAGGGCGATCGTCTGCATCAGGACTCGCTTTCGTCGTTGAGGAACAGCTCGATGACCGGCACCACAACGTTGGGCCGCTGCACGGGGAGCTTGAGCGTCAGGGTGCCGGCGGGCTGGCCGCCGGGCTGGGTGTTCTGTGCCGCCTGGGACGGATCCAGTGCTTCCATCGTGATCTCGGATCCGTCGTTGAGCAACTGGGCGTAGCCGACCTTTCCGGCGAGCCCGGGCAGGTGCACCACCTTCAGCGGCCAGGCGAAGAGGTGGAGGTAGAGGCGGTTTCCGCGCCGGGTGTAGCGGCAGTCGGCCGGCGGCAGCAGGGACGTGCTTCCCGCACCGCGGATCGAGCGGTCGTGGGCCCGCATCCACTCCCCCATGCCGGCCAGCGCCCCGGCCGCACGGGGGTCGATCTCACCACGGGCGGTGGGACCCACATTCAGCAGCAGGTTCCCGCCCTTGGCGACGCCGTCGATGAGCATGCGCACCAGGAGGTCCACTGACTTGCAGTCCAGGTTGTCGCGGTCATAGCCCCAGCTGCCATTAAGGGTCTGGCACGCCTCCCACGGCACTTCCCTGCCGCCGCTCATCATGGCGCCGGAGGGCTGGTACTGCTCGGGCGTGACGAAGTCGCCGGGCACGTCCAGGCGGTCATTGACGATGATGCCCGGCTGCAGCTCACGGACCATCTCCAGGAGTTTCCCCGAGTCCCAGTCGTCCCGTCCCTTGCCCGGGTAGCGGGCGGCCATGGGGCCCGTCGCATAGGAAAAGTCAAAGAACAGGTAGTCGATCTGGCCGTAGTTGCTCATCAGTTCGCGGACCTGGCCGTGCAGGTAGTCGCGGTACACGGCCATGTCCCGGCCTGCGTTGAGCTCCTCGACATTGGGGGCGTCCCGCAACGGGTGGATGTCGTCGATGGTGAAGTCCGGGTGGTGCCAGTCGATGAGGGAGTGGTAGAAGCCGACGTTGAGCCCGGCTTCACGAAGCGCCTCAACGTACGGGGCAATCAGGTCCCGGCCGGCCGGCGTGTTGGGTGCCTTGTAGTCCGTCAGCTTGGTGTCCCACAGGCAGAATCCTTCGTGGTGCTTGGTGGTCAGCACCACGTACTCCATCCCGGCGGCCTTGGCCTGCCCGGCCCATTCGCGCGGATCGTACAGGTCGGGGTCAAAGTGCTTGAAGTAGGCCTCGTAGTCCCCCACGGACTGGCGTTCAAAGCTCATGACCCATTCGTGCCTGGCGGCCATGGCATACAGCCCCCAGTGCACGAACATTCCGAGCCTGGACTCCGTGAACCAGGGGGCGTGGTCGATGTGGACCTGTGAGGGCATGCGCTTACACCTTTTCCTTGGTGGGGATTGAGCTGGACGTTGCACGGGCGTCCCCGGCCGCGTCGGCGGCCCAGAAGCCGCCGTCGGGGAAGCTGAACTCGGCCAGCGAGGCAGCATGCATTTCGCTGCCGCCGCCGGGCGCGGACGGCGGCCAGTAACACCCGGCGTGGACGTCGATGGGGGTGATGAAGTGTTCGTGGAGGTGGTCGACGAACTCGATCATGCGGTCCTCCTTCCGGCCGGAGACGGCCACGAAGTCGAACATGGACAGGTGCTGGACGGCCTCGCACAGCCCGACGCCACCGGCGTGCGGGCACACCCGCACGCCGAACTTCGCGGCCAGCAGGAGGATGGCGATGTTCTCGTTGACGCCGGCCACGCGGGCGGCGTCGATCTGCAGCACCTGCAGCGCGTCGGCCTGCAGCATCTGCTTGAACACCACGCGGTTTTGCGCGTGCTCGCCGGTGGCCACGGGGATCGGCGCCACGCCTCGGGAGATCGCGGCATGGCCCAGGATGTCGTCCGGGCTCGTCGGCTCCTCGATCCAGGCGATGTCGAACGGTGCCAGGTGGCCCATCCATTCAATGGCCTCGGCCACGTCCCAGCGCTGGTTCGCGTCCACCGCGATCTTGATGTCGGGCCCGACGGCGGCGCGTGCGGTGCGCAGGCGCCGAACGTCATCTGCCAGGTCGGCACCGACCTTGAGCTTGATCTGCGTGAAGCCGTCGGACACGGCTTCCCGGGCCAGGCGCGTGAGCTTTTCGTCGGAATATCCCAGCCAGCCGGGCGTGGTGGTGTAGCCGGGGTAGCCTTCGGCCAACAGGGTGGCGGTGCGTTCGTCTCTGCCGGGCTGCGCGGCGCGCAGGATTTCCAACGCCTCGTCACGGGTCAGTGCGTCGCTGAGGTAGCGGAAGTCAACGAGGTTGACGAGTTCCTCGGGCGTCATGGAGGCCAGCAGCCGCCACAACGGCAGGCCCGCGCGCTTGGCCTTCAGGTCCCACAGCGCGTTGGTCACCGCCCCGATGGCCATGTGCATGACGCCCTTCTCGGGCCCGAGCCAGCGCAGCTGGGAATCGTTGATGAATTCCTTGTACGTGGCCCCCATGTCGGCGAGCAGATCCTCGACGTTGCGGCCCACCAAATACGGCGAGAGCGCCGCAATGGCCGCCGTTTCGACGTCGTTTCCGCGGCCGATCGTGAAGACGAAGCCGTGCCCTTCCAATCCGTCGTCACCGTCCGTCACGACGCGAAGGTATGCCGCCGAGTAGTCCGGGTCCGGATTCATGGCATCCGAGCCGTCCAGTTCGCGCGACGTCGGGAACCGGACGTCGCTGGTCTCCACGGCGATGACTGTGCTCACTGGGGTGCTCCTAAAAATGGTTGCGGGAATTACAACAGGCTTGAACTCAGCTAAACATCTGATGTTTCGCATGTCAATATGGTCATAATTGACGATTAAGTGCCAAGGAGCGGGTATCGTTGCTCAAAAGCTCAGATGTTAGCGGGCCTTTTGGTATCACCTTCGAACCAAGGCCGCCTGTTCGCGGCCGCAGAGGAAAGAAACCCATGAAGATTGCACGTCTTGGCGAGCCGGGACAGGAAGTCCCCGTCGTCATTGTCGCCGATTCCACCGGAGTGGAGCGCACCTATGACGCCCGCCCCCTGACCGCCGAAATCGATGGTGATTTCCTGGCCGGCGACGGGATCACGAAACTGCGCGCCGCCGTCGTCCGCGGAGAACTGCCGGAGTTGGCGGGCGCCGACGCCCTCCGGGTCGGCACCCCGCTGTCCCGGCCCAACACGGTGGTGTGCATCGGCATGAACTACGCCGCGCACGCCGCCGAATCCGGCGCCGAGCCACCCGCCATCCCCGTGGTGTTCCTGAAGCCGAACAGCACCGTGGCCGCCCCGTTTGATGCCTCGCCGATCCCGCCGCTTTCCGCCAAGTACGACTGGGAGGTGGAACTCGGCATCGTCGTCGGGCGCCAGGTCAGCTACCTGGACAGCGTGGAGGCGGCGGCCTCGGCCGTGGCCGGCTACGTGCTCGCCAACGACCTCTCCGAACGCGAATACCAGCTCCCCGGCGCCGCGGGCCAGTGGACCAAGGGCAAGTCGCTGCCTAAGTCGACCCCCATCGGACCCTGGCTGGTCCCGGCCGCCGACGTCGACGCCGGCAACCTGCGCCTGCGCAGCTGGGTCAACGGCGAGCCCCGCCAGGACTCCAACACCTCCGACCTCATCTTCGACGTGCCCACCGTGATCCACCACCTGAGCCAGTACATGGTGCTGGAGCCCGGCGACGTGATCCTCACCGGCACGCCCGAGGGCGTGGCGCTCTCCGGCCGCTTCCCCTACATCCAGGACGGCGACGTCGTGGAGGTCGAGATTGCCGGGCTCGGCCGCCAACGCCAGGAATTCTTCCGAGCAGGAACCACCGCCAAGGAGGCACAATGAGCCAGGACATGAAAGGCCTCACGGCCGTCGTCACGGGCGGGGCCTCCGGCATCGGCGCGGCCATTGCGGCCAAGCTGCAGGGCCAGGGCGCACAGGTTTCAGTCCTTGACCTGAACCCCGCCGACCTCCCCGAAGGCCAGCTGGGCTTCGCCTGCGACGTCTCCGATGACGCTTCCGTGCGCGCCGCCATCGACGGCACGGTCGCCGCCTTTGGCGGCATCGACATCGTCGTCAACAACGCCGGCATCGGCGCACAGGGCACCGTCGAGTCCAACGACGACGAGGAATGGCACCGCGTCTGGGACATCAATGTGGTTGGCATGGTCCGCGTGTCCCGCGCAGCACTGCCGCTGCTGCGCAAGTCCGCCTCCGCCGCGATCGTGAACACCTGCTCCATCGCGGCTACGGCCGGGCTTCCCCAGCGTGCCCTGTACTCGGCCACGAAGGGCGCCGTGCTGTCGCTGACGCAGGCCATGGCTGCCGACCATCTGCGCGAGGGCATTCGGGTGAACTGCGTGAACCCCGGCACGGCGGACACCCCGTGGATCGGGCGCCTGATGGACTCCGCCCCGGATCCCGCGGCTGAGCGTGCGGCGCTGAACGCCCGCCAGCCGCACGGACGCCTGGTCAGCGCCGAGGAGGTGGCCGGTGCCGTCGTGTACCTGGCCAGCCCGCTGTCCGGTTCCACGACCGGCACCTCCATCGCCGTCGACGGCGGCATGCAGGCCCTCCGCCTGCGCCCCGCCGGGCAGTAGCCGCACCGCGGCGGCCCAGTCTGCCGCCGCGGGCCGGGGGAAGCGTCCCCTCAACGGGAGGGTGGTTACCCGGCCTGGGCGAGGACCAGCGGCAGGACCTGCGTGGCGCCGGCCTGGCGGAGGGCGCGGCCGGCGACGGTGATCGTCCAGCGGCTGTCCACGAGGTCGTCGATGAGCAGGACGGGCCCTCCGGGGTAGGCGGTGATGGCGGCGGCCAGCTCGGGGCCCACGCTGAACCTGTCCCAGACACCGGCCAGCCGGTAGGCGCTGTTGCCGCCGCGCTCCCCGGTGGGACCGCCAAACTCGAGCGACAGTTCACCCAGGTAGGGCAGCCGGCCGATCTCGCACATGGCCTGCGCCAGCGAGCGCACAAGCTGCGGCTTGCCCCGCGAGGGCATCGACACGAGCGCCACAGGACGGCCCTGCCCGGCCCAGCGAGCCTGACCCCAGTCGCGCAGCACAGCCACCACGGCCTTCGCCATGGCCGGATCGAGCGGGGCGTCCGCGCCGCCGGCGGCAAACATGGCCCGGAGCGCGTTGCCCCAGCCGAGGTCGGTGAGCCTGGCCAGGGCCCTTCCCGGTGCCACCTGCTCCTCCGGCTTGAGCTTGCCCTTGACCGGCACGCCGAGCCTGTCCATGCCCGTAGGCCACAAGGTCCGTGGATCGACGGGCAGGCCCGCATGGCTCAGTGATTCGCTGGCGGCGGCGACCGCACCGGATCCGATGTCCGTCCGGAACCAGCGTCCGGCACACCCGTCGCAGCGGCCGCAGGGCGCCGCCGTGGAATCGTCCAGGGCCGCGGCCAGGTATTCCATCCGGCAGCCGGTCATCCGCTCGTACTCGACCATCGAGTCTTGCTCATCTACCCGGGCCTGGGCGATGCGCCGGTACCGATCGGCGTCGTAGGTCCATGGCTGCCCGGTGGATTCCCAGCCGCCAGACACACGGCGCACGGCACCGTCCACGCCCAGCACCTTGAGCAGCAGTTCCAGCGGCGTGCGACGCAAGTCCACGCGGGCCTCCAGCGCGGGGGTGGACATGGGCCTGGCCGCCTCCCCCAACGCCTCCAAAACGGCCGTCGCCTTTTCCGCCGAGGGCATGGACGCCGTGGCAAAGTACTGCCAGATCTCCGCGTCCTCCGTGCCGGGAAGCAGCAGGACGTCGGCGTTGGCGCTGCCACGTCCGGCACGGCCCACCTGCTGGTAGTACGCCACCGGGGACGACGGCGCCCCCAGGTGGACCACGAATCCCAGGTCGGGCTTGTCGAACCCCATGCCCAAGGCGCTCGTGGCCACCAATGCCTTGACCTGGTTGTTCTTCAGCGCCTCCTCAAGCGACTCACGGTCCATGGGGTCCGTGCGCCCGGTGTAGGGGCGAACCACATGTCCGGCCTCGGCCAGCAGCCGTGCCGTGTCTTCGGCTGCCGAAACCGTCAACGTGTAGATGATGCCGCTGCCCGGAAGGTCTGCCAGGTGCGTCAGCAGCCACCCCAGGCGGTCGCGGGAATCAGCCAGTCTCAGCACGCCCAGCCGCAGGGACTTGCGTGCCAGGGCTCCACGGATGGTGAATACGCCGGCGCCCAGCTGGTCCTCTATGTCCGCAACCACGCGTGAGTTGGCCGTGGCCGTCGTGGCCAGCACCGGCACCGAGGCGGGCAACTGGGCGATGAGGTCGGCAATGCGGCGGTAGTCCGGGCGGAAGTCGTGGCCCCAGTCGGAAATGCAGTGGGCCTCGTCAATGACCAGCAGGCCCGTGCGCCGGATCAACGTGGGCAGCTGGTTTTCCCGGAAGGACGGGTTGGTCAGGCGCTCCGGCGACACGAGCAGCACATCCACCTCGTCAGCCGCCAGTGCAGCTGAAATCGCGCCCCACTCAGTGGCGTTGGCGGAGTTGATGGCCATGGCCCGCACGCCGGCCCGCCCGGCGGCGGCCACCTGGTCCCGCATCAGGGCCAGCAGCGGCGAGACGATGAGCGTGGGCCCGGCGCCACGGGCGCGTAGAAGCAGCGATGAGACAAAGTACACCGCCGACTTCCCCCAGCCGGTGCGCTGAACCACGAGGGCCCGGCGCCCGGCGTCGACCAGCGCCTCGATGGCCTCAAACTGCCCCTCGTGGAAATTGGCGTCCGCGCGGCCCACCAGCCGGCGAAGGATCTCCAGCGCCTCGGCACGGGTGGTGACAGGCTCGGCCATCCGGACGGCAGTCGGGGGGTTCGTCTCCTGGGAGTACTCGCTAGGTGTCATGCCATCCAGTATCCCAGTGGCCACCGACGCGCAGGTCCGCTGACAGCAGCGGGCCGCCACCCTGTGGACAGCTCGTCGGCGCGAAGACCTGTGGAGGAACCGCTGCTCAGAAGGCCCCGCGGAGGACCTGCATGCAGAGCCTGTGGACAACCGGCCCGGACGGATAGGGCAGCCGGTAGCATGGAGGCGTGACTAGCGCAGAGAATGTACCCGTTGACCTGTCCCTGTCGTTCAAGGCCTACGACGTGCGGGGCATTGTGGGCGAGACCATTACGGCCGCGTCCGTGGAAGCCGTGGGCGCGGCTTTCGTGGACGTGCTCGAACTTGCCGGGCAAACCGTGCTGGTGGGCGGGGACATGCGCCCCTCCTCCCCCGGTTTCTCCCAGGCCTTTGCGGAGGGCGCATCGGGCCGCGGCGCCAACGTGCAGCTGTTGGGGCTGATCTCCACCGATGAACTGTACTTTGCCTGCGGCGCCTTGAAAGCCGCCGGTGCCGTCTTCACGGCCAGCCACAACCCGGCTCAATACAACGGCATGAAAATGGCCAAGGCCGGCGCGGTGCCCGTCTCCTCCGAAACCGGACTGATGGACATCCGGGACTTGGCCCAGAAGTACCTCGCCGACGGCATTCCCGCCGGCGAGAAAGGCACGATCGCCGACACCGACGTCTTGGCAAAGTACGCCGCGTACCTGCGCACCCTGGTGGACCTCTCCGGTTCACGCCCCCTGAAGGTCGTGGTGGACGCCGGCAACGGCATGGCCGGCATGACCACGCCCGCCGTCCTGGGCGACACCCTCCTGCCCGGCCTGCCCTTTGAGATCGTGCCCCTGTATTTTGAGCTGGACGGCACCTTCCCGAACCACCCCGCCAACCCGTTGGAGCCGGCCAACCTGCGCGACTTGAAGGCAGCCGTCGTCGAGCATGGCGCGGACATTGGCCTGGCGTTCGACGGCGACGCGGACCGCTGCTTCGTCATCGACGAGCTCGGCGCGCCCGTCTCGCCGTCGGCCGTCACCGCGCTCGTGGCGCGCCGGGAAATTGCCCGCGCCAAGGCCGGCGGCGAGGAACATCCCGCCGTCATCCACAACCTGATCACCTCCCGCGCGGTGCCCGAACTCATCGCCCACGACGGCGGCCGTGCCGTCCGCACGCGGGTGGGCCACTCGTTCATCAAGGCCACGATGGCTGCCGAGGGAGCCGTGTTTGGCGGGGAGCACTCGGCGCACTACTACTTCCGGGACTTCTTCAACGCGGACACCGGCATGCTCGCCGCCATGCACGTCCTCGCCGCCCTGGGCGAGCAGGACGGACCGCTCTCCGAGCTGGGCCGCGAATACGAGCCTTATGTCTCCAGCGGCGAAATCAACTCCCAGCTGGCCGACGTCCCCGCCGCCGTGGCCCGGGTCCGGGAAGCCTACACGCGCGACGACGTCACCATCGACGAGCTCGACGGCCTCACGTTCACCGCGGCGGACGGGCGCTGGTGGTTCAACCTGCGCGCGTCCAACACCGAACCGTTCCTGCGCCTGAACGCCGAGGCCGTGGACGCCACCACCATGGCGGACATCCGCGACGACGTGCTCGCGCTCGTGCGCCAGTGACTTACACCCTTCCAGGAGCAACGCATGCATGAGAGCACCACCGACGGGCCCGACGGCGGCGCCGTTGACAACGCCGTCGACAAGCAGGTCCGGGACGACCTCAACAAGCTGATCGGCACCGCCCTGGGCGTTGCCGGCGACCAGATCGAAGCCCACGGCGCGTTCGTGCCCGTTGCCCTGGTGGTCGGCAACGACGGCGATATCAGTCTCGTTGCGGTGTCGCCCAACACCGTGGACGGCGAACAGGAGACCGAACTGGACGCGGACGCGATGATCGCCGACCTTTTTGAGGCGCTGGCGCAACAAAAGGACCAGAACCGTGCCGCCGCCGTCGTCTGCGACATCCACCTGCCGGACGATGCCACGGATGCCATCCACGTCATGGCCGAGCACAGCGGCGGCGTGAGCGTCTCCGCCGTCCGACCTTACCGCCAGACGCCGGGCGGATGGGACTTTGGCAACCCCTTCCTGGAGCCCGGGGAAAAGCAGATCTGGGCCTAGACGTTGCGCATCAACGCCTTCTCAGACGTCAGCCTCCGCCTGCTCATGCTGCTCTCCGCCACCTCGGAGCTGCAGACCACCCGTGAGCTGGCGGAACTGGTCGACACCCCCTACAACCACGTGAGCAAGGCCGTGCTGAGGCTGCGGCAGATGGGCATGCTGGTCGCCGTCCGAGGCCGCAGCGGAGGCGTACGCATCTCCGACGAAGGCCTGCAGGCAACGGTGGGCGGCGTCCTGCGCGTCCTGGACGACCGCGCGGATGTCGCCGCGTGCGAGTCCGAAAGCGGCGACTGCCCCCTGGCTCACGGTTGCGGGCTGCGCGGAGCGCTCAACCAGGCCCGCGAGGCATTTTACGCCTCCCTCGACACTGTGACGATTGCCAGCCTCGCCAGGTCCCGGCAGGCCGGCCCCGTCCCCGTGACCTTGCACACACGCCGGGCGGGCTGAACCGCGCCATTCCGCGGATTTTTCTACACATTGTAGAACTCGCCGGACTTGCCGGTCTTAAATGTCGTATTTCAAATGCTACTTTGGGGTTGTCACCACGGATTCCACCCAAGGAGAACAGATGCTTTCGGACAAGTCCCGCCCGTTGATTGAGGCCACCCTCCCGCTCGTCGGGTCCCGCCTCGGCGCCATCACCCCCAACTTTTACCGCCGCATGTTCGCCGCCCACCCGGAACTGCTGAACGGGCTGTTCAGCCGCGCCAACCAAAACAACGGCGAGCAGCAAAAGGCCCTGGCCGGCTCCATCGCCGGCTTCGCCTCCGCCCTCGTGGCCAATCCGGACCTCATCCCCGAGCAGATGCTCAGCCGCATCGCGCACAAGCACACCTCCCTGGGCATCACCGAGGACCAGTACCAGATCGTCTACAAGTACCTCTTCGAGGCCATCGCCGAGGAACTTGCCGACGTCATCACCGCCGAGATCGCCGAAGCCTGGACCGAGGTCTACTGGCTCATGGCCAACGCGCTGGTCAAGATCGAGAAGGGCCTGTACGCGGCCCAGGCCAATGACAAGATGTGGATGCCGTGGACCGTGGTGGAGAAGCACCCTGCCGGCACCGACTGCATGACATTCGTCCTTGAACCGGCGGATGACACTCCCGTCACCGTGGCCCGGCCCGGCCAGTTCGTCTCGGTCAAGGTGGCCCTGCCCGACGGCCTGCTCCAGTGCCGCCAGTACTCGCTCTCCTCCGACGTGGAATCCACCACCCGCCGCGTGTTCACCACCAAGCGCGACGACGGCGGCGAGGTCTCGCCGGTGCTGCACCGGAACGTGCAGGTAGGGGACGTCGTCGAACTTTCCAACCCGTACGGCGACGTGACCCTGGACGACGGCGACGGCCCCGTGGTCTTTGCCACCGCCGGGATCGGCTGCACCCCCTCGGCGTCGGCCCTGCGCCATCTGGCGTCGACTGGGGCGGACCGCGAGGTCATGGTGCTGCACGCCGAGAAGAACCTCGAGGCGTGGGCGCTGCGGGAGCAGATGACCTCCGACGTGGAGACCATTGACGGCGCCCGGCTGCAGCTATGGCTGGAGGAGCCGGCAGAAGGATTCCATAAGGGATTCATGACGCTGGAGGGCCTGGACATCCCGGCCGACGCGTCGATGTACGTGTGCGGCCCGCTGCCCTTCATGAAGGCCATCCGCAGCCAGGCCATCGACGCCGGCATCCCCGCCGCGAAGATCCACTACGAGGTGTTCGGCCCGGACCTCTGGCTCGCCGGCGCAGCTTCCTAGCAAACAAAACTGACCCGCAGTAGTCGTCGAAAAACCTCGCGAAATCGCGTTTTTTCGACAACTACTGCGGGTCAGTTTTGCTTTAAGGGCTGTCAGGCGGTGAAGCGGGCCTTGAGACCGGAGAGTTCCGCGGCCATTTCGGCCGGGAGGGAAGCGCCAAAGCGGGCGTACCACTCGTCAATGCCGGCCAGTTCCTCACTCCACTCGCGCGCATCGACCTTGAGCGCGTCCTCCAAGTCCGACGGCGACACGTCCAATCCCTCCAGGTCCAGGGAGGCGGGGGTGGGGACATAGCCGATGGGCGTCTCGACCGCGTCGGCGGTGCCTTCGATGCGCTCGATGGCCCACTTGAGCACGCGGCTGTTCTCGCCGAAGCCCGGCCACGCGAAGCCACCGGTGGACGTGCGGCGGAACCAGTTGACCAGGAAGATCTTGGGCAGCCGGTCCTGGTTGGCCTTGCCGGAAAGTTCAATCCAGTGCTTGAGGTAGTCGCCGGCGTCGTAGCCGATGAAGGGCAGCATGGCCATCGGGTCGCGGCGGACCACGCCGACGGCGCCGGCGGCGGCGGCCGTGGTCTCCGAGGACAGCGTGGAGCCCATGAAGATGCCGTGCGTCCAGTCGCGGGCCTGCGTCACCAGGGGGATGGTGGTCTTGCGGCGGCCACCGAACAGGATGGCGTTGATCTCCACGCCCTCCGGGGAGAAGTACTCCTTGGAGAGCATGTCCACCTGGTCGATGGGCGTGCAGAAGCGGGAGTTCGGATGCGCGGCCGGGTGCCCGGCCTCCGGGGTCCAGCTGTTGCCCTGCCAGTCGGTCAGGTGCGCGGGAACGTCGTCGGTCATGCCCTCCCACCACACGCCGCCGTCGTCCGTCAGGGCCACGTTGGTGAAGAGGGAGTTGCCCTTGGCAATGGCAGCCATGGCGTTGGGGTTGGTGGACCAGCCGGTTCCGGGTGCCACACCGAACAGCCCGGCCTCCGGATTGACGGCGCGCAGCTCGCCTTCCTTGCCAAACCGCATCCAGTTGATGTCATCGCCGAGGGTCTCGGCCTTCCAGCCGGGGACGGTGGGGTCCAGCAGCGCAAGGTTCGTCTTGCCGCACGCCGACGGGAAAGCGGCGGCCACGTGGTAGCTCTTGTTCTCGGGGCTGGTGAGCTTGAGGATGAGCATGTGCTCGGCCAGCCAGCCCTCGTCACGGGCCATGACCGAGGCGATGCGCAGGGCAAAGCACTTCTTGCCCAGCAGCGCGTTGCCGCCGTAGCCGGAGCCATAGGAGAAAATGGAACGCTCCTCCGGGAAGTGCACAATCCACTTTTCATCACTGCACGGCCACGGCACGTCCTGCTGTCCGGGTTCCAGCGGGGCGCCGACGGAGTGGAGGGCGGGCACAAAAAACGCGTCGGTCTGCTCAATCCTGCGCAGCACGTCGGTGCCGATGCGCGCCATGATGCGCATGGAGGCCACGACGTACGCGGAGTCGGTGATCTCGACGCCGAACTTGGGATCCTCGGCGTCGAGCGGGCCCATGACAAAGGGAATGACGTACATGGTCCGGCCGCGCATGCTGCCGGCGAAGCGGTCCTTCAGGATCCCCTTCATTTCCGCGGGATCCATCCAGTTGTTGGTGAAGCCGGCATCGCGCTCCTTCTCGGAGCAGATGTAGGTGCGCCCCTCGACGCGTGCGACGTCCTTGGGGTCCGAGAACGCCGCGAACGAGTTGGGGAACAGTTCCGGGTTCAACCGGGTCAGCGTCCCGCCTTCCACCAATTCACCCGTGAGCGCCGCATACTCGTCCGCGGACCCGTCAACCCAGTGGATGTCCCGCGGCTGGGTGAGTGCTGCGATTTCCGCGACCCACGCGGCGAGGCCTTCATGGGTGGTCATTGCCTGCTCAACCGAATCCTGCACTGGCGCGTGGCCCATCGTGTATCCCTTCATTGGGTCAGTGGTGTGTCTAAATGCTATGGCCCGAATATCTGCGGCCCCGGGCATTGGACATGGGACGTACCGTGGTACAACGGCTGCAAAACGCCTACATTCCGCGGATTGGCGACAATGTTGCCGGAAGTCAATGTGACACAGATCACCTAGACCGGTCTAGTGCCGCGGAACACTGGCCGTTCGATTTGTACACAAAGCCTTGGACGGGCTAGAGTTATTCACGGCCCAAGGGTCGAAAGCAAAATGAAACTGAATATGCGTGCGTAGCTCAACGGATAGAGCATCTGACTACGGATCAGAAGGTTGGGGGTTCGAATCCCTTCGCGCGCACTCCTTGGAAAGGGTCCCCGGCATCGGCCGCGGGCCCTTTCGCGTTAAAGTCGGCACACCAAGAGCCTTCCCCGCCCGCACAAAAGAATCTGTGTCGCAGCTGTTGGACCAAACCCGGACCAAACGCGGCGTGCCGGATTTGGTCCAACAAGTGCAACACAGTCGGCAGGGGCCGGTCAGTTCTTGGCGACGAATTCGTGGATCTTGTGGCGGATGCCGTCGAAGTGGCGGCTGAGCAGTTCCGACGCCGTGGCTGCATCCTCCGCCACCACGGCGTCGTAGATGGCCCGGTGCTGCGCCGCGGTCATCACCAGGTCCGTGGTGGTGACACCGATTTCCAGGTGGATCTTGCGGTAGACCTTCCAGAACACACTCATGAGGTTCATGAGCAGGTCGTTGCCCAGCGGTTCAAAGAGGAGCCGGTGGAACTCGGCGTCGGCCTCGGTGAAGGTCTCCCCCCGGCCGGCCAGGGTCTCCATCTTGACCACGGCCTGCTCAATGCGCGCCAGGTCCGCTTCGGTTGCCTGCCCGATGCAGCCGCCGATCAGGCCTGATTCGAGCGCCTGCCGGATGTCCACCAGCTGCAGCGCCTCCAGCCCTTCATGCCGCAGCGACAGGCGGCCCCGGAAGGTCAGGCCGTCCGCCAGCGCATCGAAATTGCTGGGGGCTACAAACATGCCGAAGCCGTGCCGGATCTCAATGACGCCCAGGGCCTGGAGCACCTTGAGGGACTCGCGCAGAGTGTTGCGTCCCACGCCGAGGACCTCAGACAGCTCACTCTCGGTGGGCATGGGGTCCCCGGCATCCAGGTCGCGGTCCAGGATCAGCTCCATGATGTCTGCCTGTAGGGCGCGCAGGCGCACCTGGGCACTGAATCGTGCACGCGGGACTATGGTGGAAGTGGCCAACTGGACTCCTTAGTTTGGCGCGGGCCGTGACGTTTCTCACTCTAACGATGAAACGCAGCCCGCGTGATTTACAACATAGAATATCGGATGTCCCATCTCTGGCCCAGCCCCTCCGTGAACGGCGACACAGACGGCGCCACCCAAGGGCCGGCCACGGCCCTTCTACGCACCGCCGCCCAGCGGGACCCGGCGGGTCACGTCTCCCATCGCCGAGACCCCAACGATCCGGCCCGATGGCGCGCCGGGGATTCCGGGCTCCACGCGGCTGATGCGTTGCGAAACCGAGACCGTTCGGCCACTTGACCAATGGCTGTGACGGCAATTACAGTTCATCATAAGCATCGGACGTCCTACATCCGATAACTAGAAAACGAAATGGTGAGTCAACCGAATGAGCAACTCTCTTCAGAACCTGCCTTTGAGCCAGGCCTCGCGCCGCACGTTCCTCAAGGCCGCCGGTGTCCTTGGAACCGCAACCGCATTCACTGCAACCCTCGCCGCCTGCGGCGGCCCGTCGAAGTCGACGAACAAGGGCGCCGCCAACAACGGCACGGTCAATAAGGACCTCTCCATCGAGGCCGGCATCTCCTACTCCCTGTCGACCGGCTTCGACCCGATGAGCTCCTCCGGCGCCACGCCCCTGGCCGCCAACCTGCACATCTTCGAAGGCCTGGTGGAACTCCACCCGGCCACGCGGGAACCCTACAACGCCCTCGCCGCCTCCGACCCGAAGAAGGTTGACGACAAGACCTACCAGGTCACCATCCGCGACGGCGCCAAGTTCCACAACGGCTCCCCCGTCACCACCGACGACGTGGTCTACTCCTTCGAGCGCGTGCTGGACCCGGCGAACGCCGCCCTGTTCGCGCAGTTCATCTTCTTCATCGACTCGGTGAAGAAGGTCGACGCCAAGACCGTCGAGTTCAAGCTCAACACCCCGTTCACCGGCTTTGGCCCGCGCATCTCGGTCGTCAAGGTGGTTCCCAAGGCACTCGCCGAAAAGGACCAGAAGGCCTTTGACGCCAACCCCGTGGGCACCGGCCCGTACAAGTTCGTCTCCGCCGCGAAGGACGACAAGATCGTCTTCGCCCGCAACGACGACTACAACGGCCCCAAGCCCGCCCTGGCCAAGGACATGACCTGGTTCCTGCTGGCCGACGCCAGCGCCCGCGTCACCGCAATGCAGTCCGGCCGTGTCCAGGCCATCGAGGACGTCCCCTACCTGGACGTCGACTCGCTGAAGAACAAGGTCGACGTCGAGTCGGTCCAGTCCTTCGGCCTGATGTTCCTCATGTTCAACCTCAGCCGCGCACCGTTCGACAAGAAGGAAGTCCGCCAGGCCCTGCACTACGCCCTGGACAAGGAATCCATCATCAAGACGGCGATGCTCGGCAACGCCACGGCGGCGAGTTCCTTCTTCCAGGAAGGCAGCCCCAACTACCAAAAGGCTTCCACGGTGTACGGCTACGACGCCGCGAAGGCCAAGTCCCTGCTGGCCGCGGCCGGCGCCTCGAACCTGAAGCTGACGCTCACCACCACCGACACGGCCTGGGTCAAGGACGTTGCCCCGCTGATCAAGAAGAATTGGGACGCGATCGGCGTCAGCACGACGCTGGAGTCCCTTGCCTCCGCCGCCGTGTACGCCCCGGACAAGGTGGGCGGGCTGAACTACGACGTCGTCGCCGCCCCGGGCGACCCGTCGGTCTTCGGCAACGACGCTGACATCCTGCTGAGCTGGTGGTTCCGCGGAGACACCTGGGCCAAGAACCGCTTCGCCTGGAACACCAGCGCCGAGTACAAGCAGGTCCAGACCAAGCTCAACGCCGCCGTCGCCGCCCCCGACGCCGATGCCAAGGCCCTGTACAAGGAGATCGTCGACATCATCGCCGACGCCGTCCCGCTGTACCCGATCTTCCACCGCAAGCTGCCCACCGCCTGGGACGCAAAGAAGCTCAAGGGCTTCGCACCGCTGCCCACGACGGGCGTGTCCTTCATCGGAGTCGGCCGGACCTCCTAGGTCCAGCCCTCATCACAGATCTGCAGGGGCCGTGGCCTCCACGGCCCCTGCAGCCTGAGACCCCCTTCCAATGACGTGGCCACTGTCCCCCGCAAGACCGTGCCGCATTTAAAACCGGAGTAAGTACATTGGCAAACTTTTTGCGACTCCTGGGACGCCGGCTTGCAGCCCTCCCCCTGATGATCCTGGGTGTCACCCTGTTGGTCTTCGTGGTGCTGAAGTTCGCTCCCGGCGACCGTGCCGTTGCCGCACTGGGTGAAGGGGCCTCCCCGGCAGCCCTGGCGCAGTACCGCGCGGCCAACGGGTTCAACGACCCCCTCTTCATCCAATACTTCCGCTACCTGGGCCGGCTGATCACGGGCGACTTTGGTTCAACGCTGCCACCGGCCAAGCCCATCACCGAGGTCATTGCCAGCGCCTTCCCCGTCACCTTGCAGCTGACCTTCCTGGGCGTGCTGATCGCCGTGGTGATCTCCCTGGTCTTCGGCGTCCTGGCGGCGCTGTACCGCGACACCTGGGTCGACCAGGCCATCCGCGTCTTCTCCATCGCCGGCATCGCCACGCCGTCGTTCTGGCTCGGCATCCTGCTCATCCAGTGGTTCGCCCTCGGGAGCAACTCCTGGTTCCCCTCCGGCGGCCTGGCCGACCCCTCCGAGGGCTTCTCCGGATGGCTCAGTTCCATGGTCCTGCCGGCCCTGGCCCTGGCCATCCCCGTCGCCGCGTCGCTTATCCGCGTCGTGCGCACCTCCATGGTGGAGGAACTGGACCGCGACTACGTCCGCACCGCGATCGGCAACGGCGTCCCCTACTTCACGGTCGTCTCCCGCAACGTGCTGCGCAACGCCCTGGTCACCCCGGTGACGGTGCTGGGACTGCGCATCGGCTACCTGCTCGGCGGCGCCGTCGTGATCGAAATGATCTTCTCCCTGCCCGGAATGGGCCAGCAGATCCTCAACGGCATCACCAACTCCGACACCAACCTCGTCCAGGGCGTGGTCCTGGTGATCGCGGTGACGTTCGTGGTCGTGA
Source organism: Arthrobacter dokdonellae (assembly GCF_003268655.1). Taxonomy (NCBI): domain Bacteria; kingdom Bacillati; phylum Actinomycetota; class Actinomycetes; order Micrococcales; family Micrococcaceae; genus Arthrobacter; species Arthrobacter dokdonensis. Next base: position 1,012,810 of record NZ_CP029642.1, on the reverse strand, counting down.
ACATCCTGGTGGACCTGCTCTACCTGCTCATCAACCCCAGAATCAGGACGGTCTAAGCCATGCGTAGCAAACTTGCCGAACGGCTCAGCGCCCCCGGCCTGCGCTTCAAGGCGCTGTCCCTGGGTTCGAAGCTGGCCCTGCTCTTCCTGGTATTCATTGCGGTGGTCGCCATCCTCGCCCCGTGGATCGCCCCGCACAACCCCTTGGCCACGGGCGACCCGGCGCAGCCGCCCAGCGCCGTCCACTGGTTCGGCACCGACAGGATCGGCCGCGACATCCTGTCCCGCCTGCTCTACGGCGCGCAGGCGTCGCTGATGATCGGCCTCGGTTCCGTGGCTCTGGCGATCATCGTTGGCGGCACGCTCGGCTCCCTGGCCGCAACGTCCGCGAAGGCCGTCAATGAGACGATCATGCGCGTCATGGACGTGCTCATGGCCTTTCCCGGCATCGCCCTGGCCGCCGTGCTGCTGTTGGCGTTTGGCAACTCCATTCCCACCATCATCGTCGCCATCGCGATCATCTACATCCCGCAGCTCGCCCGGGTCGTGCGCGCCAATGTCCTGTCGCAGTACGGGGAGGACTATGTCCGCGCCGAGCGCGTCATCGGGGCAGGCCGCGCCTACATCATGGTCAAGCACATCGTGCGCAACATGGCCGCCCCCGTCCTGGTGTTCGCCACGGTCATGGTGGCCGACGCCATCATCCTGGAGGCGTCGCTGTCCTTCCTGGGCGCCGGCATCCAGGACCCCGCCCCCAGCTGGGGCAATGTGATCTCCTACGGGCGCAACCTGGTGCTCTCCGGCGGCTGGTGGGCCACCACCTTCGCCGGCCTGATCATCCTGCTCACCGTCCTGGCGCTGAACATCCTGGCGGAGGGCCTGACCGACGCCATGGTGAACCCGCGCCTGCGCAAGGCTGCCCCCGTGAAGGACGACGACGGGTCGGCCGCCGCCGCCGTCGAGCTGGCCAAGGCCGACGCCGCCGCCCGCGCCGCCATCGAAAACCCGTTCGCGGCGCTGGATGCGGAGCTGCAGCGGCTGCAGGCCGTGGAAACCCGGCGCACCGACCGCCTCCCCCAGGTGGCCGCGGAGGCACGCACCATCCTGGAAGTAAAGGACCTTTCCATCCGGTTCCCGGGCCGCTACGGGGACACCGCCATTGTGGACAAGGTCTCCTTCAGCGTCCGGGAGGGCGAAACCATGGGCCTGGTGGGTGAATCCGGCTGTGGAAAGTCCATCACCTCCCTGGCGGTCATGGGCCTGCTGCCCAAGACCGCGGAAGTCACCGGCTCCATCAAGTTTGACGGCAAGGAACTGCTGGACCCGGCCACCAGGCACAGTTCCAACAAGGCCTACGCGGGCCTGCGCGGCGAGCAGATCGCCATGGTCTACCAGGACGCGCTCAGCTCGCTGAACCCTTCCATGCTGATCAAGGACCAGATGCTCCAGCTGACCCGGCGCAACGGCCGCAAGACGCCGGAGGAACTGCTGGAACTGGTCAAGCTGGACGCGCAGCGCACCCTCAAAAGCTACCCGCACGAACTCTCCGGCGGCCAGCGCCAGCGCGTGCTGATCGCCATGGCGCTTTCCCGCTCGCCCAAGATCGTGGTGGCGGACGAGCCGACCACGGCCCTGGACGTCACGGTGCAGAAGCAGGTGGTGGACCTGCTGAACGAACTGCGCGAGCAGTTGGGCTTCGCCATGGTTTTCGTCAGCCACGACCTGGCCCTGGTGGCCTCCCTGGCGCACAAGATCACCGTCATGTACGCCGGCCAGGTGGTGGAATCGGCCCAGGCCTCCGAGCTGCTGGCCCACCCCACCCACGAATACACCCGCGGCCTGCTCGGCGCCGTGCTCTCCATCGAGTCCGACGCCGTCCGGCTCCACCAGATCCCCGGCACGGTCCCGTCGCCGCGCGAGTTCGCCACGGGCGACAGGTTCGCGGGCCGCTCACAGCGCCCGGACGCCGACCCGGAGCAGCAGCTGGCGTTCGTGCCCGTGATCCGCGGCGGCGTCGCGACGGACCACTACTGGGCCAGCCACGAGCGCGAACCGGAACTCGCCGGCGCAGAAACGGAAGGTGCACGATGAGCAAGCACAGCACGGGTGCCGTCTCCGGCACCCCCGTCATCGAGCTGAAGGACCTGCACGTCCACCACCGGACGCGCTCCGGCGGCCTGTTCAAGCCAAGCTACGTCAAGGCCGTCAACGGCGTGGACTTCACCATCAGCCGCGGGGAAACCGTCGGCATCGTGGGCGAGTCCGGCTGCGGCAAGTCCACGCTGGCCTCCGTCCTGGTGGGCCTGCAGACGCCCACCTCAGGCCAGGTGCTCTTCCGCGGCAAGCCTGCCATCAAGCGCAGCGCAGCCGTGCGGAAGGAGTTTGGGCGGTCCGTGGCCGTGGTCTTCCAGGACCCGTCCACGGCGCTGAATCCGCGCATGACCATCCAGGACATCCTGGTGGACCCGCTGGCCATCCACGGCATCGGCACCGCGGCAAGCAGGCTGGCCAAGGTCCGCGAACTCCTCTCCCTGGTGGGCCTGCCGCAGTCCGCGGCCGAGGTCACCCCGTCGAACGTCTCCGGCGGGCAGCGCCAGCGCGTGGCGATTGCCCGCGCCCTTGCCCTGGACCCGGACATCATCGTCGCGGACGAGCCCACCTCCGCGCTGGACGTGTCCGTCCGGGCCCAGGTGCTCAACCTGCTCTCGGACCTGAAGCGGGAACTGAACCTGGGCATGGTCTTCATCAGCCACGACATTCAGACCGTCCGCTACGTCTCCGACCGCATCTGCGTCATGTACTACGGCCAGATTGTGGAGGAGGGGTCCGCGGAGCAGATCTTCGACCACCCCTCCAACGACTACACGAAGAAGCTGCTGGGCGCGGCGCCGTCGCTCCTGCACCTCTGATCCGCACGCACCTTTTCCTTGTCCATCAATCCCCCTTTTGGAGTAATCACCGTGACAACCGTCGCTTCCCGTTTCCAGGGCGTCATCCCGCCCGTCGTCACCCCCCGCACGTCCGACGGCGCCATCGACGTCCCCTCGCTGGAGAACGTTACCCGCCACCTGCTCGACGGCGGCGTCACCGGCCTGTTCGTCAACGGCTCCTCCGGCGAGGTCACCCACCTGACCAACGACGAGCGCGACACCGTGCTGCGCACCATCGTGGGCGTCAACGCCGGCCAGGTCCCGGTGCTGGCCGGCGCCGTGGAGCAGACGACCAACCGCGTCGTTGAGGAGGCCGCCCGCGCCGTGTCGCTTGGCGCCGACGGCATCGTGGCCACCAGCCAGTACTACGCCATCAGCAACGCCGAGGAAAATGGGCGCCACTTCCGCGCAGTGGCCGCCTCCGTGGACGTCCCGGTGTTCGCCTATGACGTCCCCGTGCGCACCCACTTCAAGCTGCCCACCGACCTGCTCGTCGAGCTCGGCCGCGAAGGCGTCATCGCCGGCGTGAAAGACTCCTCGGGCGACGACGTCTCCTTCCGCCAGCTGGTCATCGCCGCCAAGGAGATCCCGAACTTCGACATCTTCACCGGCCACGAGGTTGTGGTGGACGGGGCCCTGCTGGGCGGGGCACAGGGCGTGGTGCCGGGCCTGGGCAACGTGGACCCGGCCGGCTACCGCCGCCTGTACGACGCCGCCGTGGCCGGCGACTGGGCCAAGGCCGCCGCCGAGCAGGACCGCCTCGCCGACGTCTTCAACATCGTGTACACCCCGAAGGCCGGCCGCGTCTCCGGCAACGCCGCGGGCTTGGGTGCGTTCAAGACGGCCATGATGCTCATGGGCATCATCAAGACCAACGTCATGAGCGTCCCCATGCTCGCGTTGGACGAAGACGAGACCGAGGCCATCAAGGCCGTCCTGGCCCGCACGGGCCTCATCTAGTTCAACTGACCCGCAGTAGATGTCGAAAAACGGCGATTTGCCGGCGATTTTGGACATCTACTGCGGGTCAGTTGTCCGTGGTGACCACTTCTAAAACTTTGAAGGACTTTGCATGCGCTATGTAGTGGGTGTTGACCTGGGCGGGACCAAGACGGCGGCCGGCGTGGTGGGCGAGGACGGCTCCGTGCTGGTGCAAGGCCAGATCCCCACGAAGAACCGCGACGGCGGCGAGGCCATCCTGGATGCCACGGCCGTGCTGGTGCGGTTCCTCATGGACCGCGCCGCCGAGCAGGGCGCAACTGTTGACGCCGTCGGCGTAGGCTCCGCCGGCGTCATCAATGCCGCCGAGGGCACGGTCGTTTCCGCCACCGATGCCATCCTCGACTGGACCGGTACACACATCACGGCGGGACTCCAGGCACGGCTGGGACTGCCGGCCGCCGTCGTCAACGACGTGCACGCCCATGCCCTGGGCGAAGCCTGGCAGGGCGCGGCCGCCGGAACCGCCACGTCGCTCATGGTGGCGTTCGGCACCGGCGTCGGCGGCAGCTTCGTGATCAACGGGCAGCCGCTGCTGGGCCACCACTTTGTGGGCGGGCACGTGGGCCATTTCGCCTCTCCGCTCGCACTGCACCGAGGCGTGCCCCTGCCGTGTTCCTGCGGCCATGCGGGGCACGTGGAAGCGGTTGCCTCCGGACCCGCCGTCCGCGCCGCCTACGTGCGCGAGGGCGGCAGCGCCGGGCTGGCGGACACCCGTGCCGTCTTTGACGCCGCCCGCCTCGGCGACGAACTGGCGCTGTCGGTCATATCCAGGGCCGCCCGCGCCGCAGGCCAGGCCGTGGGCGGACTGGCCAACATTCTCGATCCGGAGGTGGTGGTCATTTCCGGCGGCCTGGCCGACGCCGGCGAACTCTGGTGGCCGGCCATGGAGCGTACGCTGCGGGCCGAGCTGCTGGCACCCCTGGCGGGCGTGCCCGTGGTCCGCGCCTCTCTGGGCAACACCGCCGCTGTGGTGGGCGCCGCTTCCCTCGTCCTATCCCCATTCAGTCACCGTCCCCAGGAGTCACCGTGACACTGAAACTGACAAACCTCGATTCCCTCGCCGGCCAGCTGGTGGTTTCCGCCCAGGCGTACCCGGGCGAGCCCATGCGCGACCCCCGCACAACAGCCCAGGTGGCGGCGTCGGCCGTGATTGGCGGCGCAGCGGCCATCAGGGTCCAGGGCATCGCGGACATCCAGTTCACCCGCGCCGCCGTGGAGGTGCCGGTGATCGGCCTGTGGAAGGACGGGCACGACGGCGTCTTCATCACCCCCACCCTTCAACACGCCCTCTCCTGCGCCAGCGCCGGGGCTCACATTGTCGCCATTGACGGCACCCGCCGCCCGCGGCCGGACGGACTGTCCCTGGCCGAAACCATTGAGGGCATCCACGCCGGGTCCAACGCCCTGGTGATGGCGGACTGCGGCTCCTTCGAGGACGCGGTCGCCGCCGCCGGGGCAGGCGCGGACCTGATCGGCACCACGCTGGCCGGCTACACGGGCGAACGGAGCAAGACCGACGGCCCGGACCTGGAGCTCATTGCACAGATCGCCGCCGCCGGTCTGGGCCGGCCGCTGATTGCCGAGGGCCGCATCCACTCTCCCGCCCAGGCGCGCCAGGCGCTCGACGCCGGTGCCTTCGCGGTCGTCGTGGGCACCGCCATCACGCACCCGGCCACCCTCACGGGCTGGTTCAAGGAAGCCCTCACCGCCTGACCCTCCTTGTACGCGTCAGAAACCGCACAGGCAGCCACCGAATCCGGCTTCCCGTGCGGTTTTTTGGCACGTGCCTCCTTATCGCGCCCCGACTCGGGGCCGGGCGGCCGCCGGTCGTGGAATATGACAGGACGGCTCAACATTCGATTGGTTCGATGCTGAATTTGCACTGACCAGTCAGTTTTGATATTTTGGTCCAGCTCACTAAACCGCCAAAGGAGCGCCTCCCTTGCTCACCGCACGCCAGCTGCACATTGCCGGACGTCACCACACCCTGGTCCCGGCCACCACCCTGGAGGCGCACCGCGGCCAGGTGCTGCTGGTTCAGGCCGACGGACAGGAGCGCCGCACCGCATTGTCGCTGGCACTTGCCGGACGCATGAAGCCGACCACGGGAAGCGTGGTCCTGGGACACCACGAAGGCATGGCCATCCTGCGCAAGCGCAGCGCCATCATCGATTCCCCCGACGTCAACGAACCCGAGAACCACCTGACCGTCCGATCCCTCGTCTCCGAAGACCTGGCGTTGGTGCCGCTGAAATTCCGGGACCGGACCCGGCCGACTGCCTGGCTGGTCAAGCACGGCTTCCGCGACATCCTGGACAAGTGGGTCGAGGAACTGGAACCCGACCGCCTGCTGCACCTCCAGCTGGAACTTGCACTGGCGGACAGGGACGTTGACCTGCTGGTGGTCGACTCCCCCGACCGGCATTCCGCCGAGGACGGCGCCTGGGTGGCACTCCTCGAGCAGGCCGCCGCGGGCAAGATCGGCAAGGACCCCGATGCACACTCGCGCGAACTCATTGTCCTCGGCGTCGTGGGCAGGATCCCGGAAGGCTGGGCAGGCCCGACGGCGGCAGCCGGCCAGGCCATGGAAGCGGCGGCTGGGCCCGTCGACACCCCGGCCGCTGAGCCTGTCGAAACCACGGAACCCGGCGCCCCGGCGGCTGGGCCCGTCGAAACCCGCGACATCCCCGGATCTCGACAGGCTCGATCACCGGAAGAGGCTCGCTCCACGGAGGACACAACGACCGAAGGCGAGGATGTGCAATGACCGTGTTCCGACTGGCGCTTTCCGAACTCAAGCGCATGACCGGCGGACTCCTGCCCAAGCTGACCATCCTGGCACTTGTCATGGTCCCGCTGCTGTACGGGGCGGTCTACCTCTATGCCAACTGGGATCCCTACGGCAACTTGGACCAGCTGACGGCTGCTGTGGTGGTGCAGGACGCGGGCGCCGTGACGAAGGACGGCAAGCAGCTCCACGCCGGGCAGGACGTGGCCAAGAACCTCGTGGAGGGCAAGAAGTTCGACTGGCAATTGGTGGATTCCTCGGACCAGGCTGCCGCCGGAGTTAAATCCGGGACCTACGCCTTCGCGCTGACCATTCCGAAGGACTTCTCCAAGAACCTGGCCTCGCCGGAGGACTTCAACTCCGCCACGCAGGCCATGATGAGCGTGACCACCAACGACGCCAACAACTACCTGCTCACCTCCATCGTGGACAAGGTGGGCGCCCAGGTCCACGATTCCGTGGCGAAGGAGGTGGGCGAACAAACCGCCAACGCGCTGCTGACCGGATACGGCACCATCCATGCCCAGCTGGTGAAGGCCGCGGAGGGGGCGCAGCAGCTGGCCGACGGCGCCGCGGCCCTCGATTCCGGTGTCGCTACACTCAAGACCGGCACCGGTGAACTGGCAACGGGCGCCGGCTCCATGGCAGCCGGGCAGGAAAAGCTTCTGGCGGGCACCAACCAGCTGGTGGCCGGCAGTGCCGCCCTGGACACGGGCCTGGGGCAGCTGGACAGCCGGGCCGCCGCGCTTCCGGCGGACACCAGGAAACTCGCCGACGGCGCCGCCGCCGTGGCGGAAGGAAACGCTACGCTGAACACGAAGGTCCAGAACGCCGTCGGGACCGCCGACCAGCTGGACAGTGCGGCCAAGGCGAACGTCCAGCCCACCCTGGACACGCTGGTGGCCGACGGCGTCGTAACCAAGGACCAAGCCGCCAAGATCAGCACTTCACTCGAGGCTGCGGCCGCCAGCACCCCCGTCACCAGCCTCAAGGAACAACTCGCGACGGACGCCGCAGACATCGCGAAGCTGGCGTCCGGTTCCCAGGCAGTGGCCGACGGCGCCGCCAACCTGGCCGGTGCGACGCCGGCCCTCACCTCCGCGATTTCGCAGGCCCATGCGGGGGCGGCCCAGCTGTCCACCGGCGCGGCCACGCTCTCGATCGGTCAGGGTTCCGCCGTGGACGGCGCCAACCAGCTGGCCGCCGGGGCCAAGAAGGTCGACGACGGCGCAGCCAGCCTCAAGGACGGTTCCGACAAGCTGGCGGCCGGGGCCAAGGACCTTGCCACGCAGCTGCGCAGCGGCGCCGGGTCGGTGCCCAACCCCAACGACAAACAGAAACAAAACGCCGCCGGCGTCATTGCCGATCCCATCCGTGTGGATTCCATTTCCCAGGCAAAGGCCGACAATTACGGTTCCGGGATGGCCCCGTTCTTCCTGGTCCTGGCCCTGTGGATTGGTGCCTTCATGCTGGTCCAGGCAATGCGTCCGCTGGCGTTGCGCGCCCTGGCATCGAACGCGCCCTCGTGGAAGATTGCGGTGGGCGGGTGGCTGCCGTTCGCCGCGGTGTCGACGGTGCAGGCGCTGCTGCTGTACGCCGTCGTGGTGCTGGGGCTGGGGCTGAACCCGAGCCACCCGTGGCTGGCCCTGGGACTTTTGCTGCTGGCGTCCGTTGCCTTTACCGCCCTGATCCAGGGCCTGGTGGCATTGCTGGGAACGCCAGGCAAGTTTGTGGTGCTGATCCTGCTGGTGCTCCAGCTGGTCTCCTCCGGGGGCACCTTCCCCTGGGAGACCACGCCGGAACCGCTGCACCTCATGCACCAGATCCTGCCCATGGGGCACGTGGTGGAGGGCATGCGGCACCTGATTTACGGTGCCGACCTGGCGCCGCTGGTGCCGATTGTGCTGGGCCTGCTCGGCTACACGCTCCTGGGTGGGCTGTTTGCCTGGCTGGCCGTCCGAAGGAACAAGACGTGGACGCTCAAGACGCTGATGCCGGAGATCGCCGTCTAGATGAGCCAGCCCTGTTGCCGTTGATGGCGTGGGTCCCTTAACGTAGCCCGGAGAGTGTCAAACCGGATCAATCAACCATCAAGCCCCCGCGGGGTCGAACTTGCCCACAATGCCCGAGGCCGTCGAATAAGGGATCAGCGGCCCGCGTTGGTGAGGCCGTGGTGGTAGGTGTTGCGGCGTTCGGTGCGGGTGGGGTCGATGCTGTAGGCGGGGGTGTAGTAGGGGGTGCCGTTGACGAGCCTGAGGGTCCAGTGGCCCTGGTGGATCAGGGTGTGGTGATAGGCACACAGTAGACAGCCGTTGGAAATGTTGGTTTCGCCGCCGTCCTGCCACGAGACCACGTGGTGGGCGTCGCACTTGGCTGCGGCGCGGGTGCAGTGCGGGAAGGTACAGCCAATGTCCCGGGCGGCTAGGATCTTGCGTTGGGCGTCGGTAAACAGGCGCTGGGTGCGTCCGACGTTGAGGATGGATGTGCCGTCGCCAAGGATCATGGTGGTCACGTCGGCGTCGCAGAGCTCCGTGGCGAAGAGGGCGAGGTTGTTCGGTCCTGTGTAGGGCAGGAACGCGATCCCGCCCGTGCCCCGTGCGCGGCTGGCCTGGAGGTCGGCTTCTGTGGTGGAGATCAGCAGTTGGGGCTTGAGCCCGCCGTTGACGGGGAGCAGTCCGGTACGGGCAGCGAGCTTGACGGCGTCGATGAGCCCGTCGAGTAGTTGTTGGCCGTTGGTGCGCCTGTCCTGCACGGCCCGGTCGGTGCAGGCCGGGTCGATCGGGTCCAGTCCCTCCAGCTCGTGCGTGGAGCCGGGTTCGGGCACCATGATCCCGTCGACCAGGTGCGGCCACTGGGCGGGCACGCCGGCACCGGGGCATCTGGAGCTGTCGGCGCCGCCCCCCGGGGACGGGTCCACGCCGGGCGCAGCCCAGAACGCGCTGGCGCTGCCGGCCGATTCCTTCCCGCCGCACGGGGCTCCGGCTCCGTCATTGCCGGCGGCGCCGGGGCGTTTCGGCAGGCCGTCATTGCAGGTGGTGCCGGGGCTGTCCGGTGGTCCGTCGCTCCCGGCGCCATCGTGCGTGGCAGCCTCGTTGGCCCCATTGGTGGCGTCATCGGTGGCAGCCTCGGTGGCGTCATTGGTGGCAGCCTCGTTGGCCCCATTGGTGGCGCCATCGGTGGCAGCCTCGTTGGCGTCATTGGTGGCAGCCTCGGTGGCGTTCCCGGCGTTGGCGGGGGTGCCGTGCGTGGTGGTGTCGGCTGATTGGGCCCAATGAGGTGGGGGGCCCTGGGGCGGGGGCCAGGACGTTTCAGGGGTGCTCGTCGGTGCCGGTGGCCGTGCATGGGGAGGTGCGATTGCTGCGGCGACGCCCAGGATGTCCAGGAGATCCGCCTGGCCCGGCAGAACCCCGCCTGCCCGGACCCCGCTTTTGTCGCCGCCGCGGTCAGTGGTCGGGGGCTCAGCCGCGGCGCCGTCGTTGCCGGCGCCGGCGCTGCCCGGCCCGCCGCCCAGGCGGTTTTTGTCCGGCCCGTCCATGGTGGTGTTGAGGGTGTTGATGTCCTTGTGGCGGTTGGGGTTGGTGGCCCAGCCGATCGCGGCCATGAGGGCCTCGTATTGGACGATGGTCAGGTAACCGTCGTAGTGGATGAGGCCGCGGCGGGGGCGGTGGAAGAAGAGGCCCTGCTTGGCGGTCAGCTCGCCCTCGGTGGGCTGCTGACCGTCGGGGTCCAGCAGGTCCAGGGCGCGGGTGGCGACCGGGCGCAGGAAGTCCGGTCCCTCGATGCGGGCGTAGCCGGCCAGGGTCGCCTCAAGCCGGTCGACATCGTCCTGGCCGATGCGCCCGGCCCGGGCCAGATGTGCTGCGTCGCCGACATGGGAGGACGCCATCAGCGCCAGTTCGGCGGAGAGGGCGCCGGAGAAGAACGCGTCGGCCAGCACCGGCTGCGCGGGCGCGGTGGTGGCGGTGGTCAGCGGGTCCGTCACTGGCAGGAATTGCTTGGCCAGGCGAAGCCGGCGGTTCGCCTCGGCGCGGCCCACGCGCAGGGTGGTGGTGAGCAGGTCCGCCGGGGAGGTGGCACCCTCGCCGTCGTAGCGGCCGGCACGGGCCCGGGCGGCCAAGTCACCGGCGGCCTGGACCTGCAGGGCGGCCAGGACCCGGGAGAGCGATTCCAGGTCCCTCGCCCACGCCACGGACTGTGCATCGCTTAGGGAGTCCAGCGCGACGCCGAGCGGGGCGGCCAACAGTTCGGACCCGGCACCGCCTACGGCCCCGGCGTCGGCAGCGGCAGTTCCGCCGGCAGCCGCGGCACTGGCAGTAGTGGCAGTTCCGGCAGCCGCGGCGCTGGCGGCATTCGCGGCACTGGCAGTAGTGGCAGTTCCGGCAGCGGCGGTGAGCGCGGCAGCCAGGGAGAGGAGCCGGTGAACGTGTTCACCTGCGGCCCCTGTCCCCGTGCGGGTTCCGGTCTTGCCCGGCACCCTTGCCGTTGCTTCCATACCCATCACACTACCGACGGCCACTGACATAATTAGAAGAGGAATCCGCAAGTGGAGTAACTTCTAGTACAACACCTCCTGTGGAGGCATCAACCCCCAGAAATCTGGGACGGCCACAGCAGGAGCGCTGCGACGCGGGTACGGGTGAGGGTGAGGGTGCGGCCACCATGGCATTCGAGGCTGAGTTGGCCGTTGAGGGCGTCAAAGACGGATTCGATCCATTGCCGAATGCCTCCGTGTTTACCGACGAGTGCCTACTCGTCCTTGCAGACGGCCCGGATCAGGGCCGTGCCAGGTCTTCTGTGATGAATGGTCCGAAGTCGCGGCCGGCGTAGCCCAGGACGGCCGAGGATGATCAGTCCTTCGTGGATGAGGTGGCGGCCGTGCTCCAGGACGGCTGAGGGGCGTTCGCGAGTCAAACACAACACCCTCCGAGCCACTTTAGACACCCACCCCGTCAACGGCCATGGGACTTACCCATCCAGTGAGGCTCCGGGCCGGCGCGGAAGCCTACCGCGGCACCACAAAATGGGTGACACGCGCATCCTGACCGTCCAGGGTGGCCCAGTCGCCGGAATGTTCAAGCACGGTGAACGCGCTGGTGGGATAGGCGTTCGCCATGTTCATGTAGGCGTCCTGGTCGGAATCACGGGACGCCAGCGTGAGCGCCAGCTCCTGGACGCCGGGCATGTGGGTGATCACCATGAGCGTGGTGACGGTTTCGGGAACATGGTTGACCACGGAGAGCATGCGCCGGGGGCTGGCGGCATAGAGCTCCTGTTCCAGCTTCGGCGTGGGCGCCTTGTCGCCGAGCTGCTCGCACACCCAGGTGCAGGTCTGCCGGGTGCGCAAGGCGGAGGAACACAGGATGAAGTCCGGCACAATCCCGTTTTCCAGAAGCCACCTGCCGGCCAGCGGCGCCTCGGCGTGCCCACGCTGGGCCAGCGGCCGCTCATGGTCGTCAACGCCCAGCGGGAAGGCCGCCTTGGCGTGGCGCATCAGGACCAGCCGCTTGATGTGGTGTTCGCTCATGCTGCAAGTTTAGTGAGGGAAACCCGAAGCACGACGCCGGACGGGCGCCCAGGTGCCCCTCCGGCGTCGTGCTCTGGGGACTAGATGGAGTATTCCGGGGCGGCCCAGACCACGACCTCCGGGTGCTCGTAGAAACGGTAGCCTTCCCCCCGGACCGTGCGAACGGTGTTGGCCAGGCGGCCCAGCTTGGAGCGCAGGCGGCGGATGTGGACGTCGATGGTGCGCTCGTTGGGGATTTCGTCCGCGTTGCCCCAGAGTCCGTCGAGCAGCTCGTCACGGCCCACGGTGCGGGTGCCGTTTTCCACCAGGTAGTTGAGCAGCTCGAATTCCTTGAACGTCAGATTCAGCGTGTCGCCGTCCAGGTGGACTTCACGCCGGGCCAGGTCGATGAGGACGCCCGTGGGGCGCTGCTCCGCGGGGACCGCCGCGCGGACGGGTTCCTGGCGCTGGCGGCCGGCCACGGTGGGATCGCCGAAGGTGGAGCGGACCACGTCCAGGGGGCTGCCCACGGCGTCCGACGGCGCGATGGCCACCGCGGCGTAGCTCTGCGCCTGCGGGACCAGTGACTGCGCGTAGGCGCGGATGTCCTGCGCCAGCTTGGCCAGTGACGTTCCAGCGGCGGCGGCGGTGTCCTCATCGACGCCCACATACAGGACGAAGCCGCGGGCCACGTTGTCGGGGTTCACCCCGCGGAGTGTGTCGCTGCCGGCAATCACGGGCGTCGGCGCAGTCATGGGGGCCGCCTCCGGGGCGGCGCGCAGCCGGGCGGCAGCAGAATCGGGGTCACGGCGGTAGGCGGCCGGGTTGCCGTAGGACGGGTGGTCCTGACCAGCCGGACGAAGCTGCGCCGCCTGGGCTGAGCCTCGGGCGACGGCCTTGGCCGCGTTGCGAACTGAAATGTGGACGTATCCGGATGCGACTGACATGGGAACTACCTCGCTGTATGGCCGTAAGTCACGGCGCGAATGCTTTCCTCGTGTCCTGGAAGGCCAGGACGAATTGCCCGGGTGGGGCTGGCCTTGCGGGCCGAAAATGCCTAGAACTTGGGGTGCGTGCTAGGCCTGCATTCGACAACGACAGTGTTGGCGTGCGCCTGTGTTGTGGGAGGCGGTGGCTGCGGCTGCAGAATTCACTGAGTGGATGTTCACAAATTCAGTGTCCTACGTAATAAATGGAACTCGCAAGTAACAAAGGGGCCAAACGTCCACATTATGAGATATCGACCGCTTTTGTGATCAAGCCAACAGTGTCCAATTTGTCTCACTTTTTGTACGTAAAGCGGTTGATGTCGAACGCATTCCCCATATTGCCGTCGACCGGGTGGGATCGTTCGGTGAAATGCGGTCATTGGATCAATTAGTTCATAAGAGAAACCGAGGGCCGGTCCGGGGCCTGAAAAAGCGGCCGGCCGCGTACAGCTATTGCCCGTGAATCGGTGCTAGAGTCCGCGCTCCGAGCGACTCGCTTCGTCGGGCGGACAGCTTTGGCGGGCTCTCCGGCGTCGAACCCGCGCCATCGGTACTCTGGCGGGCTGTCCGGCGCAGCCGAAACCGCCAGAGCTGTACCTTGGAAGAATTTGCGCACCGCGGATCTCTGCCCTCAACGCCCGTGCCGTGCCCGGCAGCCCGGCCTACCGGTGCAGCGCCTGGGCCACCGCGAACGGCCGCAACGAACGCACTTGGTCGCGGAGCCGGACGTGGTTCCGGCGGTTCATCATGACCAGCGCCACCAGCCCGGAGGCAATCGCCACCACGGCGCCGATCCACAGGGACCAGCGCGCGCCGAACGCGGTGGCAATCCAGCCCACCAGGGGCGCGCCGATCGGGGTCCCGCCCTGCAGCACCACCATGTAGACGGCCAGCACGCGCCCGCGCATGGCGGAGTCGGTGGTCAGCTGGACAGTGGTGTTGCACGCATTCATGAAGGTCAGGGATGCCAGCCCCACCGGCACCAGCGCCAGCGCATACAGGGCATAGCTGGGCATGAACGCTGCGACGGCAACGGTGACGCCAAAGGCCAGTGCCCCGCCCACAATGTAGAGCATCCTCATCTTCTTGCGGCGCGCGGCCAGCAGGGCCGCCGCAAGCGTTCCGACGGCCATGACGGAACCCAGGAGGCCGTATTCGCCCGGGCCGAGGTGGAAGATGGTGGTCGCCATGAGCGCGTTGGTGATCTGGAAATTCATGCCGAAGGTTCCCACCATGAACACCAGACCCATGATCATCATCAGGTCCGGGCGCTGGCGGATGTAGCGGAACCCTTCACGGATCTGGCCCTTGCCGGGGGGGACGCGCACCACGGGCTGCAGTTCCGAGACCCGCATGCGCCAGAGCGAAAAGATCACGGCGGCAAAGCTGGCGGCATTGATAAGGAAGGCCGGGCCCGTGCCGAACAGGGCAATCACCAGGCCGGCCACGCCGGGGCCTGCCAGCCGTGCCAAGTTAAAGGACGCGCTGTTAAGTGCGACGGCGTTGGGCACGTCCTCCTTGGCGACGACTTCGGAGACGAACGCCTGCCGCGACGGCGCGTCGAACGCGCTGGCAACACCGAGCAGGAGGGCCAAAACGTAGACGTGCCACAGCTCCACGGTCCGCGTGACCACCAGCAGTCCCAGCACAAGGGCACACAGGCCCATGGCGGTCTGGGTGCACAGCAGCAGCTTGCGCTTGTTGACGCGGTCGCCCAGCAGGCCGGCAAAGGGGCCGAGGAAGACGATGGGCAGGAACTGCAGGCCTGTGGTGATGCCGGCGGCCGTTCCGGAGTTGTGGGTCAATATGGTCAGGACCAGCCAGTCCTGGGCCACGCGCTGCATCCAGGTGCCGATGTTGGACACCAGCGCCCCCGTCACCCAGAGACGGTAGTTGAACACCTTCAGCGCGCGGAACATGGAATTCATTTGGCGCTCATCTCCTGCAGTATCCGGGCCGCCTCGTGGAGGGTGGCCCGCTCCGCCGGGGACAGGCCCGCGACGCGCTTCGCCAGCCACTGCGTCCGGCGGGACCGGGCCCGCTGCAGGACGGCGGTGCCGGCCCCGGTCACGTGGACAAGCACCTGCCGCCGGTCCTGCGGGTTCTCCCCGCGGGTGACATAACCGGCTGCCTCGAGCCCGTTGACGATCCGGGTCATCGACGGAGCCTGGACCTGTTCGCGCTCGGCCAACTCCCCGACGGTCAGGGGCCCGTTGAGGATGCCCGCCAGGACCGAATATTGGCCAGGGCTGATGTCTCGGGAGGCGGCTTCGGCGCGCAGCCGCCGGGAAGTCCGCATGATGGCCACGCGCAGCTCGGCGGCGAGTGGGGCCGCCCCGGCCGGACGCCTGGCCGCGGCAACCTTCCTCTGTGCCGCCGGGGTGCCGGCCGCCACGTCCGCAGCACCGTGGCCCCCAGCCGCTCGGTCCGCGGCAACGGAAGGCTGGTCCGATGCTGTGATTCGAGGCACAGTGCCGACAGGGGTTTGAGTCATCTTTTGTATCAACCTGGGTCCACTAGGTTACGTATGGTCTGTCATTTAGCATAGGTCATTAGCATTGCTAAGTAAATGTTGCCTTGCCCACGGTCGTTACCAAAATGTGACAAGGGTGTCCGGCTTCTGTAGCGTGGGGTGAGTGCCCGCTGAGCCACCCACGGTTCCTGGGCACAAATGGACGGTTCGCCGAGCTCTGCCGCCGCCCATTTCCCGTTCACTCATGTGGCAGAGACGGGGGACCCAATCTTTGCGGGCCTCCTACCCATGGAAGCCCTTGGGGTTAAGCCGAAAGTCCGTGCAGCAGCTGCTGCCCGCCGCCCGGCCGGATGCTCCCATCCGTTCCCGACAGCTCACCTCGCAGGCGTGGAGAGGCCCTACCCTTATGTCTTCAGCACCACAGCACGGCCGGCGCCGTGCCGAACCCGCACGCAAGCAGTCCCGCCGCGAGACCCTCAAGCAGGAGGCCTCGGCAGCGAAAACCGGTGGGCCCGCACGCCGCATGGCCGTTGTGGCCGTCGCCGCGGCGTTGCTGGCCGGCGGAGGGCTGGCCCAGGCGGCCACCAACAATGTGCCCGGCGGCCTTGCGGCGGCGAGCCTGGTTTCGGGCGCGACGGCCTCGCCGTCGGCCGTTTCCGCCCCGTCGGACATAGCTGTCAGCTTTTCCCACATCGACGTCAGCTCCGTGGCCAAGGCGAAGGCCAAGGCCCCTGCCGTCAAGAGCGAAGCGGACTCCGTCACTCCTGTAGCCAAGCCCGCCGCGGCGCCCGCCAAGCCTGCGGCGCCGGCGCTTGTGGACGATCCCGCGGGCGCGCAGGCGTATGCCGCGGGCCTGCTCAGCGCGAAGGGCTGGGGCGGAGACCAGATGGGCTGCCTGAACCGCCTGTGGACGCAGGAGTCCAGCTGGCTGACGTCGGCGGAAAACGCCTCGAGCGGCGCCTACGGCATCGCCCAGTCGCTGCCGGCCGAAAAGATGGCCAGCACCGGCGCCGACTACCGCACCAACTACAAGACGCAGATCCGCTGGGGACTGACATACATTGAGGGCCGTTACGGCACGCCCTGCGGCGCGTGGGCCCAGGAAGTCGCCGCCGGCTGGTACTGACCGGCACGGGGCTTAACCAACTGTGACGCGGTGGTTGCTGAAAATCCACGGATTATCAGCAACCACCGCGTCACAGTTTTAACCGGCGGCATCGTTACGGCACGCCAGACACGTCCGTCAGTCGACGACCCCGTAGAGGCGGTCGCCGGCGTCGCCTAGGCCTGGCACGATGTAGGACTTCTCATTCAGGCCCTCGTCAATC
Source organism: Arthrobacter dokdonellae (assembly GCF_003268655.1). NCBI lineage: Bacteria > Bacillati > Actinomycetota > Actinomycetes > Micrococcales > Micrococcaceae > Arthrobacter > Arthrobacter dokdonensis. Next base: position 995,798 of record NZ_CP029642.1, on the reverse strand, counting down.
GAGGCAAGGACCACGTGGACGTTGTCGCGGTCGCCGTGGGCGGCTTCGAGGCGGGCCAGGCCCTCCGGCGCGGCGAGCAGGCAGATGCAGGTGATGTCCGCGGCGCCCCGGTCAAAGAGGAACTTAAACGCCTCAATCAGCGTCCCGCCCGTGGCCAGCATGGGATCCAGCACATACACCTGACGGCCGGTCAGGTCCTCGGGCAACCGCTCGGCGTAGGTGATGGCCTCGAGGGTTTCCTCGTTGCGGGCCATGCCCAGGAAACCGACCTCGGCGGTGGGAAGCAGGCGCGTCATGCCCTCAAGCATGCCCAACCCGGCGCGCAGGATCGGCACCACCAGTGGCGTGGGCTTAACCAGGCCGGTGCCGACCGTGGACGTTACGGGCGTTTCAATGTTGACCGGCTCCACGCGCACTTCGCGGGTTGCCTCGTAGGCCAGCAGGGTCACGAGCTCCTCGGTGAGCAGGCGGAAGATGGGGGACGGGGTGTTCTTGTCCCGCAGGACGGTCAACTTGTGGGCAATCAGCGGATGATCCGCAACCAGTACGCGCATAGATAAAAGCTACCATTGAGCCGTGTCCCCCATGTCTAAATCGCACCCAATCGAGACCCCCGCCACGGCCCTGCATGCCGGGTGGATGGGCGTCGCCCTGGGGGAGGCACGCCGCGCCCTGGAAACGGGGGACGTGCCCATCGGCGCCGTCGTCCTGGGGCCCGACGGCGGCCTGCTGGGGGTGGGGCGCAACGAGCGTGAGGCGCATGGGGACCCCACGGCGCACGCCGAGATGGTGGCCATCCGGGAAGCCGCGCAGCGACTGGGCGGGTGGCGGCTGGAGGGATGCACGCTGGTGGTCACGCTTGAACCGTGCACCATGTGCGCCGGAGCCGTCCTCCTGGCACGGTTGCCGAAGGTGGTTTTCGGTGCTTGGGATGAGAAGGCCGGGGCCGCCGGCTCCGTGTTCGACGTCCTCCGCGAGCGCCGCCTCAACCACTGGGTGGAAGTGTTTCCCGGCGTGCGCCAGAACGAATGCGCGGCGCTGCTGAGGGACTTCTTCGCCACCCACCGCTGACTAACTGTCGGCGTTGTTCAGCGCGTCGATCCGCTTTTGCCTGCTCGACGGCGAGTCCAGGCTGAAGCTGCGGAAGTCGCCCAGGTCGTCGCGGATAAATGCCTGCACCTCCTTGATCCTGTGCGTCACGGCGTTCGTGGGCGCGTTGAAGAGCCAGTGGGCGATGCGTTCCTCGCCGGGATCGTACTGCCACAGGCCGATGATCCGGCCGCGGTCCACGATCGGGTGGTCCGGAAGGTCCGCCTGCAGCGCCAGCCGGGTGCTGCCGAGCTGGCGCCCCTGGTCCTCCTCGGCAAAGTGGTCCGCGGCGTTGCGCCGGAGCAGGAACAGCGAATCACTGCCAGCGAGGAGCTGCACCTGCTCCTCGCGCGGGGCGGTGAAGTTCTCCCGCGCGTCGGCATCCGCGGGCAGCATCCACAGCCCGTCCAGTTCCACGGCCCCGGCCGCGGCGAGCGCCGACTTGGTCTGTGCAACGGTGAACGCCGTGAACCATTGGGTCTGCTTCAGCGCGGCTCCGCCGGTCCAGCCGAGGTAGCGCTCCATGAGCCTGGTGCGCGTCTGCTCCGGCGTCAGCGGTGCCGCCTCCAGGCCCCAGGCAGTGTACGCGTAGCGCTGCTGGTCCAGCCGGCCGTTGACGGGGACGCGCCGGATGCGCCCATCCGCCTGCAGCAGCCCCAGCACGGTGGGCAGCGTGGTGGAGGCGCCTTTCTTCCTGCCGGCCTCGCCTAGGCTCCGCACGGCATCACCCAGCCGGTCCTTGAGCTCCTTGGGGTCCATGGCGCTCCGCCCGTCCGCCCCAGGCGCGACGCCGGAGCCGAGGACCCCGAGCACGGCCACTTCCAGCGCGGCCAGTTCCGCGCGCGGCACCTCCAGCTTGTCCATGAGCTTGGACTGCGCCTCCGCGGCGTCCCGTCCCAGGGCAAGCGCCCACGCGAAGTCGTCCGCGCCCAGCACATAGGTGCAGCCGCGCGCCGTCGGCAGTTCATGGATGCGCAGGGCGGCGACGTCGGCGTCGGCCTGTTCACGCCGGATGCCGGCCCTCGAGAAGAGGGTCAGGTACGGGTTGGCGCCGCCCACGGAGCGCGCCCAGCCCGCGTTGCCAAGGACCTGGCCGGCGTCCCGGTCCGCGAGTGATCCGTCCAAGCCCTGTTTGTGCCAGCTCCAGGCACACTGCGTTCCACTGTCCATGCCCTTATCCTGCCGCATTCGCGTGCTGGCGGCGCTGCGCATTTTTGAACTGACCGCTCCAACCGGTAGTATCTTCCGAGTTGGTGACGTGTCCGAGCGGCCGAAGGTGCAACACTCGAAATGTTGTTCAGGTGAGAGCCTGACGTGGGTTCAAATCCCACCGTCACCGCCAAGGAAAAGGCGTCCACATCGTTGATTTGACAGCGAAGTGGGCGCCTTTTGGCTTTGTAGTTTCAGTCCTGTGAGCGCACTTTGGGCGCAACGTACTGTGATGCGGCGTCGTTGAGCGCGACCGCGACGGCGTCGAGGCCGTCCGGGACCTCATCACGCGCTGTGCGCCCTTGCGCCCAGGCCGACAGCGCAGCACCGAACGCTTCAGGACGGATCAGGTTCTCGCGCCCAGCACGCGCAAAGGCCGCCGCAATCTCCTCGGTGGCCAACCGCACCGGCACGGCCTGCGACGCCGCTGCGCCTCTGGCAGGACGCCCCATCCGGGTCTTCAGTCCTTCCACGTTGTACCCGGCCCTGGCTTCCTCGACCCATCGGTCAATCTCGGCCTCCGTCACCGCCCGTGCAACGTCCTGCTCTGCGGCTAGTCTGACGAAGTGGATCTTGAGAACCTCGTCGAGACGATCCGGCAAAAACACCGCCAGGAAATCTCCGCCCTTCATCACGACTTGTTCAGCGGGAATGGCACATTCTCCGTGGCGGCCCTGGACTCGACCAACCGGAAGTTGCCCGGCGTCGGCCCCGTCCCTTCATTGGTGGACAGGTTCGCGAAACTGACCCTCGTGGCGGACATGGCTTCATTGGCGTTCCTGGAACAGGACCCGAGCCTGGAGGGCAGGGTCGTGACCCTGTCCTTGGCGAGGCGCCTCACGCATACCGTCAAGGCCCCCTGTCGGACGGGGCGGGACGGCCGAACGCATCCACACAGAAAACTCCCAGCAGTCTTCCAGTCACAGTCGGGAAGAACGTCGGAGAATTGAGGCATGTCCCTCCCAATCCATGCCAACGGCCCCGACAAGCTGACCCGCCCCGGCGGCGAACCCATCCGCGCGCTGGTGGTCGACGACGAGCCGTCGCTGGCCGACCTGATGCGCATGGGCCTTGAGCTGGCAGGATGGGACATCGCCGTGGCGCACGACGGCCAGCAGGCCCTCAAGACGGCCCGCTCCTTCCACCCGGACGTCCTGGTCCTCGATGTCATGATGCCCGGCATGGACGGCGTGGAACTGCTGGGCCGCATGCGCACCATCTACCCTGACATCCCGGCCCTGTTCCTCACCGCCAAGGACGCCGTCGCGGACAAGCTCACGGGACTGCACGCCGGCGGCGACGACTACGTGACCAAGCCGTTCAGCATGGAGGAGGTGCTGCTGCGCCTGCACCGCATCGTCCAGCGGGCCGGCGTCACCGCCGTCGACACGGCAGAGCTGCGCGTGGGCGACCTGGTGCTCAACCGGGACACCCGCGAAGTATCCCGTGCCGGCACGGAAATTTCACTCACCAGCACCGAATTTGAGCTGCTCCAGTTCCTCATGGAAAACCCCCGCCACGTCCTCAGCAAGACGCGCATCCTGGACAGGGTCTGGGATTACGACTTCGGCGGGCAGAGCAACATCGTGGAACTGTACATCTCCTACCTGCGCAAGAAGATCGACGCGGACCGTGAACCGATGATCCACACCGTCCGCGGCGCCGGCTACGTGGTCAAGCCATGCACCTGATCCCCAGCCGCACGGCCCTGCGCTCCGCCGCCGCCCACCTGGCCCGGCCGGGCCGGTGGCACCTGCGCACCCGCCTGGTGGCCGTCATGCTGGCCCTCCTCACCGTGATCTGCGTCCTGGTCGGCATGATCAGCTACAGCGCCATGAGCATGTCCCTGAACAGCCAGGTCGACTCGCAGCTGGCGCAGGCCGCCTCACGCTCCCACGACTTCAACCTGTCCGCCCCGTCCGGGCCTGCCAGCGGCAGGCCCGACCCCCTCAACGCCCGCGGCACCGGCGCCGGACAGCTCAACGCCATCATCAGCGGCGGATACCTGGTCACCGGCGGCGTGCTCTCCCCCACCGGCGCCAGGCAGCAGCTCACGAGTAATGACGCGCAACTGCTGGCCGGCCTGCCCACCGCGGGGACGATGGCCGACGAGTCCCTCTCCATCGGCAACTACCGGCTTCAGGCAGTCGCGCTCCCCAACGGCGGCGTCCTGATCACCGGACTGCCGCTGGGCGCCGTCGAACGTACCCTGGCGAAACTGGTGCTGACCATCGTGCTGGTCTCCCTGGCCGGCCTGATCCTCCTTGGCCTCGCCGGCACCATGATCATCCGCCGCAGCATGGCGCCGCTGGAGAAGCTCTCCGCGGTCGCCACCAGGGTGGCGCATCTGCCGCTCGACGCCGGAGAGGTCGCCCTCAGCGTCAGGGTGCCGGACAGTGCGGCGAACCCCGGGACCGAAGTGGGCAATGTGGGGCACGCGTTCAACGCGATGCTGGAGAATGTCTCCCACGCATTGCAGGCCCGCCAGCGCAGCGAGACCAAGGTGCGCCGCTTCGTGGCCGACGCCAGCCACGAACTGCGCACGCCGCTGACCGCCATCCGCGGATACTCCGAGCTGCTGCAGATGACCGAGTCGCTGACCCCGGACGGCAAAACCTCGCTGGGCCGGGTCACTGCCCAGTCGCTGCGCATGGGCCGGCTCGTGGAGGACCTGCTCACGCTCGCCCGGCTGGACGAGGGCCAGCCGCTGGCCCTGCGCACGGCCGACGTCACCCCCATCGCCATGGACGCCGTCAGCGACGTCCGGGTGGGCGCAACGGACCACCACTGGAAGATCGACGTCCCGGACTCCCCGGTCCAGGCCAAGTGCGACGACGGCCAGCTGAAGCAGGTGATGCTGAACCTGCTCTCCAACGCGGCCAAGCACACCCCGCCCGGGACCACGGTGTCCACGCGCGTCAGCCAGGACGCGGACGGAGCGGCGGTGATCACCGTGACCGACGACGGCGCCGGCATCGCCCCCGCCTTCCAGGACGTCATCTTTGACAGGTTTTCCCGTGCCGACACGGCCAGGACCGGGACGCAGGGCAGCACCGGACTGGGTCTGAGCATCGTCGCCGCCATCATGAACGCGCACCACGGCACCGTGAACCTGGCCAGCACGCCCGGCGAAACCACCTTCACGCTGCGGCTGCCGCCCATCCCCGCCGGGCAGGCCACGGGCCCGCTGCCCGCCGTTTCGCCCGCCAAGGAAGTGCCGCCGGCCAAGGACGTGCCGCCGTCGCAGCCGGAATCTACACAGCCGGTGCAGCCGGCCGCATTGCCGGCCACGTCACGGCAAATTCCTGATTGGCTCCTTCCTCGATAAACTGGCGGCTCCGGTTGGTCGAAGGGAGCGGGATGCATCGTCGCACAAACACCCCATTCCGCCTGCTCCGCACCGGACTTCTTGGCGCCACCGCGTTTGGCCTGGCGGCCGGCGCCCACATGCTCGCCGGCGGGACGCTGCCCGGTCCCGGCATCATGACGGCGCTGCTGTCACTGCACGTGCTTTGCTTCACTGCGGCCACCGCCATCCACCTTGGGCTGCCCGCCATGACGGTCCTGCTCGGCGCCAGCCAGCTGGTGCTCCACAAGGCCTTTGACGTCTTGTCCGCTGTCGTCCCGGCGGTTCCCATGGCGCCGGGCATGGGCCACCCGATGTCCATGGCTGGGCAGTCGGCCGCCATGGTCCACGCCGCCGGCGCCAGGGGTGCCGGCGTGGACTCCATGATCCAGGCCGATGCGATGTCCGGCTGGATGGTGCCCGCCCACATCGCCGCCACCCTTCTCACGGCGGTGCTGCTGGCTCAGGGGGAAAGCGCCTTGTGGGCCCTCGCCAGCTGGCTGCGCCCGCTCTGCGGCCCGGCCGCCGTCGTGCGCCCGCTGACCGCCCGGCAGGCGATTCCCAAGGTCCTCCCGGCCCCGCTTCCGCGCCTGCCCTGGCGCAATCTCCGGCCGGACACGCGCCGCGGCCCTCCGCCCCTGGCGGTTGTTTTCGCCTGACACCCTTCGAAAAATCGCGGGGTGTTCCCTCCCGTCATTTTGCGTCGTCCGGCGCGCCCGAAAGGTTTTTTCATGCATTTTTCCCGCACCTTCAAGTCCACGGTCGCACTCGGCGCCACGGCCGGCCTCATGGCCCTGGGGCTCGGCACCGCGTCGGCCCACGTTGAGGCCACGCCCACAGAGACGGCCGCCGGCTCATACTCGCTCGTGACATTCTCCGTGGGACACGGCTGCAAGGGCTCGCCCACCACCAGCGTGAAAATCACGCTGCCGGAAGAGCTGAATTCCGTCACGCCGACGGTCAACCCGAACTGGACCATCAGCGAGTCCACCGAAAAGTTCACCACGCCCAAGACGCTGGCGGACGGCAGCAAGATCACCGCGCGGACCAGCGCCGTCACCTACACGGCCCAAACACCCCTCGACCCCCACCAGCGCGACACGTTCACCCTGTCCCTGAAGGTGCCGAACACGGCGGGGAAGACCCTGTACTTCCCGGCGCTGCAGACCTGCGAAAAGGGCTCCACCGACTGGAAGGACGTCCCCGCTGCCGGGGCGGCCGAGGACAGTGTCTCCAACCCCGCGCCGTCGCTGACGGTCACGGCAGCCACCGCGGCCTCAGGTCACGGCTCGCACGGGACGACGGCGGACGGCAGCTCAAGTAACACCGCGTCGGCCGACATTGGGTCCGCCGGGAACGGCGGCGCCGCCTGGCCGGCCTGGCTCGGTCTCGGTGCCGGACTGGCCGGGCTGGTGCTCGGCGGCGTCGCATTCCTGCGCACCAGCCGCAGGCCCAGCGCGAAATAGCCGGACCGCACCCTTCCGCCGAGGCAGCGGGCAACGTCGAGACTCGTCCACATGGCGGTCTCGACTGGCCCCCGCTGCCTCGGCAGATTCGACGCCGAAGCGGCGGTTCCCGACACTAAACCCGCACCTTGGCGGCGGGGCCGTTTGACTCACGCGGGCAGGGGCGCAAAAGTTGAGCAATGACGTCAGTAGAGAAGCAGTCCCGCGGCCAGACCCCCCGCCGCCACAGCACCACATCAAGGGCGGCCTTCCGCCGCCGCACCGGCGCCGTCATCGGTCTGGCGGCCGTTCTGGGACTGGCGCTGGCCGGCTGCGGGACGCCAAACGGCGGAACCACCACCACGACCGCGGCCGCCACGACCGCAGCCGCCACACCCGCGGCGACGACAGCGGAAGCGTCACCGGCCGCGACGGCCGGGAACACGGCGTCGTCCATGGAAAGCATGGCGCCGGCCCAGGCAGCCACCACGCCGGCGCATGGCGCGTCGCCAGCCCTGTGCACGGCGGCATCCCTGAAGGGGTCGGTGGACGACACCGGCGGCGGCGCGGCGGGGCACATCTACATGAAACTGACCCTGACCAACAAGTCCTCCTCCACATGCATCCTTAACGGCTACCCCGGCGTGTCGCTCGTCAAGGCCGGCACCACCAAGGCCATCGGCGCCCCCGCGGACCGCGACGCCACGGCCCCTTCGAAGGGCCCCATCACGCTCACCCCGGGCAAGGGTGCCACGGCCGTCCTGGCGTACACCCAGGCAGGGAATTACCCGCAGTGCACGCGCGTCCAGGCCGACGACATCATGGTCTACCCGCCCAGCGCCTACGACGAGCTGGTGATCCCCCACCCGCTCACGGCCTGCAGCAACACCGACATCAAACTGCTCAAGATCGGCGCCTTCCAGCCGTAACCGAGGGGACGGAGGTTGGCTTCTCCTCTTTGCTGCGATCCGGCTGGTCCTCCCGCTTGTCCTCCCGGGCAATCTGTCGGACGCCATCCAGCGTTCCGGCCGGATTCACCACGTCGCACATCTGCAGGAGCGGAGCCTTCCAGCAGGAGACTGGACGGTCAACCGGCTGCGGCGTGACCACCGATGCATGGCGCTGGTCCGCTGCCGGCAGGGCTGGGGAACTGGCTGGGGACTTTCCGTGTGCAGGGCCTTCCGGCATGTCCCTATTGGTCGCATTGGCATAAATTGCCAATGTAGGTCGTTGCCGCGCCGAATGCTGTGATCGTCAACTTATGCCCCTCCCGACCCATGCATTGCACGTGACCGGGCTGCCAGAGAGGCCCCGATATGGTCAACGAACTGGTCAAGATCCGAAAAGCATCTCACACTTGATCGTGGGGCTTGAGCGAGAGACTCTGGTGGCCGCCGCTTCGGGTGCGGGATGCCTTATGCGGATGCCCGGGACTTCCATGTCCTCGCACATACGCAACAGTCCGGCACCCACTGAGGGGTGCCGGACTGTTGTCGGGCCGGGCGGAGGATGCCGGGCCGCAGGACGCCTGCTGTACGGTGCGGCTCAGGCCGGATCCGCGGGTGCCTCGACTTCGGGCTGGGGATCCGAGAGGGTCTTCGGGACGGTGTCCTCGAACTGCGGGAGGGCGTTCAGGTACTCCACCACCGAATCCGTGGACTCCACGTCACCGAACTTGTTGTCGATGTCGTAGAGGTTCCACTGCACGACGCCCGGGACACGGTCGCCGATGGTCTCCCTGGGGATGATCGGGCGGAAGCCCTTCGCGATCGCGTCCTCGACGGTGTGGCGCACGCAACCGGCCGCGGTCGCGCCGGTCACAATCAGCGTGTCGATGCGGTTGGAGGTCAGGAAGAGCTCAAGGTTCGTCCCCGGGAACGCCGAGGCGCGGTTCTTCTCGATCACGACCTCGCCCTCTGCGGGCGCGATGCGGTCATCGATCTGCGCCCAGTAGGAATCCGCCGGAAGGGTCTCCGTGGGGATCTTCGAGTACCACAGGCCCATGTCGTTCGTGCCGGAGGTGGCGTCGCGGTTGCGGTACACGTTCGTGGTGTAGAAGACCGGGACGCCCTTGGCGCGCGCGGCCTCGTTGATCCGCTGCACGTTCGGGATGATCGTCTCCATGCCCGGGCAGCTGAACGGGTGGCCCGGACGGGTCCAGGCGTTCGCGAGGTCGATGTGGATGACGGCGGGACGGTTGCCGTAGCCGATCCGGCGCTTGAATCCGCGCTCGTTGTAGATGCTGGTTCCGGCTTCGAACGCTTCTTCCAGCACTGCTGCAAGGCGGGCTTCGATGTCGTTGAACGTCTCTGTCATTTCAGTCATGGTTCTCTCCACTCTTATGGTCGAAAGGTTGCTATACAAGCAACTAAGTTGCTGTAGTAAATACTATAGCGTACGGACTGGCCCAGCACCAGAGGTGCGGAGAAAGTGGGTCTCCATCGGACCCGCCACCAGGCAGGGCGCGGACATCGGAGGGCGTCACTCCTGGACCACCAGTACGGACCGCACGATCGGAACGCAGGAAGCGCCCGTCACCTGCCCGTGCGCCAGGAAGTTCCCGCCCGTTGAAAGATAAGCGGGACCGGTAAAGCGGAAGGTGATCGCGGTGATCGCTGCGCTGCCAGCCAGGATCGACTCTCGGAGCAACAGGTCCGGGCAACCCTTTTGGCGGACCGAATGCCGTTGGTTGAACTCACCGGGTCGACATGGCGCATCACGACACCTCGCATGTTGGTCAAGGTTGAAATGGAGCCTCTTGTTTGTTGCTGAGAAAGCAACTACATTTGTTTCTTAGCGACACCAAAGAGACCTGCATCACAATCGTTCTTCGACTTTTGCGGACCACTACTGGGGTCCACGGCACGTTCAAGGAGATATCACATGCGTCAGGACCTCAACGCCGGGCTGAATGAACGGACCGGGAAGGCCTATGTGGCCGGCACCGGGCAGTGCCACGAACCGGCCTTGAAGCGCCGGGAGGCTGTCGAAGACCAGGGCGTCGGCACCGTCGCCTGGAACCGCTTCAACGCCGGATTCACGCGTCGAGGCTTCGTTCGGTGGCGTTGACCCGCTCTCCAGCGTCACCGAGTACCTGCACGCACCCGCACCACGCAACGCGGCTGCCGGCACCAGCACCGGCACCAGCGCACCACTTCCTTACCCGGCCGACATGCATTCTCCCGGGAAGAGACCGCTGAAACACAACACACGTGCCGTTCACGGCACCCCACTCCGGGAGAAACAATGCAATCTGAGACGTCCTCGTCGCCGGTCCAGTCCAGTCCCGCCACGCTCCGCAAGGTCACCATCGCGGCAGCAGCCGGCACGGTCGTGGAATGGTTTGACTTTGCCATCTACGGTTTCCTCGCGCCCATCATCGCCAAGGTGTTTTTCCCTGACGAAAACCACATCATCGGGCTGTTGCAAACCTTCGCGGTATTCGCCGTCGCCTTTGCCCTTCGCCCGGTGGGAGGGGCATTCTTCGGGATGCTCGGTGACCGGATCGGCCGCAAACGCGTGCTGGCCCTGACGGTCATGCTCATGTCCGGCGCCACCGTGGCCATGGGCATTCTCCCCGGCTACGCAACCATTGGCATCTGGGCCGCCGTGCTGCTGACGCTGGCCCGAAGCCTTCAGGGATTCTCCGCCGGCGGGGAATATGCCGGTGCCGTCACCTATGTGATCGAACACGCGCCACCTAACCAGCGCTCCCGGTACAGCAGCTGGATGCCCGCCGCGACATTTGGCTCCTTCGCCGTCGCCGCCCTGCTGTGCTACCTGCTCACCGCAAACCTCTCCACCGAGGCCATGAACGGATGGGGCTGGCGAATCCCCTTCCTGGTGGCGGGACCCATGGGCCTGGTGGCCTTCTACATCCGGCGCCGGCTCCAGGAAAGCCCGCTGTTTGCTGAAATCGCGGACGACTCCGAGAGCACCCACACCCGACTCGGAACCACCCTGCGCCAGCAGTGGCGCCCCATGCTGACCCTCGGCGGATACATCAGCCTCACCGCCCTGTCCTTCTACACGTTTTCCACGTACATGACCACGTTCCTGCGCGAGGTGGTCCTGCTGCCAGCCGACCAAGTCCTCATGACAAATGTGGCCGCACTGGCCTTTGCCGCTGTCCTGTCCCCAGTGCTGGGCCGGGTGTGCGACAAGGTGGGCCGCAAGGCCATGATGACAGCATCGTCCATCCTCTTGGGCGCCCTCGCGGTGCCCGCCTACCTTCTGGCCAGCCAGGGCGGGCTGGGCAACGCCCTCCTCGGCCAGATCCTGCTCGCCACAGGTGCAGTGGCAGCGAACGTCGTCACCGCCGTCCTGCTCTCCGAAGTCTTCCCGACCGCAGTGCGCTACACCGCCTCCGCGATCACCTACAACGTCAGTTACGCCGTGTTCGGCGGCACGGCGCCGTTCGTAGCGACGTTCCTGATCGCCACCACCGGCAACAAGCTAGCGCCCGCGCTTTACCTGAGCGTCATTGCCGCCGGAGCCCTCATCGCAACGTACCTGATTCCGGAGACTTCCAAGCGCTCCCTGTCCGCCGGGACCCCGACAACCACGGCCGCAAGAACGGCCAGGGCCCGAACACACTAGGGCGCGGCTGCCACCACGCCACCGCGTGGAGCACTCCAATGAAAGGACCTGTGATTCCTTGATCGGTGAAGGCCGTCCACACACCCACGACGAGCCCGCACCATCTCCCACGGACGTTCGGAGCCGGCCTCCCGGCCGGTCCGCCAGTTCCCTGCGGCCAGTCCCGCCGGCGGCAGGTTCCGGTAGCGGCCGGAGCAGGTGAGGCCCGAGGCTTTGACGCCGCGGCCTTCTTGCTCGCAGCCGCGTCGGCCACGTGGCACCGGCCACACCGTCCGGATTGCGGCATATGATGGCCAAAAGAGTGGCGGGAGGCCACGCCGCGCGGAAGGATGCAGATGGCAAGCAGACCCAGGCAGGACAACGGGCAGGTCCAGGGGGCTGCGGCGTCGCTGTTGAATGGCCTTGCCGTCCTGGAGGCCTTTTCCGTTCAAAATCCGGTTCTTGGTGTGACTGAGGTGGCTCAGCGCGTCGGCCTGCACAAGAGCACGGTCTCACGCATTCTTGGCGGCCTGGCGGAAGCTGGATATGTCCAGCGGGATGAGGAGACGGGACGGTATCGGCTCGGGCTGGCCCTCATTGCGTTGTCCGGCCCTTTGCTGGCGGACCTGGATGTCCGCCGTGCTGCGGTTCCGTATTTGGAGGAGTTGACCGAAAGCACCCTGGAGACCAGTGCAATCTCTGTGTGGAATGGTCATGAGGCCATCGTCGTGGAGCAGGTTGCCAGCCCCTATCAGGTCAAACACACTGCCACCATCGGAACCCGGTACAACAAATTCGAGAGTTCCTCGGTGCGGGTCTTCCTGGCGGAGCTGGCGCCTGCCCTCGCCGCCGGACTGATCGAATCCGGGCGGATACTACGCACCGCCGGAGACGGGTTGCCGCTGGACCACACGGCCCACCTGCAGGAAGTCGCCCGTCAGGCATACGCCGTCAATGACGGGTCGACTGCCGAGGAGGAGTTTGGTGTCTCCGCTCCGGTCAGGGATTACCGAGGCAAGGTGGTTGGCTGCGTCACCGCGTCCGCCCCGCGTTCCCGCGTGCACAAGCGCGCCACCGGGGACAGTCTGGTTCAAGCCGTCCAACATGCTGCCGCGGAAATATCGATTCGCCTGGGCTGGTCGGCCCCGAGCTGAGCCACGGGAAGGAATCAAACCTGACCGTCCCCGCCTCGGCACCGAATCGCCCCGGTAAAGCGTACGCAACTTCCCCGCCCCGCCGGTTCACTCACCGCCTGGCCGTGGAAGCGCCGACCGTGTTGCCAACCGGCCGTGCTGGAACCTCCAGGTTCTCCGGAACTGCGCAGTTCCGGAGAACGGCCGCCTGGCCGAGCCAAGTCTTCCGCGCCCTCGGTCCCTACGAGGCCGTGGCCACGACGATCGGCACGCTTTCGGTCCTGCGCCGGCAGGCCGCCAAGGAAAGCGGTCGCAGCCGTGCCCGACCCGCTACGGGCTCTTGTGTGGGAATTCGTTTTGCCTTGGCTGCTGTAGGAAATGGCGGGGGCTGCCTTTCTGGGTAGCCATGTTGCTTTCCTGGGGAGCCCTGGGGGCGGTCAGTGCACTGGCGTGGATTCCCCCGACCGGCTGCCCAGCCGTGCCGACACGCGTTCAGCGGCCTGGAGCACGGCGTCGCGCAGGGTGGACTGGCTCTGCTGGTGCTGTACTCGGGCCCGGGGCGCGCTGGCCGTGATGCAGCCAACGACGGCGCCCCGGTAGTCCCGTACGGGTGCGGAGACACCATACTCCTCGTAGGTGGTCTCGCCGTCATTGACGGCGAATCCGTCGTCCCGCACTCCGGCCAGCTGTCGGTGGACAGGGTCCTCGGGTCCTTGGTAGCCCTCTTGCAGCACAGTCCGGCCGGCCAGAAGGCGGTCGGTCTCCTCGGGTGGCAGTTCGGCGAGGAACACGCGGACCGAGGAACTCGCGAACTTGTTGTACCGGGTTCCAATCGCCGCACTGTGCTTGACCTGGTGTGGGCTGGCCACCTGTTCCACCACGATCGCGTTGGTGCCGTTCCAGACGGCGATCGCGGCCGTCTCAGCGGTGGCTTCGGTGAGTTCTTCCAGGTGGGGCAGGGCGGCGCGGCGGACGCCGAGTTCGGCGAGCAGCGGTCCGGCCAGGCCGATCATCCCGAGTCCGAGCCGGTACCGTCCGGTGTCGTCGTCGCGCTGGACGTATCCGGCTTCGTCCAGGCCGGTGAGCATCCGGGAGACCGTGCTTTTGTGCAGGCCGACGAGTTCGGAGATCTCCGTGACGCCGAGAAGGGATCGCTTGGCGACCGAGAACGCTTCGAGGACCGTTAGACCGTTGAGCAGCGATGCTGCCGCCCCTTGCGGTTTGTCAGTGTTGGTTTGTGGGTCCAGCATCAGTTTTTCCTCTCCAGGCGCTAGTGCAGTCAACCGTAACAGTCATCGTACGATGCTCATTCCGCCTCCGGCCGGAGGGCGGCCCACCGCCGGCTTAGGGCACGCCTCGGCGGCCTCGCGGAGGATTGAGAGGGGAGGCTCCTTGTCCGGGCCCATGAAATGTCCGACAAGGGTTGGCTGCGCCCCTACCTACTTGCCGTATTCGGCTTGGACATAAATCGGGTGCTGCAAAAAAGACCCATCAGCTATTGCATGTTGCTTCGTCGGAAACTAAAGTGCTCAGTAAGCAACAATGTGATCCATGGCACATTGACTTGCGGTCTAACCCCAGCGGACTCCATCCAGGGGTTGGCCTCCTGGCCGATCGGCCCTTGCAGGCTTTCCCTTCAATCCAGTCCTGAGCCTCACTTCTGAAAGGACCCCATTATGAAGCGCATCGGAGTAGACGTCGGCGGCACCTTCACCGACCTGTATTTTTCGGACGACGCACAGCGCATCGCCGTTGTTGAGAAGGTTCCGTCCACCCCGCACGACCCGTCCGAAGGTGTCATCCACGGCATCAATAAGCTCTGTGAGAAGGCAGGTGTCTCGCTGGCGGAGATCGACCAGCTGGTGCACGGGACGACGGTGGCCACGAACACCGCGCTGACGCACACCGGTGCGGAAGTCGGGATGATCACTACCGAAGGTTTCCGGGACATCCTCCACATCGCCCGGCATAAGAAGCCACACAACTTCTCACTGCAGCAGGAGCTTCCCTGGCAGACCAAGCCCCTGATCAAGCGCCGTCACCGGCTCACGGTCAAGGAGCGCATCACCGCGCCGAACGGCGACGTCCTGGTTCCCCTGGACGAGGACGAGGTCCGTGAGCGCGTTCTCGAGTTGAAGGCGGCCGGAGTCGAGGCCATTGCCGTGTGCCTGTTGCATTCGTACCTGAACCCCGCCCATGAGCAGCGGATCGGGCAGATCGTCTCGGAGGAATTCCCCGAGGCCTACCTTTCCCTGTCCAGCGAGATTGTGCCTCTCTACCGCGAATATGAGCGGTTCTCCACCACCGCGCTGAATGCCTATGTCGGGCCGCGGGTCTCTCGCTACCTCCACCGCCTGCAGGAGCAGGCCGAAGGCCTGGGGTACAAGCGGGAGATCCTGCTGATGCAGTCATCCGGCGGCATGGTCCCGATCAAGGAGGCTGCCAAGCGGCCCGTCACACTGATGATGTCCGGACCGGTCGGCGGCCTGATCGGCGGCATGTGGGCCGGCCGCCAGTCCGGCTTTGAAAATGTCGTCACGCTGGACATCGGCGGTACGTCGGCTGACATCGGTGTCGCCTACCAGGGTGAACTGCGCATGCGTCACCTGCTGGACACCAAGATCGGCGATCACCAGGCCATGGTCCCCATGGTCGACATCGACACCATCGGCGCCGGCGGCGGCTCCATCGCTTACGTCGACGCCGGCGGCGTCTTCCGCGTCGGTCCGCAGTCCGCAGGCGCCGTTCCGGGCCCGGTCTGCTACGGCCGCGGAGGGACGGAGCCCACATCGACCGACGCGCAGGTGCTCCTGGGCCGCATGCGGCCCGACCGCGTCTTGGCCGGCTCAGGCATGGACATGGACCTCGAGGGCGCCCGAAAGGCGATGGAAGGCCTGGCAGAAAAGCTGAACATGTCGGTGGACCAGGCAGCCCTCGGCGCCTTGCAGATCCAGAAGTTCGGCATGACCCAGGCGATCGAGCAGAACTCCGTTCGCCGCGGCTACGACCCGCGCGACTTCACCCTAGTCGCTGCCGGCGGTGCCGGCGCACTGTTTGCCTGCGAGATCGCCGCGGAGCTGGAAGTCCCCAAGGTGCTGATCCCGGCCCATCCCGGCATCATCGCCGCCACCGGTCTGCTGGCCACCGACGAAAAGTACGAGTTCGTCGCCACCCGGCGGTTCACGTTCGCCAACGCCGATCCGGCCGCCATCCAGGCCTCCTACGAACAGCTGGAGCGCGAGGCCACCGCCCAACTCGATGCCGAGGAGGTGCCGGCCGAACGGCGCAAACTCGACTGGCTCGCGGACGCGCGTTACGAAGGCCAGGGGTACGAGATCCGCTTCGATGCCCCCGCCGGACCGGTCAACCAGGCCTGGCTGGAAAAGGCCGAGGCGGCCTTCCACGATGCCCACTTCGAGGAGTACGGCCACCGCTTCAAGAACGGCACCGTGGAAGTCATCAACATCCGGGTGGAGGCCAGCGCGGTGATGGACGAGCTGCCCACGCCGGAAGCGACGAAGTCCGGTTCCCTCAAAGAAGCCCTGGTGGAAACCCGCCCGGTGACCTTCGAACAGGATGGCAAACCGGTCACCCTGGACACCGGCTTCTATGACCGCGACAGGATGGGCGTGGGAATCACGTTCTCAGGCCCCGCCGTGATCGAGCAGTACGACTCCACGACCGTCATTCCCCCCGGATTCTCCGGAACGGTGGACCCGGCCGGCAACCTGGTCATCGACTGCCCGGCCGCCACCCAGAGCGCCGAGAAGCTGGCCACCCCGATCCTGATGCGCGTGATCGGCGGCGCCCTGAACTCCGCAGCCAAGGAAATGGCCTCGGTGCTGTTCCGCATGGCCTACTCCTCGATCATCCGCGAGTCCGAGGACCTCGGCGCAGGATTGTTCGACAAGGACGGCAATGTGCTGGCCGAGTCCGACTCCACGCCAATGTTCATGGGCTCCATGCCCAAGATCGTCAAGGGCGTGATCTCCGTCCTCGGCGACGACATCCACGACGGGGACGTCATCCTGCACAACGATCCGTATCTGGGCGCCACGCACTCTCCCGACGTGGCGATCATCGAACCGATCTTCCACGACGGGGAACTCGTCGGCTTCGCCGGCGCGTCAGGCCAGTTGATCGACAACGGCGGTGCGTACTCCGGGCTGATGGTGGACATCCAGGACATCCAGTCCGAAGGCACCATCTTCCGGGCGGTGAAGGTTTACGAGAAGGGCGTCCGCCAGGAATCGCTGATCCGGCATATCCTCAACAACACCCGGACACCCACCTCCAACGAAGGCGACTTCCAGGCGATGATCGCCGCCTGCGAGTTGGCCAAGTCCCGCTA
This sequence comes from Arthrobacter dokdonellae, assembly GCF_003268655.1. NCBI lineage: Bacteria > Bacillati > Actinomycetota > Actinomycetes > Micrococcales > Micrococcaceae > Arthrobacter > Arthrobacter dokdonensis. The sequence goes on along the minus strand of NZ_CP029642.1, from coordinate 978,647 downwards.
CACCGCCCTCATTGAGCGCTATGGTTTCGGCGCCGTGCGCGACGCCGGCCAGAGTTGGATCGACTACTCCGAGCGGATGCTGCGCCAGGAGATCGCCAAGATCCCGGACGGCGTCTATGAGACGGAGGTCGGCTACCTGGACGACGACGGCCGTAACTACGGCAAGAAGCTGCCAATCGTCGTGAAGGTGATCGTCGAGGGCGACGAAATCACATACGACCTCACCGGGTCCTCCGAACAGGTGCCGACCGCCTACAACTGTGCCTTCGAGGGCACGACGGTCTCCGCGTTCACGTTCATCACCCGGATGATGTTCCTGGACGAGGTCGCCTTCCCGGTGTTCGTGCCCCAGAACGAGGGCATGCTCAAGCCGTTGAAGGTGATCGCCCCGGAGGGCACGATCTTCAACCCGAAGTACCCGGCCGCGACCTTCTCTCGCTTCTCGCAGGTGCAGCGGGCCGTCGACCTGGCCCTGCGGGCCCTGGCCCCCGTCATCCCCGAGCGGGTCACAGCCGGCAACTCCGCCCACATCCACTTTATTTCCTACTCCGGATGGGATGAGAAGCAGGGCGAGTACTGGGTCTACCTCGAGGTCAACGAGGGCTCCTATGGCGGCCGCGCCACCAGCGACGGGCCGGACTCCGTGGACAACCTCATCGCCAACACCCGCAACAACCCGATCGAGGAGCTCGAATGGCGGTTCCCGATGCGCACCGACCGCTACGAGCTGCGTTCCGAGCCGGCGGCTGCCGGCGAGTTCAGGGGCGGCATCGGCATCGTCCGGGAGAACACGTTCCTGACCGACACCGCGATTACCTGCGAGGGTGAACGCCACGAGTCGGACGTGCCGTGGGGCGCCTTCGGCGGCCATGAAGGCCTCAACGGCTCGCTCGTGAAAAACGTCGGGCGGGAGGGCGAGGAGTCCTGGCCGTCCAAGGTCACCGGACGTCAGCTGCGGGCAGGCGACTCCCTCCAGATCACCGTGCCCAGCGGGGGCGGCTTCGGCGACCCTCACAAGCGGGACCCGCTGAAGGTCTTGGAAGACGTGTTGGACGGCTTTACGACCGCCGAGGCGGCCGCCCGGGACTACGGCGTGGTCCTCACGGAGGTCAGGGGCAAGCTCACCGTCGACCCCGACGCCACCGCGGAACGCCGCGATGTTTTGGTCGCCGCGCTCAGCACCACGAGCTGATCCAGCAGCAGTGAAGGGGAGGTCTGGAGGCCGGCTGGCAACTCCGGCCTCCAGACCTCCCCTTCGTTCCGCACCCACCTCATCGCCCACCTAGCCCCGTGAATTAGGAACCGTCATGTCCACAGTCCCAAGCTTCAAATTCGTCGAGTCTGATGTCATGCCCAAAGACGTCCGGCTGGCCACCTGGATTTGCTTCTTCGCCTGGACCTTCGCCGTCTATGACTTCGTCCTGTTCGGCAACCTCCTGCCGAAGCTGGCCGCAGACCTCGGCTTGAACACTGCCCAATCCACGGGTATCAATACGTGGGTGACCGCCGGCACTGCACTCGTGGCCTTCGCGATCGGCCCGATCGTCGACCGGATCGGCCGCCGCAAAGGCATCCTGATTGCCGTCGCCGGTGCCGCCGTCGCCTCCTTGCTGACCGCCACTGTCGGCTGGGTTGTGGGCATCGCCGCCGGCCTGGGACTTGTCTTTCTCATCCTCGTGCGGTCACTGGCCGGCCTCGGCTACGCCGAGCAAGCCATCAACGCTGCCTACCTCAGCGAAATGTTCGCCCACAGCCACAGCGATCCCGCCAGGGCCCGCCGCCGCGGCCTGATCTACTCGCTCGTCCAATCCGGCTGGCCGGTCGGCTCCGTGCTGGCTGCCGGCTCCGTCTACCTGCTGTTCCCCATCGGCGGGTGGGCGCTCTGCTTCGCCGTGGCCGCAATCCCCGCCGTCTTCATCATCATCGCCGGACGTTGGCTCAAGGAGAGCCCCCAATTCGGCCACCGCCACCAAATTGACAAGATGATGAAGGACGGCCGGGTGGAGGAGGCGCGGCAGCTCGGGAACAAATACGGAATCGACGTCTCGGAGAAGGCAAGCCCGCTCGTCTCGGTCTTCCGGGGGGAATCGCTGAGGTCCACCCTGACGATCGGCGGGGCCTTTCTCCTGAACTGGCTGGGCGTCCTCGCATTCTCGATCCTCGGCACGTCGCTGCTTTCGGCACCGGACGGAAAGGACGTGCCATTCAGCAACGCGCTGCTGATCCTTATCATCTCCAATGCGACCGCCTTCGCCGGCTACCTGTTCCACGGCTGGTTGGGCGACCGGATCGGCCGGCGTAACGCGATCGGTATCGGCTGGATCCTGTGTGCCGTCTCTTTCTTCAGCATGCTCCAGGCACCGAACGGGAACTTCCCTCTCATCATCGGCCTGTACAGCGCCGGGCTGTTCTTCCTCATCGGCCCCTTCTCCGCCCTGCTGTTCTTCACCGGCGAGAGCTTCCCGGTCCACACCCGGGCAACGGGCAGCTCCATCATCAACTCCTCAGGCCAAGTCGGGGCGATCATCGGCGGACTGTTGATCACCGCCACACTGGCCGCCGGCGGCAGCTGGATCAACGTCGGCCTCTGGTGGGGCGTCATCCCCATCCTCGCCTCCGGACTGCTCATCTTCGCCGCCCGGAACGTCGACCCCAGCAAGGTCCGCAAGGACTGACCATCCAGAAATCCCGCACCCCGGACGCCATCCGCCCGGCGAGAACTCCTGACCACGGAGAGCTCTCGCCGGGCGGATGGCATTCAATCCCTGAGCGCACTGGACCCTGGTCCGCTGGCACCCGGCCCCCAAGAGGCCCCAAGAGGCCCCCGGGCGCCTATGAAGTCCAGCCGGCCGGCGGCGACATTTCCTCGCCTGCCGCCCGGAAGGCCGCCGAGCCGTCATCGGCAGGGTCCTTCATGAGGCAATGGAGCCGCGACGACCCGCGTGCCCGCGCCGCAACTGGGACTCGGCGCGACTTGTGCCGCTGAGCTGGCCTGGACGACACACGCGTGGGCTGCGCCGTTAGCGCTCCCAGAAGTTCGGCGGCTCCGCGGCGTCAAACTCCTCAAAGCTGCCGATGAAGGCCGGGTCGCTGTCCTGGACCTCGCGGCGCCGGCCGTGCCGGAGCACGTAGAGCCTGTTGGCGGCGAAGGCCAGGGCCGCCGCGGCCAGGATGTGCAGCGCCCCGCCCCACACATCGGCGTGGATGAAGAGGGCCAAAAGGCCCGTCAGCGCCACTCCGCCGCCGGTCGTCACCAGCAATCGCAACCGCTCGAAAACGCCGTATGTGACCACCGAGCCGCCGAGCACCAGCCACGGCCCGCAGCCGTGAAGGAACGGAATCATGGCAAACAGCAGCACGCCGGCCAGTGTGCCGCCTGCCAGATAGAGGTAGTCCTTGCGCGGCGCCAGCCACCACGACGGGTTCCGCCACAGCCAGAACGCCACGACGACTGCGGCCGGCAGGATGCCGACGGCGAACACTCCGGGGACGGCCCCGTTTCCCGCCCGGACCATCATGCTCGCGGCTCCGCCGGCAAGAAACAGGACCGACAAACAAAGAAGGGGAACCCAGTTGTTGCCCACATGCCGTGTCTGCACCGCGCCTTGCCTTCCCACCGGACCCACAAACTCCCTTCAGGACGCCGGTCCGGGCACCCGCACACGCCGTGGAACAGCAAGGGCAACCGTTGCCACTCCTACCGCTAGATTACAGCTCCGCCATGACACTTTTAGGCCCAATTCAAGGCCCTGCATGAATCGTTATCCTCTCGCATCAATGTCACTACCGTGGGGCATGATGGACCCGTGAGAACAAATTCCGCCCGCGGGGCCATGGACCTGTTCGCGGCGCCCACCCGCGAATGGTTTCTGGGTGCCTTCGGAGCACCCACCCCGGCCCAGTCCGGTGCGTGGGAAGCCATTGCCGGCGGCGCCCACTCGCTGGTGGTTGCCCCCACGGGTTCGGGCAAGACCCTGGCCGCGTTCCTGTGGGCCCTGGACGGGCTGGCCGCCCGGAACGGCAGCGCCGCCCGGAACGGCACCGCGAAGGAGACCACGCAGGTCCTTTACATCTCCCCGCTGAAGGCCCTGGGCGTGGACGTGGAACGCAACCTTCGGGCGCCTCTGATCGGCATTGCGCAGACCGCCAAGAGGCTCGGCGTGGAGGCGCCGCATGCCAGCGTGGGCGTGCGCTCGGGCGACACCCCGGCCAACGAGCGCCGGCGGCTGCTCAGCCACCCGCCGGACATCCTGATCACCACCCCGGAGTCCCTGTTCCTCATGCTCACCTCCAAGGCCCGGGAGACGCTGGCCGGCGTGCACACCGTCATCATCGACGAGGTCCACGCCGTGGCAGGCACCAAGCGCGGGGCCCACCTGGCGCTGTCCCTCGAACGCCTCGACGACCTCCTGGAGCGGCCCGCGCAGCGGATCGGGCTGTCCGCCACCGTGGAGCCGCGCGAGACGGTGGCCCGCTTCCTCGGGGGCAGCGCGCCGGTGACCATTGTGGCCCCGCCTTCGATGAAGAACTGGAACCTGACGCTCACCGTGCCGGTGGAGGACATGACGGAGCTGCCGGCGCTGGCCTCCGCCCACGACCTCGGACCTGCCTCCGGCCTGCAGCCCAACGCCTCCATCTGGCCGCACGTGGAAGAGAAGATCGTCGACCACGTGCTGGCGAACAAGTCCACCATCGTCTTCGCCAACTCCCGACGGCTCGCCGAACGGCTCACCGGCCGGCTGAACGAGATCTACAGCGAGCGCCTGGAACTGGCCGCGTCCGACGCCGTTGCCCCCGACACGGAACCGTGGCGGACCGCGCCGTCCCCGGCCGGTCCGGGCACCCGCGTGCCGCCGGACACCGGGGCAACCGGTCCGGCGTCGTACCAAGCGCAGCCGCCGCCCCAGCCGCCCCAGCCGGCCAGGCTCCCGGCCGAAATGATGGCCCAGGCCGGCTCCACGGCAGGCGCGCCCACCGTGCTGGCGAAGGCCCACCACGGCTCGGTGTCCAAGGAGCAGCGCGCACTGATCGAAGACGACCTCAAGTCCGGGCGGCTCCGCTGCGTGGTGGCGACGTCGAGCCTGGAGCTGGGCATCGACATGGGTGCCGTGGACCTGGTCATCCAGGTGGAATCGCCGCCGTCGGTGGCCAGCGGGCTGCAGCGGGTGGGGCGCGCCGGCCACCAGGTGGGCGAAATTTCGCAGGGCATCCTGTTTCCGAAGCACCGCGCGGACCTGCTGCATTCGGCCGTGACGGTGGAGCGCATGCTGGCGGGCCGTATTGAACCGCTCTTTGTGCCGGCCAATCCGCTGGACATCCTGGCGCAGCAGACCGTGGCCGCCACCGCGCTGGGCGCCATCGACGTGGACGAGTGGTTCGACACGGTCCGGCGCAGCGCCCCGTTCTCCGCGCTCCCGCGCTCCGCCTACGACGCCACCCTGGACCTGCTGGCCGGGCGCTACCCGTCCGACGAATTCGCCGAACTGCGCCCGCGCATCGTCTGGGACCGGGTGGGCGGGACCATCACGGGGCGGCCCGGCGCGCAGCGGCTGGCGGTGACCTCCGGCGGGACCATCCCGGACCGGGGGCTCTTCGGCGTGTTCATTATCGGCTCCGACGGGGACGGTGCTTCGACGGGCCCAACCACCGGCAAGACCGCCAAGGGCGGGCGGCGCGTGGGCGAACTCGACGAGGAGATGGTCTACGAATCCCGCGTGGGCGACGTCTTTGCGCTCGGCGCCACCAGCTGGAAGATCGAGGACATCACCTTCGACCGCGTGCTGGTCTCCCCGGCGTTCGGACAGCCGGGCAAACTGCCGTTCTGGAAGGGCGACTCCCTGGGCCGGCCCGTGGAACTGGGCCGGGCGCTGGGCGCGTTCATCCGCGAGGTCAGCGCCGCACCGCGCGGGGAGGCGTTGGCACGGTGCCGGGCCACCGGCCTGGATGCGTGGGCCGCGAACAACCTGCTGGGCTATTTGAACGAGCAAAAGGCGGCCACATTCCAGGTCCCCGACGACCGGACGCTCATGGTCGAGCGCTTCCACGACGAGCTCGGTGACTGGCGTGTGGTCCTGCACAGCCCCTTCGGCATGCCCGTCCACGCGCCCTGGGCGCTGGCCGTGGCCGCCCGGCTGCACGAACGCTACGGACTGGACGGCTCCGCCATGGCGTCCGACGACGGCATTGTGCTCCGCGTGCCCCTCATGGACGACGAACCTCCCGGGGCCGAGCTGTTCCTCTTTGAGCCCGACGAACTGGACGGCATCGTCACGGCGGAGGTGGGTGGTTCCGCCCTGTTTGCCAGCCGCTTCCGGGAATGCGCCGCCCGCGCCCTGCTCCTGCCCCGGCAGAATCCGGGCAAGCGGTCCCCGCTGTGGCAGCAGCGCCAGCGCTCCGCCCAGCTGCTGGACGTCGCCAGGAAATACCCGCAGTTCCCGATCGTGCTGGAAACCGTCCGCGAATGCCTGCAGGACGTCTACGACCTTCCCGCGCTGAAGGACATCGCTGCGTCCATCGAGCGGCGTGAACTGCGGATCGTGGAAACCACGACGGCGCAGCCCTCCCCCTTCGCCCGGTCCCTGCTGTTCGGCTACGTTGCCTCCTTCCTGTACGAAGGCGACTCCCCGCTGGCCGAGCGCCGCGCCGCCGCGCTGTCCCTGGACCCGGCCCTGCTGGACGAGCTGCTGGGCCGGGCGGAACTGCGCGAACTGCTGGACCCGAAGGTCATCGCCGCCACCGAGGCGGAACTCCAGCGGCTCCCGGGCGACGGCCGGGACACGGACCGGCGGGCCCGCGGGCTGGAGGGCGTCGCGGACCTGCTGCGGCTGCTCGGCCCGCTGACCGTCGATGAGGTTGCGTTGCGGCTGGTTCCCGGCGCGGACGCCGGGGCCGCGGGGCACCTGGCCGACCTCGTGGCCGCCAACCGGGCACTGCGGGTCAACATGGCCGGCGAGGAACGCTTTGCCGCCATCGAAGACTCCGCCCGGCTTCGCGACGCGCTGGGCATCCCGCTGCCCATGGGCGTGCCGCTCGCGTTCATTGAGCCCGTGGCCGACCCCCTCGGCGACCTGCTGGGCCGGCATGCCCGCACACACGGTCCGTTCACCGCCGCGGAAGTGGCGGCACGGCTGGGGCTGGGCGTCGCCGTCGTCCATTCAGGGCTGGCACGGCTGGCGGCCGACAAGCGTGTCACCGAGGGCGAGTTTTTGCCCAACCGTGCCGAGACCGGCGTTCCGGAGTGGTGCGGCGTCGAGGTGCTGCGGCGGCTGCGCCGGCGGTCCCTGGCCGCCCTGCGCGCGGAGGTGGAACCGGTGGATCCGGCCACGTTTGGGCGCTTCCTGCCGGCCTGGCAGCACGTCTCCGAGGCCTCCGGAGCGCCCGCGCTGCGCGGCCTGGACGGCCTGCTGACGGTGGTGGACCAGCTGGCGGGCGTGCCGATTCCGGCGTCGGCGTGGGAGCCGCTGGTGCTGTCGCAGCGCGTGGCCGACTACCGCCCGGCCATGCTGGACGAGCTCACGGCCACCGGCGAGGTGCTGCTCTCCGGCACCGGCGCCCTGGGTGGCAGCGACGGCTGGCTGAGCCTGCACCTGGCCGAATCCGCCGAACTCACGCTGAACCGGCCGGCCGACTTTGCCGAAACCGGGCTGGCCGCCCGCGTGCTTTCCGGCCTGTCCGGAGGAGGCGCCTACTTCTTCCACCAGCTGCGTGAAATGTCGGCCGGCGGCCCGGACGATGTTCCCGGCGACGACGAACTCACCGCGGCCCTGTGGGAACTGTTTTGGGCCGGCCTGATCAGCAACGACACCTTCGCCCCCGTGCGCGCGCTGCTGGCTGGCGGCCATTCGGCGCACCGGCAGCGCCCGGCGCCTTCGCGCCTCCGGCCTGCCCGGGCGGGGCGCTATGGGCGGCTGCCGGGCAGGGCAGCGTTGGCGCAGCGCGGCGCGCCGCCGCTGGGCGCGGGGCGGTGGAGCCTGCTCCCGGCGCAGGGGCCAGCCGGCGCGGAAGGGAAACCGGACGCCGCCCAAAACACGCTGCGCAGCCATGCCCTGGCCGAGCTGTTTCTGGACCGGTACGGGGTGGTGACGCGCGGTTCCGTCATGGCCGCCGGGCTGCCCGGCGGGTTCGGCCTGATGTACAAGGTCCTGGCCCGCCTGGAGGAGACAGGCAGGTGCCGGCGCGGGTATTTCATCGAACATCTGGGGGCGGCGCAGTTCGCGGTTCCCGCCACGGTGGACCGGTTGCGCGCGTTTAGCGAGGATGCCGCCGCCGGCCCGCGGCCGCCCCGGGCCCTGGCGCTTGCCGCCACGGACCCCGCCAATCCTTACGGCGCCGCGCTGGCGTGGCCGCCACTGGAGTCGGGGCACCGCCCGGGCCGGAAGGCCGGCGCGCTGGTGGTGATGGTCGACGGCGCCCTGGTCCTGTATGTGGAGCGCGGCGGCAAGACGCTGTTGTGCTTCAGCGGGCACGAAGCCTCCGTGGCGCTCGCTGCCCGCGCCTTGGTGCAGGTCGTCAAGCGTGGGGGCGCGGACAAGCTGGCGATGGAGAAGGTCAACGGGGCCGGGATCCTGGACACGCCGCTGGCTGCCGCCCTGCTCGACGCCGGCGCCTACAGTTCGCCGTCCGGGGTGCGGATCCGTGCCTGAAGCCGCCGTCGAGCCGGCCCACGCGGGCGAACGCACACGCCCACGTGCCGTGGAGATGAAGCTGCCGCACGCCGTCGAGGTTCGAGATAATCCCCACACCCTCCCACCACTCGCAAGCTCGCGGCGGGTCCCTCGGGCGCGTGGGCCCATCTCAGGATGTCGTGATCTCCAGCGGGGCGGGGCGTGGTTATCTCCAACCTCAACGAAGGAGGGCGGGCGTGCCTGAGGGCGACAGCGTCTGGCGGCAGGCCCGCGACCTCAACGCGGCCCTCGGCGGCCAGGTCCTGTCCGGGTGCGACTTCCGTGTGCCGTCGCTGGCCACCGTGGACTTCACCGGCCGCACGGTGCAGTCGGTCACCTCCCGCGGCAAGCACCTCATGATGCTGCTGCCCGGTCCGTCACCGGACCAGCCCGATGCCGTGATCCATTCGCACCTGGCCATGGAGGGCCACTGGGACATATACGTCTCCGGGAATACGGCCGGGGCGCGCCACGGCACGGCACCCAAATGGCGCCGCCCGGCGCACACGGCGAGGGCCGTTCTCTCCACCGCCCGGGCGGTGGCCGTCGGGTTCTCACTGGCCACGCTGGAAGTCCTCTCGGTGGCGGAGGCGGAAACCGCCGTCGCACATCTGGGACCGGACCTGCTGGGGCCGGACTGGGACGCGGAGGAGGCCTTGCGGAGGCTGCGTTCAGCTCCGCAGCGACCCGTCGGCCTGGCGCTTTTGGACCAGCGGAACCTGGCCGGGATCGGCAACATCTACCGCAACGAGCTCTGCTTTTTGGGCGGCGTGCACCCGGGGACCCCCGTGGCGGCCGCGACCGGGATGCCGCGGATCGTGGACCTGGCCAAACGGCTGCTGGAGGCCAACAAGGACCGGTTCCGCAGCACTACCGGCGGGCCCGCGCGGGGCGACGCCGCGGTGTGGGTGTATGGGCTGGCGGGGAAGCCGTGCAAGAGGTGCGGCTCCTTGATCCGGCACGCGAAACAGGGCGACCCCGAGTTTCCCTTGCGGGCCCCGCGGGACATTTACTGGTGTCCGCGCTGCCAGCCTGTGGAACGCTGAGGTCACCCGTCCGGCTGGGCGGCCGGATCCGGGAGCTGCGTCGAGGTCCGCGCGGCGGCCGCGGGATCACGCAGGAAGGCCGACAGCACGAGGGCCACGGCAGGCAGGGCTATCAACACCACGAGCGCAAAGTGCAGGGTTGACCTGTCCGCGAGCGTGCCCAGCACCGGGTTGAACAGGCCTCCCACGGTGACGGCAAGGCCCACCGTGACACCGCTGGCCGTGCCGACCCGGTTGGGAAGGTAATTCTGCCCCAGGATGACAAAGACGCTGAACGGCACAAACACGCCCAGCCCGGTCAGCGCCACAAAGACGAAGGCGACATGCCATTCCGGAGCCAGGACCAGGCCCACCATGGCGGGGATGCAGAAGGCAAAGCCATAGCGGATGGAAATGAGCGGCCCGAACCGGTCCGCCAGCCAGCCGCCCAGCAGCGTCCCCACTGCGCCCGAGGCCAGGAACACCGTCAGGGCGGCCCCGCCCACAACTTCGGAGGCGCCCAGCCCGTGGATGAAATAGAGGGCAAGGAAGGAGCTCAGCCCGAAAAAGACGATGGAACGCACCACGACGACGGACGTGAGCTTGAGGAATTCCGGCCAGTTGTCACGGCCCGAGGGCATGCTGGACGGATGCGGCGCGTCCGCGGGCCCGTCGAGCACCGGGCGGAGCCATTTCACCAGGATCGACGCCATGACGAGCGCGGGCAGAACCAGGAGGGCGGTGCCGCGCAGTCCCAGCCACAGCAGGACCGGCGTCGCCAGGAGCGTCCCGAGCGCGAAGCCCACGTTGCCGCCCAGGGCGAAGACGCTCATGCCGCGGTTGCTGTCCCCGGACGCGCGCCGCGCCGCGCTGGCTGCCGAGGGGTGGAATGCCGCGATGCCGATGCCGGAGATGGCGACCATCACCCAGGTCACTGCATAGCCGGGGAACCATCCGGCGGCCCCGACGCCGAGCGCCGCCAAGGTCATTCCGGCCGGTACGAGCCAGCGCCGGGGCTTGCGGTCGCTCCACACGCCGAAGGCAGGCTGGACCACGGAGGACAGCATGGTGGCCGCCAGCGTCAGCCCCGCCACCGCCGCGTAGCTGTAGTGGCGTTCGGAGACGAAGAAGGGCAGCATGGCCGGGACCGCGCCCTGATAGAGGTCGTCGACCATGTGGGCCGAGGACATCATGGCAACACCGCGCCGGTTCACTTTTGCACCCCCTCGTCAGGTCCATCGGCCGTGACATAGCCGCAGAGGCGGCACCGGCCGTCACGATCGACTTTACCCCGGCCCGGGCAGGCACCGGGCGGGCGTGCGTGCCCCGGGCGGCCGTGGTCCGGGCGTTCAGGAACGCTGGGTACCCTTGAAGGGTGATGAAATCCCCCCTTCCCGTCCGCAACGGGGTCAATGCGACGCGCATGCGGATGCCGGAGGACGGCCCGTGGGCCACCGCGATGGAGTACGTGCTGGACAAGTTCAACCACGTCGACCCGGCGGGCATTGTGGACCGTTTTGTCCGCGGCGAGGTCAAGGCCCTCGGCGGCGAGGTGGTCACCCCGCAGACCCCGTTGCACGAGCACGTGTTCATTTGGTACTACCGCGAGCTGCCCGTGGAGAAGCGGCTGCCCGTGGAACTGTCCATCCTGCACCAGGACGAGAACCTGGTGGTGGTGGACAAGCCCCATTTCCTGCCCACCACGCCCGGCGGCATGTACGTGCAGGAATCGGCCCTTGTCCGCCTGCGCGTGCTGCTGGACCTGCCGGACCTGGTGCCGATCCACCGCCTGGACCGCATGACGGCCGGCGTCCTGCTGTTTTCGGCCAATCCGGAAACCCGCGGCACGTACCAGCTGCTCTTTGAAAAGCGGCGCATCCAGAAGACGTACCGGGCCGTGGCGCCCGTCCGCCCCGGGCTGGATTTTCCGCTGGTGGTGCGCAGCCGCATGGTCAAGTCCCGCACATATCTGCTGGCCGAGGAAGTGCCCGGGGAACCCAACGCGGAAACCAGGATCGAGCTGATGGACACGCGGATGGACGCCGCAACCGGCCGGCAGCTGGGCCTCTACGACCTCCAGCCGCGCACCGGCAAGACCCACCAGCTGCGCGTCCACCTGGCTTCCGCGGGCATCGGCATCCTCAACGACCCGTTCTATCCCGTGCTCGAAGAACAGGCGCCGGACGACTACAGCAAACCGCTGCAGCTGCTGGCGCACAGCATTTCCTTTACCGACCCGCTCACGGGGCTGCCGGCCCGGTACTCCTCCAAGCTGCGCCTCGCCGCGTTCCCGGCCCACAACTGACCCGCAGTAGATGTCGAAAAACGTCGCGAAATCGCGTTTTTTCGACATCTACTGCGGGCCAGTTGGCGAATTTCGGGAGGGTTTGCGCGGACGTCCGTCCCGTCCAACTTCTGCCACACGGAACCGGGCTGGCTCAGAGCGGGAGCCATTTTCCTGCCGAACGGCGGAAGGTGCGCAGGGCGCCTGTCAGTGCCACGGAGCCCAGGCCGTGCTGCAGGGAGGCCGCGGTGTCCCGCGCCAGGTGGTTTTCGGCGTCGTACTCGCTGCCCTCCACCATGAAACGTACCGTGATGCGCGGAACCCCGGCCACGACGTCGAGCTGGTTGGCCTCCACCACGTGCCGGGAGGCCACCACGGCCACGGCCGTGTCCATGACCTCCTCCGGGGCGTGCCCGGGGCGCAGGCCGGTGATCTGGATGGTGGCGCGGAAGGAAGGCATTGGCCCAGCCTAGCGGCGCTTGTCGTGATCCATGGTCACGACCAACGCGCCGGAGGGGCTGGTTTGCTCGTAGGCTGCGTCAGGGAGACCGGAGGCCGCCCGCGGCCGAGGATCGGAAAGCAGCCGAGGGCATGCCTGCCTTTCCGGCGAACCTTCGCCTATCCGGTGTTCCGCAGGCCGGCGGCGACGCCGTTAATGGTGATGAGCATGGCCCGCTGGAGGCGCTCGTCCACCTCGGCCTTGGCGATTCCGGCCTCGCGGACGCGGCGCAGCAGTTCCACCTGAAGGTAGGAGATGGGGTCCAGGTACTGGTCGCGCACGTTCAGGGAGCGCTTGAGCAGCGGCTGCTTGTCCAGGAGCTCGGCCTCGCCCGTGAGCCGCTGGATTTCCGCCACGGTGAGGTCGTACTCCGCGCGGATGGTGGCAAACAGGTGCGTCAGGGACTCCGGCACCAGGGTGCGTACGTAATGCGCGGCGATGTCCATGTCCGTCTTGGCCAGGGTCATTTCCACGTTGGAGATGGTGGAGGAGAAGAAGCGCCAGTGCGCCAGCATTTCCGCCAGCTCGGCTTCGCGGCCGGCCTCGCGGGCCGCCTTGAGGCCGGAGCCCACGCCGAACCACCCGGGCACGATCTGCCGGGACTGGGTCCAGCCGAACACCCACGGGATGGCGCGCAGCCCGCCCAGCCCGGAGCCGGAGTCGGGCCGCTTGGATGGGCGGGAGCCGATGTTCAGGCTGCCCAGCTGTTCCACCGGGGTGGAGGCCAGGAAGTAGGCGGGCAGGTCGGCGTCGTCAATCAAGGCGCGGTAGCTGGCAAAGGCGGCGCCGGAGACAATTTCCATGACCTCGCCGAAGCGGACCAGGTCGTCCTCGGTGTGGCGGGGGGCCTGGTGCAGCGCGGAGCCCTGCATGACGGCGGCCAGCGAAAGCTCCAGGTTCTCGCGGGCCAGCTCGGGAAGCGAGTACTTGTCGGAGATGACCTCCCCCTGCTCGGTGAACTTGATGGCGCCTTCAAGCACGCCGTTGGGCTGGGCCAGGATGGCGTCATAGGTGGGACCGCCGCCGCGGCCCACGGATCCGCCGCGCCCGTGGAACATGCGCACGTTGACTCCGTGCTTGACCGCCACGTCGCGCAGCTTCCGCTGGGTCTTGTGGATCTCCCACTGACTGGTCATGACGCCGGATTCCTTGTTGGAGTCCGAATATCCGAGCATGATTTCCTGGACATTGCCGCGCAGTCGCACCAGCTCCCGGTAGGTGGGGTCGGAGAGCAGCTGGTCCACAATTTCACCAGACGCGCGCAGTTCCTCCACAGTCTCCAGCAGCGGCGCGAACCCGATCTTCGCATACCTGTTGTCCCCCGTGACCTGGACCAGGCCTGCCTCGCGTGCCAGCACGGCCGGGGCCAGGACGTCGTCGGCGCCGCGGGTCATCGAGATGATGTAGGTTTCGACGACGTCCGGCCCGTACGTGCGCAGCGCCCGGCGCACCACGCGGAAGACGTCGTACGTGCCATCCGCCGCGCCGTCGAGCTTGATGGGGTGGCCGGAGAGCGGGCGGTGGCTGGCCAGCTCCCGGCTAAGGACCTGCAGGCGCCCGGCCCGGTCCAGTTCCGCGTAGGGGCCGGGCAGTTCGCCCACCCGGTCCAGCAACTGCCCAACGGCGTCGTGGTGGTGGTCCGCGTGCTCCCGGATGTCCAGGGTGGCCAGGTGCAGGCCGAAGGAGGCGACGGCGCGGCGGACCGCGGCCAGGGCGCCGTCCGCCACCAGCGCGGCCGAGTTGTTGCGCAGGGAGGTCTCCAGCAGGGCCAGGTCCGCCAGGAGTTCGGCGGTGTTCGCGTAGTCGCGGCCGGGCTCGTGGTGGGCGTCCGCGGCGATGCGCCGCCGGGTGTTCAGCAGCTTGGCCTTGATGCAGGTGAGCTTGAGCCGGTACGGCTCCTCGGCGTTGAGCTCAAGCACGCGGGGGTCGATCCCCGGCAAATTGGCCAGGTCCACCGTGATGGACTCCAGAAGTTCCGCATCCGCGCCATAGAGGGAACTGGAGTTGGAGAGGACGCTCAGCAGCTCGTCGATCATCGCGACGCTGATCTTCACGGCGTTCGCGTTTTGCAGGACCAGCACGTCGCGGGTCACGTCCGGGGTCACGTTGGGGTTGCCGTCCCGGTCCCCGCCAATCCAGGAGCCGAAGCGCAGCGGCGCGGCGTCCTCGGGCAGCGTCACCCCATGTGCCCCGAGGAGGCCGCTGAGTTCGGTCAGGACCTCCGGCATGGCGTCCGTGAGGATGTTGTTCAGGTAGTAGATGGCGTTGCGGGCCTCGTCCATCGGCGTGGGGCGGACCTTGCGGAGCTCGTCCGTCTGCCACATCTGGTCGATGATCTCCGCGAGCTTGCGGTCCTGCCGGCTGCGCGCGCTGCTGCCTTCCGCGGACGGCGTGGCCAGGATGTCGGAGAGCTTGCGCACCTTGTCCAGGACCGAACGGCGTGAGGCCTCGGTGGGGTGGGCGGTGAATATGGGGCGGACGTCCAGTTCGTCGACCACCTTTTGCAGCGCCTCGGCACCGGCCTTCTCCGCGATATCGGCAACGGTCCTGGCCAGCCAGCCGTCCTCTTCGGCCCGCGCGCGCAGGCTGCGGACCCGGTGGACCTGCTCGGCGGCATTGGCCAGGTGGAAGTAAAACGCAAAGGCGCGCACAAGGTCGGTTGCCTGCTCGAGGGGCAGGGAGGCGAGGACCTCGCGGACCTGCTCGGCGACGTCGTTCGCGCTCCACGGGCCGGTCCCCGTCTCCCCGCGCGCGGCCTCCTTGGACTCCTTGGTCAGCAGCCGGACCTGCTCCACCATGGCCAGCAGTTCCGGGCCGTGCTGGCGGACCAGGGACTCGCCGAGCAGGGTGCTGACGCGGCGGACGTCGCGGCGCAGGTCCGTGTCCCCGGCAGGATCCTGGGTGTTTTCCAGCAGGGTGGCGGGCAGTTCAGAGCTCATGAGTCAGCGTCCTTACGGTCTGTGATTCTGGAGTGCTCGTATGCGGCGTTGAATACGGTGGGGCCCAAGCTGGGGCCTTTTGGATAGTACTGTGTGGGCCCTCACACCCGCCAGTCGGTCTCAGGTGCCGGGCGAAACATAGGCCGCGTGGACCTGCTCCCAGCAGGGGTAAAAATCGTCCCACCAGTGCTGCCAGTCCACGGCCCTGCCCTCCAGCGCCTCGGCCAGGTGGTCCAGGTGCACGTGCCAGCCGGCCAGCGACATCAGCACCACGTCCTGCGGCACCGCAATGACATTCGTGAAGACCAGCCGGGTACCGGCGCCGCTGGGCGTGAGCTCCACCCGGATGGTGCCATGCATGGCGTTGCTGATTTCCAGGACCTGCGGCGCTGCGGCTTCCAGGACGCGCCCGTTCCACCAATCGGTTTCGATGCCGTGGCCCTCGTCCTTGACGTTGAGCCATTTGAGGTCAAAGGACGATCCCGTCCGGGCCCGGCCTCGCACCCTGCACCACCACAGCTCGGTGTTGGCGGGCTCCGTCAGCATGGCCCACACCTCCCCCGGCGCGGCCGCGTAGTTGCGGGCGAGGGTCAGCTTGACCTGTCCGCCGTCCAGTGTCTCGACGGTGCCCGGCGCAAAACGGGCCATGTCCTTGTTCAGGCGGCCGTTGTCCGGACGGTCTTGCTGCCGTCCGGCCTTGTCAGTGTGGCTGTTCGATCCCATCACACCATTCTTTCACCGTCCCGCACCGTTGAGGTTGGAGATCATGACGCCGCGAGGAACGAGCGGGCGTCATGATCTCCAACCTCAACGGGGCACCGGGGCACCGGGGCAACGGGGCGTCACACGATCGCGGAGATGCCCGTGATGGCGCGCCCGGCGATGAGGGTGTTGACCTCGTGCGAGCCCTCGTACGTGTAGATGGCCTCGGCGTCGGCAAAGATCTTGGCCATGCGGTAATCGGTGACAATGCCGTTGCCGCCCAGGATGGACCTGCCCATCGCCACGGTCTCGCGCATGGCCGCCGTGGTGTGCGCCTTGGCCAGCGCCACCTGCGCCATCGTGGCGTCGCCGTCCCCGTCACGGTCCTGCAGCGCGGCAAGGCGCACCATCATGGCCAGCGAGGCCGTCGCGTTGCCGAGCATCTTCACCAGCTGGCCCTGGACCAGCTGGAAGGACGCCAGCGGCCTGCCAAACTGGTGGCGTTCGACGGCGTAGGCCCGGGCCACGTCGAAGGCCGCCAGCTGCTGCCCCACGGCCTGCCATGCGACGGAAATCCGCGAGGCGCGCAGGAGTTTGTTCGTGTCGCCGAACGAGCCGATGCCGCTGAAGCGGTCGCGCTCCTCCACGCGCACGTCATCGAGCAGGATGTCCGCGTTTTGGACGGTCCGCAGCGCGATCTTGTGCTCGATCCTGGTCCGCGTCACACCCGGCAGGGACGCGTCCAGGATGAAGCCGCGCACCTGCCCGGTGTCGGCATCCTTGGCCCAAAGCAGCATGTGGTTGCAGAACGTCCCGTTGCCGATCCAGCGCTTGGCGCCGTTGAGCACCCAGGAGGTGCCGGCGTCGTCCACCACCTTGCGGGCGGTGGTGACCATGCCGCCGGCCACGTCGCTGCCGTGGCCAGGCTCCGTCAGGGCGAAGGCGCCCGTGGTGCGCAGGGCGACGGCGTCCGCCAGCAGCCGCTCCTTCTGGTCCTCGGAGCCAAAGTCGATCAGGGCCTGGACAAAGAGGTCGTGGTGGACCAGGAAGAACGTGGCCAGCGAGGTGTCCGCGCGCGTCATCTCCGCCACCACCAGGCCGGTGAACAGGTGGCTGAAGTGGCGCCGGTCCGGGGCGGCGAGCCCCAGCGCGGCGATCTGCGGCAGGATGTGGGCCGGGAACTCGGCGTCGTTCCACCAGTCCACGGCGTGCGGGGCAACCTCGGCGGCCAGAAACTCGCGCAGCTGCGCCAGCTTGGCCGCCTCCCCGGCGGTGAGCAGGGATTCGACGTCGTAAAAGTCCGCCTCGGGAAGGTCCGTCACTTGGGCGCCATCCGGATGGCGCCGTCGAGCCGGATGGTTTCGCCGTTGAGCATGGCGTTGGCGGTGATGTGCTCCACCAGCGCGGCGTATTCGGCCGGCTTGCCCAGGCGCGATGGGTGCGGCACCTGCTGCCCCAGCGAATCCTGCGCGGCCTGCGGCAGCCCGGCCAGCATGGGCGTTTCGAAAATGCCCGGCGCGATGGTCATGACGCGGATCAGGGAGCGCGCCAGTTCGCGGGCCAGGGGCAGGGTCATGGCCGCGACGGCGCCCTTGGACGCGGCGTAGGCGGGCTGGCCGATCTGCCCGTCGAAGGCGGCCACGGAGGCGGTGTTGACGATGACGCCGCGCTCGGGGCCGAACTCGCCGTCGAGCTGCTGGGCCGCGGCCATGGCCTCAGCGCAGAGACGGACCACGTTGAAGGTGCCGACCAGGTTGACCTGGACCACGCGGCTGAACTGCTCCAGGGGCAGGACGCCCTCACGGCCCAGCACCTTGCCCGGCGTCGCGATTCCCGCGCAGTTGACCGCGATGCGCAGCGTGCCGAGTCCGGCCGCCGCCTCGATGGCCGCGCGCACCTGGCCTTCGTCGGTCACGTCCGCCGGAACAAATACGGCCCGCTCCCCCAGTTCCGCCGCCAGCTCCGCACCGCTGGAGCTGGGCAGGTCCACCAGCACGACGCCGGCCCCCGCCGCGTGCAGGCGCCTCGCCGTGGCGGCGCCCAGGCCGGAGGCGCCGCCGGTGACGAGCGCAACGGTGCCGTTGTTTGAAATGTCCATGTTTCCTCCTCGTTGAGGTCCGCCGGGCCGCTGCCGGGCTGCCAAACTGCGTTAATGCATACTAACTGAAATCCAGAGGCCCCACGGCAAACAGTACGCTGTGTACATGACGGGCAACAGCGGGCGGCACGGGGCCGGAGGCCCGGCCGGCGGGGGCCAGCCAGCCGATTGGGGCATGCTCGCCGCCGCGGCGGCGGGCGCCGTGCACGCACGCTTTGGCCACCGGCTCATGCGGCTGCCCGGCACGTGGATCGGCGCCGTTGCCAGCCCTCCTGCCCAGGCACCGGCCCCGTGGTCGGAGTGGCACTACTGGTGGCAGGCCCACTACCTCGATGCCGTGGTGGATGCGGGATTCCGCGGCCTGCGCGGGGGCAACCGGGACGCCGCCGCACAAGACCTGGCACGGGGAAGGGCGCTGCTGCGCGGCATCATGGTCCGCAACTTTGGCCGCTTCCCCAATTTTTACTACGACGACATGGCCTGGCTGGCCCTGGCCGCCGGCCGGCTCGACCAGCTTTCGCGGGCGGCCGCGGGCAGGCCTGCAACGCTCGCCGGCCTTGCCTCCTCCACGCTCACGGCCCAGCTGCGCGCCGCGCACGACGACGTCCTGGGAGGTGGCCTTTACTGGTCCCGGAAGCGCGACTACAAGAACACTCCCGTGAACGGGCCCGCGGCCCTGCACTTTGCCCGTATCGGCGAACCGAACCGGGGCCGCGCGTTGGCGGACTGGCTGCGCGCGCGGCTGTTCGACGACGCGTCAGGGCTGTACCTGGACGGCCTCCATCCCTCCGCCCGCGGCCCGGAGGTGGAACGCACCATCTACACCTACAACCAGGGGCCTGTCCTGGCCGCCCTGCTGGCACTGGACCATCCCCGGTACGCGGAACAGGCGGCGGAACTGGTGGCCGCAATCGAACGGCGGCTGGCCACCGGAGGCGGCGGTCTGCGGCTGGAACCGGGCGCGGACGGCAGCCTGTTCACCGGCATCCTGTGCCGGTACCTGGCCGTCTCCGCGGGGGACCGGCGGCTGCCCGCCCCGGCGCGCACCACGGCGGCGCGGCTGGTCCGGGACACGGCCGGCGAACTCGTCGGCGCACCGGAGCCGGGGATGCTGTCCGCCGCCGTGCAGCGCTGGACGGTCTTCGAGGCGGCGGCCGCCCTCGGCAGCTGAGCGCCAGAACCCGCGAAATTCATCCCGCCGACCTTCCCGCAGCACCGTCGGCCGCCACGCCACAAAACAGAGGGGCTGCAGTTTCTGCCACACAGCTCAGGGACGGCGCTTTTGGGGATAGGGGGCGTCCCCGGCCGCCAGCATCTCCACGAAGCGGGCAATCTTCGCGGCCCGGGCCGCCGGGGCCTTCACCGTGGTGGTCCGGTAGATCAGGGCGTAGCGGTTCACGGCCGTCAGGACATTGAACATGGCCTGCGCCCGCGGATTGTCCGCGATGGCCGCGGCGAGGTCTGCCGGGACCTCCGCCGCCGACTGGCCCGCGTAGGCTGCCTCCCAGCGGCCGTCGGCCTTGGCAGCGTCGACGGCGGCCTGCCCGGCAGCTTCGAGCAGTCCAGCGGCGGCAAGCCGCTCAATGTTGCCGATGTTGTTCTTCGACCATTTGCTGGTCCGCGTGCGCGGCGTGAACCGCGTAAGGTAGCTGCCGGCGTCGCGCCTGCCGATGACGCCGTCAATCCAGCCAAAACAGAGTGCCCCATCGAGGGCGCCGGCGTAGTCCAGCGCCGTGACGGTGCCACCCTTTTTGTGCAGCACCAGCCGGACTCCCGGGCTCGACGCGTGGTGTTCGGCCAGCCAGGCCCGCCACGACCCCGCGTCCGGCAGCAGAAGTTCGGGCAGCTCGATCATGGCTTTACCCTAACTTTGGTAGCGTGGGGGCACCACCACCGTCGGAGAAAAATGCTGCGAGTGCGCCCCATCCTGTTCACGTCCAGGCCGGACCGTTGGACCGCCCTGCTCACCGCGCTGGGCCTGGCCTGCACGGAGGACCACGGCGGCTGGCGCGTCTTTGGCTCCGGCAACGGCAAGGTGGGCCTGCACCGGGTCGCCCCGGGCAGCGAGGACGACGGCGTGACGCGGCTGGGCTTTGAAATCCGCGAACGCGAGGTTTTTGTCCGCCGCACCCTTGCCGACGGCACGCGGGCCGAGCTGGTCGAATCCGACCACGGCCCCTCAGCACGCGTCACGGCCCCTGACGGCTTCAGCTTCCTGGCCGACCCAGTCGCGGATGCCGCGGACCTCGCGGATGCCGCGGACGACCCCGGAGACGCGGGGCCCGGGAACGGCACCCGGGGACATCGAGCCCCCGGGCGGCTCACGGTGGTCCAGCTGTGGCGCACGCCGGAGCCGGATGGTGCCCGGAAGGTGCTTGCGGACATCGGCGCCCGCCCCGTCCCGCCGCGCACTGACGGCCACGCCGCCTTCCGCGCCAAGAACGGCGGCCTGGTGGTTGTGCAGCCCAGGCCGGCATCCGGCGTCGTGCCGG
This sequence comes from Arthrobacter dokdonellae, assembly GCF_003268655.1. Classification (NCBI taxonomy): domain Bacteria; kingdom Bacillati; phylum Actinomycetota; class Actinomycetes; order Micrococcales; family Micrococcaceae; genus Arthrobacter; species Arthrobacter dokdonensis. Next base: position 957,945 of record NZ_CP029642.1, on the reverse strand, counting down.
CCCTGGAGTACGACGGCGACCTCGCCGCCCTCGGCGCCCGCCTCACCTCCCAGGGGGTGCCGGCTGCACCGGACCGCGGCGCCCTGTCGGTGCAAACCCCGGACGGCACCTTGCGGATCATGGCGGACGGGGCCGCGTGGACGTGAGCGGAAGCTGGCCGGGGCGTTCATGCGGTAGAACTGTTACATGAGCGTCCGTACCCCTGATCCGTATCCCGGCTGGCTGTCCGAAGAGGACCTGTACGAAGCCAGGAACCGGCTTCCCATGGTTTATGTGGAGGCCGTGCCGGTGCGCCTGGACCCCCTGGGCTATGTCAACGAGGTGGGCCTGCTGCTGCAGGCCGACGAGAACGGCAGCATGGTGCGCACGCTGGTGTCCGGGCGCGTCCTTTACCGGGAAACCATCCGCGCCGCGTTGATCAGGCACATTGAAAAGGACCTGGGCGCCCTGGCGTTCCCGCAGCTGCCCGTCAGCCCCGTCCCGTTCACGGTGGCAGAATACCTTCCCTCTCCGTCGCAAACCGGATTCACGGACGAGCGGCAGCACGCCGTCGCCCTCGCCTACGTCATCCCGGTGACCGGCGAATGCGAGCCGCGGCAGGATGCCTTGGAGCTGACGTGGATGACGCCGGAGGAAGTGCTCAGTCCGGGCGTGCAGGCGGAGTTTGCGGGAGGCCGCGGCGCGCTGGTCCGTCAGGCAATCTCCTACGCCGGGCTGGGGCGCTAGACACCGCCCTAGGCCGGGCCGGGGACGCTGAACACCGCCCCCGGCCGTTGGCGTGCTGGCCCCTTCCTTGGAAGCGGCGTAGATTACGATGCATGGACACGACCCAGCCTTCAGTCCTTGTCAACGCCGACGCCGAACAGGTGTGGCTCATGCTGCGTGAACCTGCCAGGACCGCCCAGTGGCACGGCTGGGAAATGGAAGGCCTGGCCGACGAGATCCGCCAGATCTACCACGACGACGTCAAGGAAAGCCCCGACCACCTCCGCCTGGAGTTGAGCATGGGGGACGTCTTCACCCTTGTTCCCCGCCCCGACGGCACCTTGGTGACCATGAAACGCGGGACGGCCACCGGAGAATGGGCCAAGTACGAATCCGACATCACCGAGGGCTGGAGCATCTTTCTCCAGCAGCTTCGGTTCGCGCTCGAACGCCATCCGCATACACCGCGCCGCACCGTCTTCGTGGACGGCACCAGCGCCGCGCACACCAACCTTTGGGACGCACTGGGCATTGACACCGGCTGGCTCCCCGACCCGGGGGAGCCCTACGAGGTCACGCTCACCACGGGCGCCACGCTCACCGGCAAGGTCTGGTACCGCACCGACACCCAGCTGGGCCTGACCGTGGCGGACTACGCCGAGCATGGCGACGGGCTGCTCATTCTGGCCCAGCAGGCCGCCGTCGACGGCCTGCGGGATCATCCCGGCGCCCAGGTCATCGCCTCGACGTATGGCCTGGGCGCGTCCGCCCTGGAGGCCATCGGCGCCCAGTGGGACACCTTCATGGAAACCCACTTTCCGGACGCGTAGGGCGCCAGGTACAGCGAAAAGGCAAGGGAACGACGCCGGCCAGCGGGCCGGCGTCGTTCCCTTGCCTTTTCCCCTGGAGCCGGAAGGGCTAAATGACCGGCCCGGGCGTGTCCACCGACCTGGCCGCGAACGCCCGGACCTCGGGATCGTCCTCGTCGGCACCGTAGTCGGAGGCCCTAGTGATGTCCTTACCGTCCGGAACCTTCAGCGCACGCAGCACCAGCGTCACCACCAGGGCCACCACGGCGTTCAGGACAAACGCCGTGACGGCGATGTACACCTTGGTGTTCGTGCCCGGAATGGCGGCAATGGATCCGCCAAAGTGCGCGTGCGTGACGGGGTTGACCACGCTGTACGCGGTCCACGTGCCGTACACGATGCCCACGGCCCAGCCGGCAAACAGCGCCCACTTGTGGAACCAGCGCGTATAGAGGCCGGCCACAATCGCCGGGAACGTCTGCAGGATCCAGATGCCGCCCAGCAGCTGCATGTTGATGGCCGCCGAGGCGTCCAGGCCGATGACAAATATCAAGGCACCGAATTTCACCACCAGGGAGGCCAGCTTGGAGACCTTGGCCTCCTGCCGCGGCGTCGCGTCCTTCCTGAAGAGGTCCCTGTAGATGTTGCGGGTAAACAGATTGGCGGCCGCGATGGACATGATGGCGGCGGGCACCAGGGCGCCCACGGCAATGGCTGCCAGTGCGACACCGGCAAACCAGGACGGGAAGTTGTCCAGGAACAGCTGCGGCACCACCAGCTGCGGGTTGATGGTCTTGCCGTTCAGCTCCACAGGATGGGTTCCGGCGGCGATGGCCACGTAGCCCAGCAGCGCCAGGAAGCCGAGCACCAGGGAGTACAGCGGCAGCACGGCGGCGTTCTTGCGGATGGTGTTGCGGCTCTTCGTGGCCAGCACGCCCGTGATGGAGTGTGGGTACATGAAAAGCGCCATGGCCGAGCCCAGCGCCAGCGTCGCGTAGGCCGCGTAGCTGTCCGCGCCCGGGATGAACGGGCCGGGGACCTTGCCTGTGGCCGGGTTCACGGTGGTCATCTTTTCCTGGGCTGCGCCGAAGATGTGCTCCCAACCGCCAAATTTCGACGGCAGGTAGATGATGGCAACGATGACGGCCAGGTAGATCAGCACGTCCTTGACGACGGCGATCATGGCCGGGGCGCGCAGTCCCGAGGTGTACGTGTAAACCGCGAGCACCACAAAGGCGACAATCAGCGGCAGGTCGTTGAGGAACCAGTTGCCTGGATTGCCCACGCCCAGCACAGTCAGCACCGACTTGATGCCCACCAGCTGCAGGGCAATGTAGGGCATGGTGGCGATGATGCCCGTCAGGGCGATGGCGAGCGTCAGGGGCCTGCTGCCGTAGCGCCCACCCACAAAGTCGGCCGTCGTGACAAAACCGTGCCGCTTGGACACCGACCACAGACGGGCCATCAGCAGGAACACGATCGGGTACAGCACGATCGTGTAGGGGACAGCGAAGAAGCCGCTCACGGAACCGGCCGCCCACATGGCCGCCGGCACCGCCACGAACGTATACGCCGTGTACAAGTCGCCGCCGAGCAGGAACCACGTAATCCAGGAACCAAACTTCCGCCCGCCCAGGCCCCACTCGTCCAGCGAGTGCAGCCCGTCCGTTCCGCCGCTGCGCCAACGGGCAGCATAGAACCCCAGGATGCCCACCAGGACAAACAGGACTATGACGACGACGAGGGCCGTCACGTTGATCCCCCGCGTTGCCGTCGGCGCCGCGGCCAGCACGCCCGTCAGGTTCCCCAGCGCGGCGCTCACTTGGCCTCACCGCCGGCGTCGTGCCTGCCATGGTGACCGGGCTCCGGCCGCACGGCGGCGCGGCGGCGCTTGTCCTCGGCCGTCAACAGCCAGTAGGAGATCCCGATCAGGATGGCGCAAATGGGCACCCACATCATCTGGTACCAGTAGAAGAAGGGGAAGCCGAACAGACGCGGGCCGTCCTTGGCATACATGGGAACCACCAGCGGCATGATGATGGCAGCCGCCAGGAGAACACCGCTGATGACGTACGGCAGGGGTTTCGCCGGGCCTCGCGTGGGGGAATCGTGGGTGATGTTCGTTGCGGACATGAGCAGCTCCTTCGGGCTCTGAAGTCCTTGATGGTTCTTGTCTCGTTCATGGTAAGGACCACGACCGAGCGACCGGTAGGTTATGGGCGAAAGTATTTTCGCGTGTCGCAGCCCACTCCCCGTTGAAGTTCGAGATAATCCCCACGCCCTCCCACCACTCGCAAGCTCGAGGCGGGCCCCTCGGGCGCGTGGGCCCAACGCCCTCCCGCCACTCGCAAGCTCGAGGCGGGCCCCTCGGGCGCGTGGGCCCAACGCCCTCCCGCCACTCGCAAGCTCGAGGCGGGCCCCTCGGGCGCGTGGGCCCAACGCCCTCCCACCACTCGCACCACGGCTTTTCCACCGGCGGAGGGCGTGGGCGGCAAACACTGGCAAAATGGAGACCATGCCTTCCCCCGTAGCCAGCACCGACCTGCTCACCACCGCGCCAACCGCGCCCCACGGCATTCCCGGCCGGCCGGCGTCCCAGGGCGAGTTTGGTTTCCAGCTGGGTGCCCGGCTGCGTGAGCGCTGTGCGCCGTCGGGCGCCGCCGTCGAACTTAATGGGGGAGAATTCCAGGGCCGCACCGGCGTCATCACCACCCCGCACGGCGCCATCAAGACCCCGGCGTTCATCGCCGTCGGCACCAAGGCCACCGTGAAATCCGTGCTGCCGGAGTCCATGGCGGAGCTCGGCGCCCAGGCGCTGCTCTCCAACGCCTACCACCTGTACCTGCAGCCCGGCGCGGACATCCTGGACGAGGCAGGCGGCCTGGGAAAGTTCATGAACTGGTCCGGCCCCACGTTCACGGACAGCGGCGGATTCCAGGTCATGTCCCTGGGCTCGGGCTTCAAAAAGGTCATCAACATGGACGCCGCGGCCGCCTCCCCGCATGCCGGCGCGGACGATTCCGTGGCCGTGGGCAAGGAGCGGCTGGCGCACATCGACGACGACGGCGTCTGGTTCAAGTCGCACCTGAACGGGGACATGCACCGCTTCACCCCGGAGGTGTCGATGCAGGTCCAGCACCAGATCGGCGCGGACATCATGTTCGCCTTCGACGAGCTGACCACGCTGCTGAACTCGCGCGGCTACCAGGAAATGTCGCTGGAGCGCACCCGCCTGTGGGCGCAACGCTGCATCGCCGAGCATTTCCGGCTCACGGAGGACCGGGCGGGCAAGCCGTACCAGGCGTTGTTTGGCGTGATCCAGGGCGCCCAGTACGAGGACCTGCGCCGGAAGGCCTCCCGCGATTTGGGCTCCATGGACTTTGACGGTTATGGGATCGGCGGGGCGCTGGAGAAGGAAAACCTCGGCACCATCGTGCGCTGGTGCGCGGAGGAACTGCCCGAGGACAAGCCGCGCCACCTGCTGGGCATCTCCGAACCCGACGACATTTTCACGGCCATCGAGAACGGGGCGGACACCTTTGACTGCGTCTCCCCCACGCGCGTGGCCCGTACCTCGGCGTTTTACACCCCGGACGGCCGGTTCAACCTGTCCGGCGCCCGCTTCAAGCGAGACTTTGCGCCCCTCGTGGACGGCTGCGACTGCTACGCATGCGCCAACTACAGCCGCGCCTACATCCACCACCTGTTCAAGGCCAAGGAGATGGTGTCCGCCACCCTGGTGTCGATCCACAACGAACGCTTTGTGGTGAAAATGGTCGACGACGCCCGGCTCGCCATCGAGGACGGCACGTTCTTCGATTTCAAGGCCGAGACGCTGCGGCGCTACTACGCGAACCGGTAGGCCGCAGGAGCTCCTGGCCCGGTCGCGCAGGGCCTGAAAGACATATTCATCCAAGTCAAAGGTGGTCAGGACCACGACGGCGGACGCGGTGTGCGCCGCGGCAAGCCGCCGGACGGCCTCCAGCCCGTCCATGAACGGCATCCTGATGTCCATAAGGACGACGTCGGGATGCAGTTGCGCTGTCAGCGACAGTGCCGGCTTTCCGTCGCCTGCTCACCCACCACCTCCAGGTCCGGTTCCAGGTTGAGCATCAGCTTGAACCCGTCCCGGATCAGCTGCTGGTCGTCCACGTGCAAGACGGTCGTCATGTGCCCTCCCCTCCCGCGGCGCCGCTGGACCGGGAGCCCGGGCCGGGGATGCGCGCGCAAACCCGCCAGCCGCCGTCGTCCATGGGCCCGGCATCGAGCGTTCCGCCCGCCAGCTGCATCCGTTCGCGCAGTCCCAGAAGGCCTAGCCCCTGCCGGGACCGCCGGCGGGCGCGTTGCCCGGCGCGTTGCGGATCTCCGCCTCCACCCCGCCGCCGGCAGGCTGCACGGACACGCTGGTCGGGATCATGCCGGCCGTCCAGCGCGGCGCCGGCAGCGTCTGCCTGCACGGCGATCACGCTCATGCTGTGGCCAAGCACGTCGTGAAGTTCACGGGCTATCCGAAGCCGCTCCTCGGCGACGGCCAGGCGGGCAACATCGCAGCTGTTGGTATTTCAGGCGGCCACGCCACACCCGGGCGGCCCGGCCCAGCAGCCAGATCCCACCAAACACCAGGACGATGAACAGATAGTCGGGCCCGTGCCCCAGCCATTCACCGGCCAGCCGGGCGGCCAGTAGCACCGTTCCGCCAAAGGCCGCGGCGCCTTCGGAGGACCAGGCGGCCACCGAGTGCATCCCCACGGCGAACACCACCAGCGACCACAACGACCCTGGCGTGTGCGCCAGCCATCCTGGAGAAGGTTAGCCACGGCGGCAGCCAGGGCGGGCAGCAGCGGGAGCTTGCGGCGCCAGGCCAGCGGGGCCGTCATGGCCACGGCGGCCGGAACGGTGATTACCAGCGGGCCCTCATCGGGGGTTGAGTGGGATCCGTGCCGTCATTAGCGCTAGCAGGATTTCCGTTTCGGGGTAGCGGCTACGATCAGTGCTTATGGCTGGAGTTTTTCTCACTGAGGCGCAGTCCGCCGCATACACCGTTAATGAGATGGTCCCGCACGCTATGTGGCGGCCCGGGTGTCCGTGGCGGGGATGCGTGGGTATGCCGTTCACATGCGTGGTGGTTTGGGCAGGCGTTCGCTGCTGGTTGCGGCCCGGGCGGCGAGCTGTTCGAATTGTGTCTGCGTGAGGTCGTTGTCTGCGGAATGTGGTTCCGGGGGGCCGGCCAGGCAATCCGCAGCCCGTGCGACTTCCGCCGTTGTGAGGCTTCGCTGGCCGAGGTCCAGGAGGGCGATCATGGCCAGTGTTTCGAACTGTGTGGCCACGGTGTTACAGTCTGCCCGGGATATTCCGGCGTGTTCATCGGCAGGATTCAGGGGAGAGCGCAGCCTTCAGGTTTGGATCCGCCCGCAGGGCGCCCCCGCCGATGCCGATCGTGAAGAAGATCGCGGTGAACCCCGCGATGATCGTGCCCCCACCCAACTGCAGCCCGGCCGCGATAAGCATCGCCCCGCCCATGACCACGACCACGACCACGACCAGGCCGAGATTGGCCGAATACCGGCCCTTCCGCGGCCGGACCGAGCCTCCGCCGCTGCTGGCCGCCGCCGCGCCGTTCATCCTGCCCTGTTCTGAGACATCTGTCCCACTCGTAACGCCGTCGATGCGGGGCAGCCGATCCCACGGCCCCCGCGGTCTCGATCGCAACCTTCTGCTCGTTCGTCACATCATCCCTCCACAGTCTCACAGGCCGGTCAAGTCGGCGTACCGATCCATCAGAGCACCACGGCACGGCGGCGGGACCCAAGCCCGGGGCCAGCCGCCGTCCTCGTCCGGTCAAGCGGGCAGGAAACCCCGCCGGTCTTCGGCGATGGAGCTGTGGCTGGACATGCCGCCGTCGACGGTGAGCAGCTGTCCGGTCAGGTAGCGCGACTCGTCCGAGGCCAGGAAGAGCATGGTGTTGGCGATGTCGTCCGGCTCGCCCAGGAACGGCAGGGCGTTGTGCGCCACTATTGCGTCGATCTCCGCAGATGAGAGATTGTCGAGCAGTGCCGGGGACGAGATCGCGCCGGGGGCTACCGCATTGCAGCGCACGTTCCGGGGTCCGTATTGGGTGGCGATGTATTGGGTCAGGCGGATGACGGCGGCCTTCGCGGTGCCGTAGGCGCTTTGCAGGTAGTCGCCGGAGAGCCCGGCGACCGATGCCGTGTTGATGATCGAGCCGCCGCCGGCAGCGATCATATGCGGCAGTGCCAGGCGCGCGCCCAGCACGGTGCTGCGCACGTTCAGCGCCATCGTCTTGTCGAATTCATCCAGGTCCATGCGCAGCAGGTCCAGGTCCTTGCGGGGGTTGCTCCCACCCACGTGGTTGCACAGGACGTGCAGGGAGCCGAATTCATCCACCGCCCGCCCGATCAGGGAAGCGATGGACTCTTCGTCCATGACGTTGACGGCCGTCCCGACGGCTGTGCCTCCGGCTTCGGTGATCTCCGCGGCCGCAGCCACAGCGCGGTCGGCATTGACGTCGCCGATGACGACGGCGGCGCCCTCGGCAGCAAAGCGGTGTGCTGCGGCCAGGCCGATTCCGCTCGCTCCTCCGGTGATGACTGCGGTCTTATGTTCTAGGCGCATGGGAATCCTTGTCCTTGGTCATGGTGGTTGGGTCGGTTGGATCATCCAGATCGGGGCGGGGCCAATGCCGGCCCTCGAGGTCCTCGATCGCAACATTGAAGCGCATCAACAGCTCGGCGAACTGTTCCACGTCGGCGCGCTCCCACGAGCCGATGGTCCGTTTGACACCGGCTTCATAGTGGAACCGGTCGGCATTAAGCTGACGCAGGCCCTCCGCGGATGGACGGAATCGGCGCGCCGTGCCGCCCGCTGGATCCAGGCATGGTTCGGCGTGCCCGGCGCGCTGCAGGGCCGCGATCTGCCGATTGACGGTCGACAGGTCCAGTCCGAAAGCCCGGGCCATCCCCTTGATCGTCAGCGGGCCCTCCGCCTCCAGACGGCTCAGGATCAGGTAGGCGGACCGTTCCAGCCGCAGGTTCCGATCCCGGGACTTCAGGTACTGCCGGGACAGCAGGGCCAATTCACGTTCGAGGATGCGCACGTCGTTCACATCGATTCCTTGTCGTCGCGGATAATGCGCTGAATGGCCAGAAAAAGCCGCGGATGTCCAATATGTGCATCATACACAATGTATGTATGATGCACATACTATGGGTATTCGACGGTTAGTGGGAGATAGATGAACGCGATAGCACAATCCGCACCTCGGGTGAATGGGGAGGCTGCGGAACCGAGCGGTCGTCGACCGGGCGGAAGACCCGGCTTGGTGATCTTCGCGCTGAGCTTCGCCGGGGTCGTCGTCGCCTTGATGCAGACGCTGGTCATCCCCCTGATTCCGCAACTTCCAAGGCTTCTGCACACGACGGCGTCCAACGCGTCCTGGGTCGTGACGGCCACGCTGCTAGCCGGCGCCGTGGTGACCCCGATCAGCGGCCGGTTAGGTGACATGTTCGGCAAGCGCCGCATGCTCATCCTATCCATGACGGCACTCATTGTCGGGTCGGTGTTGTGCGCTGTCACAGAAGAATTCCGCTTAGTGGTCGCCGGACGGGCACTGCAGGGCATCGCCACCGGAGCCATTCCGCTGGGCATCAGCATCCTCCGCGACGAACTGCCGCCGAAGCGGGTCGCATTCGGGATGGCCGTTGTCAGCGCGACCCTCGGCGTCGGCGGTGCCATCGGTCTGCCAGTGTCCGCTGCCATCGCCCAGGCGGGCAATTGGCACGTCCTGTTCTGGGCCGCCGCCGGAATGGGCGTACTCGCCCTGGGCCTGGTCCTGGGGGTGGTGCGCGAATCGCCGGTGCGGTTGGGCCCCTCGGTGCGATTCGATTACCTGGGCGCGGCAGGTCTGGGCCTGGGCCTGGTGGCCTTGCTCGTCGGCGTAAGCAAGGGTGCGACGTGGGGCTGGGCGTCACCCCTGACATGGGGCTCGCTCGGTATCTCCCTCATGGTGCTCCTACTCTGGGGCATCTACGAGTTGCGTACCGCTGCACCCCTGGTCGACCTGCGCGTGTCGGCTCGACGCCAGGTCCTGTTTACCAACCTGGCCTCCGTCGTCGTCGGGTTCGCCATGTACGGGATGTCGCTGACCTTGCCGCAGCTGCTGATGACTCCCAAAAGTACCGGGTACGGCTTCGGCCTCGACATGGTCCAGGCAGGACTGGTCCTGGCCCCGGGCGGGCTGGTGATGCTCTTGCTGTCGCCGATTTCCGCGGGGATTTCTGCCCGCAGGGGGCCCAAGTTCACGCTCATGGCAGGGGCAGCAGTCATCGCTGTCGGTTACGGGTTCGCCCTTCTCGCCAACACGCAGATCTGGCAGGTCATGGTGGCCGGCATGATCATCAGCGGCGGCATCGGCCTTGCCTATGCTTCGATGCCGGCCCTGATCATGGCATCGGTGCCCGTCCACGAAACTGCCTCCGCCAACGGCCTCAACACACTGATGCGCTCGGTGGGCACCACTGTATCGGCCGCGGTCATGGCCCTGGTCTTGACGGCCATGACCGTCACGGTCGGTTCCACGAAAATCCCCTCGCAGGACGGTTTCGTCATGACCTTCGTCATCGGCGCGGTCGCCGCACTCACAGCCGTCGCCGTGGTCGCGTTCATTCCCCGGCGCCCGGCTGGCATGTGAGCAGAACCGCCACGGGCAGGAATGAGCGATAGACGCAGGTGACGCGGGACGACCTGCGCTGCTGGCGAGGTTCGTGCCCACGGGGCTGGCGCTGCGGGCGAGGAATGCAGCGCTTGCCGCGCCGGCGGCGAACTCGGGCCGGGCTACGCGTCAGATGGCGTAGCTCGGTTCGTGCCGCTTGAACCAGCCGATCACCAGGGTGGTCACGGGGACCAGCAGGTACTGCACGCCCACCTTGTACAGGAAGCCCACCAGCACGTAGTTGGCGAACATGCCAAAGCCGACAATGCCGATGACCGGCGCGGCAATCGTGCAGAAGATGAGGGTGTCGATGAATTCACCCACGCCGCTGGAGCCCATGAGGCGCATCCACAGTTTCCGTTCCCCCTGGCGGGCCTTGAGCCGGACCATGATGAGCGAGTTGATGGTCTGTCCGGCCAGGAACGCGAGCAGGCTGGCCAGCACGATCTGCGGGACCGGGCCCAGGGCCTCCACCAGGGCGTGCTGCTTGGCCACGCCGTAGTCGTCGGTGAATCCGGGCAGCGCAATGATCACCCAGTAGCTCAGCGACGCAAAAATGGACAGCGCGAACGTGGTGAAGATGGCCTTGCGCGCCATCTTAAAACCGTAAATTTCACTGATCACGTCTCCCAGGATGTAGGCGAACGGGAAGAGGAAGAAGCCGCCGTCGGTCACGATCGGCCCAAAAAGGACACCTTTGGAGGCGCCAATGTTGGAGAGGATGACGATCACGGCCATGCTCGCCAGCATGATGCCGTAGTACCGGCTCCCGACGTCGGCAAAGCGGGCGCCAACTTGGGGGCTGGCCGCAGCCCCGGGAGTGGCGTTGGTTTCGGGCGTGGCGGCATTGTTTTGCAGCGAAGGCATGGCAGGCAGTCTCAAATCGGTTGTAAGTGGTTCGCCCAGCCGCCCCCGCATGAGGTGGCGGCCGGCTGTATTATCACTGGGCCCGTCTGCACCCGGGCCACCACCAATTCTGCCATGCCGTGCCGGGCTGCACCTCCGACGGTGCCGGCGGCCTGCCCGGCGCGGATCTTTCCCCTGGCGTCCACGACGGTGAGGTCATCGCCGCAGATGGCGCACGGTGCCTTCAGCCGCCCGCGCAGCAGGTTCTTGCGCAGGTAGGCCTGTTCGAGCCGGATGGTGGTCGGTGTCTGCTGGTCCGGCTCGTCGGCGCCCCACGCGCTGCCGGGCAGCCCGCGCAGGCTCCCCGCGGACGACTGCGGGGCCGTTACACCGCACTCGTGAAGCAGCGCCTGCCCCTCCTCCTCGGTCAGCGCGGAAATGTACCGTTGGAGCGGCTTGCCGGCGGCATTCTGGGGTCCCGGACCACTTTCCGCGGTGAGGCCGGCGGCGCGTTCACGGTGCACCCGGAGACCATCGGCCAGCGGCGTCGTGCGCACCAGCCAGCCGTCGTCGCACTCGCCCAACTGCTTCTCATGGCCGTCTGGCCGTGGCGCGTCCTGCCATTTCTCGCTCACCACGCTCACGGCCCGGATGTAGGGCCAAAGTAGTTGAAAACCACGTCGCCGCGCCACTTGTGAAGCTGCGCAAGGTTCAGTGGTGAACTCTGCGCAGCTTCACAGCCGGCAACGGCTCAGGGCCGCCTGACAGGCTCCTGCAGCTCGGTGATCCACTGCTGCTGATCCGGGCCCATGCCGTAGTCGAGGTACAGCTCCCGGTTCAGGCCGGTGGAAACCCAGCCGTTGGCGTCGATCCACCGGGCCAAGGCCTGCACCGACGGCATGACGTTGTCCATGACCCCGCGGTGGATCAACGTTGCTGCCTGCTCCACGGCCGGAAGGTCCACCACGTCAAAGGCGCCGCCGGCCACGGAGGCCGAAATCTGGGCGCCGGCGTGCACACGGACGCGCCCGCCGTCGAGCCACTCGTAGTACGCAACGCCGGGGCCGGTGGGCGCGACCCCGGCAGCGTCCAGCGCGCCGTACAGCCTTTCGTAGAGCGGCTGGATGACGGGGCTGATGGAGGACGGCTCGAAGCTCTCCGCTTCCGCGGACAACTCGGCGAGCCGGACAGCCGGGATGGACTTGATGATGACTTCGTACTCGGGCATGGCGCCCTCACTTTCGATGACACGGAGCCTCGCCTCAACGGACGCCAGCCGGGCCGAATCCGCTGCGAGCCGTTCTTCAAGCTCGCTGCGGCGCAAACGCAGCATGCCGCGCAGTTCCTCCGCGCTCGGGCTGGAATCAAGGATCCGGGACACTGTTTCCAGTGTGAACCCGAGGTCCTTCAGCGCAACGATCCGGTTCAGCCGGGCCAGTTGCGGGCCCTCATAGTACCGGTATCCGGTGGAATCCACGCGGGCGGGGCGCAGCAGCGCAATGCTGTCGTAGTGGCGCAGCATGCGCACCGACACCCGGCCGGCCCTGGCGAAATCTCCTATTTGGAACATGACACCTTCAAGACTCGTACCTGCCACCGTGTCAGGGTCAATCCCCCATTCCTCCCCAACCTCGTTCCTCGGCCGGGGCCCCTCGAAACCGTGGCCCCACCCATTTCCTCCCCAACCTCGTTCCTCGGCCGGGGCCCCTCGAAACCGTGGCCCCACCCATTTCCTCCCCAACCTCGTTCCTCGGTCGGGGCCCCTCGAAACCGTGGCCCCCGGACAGCTATTTCTTGAAGCTGAGGATCTCCGCCACCTGCGTCCAGCCACGGGGAGCCATGCGTGCGGCCTGCCCGGAACCGGCCACAAAATACAGGACGTCGGCGCCATGCAGGAAGGCCTCCTCGCCCAGAGACGCGATCATGACGGTCTCCAGCTCGGTCTGCATGCCCTCCCCCTCGGGATCCACGTGCAGACCGCCCAGGACAGCCAGTCCGTCGGTCACCTTGACCCGTCCGCCAGCCACCGGGCGGTCGAACAAGGCAACCTCAACGGCGTCGTAGTGTTCCAGCGGCACTTCTGCCAGGTTTGTGTTCGGCGGCATGTGCGGGACAAGGTCAAGCTCATCGGTCGACGCGGACAGCAGGACGGCGGCGCCCGTTTCGGTGAGCCGCGCCGCGGCGGCAAACGCGCGGGCGGCCGCCGTGTCCTCGGTCACCAGGTGCATGACGCTTCCCTCGGCAATGGCGCCGGCACCGACCGGCCAGGCCAGAATCTGTTCCGCAGCGGGGTCCTCCAAGTCGCGGATGGCCGCCCAGGCCGGTCCCCAGGTACTCAGTGATTCGTGCCAGCTCGTCATCGTTGCATCCTTGCCTTGAATTTCGGTAGCCAAGAGCCGGTCGCGGGAAATGGCCGCGGGTCCGGCCCCTCCAGCATAGGCACACCGCCGGGCCGAATCAGTTCCCGATTTCGGTCCGGACGGCGTACAGTTCCGGGAAAAACGTCAGGTCCAGGGCCCGCTGCAGGAAGCCGACTCCGGAGGAGCCGCCCGTGCCGGACTTCATGCCGATGATCCGCTTGACCGTGGCCACATGGCGGAAGCGCCAGAGCTGGAAGTTGTCCTCCAGGTCCACCAGCTCCTCGCATGCCTCGTACAGGTCCCAGTGGTCGTCGGGCTTTTCATACACGACCCGGACAGCCTCCACGACGGCCTGGTTGAACACGTGCGCCTTGGTCAGGTCCCGTGCCAGCAGCTCCGCTGGGACGGCAAAGCCCCGGCGGGAGAGGAGCGCCAGGAATTCGTCATAGATGCTGGTTTGCCGCAGGATCTCCGCCAGCATGGCCCGGGCCGGCGGGTTAGCCTCAAACACCTTGAGCATCCCGGCGTTCTTGTTGCCCAGCATGAATTCCACGGCCCGGTACTGGTACGACTGGAACCCCGACGCCGAACCCAAGTCGCCGCGGAACTGCACGTATTCACTGGGTGTCAGGGTGGCCAGGATGCTCCACTGTTCCGTCAGCGAGCGCTGGATGTGCTTGATCCGGGCCACGCCCTTCATGGCGGCGCGCAGGTTGTCCGCGGCGAGCTGGACGCGCACGGCCCGCAGCTCGTGCAGCATGAGCTTGAGCCAGAGCTCGGAGGTCTGATGCTGGATGATGAACAGCATTTCGTCATGGTGCCGGCTGACGGGCTGCTGGGCGCTGAGCAGGGTGTCCAGCGCCAGGTAGCTTCCGTAGCTCATCTTGTCGCTGAAGTCCGTCTCAATGCCGGATTCAATTTTCCGGGTGTTCTGTGGCATGGCCGTTCCCCTTCACAAAGCGGTTTGAACTCACATTACGCCCGCGCCAGCAGCCCGAGGACCAGGTCCCGGCATACGGCCCAGGCGCGGCTGCCCGGGTCGATCAGGGCGTAGTGGTCGCCGGGGACGGAAATGAACTCCGCCGTCCCGCCCGCCGCGACCGCCGCCGCGACGTAACTGCGGCTCTGGGAGGCGGGGACGTCGTCGTCGTCCGCGGCCTGGACAGCGTACAGGGGGACGCCCAGGGGCAGGGCCGCCATGGGATCCGCGCGCGCCACATCCCGGCCCAGCAGCGCCGTCACTGCGCGGTTGCTCAGCCCCAGCCGCTGCGCCTCGGCCAGGTTCAACAGCCCGGACTGGCTGACGACGCCGGACACGGCCACCGCGGGTCCCCCGCCCACCGCCGTGGTTGGGAACGCGCCGCGGCCGGCCGCCCACACGCCCAGATGTCCGCCGGCGGAGTGGCCGAGCACCACCACGCGCGCAAGGTCCAGGCCGTGGCCCGCGGCGGCCAGTGCGTCGATGCCGGCCGCCACGTCCAGGAACGTCTCCGGCCAGCCCCCTCCGTTGCCCATGCGCCGGTACTCCAGGTTCCAGGCCGCCACCCCGTGCGCGGCGAGGTCGCGCGCCAGCGGGGCGCCCAGCTCGGCGCCGTACGTGCTGCGCCAGTAGCCGCCATGGATCACCACCACCACGCCTGCCTGGTCCGGTTCGTCCGGCAGGTGGAGGTCCGCCCACTGGGAGGGGTCCGGGCCGTAGGAATAGCGCTGCGGGATCATGGTCCACAGCGTAGCCGGTCCGTTCTGCGCACCCGCCGTGGCGGCCGGTGCGCAGACACTGTCATGCGCGCCGTAGCGCATGAACACCGCGCAGGGCCGGACGGGAATCATCCCGGCCGGCCCGCGGTTGGCCCAAGGAGACAGGAATCCAACAGCAGAGGCGGAGAACCCCATGAAGGCCATGAGCTATGCACGCTACGGCGGCGCTGAAGTCCTTGAACGTACCGAGCAGCCCGTGCCGAAGGTCTCCCCCGGATCCGTGCTGGTCCGGGTCAGGGCCGCCGGCGTCAACCCCGTGGACTGGAAGATCATGGCCGGCCATCTGGACCAAATCATGGACGTGACCTTCCCGGTGGTGCCGGGCTGGGATGTGGCCGGCGTCGTGGAGGCAGTGGGCCTTGACACGCCGGAGTTCGAGGTGGGGGACGAGGTCTACTCCTACGGCCGCCGCGACACCGTCCATGGAGGAACGTTTGCCGAGCTGGTCGCCCTGCCCGCCTCAGCGGTCTCCCGCAAGCCCGTGTCGCTGGGCTGGGAAGAAGCCGCAGGGCTTCCGCTGACCGGACTGACGGCGCTGCGGACGTTGGATGCCCTCCGCCTCACCGGGGGCGAGACGATTCTCGTCCACAACGGGTCCGGCGGGGTGGGCCGCACGGCCGTCCAGCTGGCCGTCCATGCAGGAGCCCGCGTGATTGCCACGGCGTCCGCCAAAAACCACGCCCGCCTGCGCGAACTTGGCGCCGAGCCGGTCGAGTACGGCGACGGCCTGGCCGGCCGTGTCCGCGCCCTGGCCCCCGACGGCGCGGACGCCGTGGCGGACTTCGCCGGCGGCGTGCTGGAAACGACGTTGGCCGTGCTCAAGGACGGCGGCCGCCACGCGTCGATTGCCGACGGTTCCGTCTCCGGACAGGGGGGCCGCTATGTCTGGGTCCGCCCGGACGCCCGCGAACTGGACCGGCTCAGCGCGCTGGTCGACGCCGGCACACTCACCGTTGACGTCTCCGCCACCTACCCGATGGAGGAGGCGGCCGCGGCGTTCGCTGCCAGCATGTCCGGACACGGCGGCGGCAAGATCGTCCTGTCGGAGTTCAGCAGCTAGGCGGCAGTCCTTTCAGAAGACCGCGTGACAATGAGCCACAGGCGGTGACGGCTGCGACCCCGGTGCCTTGCGGATACGGTTAGAGGGATCGTTTCCCCGCCGACCGCAAGGAACCCTGTGGCCAAGAAGTCCAACAAGTCCCGCTTCGGCAATCCCGCAAAGGCTGCCGCTGACACGGCCGCGCGGGCGAATGTCATGCCGCTGCGCGACGTGCGGTTGGACCGCGTCATGGAGGCGCTGGCGCCGGGATTTGCGCTCTGGCTGGAATCCCAGGGCCGTGGCGACGCCGGCATCGACACCAGCTTGATGATCCTCGACGACTTCTTTGACATGTACCGCACGGTTGAGCCCCGGCCCGACGCGACGTCGCTGGCGCCCGCCGCGGTGCGGGAGGTCCTGGAGGCCGGGACCGCAGCAGGTCCGCAGGACGGCTTTGCGCTGCGCAGCGGCGTGAGGGATTATGTGGGCTACCTGGTCCAGGCGTCACTGTGGACGGGGACTGCCGGGGAACTGGCGGAACTGCAGGAATTGTTCAAGCAGCCCGGCCTTGACGCCACCCCCGGCCTTGACGCCTTCGTGCCGCCACGTGCGGGCGCCGACAATGACGACGTCCGTAAAGACGACAGTGCCAGCGGCGGCGGTTTCGTTGACCCCGACGACTATGACTTTCCCGATGTCTACATTCCGAGGCTGACCGCCGAACAAGTCAAAAGCACGGTCGCGGCATCACCGCTGTGGAAGAACATTGAGTCGCTCCTGGCGTGGGTTGGCGGCGGCCGGGACGTCACCACCAAGGGAGCCCTGCGAAAGAAGGACAGGGCAGAAGCTGCCGCGGCCCTCACCGACAGCGGCGCCGGGATCCTTGGTGACGCCATCCGGTCATCCGCCACGCCCGCCGACCTCGAGTGGGAGGCCCTGAACAGGCTCAAGCTGTACTGGCACCTGCTGGGCGGCCTGGGACTGATCACGTTCGACGCCGGCCGGGCGGTCCTCCCGCCGCACACCAAGGAGCGCTTGGAATGTGAGGAAGCCAGGGTTGCGGCGTTTCTGGACGTGCTTGGCCAGTTCATCTTCATCTCCACCCTGACCGGATCCGAGCCCGGCAGCTACAACGGCTGGCACGTGGACATGGCCTCCTTCATGGCTGAATGCGCCACCGACAACCCGCCCGAATCGGCGCCGCTCGTCCATGCCCTGGAATCACCTGACGCCGTCCATCCGGACCTGCACATCCTCGCCAAGAACGTCGCAAGCTGGGCCGCGGAAGGGCTCGTCACCATTGACGACCACGTTACGGTCCCACCCGCATTCCGCCCGGATCTGGTTGGCATGCTGGAGGAGGACTTTCCTGTCAAGGCCGTGGGCCCGGGCGCAGGCGTGGACGTCGCGGAACTGTACCGCAAGGGCTGACCACCTTGCTTTCCCGCAGGCCGACGCCTGCCCCGCCTAAATCCGCCCGGCCTCGTGCACGCGCAGCTGCATGAGGGCCAGGTCGATGAGCGGCACCTCCAGGCCCATCTCCGCCGCGCGGCGCGCAAAGTCGCCCAGGATGTGTTCGGCCTCGTTGGGCAGCCCCGCCGTGACGTCGCGGTACAGCGACGAGGTGAACGTGGAGCCCGGCTGGGTCAGGAACCCCAGCGCCTCCGCGATGACGGGGTCCGGAACGGGGAAGCCAGCCTCGGTGGAGACGGCGACGGCCTCGGCCAGGGCCGCGTAGACAAAGTCGGCGCCGCCCGGGACGGCCACGATGGCGCCCACGGGCCCGCGCATCAGGCACGTCACGACGCCCGCCGTCGCGATGAACACCCACTTGTGCCACATCGAAGCGAGCGCGTCGGGGACCGCCCGGGCCGTGTAGCCGGGGACGTCGATCTCGGCGAGGATCCGCCGCACCCTGTCGCTGGGGCCGCCGCGCAGCTCGCCCAGGTCCCACTCGGCGAGGGGGCCCAGCTGGAGGATGCCACCGCCGTCGTCCAAGGTGGTGAGCACCTTGACCACGCTGCCCAGCAGCCGATCCTCCCCAAAGGCCGCGGCAAGCGCGTCGAGGTGCGCCATGCCGTTGAGGAAGGGGATGACCACCGTGTCCGGACCGACGGCGGGGGCCAGGTCGGCGATGGCGCCGGCGAGCCCGCCCGCCTTGACGGTGACCACCACGACGTCGAACGGCCCGCCCGGTTGGCCTGCCGTCACGATCTGCGGCTCGATCCGCTGGTCCTGGCCCAGCCCCGAAATCCGCAGCCCCCGCTCCCGCAGGACCGCCGCCCGGCCGCCGCGGACCAGGAAGGTCACGTCGCGCCCCGCCTGCGCGAGGCGTGCGCCAAAGTAGCCGCCGGTCGCGCCGGCCCCCACCACAAGAATCCTCATGTCAGCTCTTTTCTGCGTCTGCGGTGCCTGACGTATTCGTGCCAGGTCAGGCCCACAATCAGGATATCGAACACGGTCAGCACGACCAGCCCCAGCGACGGGGTGAGCGTGAGCTGGTAGAACTGGTAGAGGATGAAGATGACCAGGACGCCGATCATCCACGGGTAGGCCCAGAGCTTGTCCAGCAGCAGCGCCGTCACCAGGACCACCTTGACGATGCCGTGCGCCAGCAGGTAGGCGGCGGTGAAAACCACCACATGGTCGCTGAGGCCGGATGCGCCCTGCAGGATGTGGTTGGCGATGAAGTCGTTCGGATCGTCAGTCAGTTCCGGCTGGGTGATCAGGATGGCCAGATCCTTGATCTGCTCCGGCGCCACGAACAGCAGGAACAGCCCGCCCACCAGCTCCAGGGCCCCGTCGAGGCCCTTGAGGATGATGCCGATGGCAAAGAACCTGTCCCACCAGTCCGTGAATTTCAGTAAGGCCATGCCGCCTCCCAACGGAAATGCTGTCTGGAGCGTAGCACCGTCACCCGTGCGGCGGCTGGCCTGAATGAGGCCGGGCCGCAACGGTGACGCCGTGCTGAACGCGGCCACGGTGAAGTCGGGCAGGGCCTGCGCCCGGGGGCTGGGCCGGGGGTGTTCGGGCCAAATGGCCACCATGGTGGTCTGGTGGCCGGCGGCGCCAACGGACGCACGGCCACGGGAAAACCCTCGAGGCTGACCGGTGCCCAGTTGGGACGAGACATCCCCGGCGAGGCATTCCTGGTGCCCGTCGTCGAACTGTTCCGCAAGCACTGGCTCCTGGTCATCCTGGCGGCCCTGGTGTTTGTGGGCAACAACGCCGCCGGCTACATGGCCACGGGACGCTTCATCCCCAGCTGGTGTTCGCGGCGCAGGCGCACCTACACCGTCGGTTACATCGCCATGGCCCTGACAGCCCACCAGGCGGAGCAGGATCTGGGCTCCGCCATCTTCGACACGCGCCTCCCCTCGGCCGTGGCTCCCGCGCAGGCCTAAAAACCCGTGCAGGCCTACACCCCGGGCACGACGGCGGCACCCACCTTGGGCGGGTGCCGCCGTCGTGCCCGTCGCGCCCCGCGGCTATAGCGCCCAGCCGGCTTCACCGTACGGCCCCTGTGAATGCGTGCGGAGGTACTCCCGGAGGACGGCGGCGCCCAGGTCGCCGACGTCGGGCGCCACCACGCGGCCGCCAATGCGGCGGGCCATGCCATCCACGAACCGCTCCAGGCCGGGGTCCCCGCCCAGGCGGAAGAACGTCACCTGCGTGCCGGCCCGGCCCAGGCGGTCGAGTTCGGCGACCGTGGCGCCGACGGTCGCGGGGTCCGGCGGCCAGGAAAACCAGGGCTCGCCGTCGGGCAGGAGATGTGCGGTGGGTTCACCGTCGGTCACCACCAACAGGACCGGCTGCAGGGACCGGTGCTGGTGGAAGAAGCGCCCGGCCAGCAGCAGGCCGTGGTGCAGGTTGGTTCCCTGTTCCCGGTCCGCCGGCAGGGCGGTCAGCTCCCCGATGTCCATGGACTGCGCGCGAAGGCCGAACGTGATTAGCTGCAGCCGGTCCCCCCGGAAGCGGGTGGAGACGAGGTGGTGCAGGGCGAGCGCGGTGCGTTTCATGGGCACCCAGCGCCCCTCGGCGGCCATGGAGAAGGACACGTCCGCGAGCAGGACGACGGCGGCCCTGGTGCGCGCCTCGGTCTCCGCCACCTCGATGTCGCCGACCTCCAGGTGCAGGCCGTTGGCCGGGTTCCCGCCGTCGGCCGCGGTGCGGGTGATGGCGTTGGTGATGGTGCGGGTGACGTCCCACGGCTCGGCATCGCCGAACTGCCACGGGCGGCTGGATCCGGCCGGCTCCCCCGCGGCACCGGCGGCCCTTGTGTCCCGGGATCCCGTCCGGCCGGAGAGCTGCCTGGCGGTGTCGCGCAGCAGCGACTTGCCCAGGCGGCGCATGGCCTGCGGAGACAGCCGGAGGTCCCCGCCCGCATCACGCCGCAGGTAGCCGCCGTCCTGCATGGCCCGCTCGATCTCCGCGAGGGTGCGGGCCGAGACCGCCGCGTCCGCCCCCAGCTGGCGGGCGAGCGCGGCCAGGTCCAGGTCGTCAAGGCTTGATCCGGCGTAGGACTGGGAAAGCTGTTCGGCCAGCCCGTCCAGTTCGGCAAGGTCCTGGAGCACACCCGTGCCGTCGCCGAGGCCCAGGCCCTCCTGGCCGCCGAAGCGTTCGGAGCCGGACCAGTTCTCGCCCGGCCGCAGGGCCTGGAGGTTGGAGTCGAGCGCGTCGAGCTGCGCCATCAGCGCCTGCGAGCCGAAGGCCTGGGCGGAGAGCCGCGTCAGTTCCTCGCGCTGCTCCGCGGACATGGACTGCATGAGGCGCTGGGCCGCCGCCGCGCGCCGGGCCAGCGCGTCCACGAGCTCGTCGACCGATCGCGGGTTCTCCGGAAAAAAGTCTCCGTGGCGGCCCATGAAATCCTGGAAGTCCTGCGCGGTGTCCTCCCCGCGCCGGTGCTTTTCGAGCAGCCCGTTGAGGTCGCGCAGCATGGCCTCCACGGCCTCGCGGTCGTCCTCCGTGGCCCCCTCCAGGGCCTGTTTCATCCCGGCGAAGCGCTGGTCCAGGAGCTCGCGGCCCAGCAGGTCCTTGATCCGTTCGTAGGACTCCCTGGCCTCGCTGGACTGCCAGTCGTAGGAGGCTAGCTCGTTGACCGCGGCCGCGGTCGACGGCGGCAGGTTTTCCAGCTGCATTTCCCGGAAGGCGCGGTCGGTGTCATCCATGTCGACGTCGCGTGCCAGCTGCTTGCGTTCGGCGAGCACGGCAGCGTCGAGGAGCTTGCGGACCTCCTCGAGGGTGCCGTCCAGCCGGTGCCGGCCCAGCAGTTCATGGCGGCGCTGCTGGATGCGGCCAGCCAGCTCGTCCAGGCCCGGCCTGTTCCGGCCGCCGCGGCGCAGGTACTCCCTGAGCGCGCGGCGCGGTGAGTAACCGGCCATGACGTCCTCGGCGAGCGCGTCGAGGGCCTCGGCCAGGTCCACCGGCGGCGCCAGCGGATCGGGCCCCCCGGCATACCGTCCGTACCGGGAGCTGTGTTGGTGGACGCCCATGGTGCCTCCTACCCGTAGACCGTCTCCCCGCCGTCGGACTCCTTGGAGATCCGCCGGGCCAGGAAGAGCCCTTCCAGCGCCAGTTCAATCGCTGCCGCCCGCTGACCGTCGTTGCCCGCCTGCAGGTGGCTGCCGATCGCGTCGTAGAGGCCGGATCCGTCCAGTGCCGGGAGGTTGTCCAGAAACTCGCGGGCGGTGACGGCATCGCCCGTGGTCACGGTGACCTGGCCGTCGAACGCGGCCACCAGCGGGCTGAAATCCAGGCCGCGGTAGTGCAGCCGCACAGCCTCCGCGGTGGCCGTGCGCAGCAGGTGGCCCAGGATTTCCCGCTCGCGCCCCTCCTCCCCGGATTCAAATTCCAGCTTCCCGGACAGGACGGCCACCGCGCTTTCCAGGTCGACGATCCTTGCCACGGCCGTGTCTTCCCCGCGCACCGCGGCCCGCCGCAGCGCCGCCGCGGCGACCGTTTCGGCGCCCGCGATGCCGAACCGCGCCGAGACCCCGGAGCTTTGGTTGATGGCCGGGGACTGCCGCAGCGCGCGGGTGTAGCGGGCCAGGATTTCCAGGATGACCGGCGGGACGTCGGCCACCAGCTTCCCCTCCTGGCGGATGACGGCCACCTCGTCGTCGAGCTCCAACGGGTAGTGGGTGCGGATCTCCGCGCCAAACCGGTCCTTGAGGGGCGTGATGATCCGGCCGCGGTTGGTGTAGTCCTCGGGGTTGGCGGAGGCCACCACCAGGACGTCCAGCGGCAGGCGCAGCACATAGCCGCGGATCTGGATGTCGCGTTCCTCCATCACGTTCAGCAGTGAGACCTGGATCCGCTCGGCGAGGTCGGGCAGTTCGTTGATGGCGACGATGCCGCGGTTGGCGCGCGGGACCAGGCCGTAGTGGATGGTTTCCGGGTCACCGAGCCGGCGGCCCTCGGCGACCCGCATGGGATCGACGTCGCCGATGAGGTCGGCAACCGACGTGTCCGGGGTGGCCAGCTTCTCCACGTATCGTTCGGTTCGGTGGCGCCAGGCCACGGGCAGGCTGTCCCCTTCCCCGCGGACGCGGGCCCAGGACCGCTCCGTAATGGGTTCATAGGGGTGTTCGTTCAATTCCGAGCCATCAATCACCGGCGACCACTCGTCCAGCAGCCCGGCCAGTGTGCGCAGCAGGCGCGTCTTGCCCTGTCCGCGCTCGCCGAGCAGCACCACGTCGTGGCCGGCGAGCAGGGCACGTTCAAGTTGGGGAAGGACCGTCTCATCCAATCCGTGGATGCCCGGCCAGGGATCGCGGCCTGCCGACAGCGCCGCGAGCAGGTTGTCGCGGAGCTCGTGGCGCAGGTCCTTGTGCACATGCCCGGCGGCCCGCAGTTCACCAACGGTGGAGATGTCTGGACGATCACTCACACCTCCACGGTAGTCCACCCCATGCCCGTCAATCGAGACCCCGGCGGGGTTCGTCCGGCGGAAAGGGGACCGGCGCCCGGTCAAGAACCGGCCAGGAGGTCGATTCGGACATTTGAGGCTGATTTATCGACCTCAAATATCCAAATCGACCTCCTGGGTCCTTTACCGCTCCGCGACTCCCCCACCCCTCGCAAGCTCGGGCGGGGGCCCCTGCCGCTACGCTTAGTCCTGATGAGCGCAACAACAACTTCGGCGCCGGCGGGAACCCTGCTCCTGCTGGTGCGCCATGGTGAAACGCCGACCACGGGCCAGGTGCTGCCCGGCCGCGCGCCCGGGCTGCACCTCTCCGGCCGCGGGCACGTCCAGGCCGAGCGGATCGCCGACCGACTTGCCGGCCTGACGCCCGACGCCGTCCATTCCTCCCCATTGGAACGTGCCCGGGAAACGGCGGCGCCCAGTGCAGCCCGCTGGGGGCTCGAGGTGTCGGAGGACGCCGGGCTGACCGAGTGCGACTTCGGGGCGTGGACCGGCGCCCCGCTCTCCGAGCTGGCGCGACTGCCGGAGTGGCAGTCGGTCCAACAGACGCCGTCGGCCTTCCGCTTCCCGGACGGGGAGAGCTTCGTGGAGATGCAGACGCGGATGGTGAACACGCTGGAACGGTTGTGCGGGGCCCATCCGCGGGGCGTCGTCGTCTGCTTCTCCCATGCCGACCCGATCAAGGCGGCCGTGGCCCATTACCTGGGCACGCCGCTTGACCTCTTTCAGCGAATCACCATCAGTCCGGGCTCGGTTTCCGCCGTTTCGCTGGTGGAGGACCAAGGGCCGGCCGTGCTCATGGTCAATTCGACCCTGGAGCCGCTGGGCGGGCGGAGGCCGTCATGACCGAGGGGCCCCCGTGTCAGCCCGGGAGCTGACGCTGCTTGCCGGGGGCGGGGTGGAACTGGTGGGGCGCGTGGCGAACAGCAGCAACGCGACATTCCTGGTTGAGGTTTCCGACGGCGGCGATGCGGCCTACGCGATCTACAAGCCCGAAGCCGGGGAGCGGCCGCTGGCCGATTTCGCGCCGGGACTGTACCGGCGCGAACGGGCGGCCTACCTGCTCAGCGAGGCGCTGCAGTGGGAAATCGTGCCGCCAACGGTGATCCGGGGGGACGCGCCGCTGGGGATCGGATCGCTGCAGTGGTTCATCGAGGCCGACGCCGGTGAGCACTACTTCACGCTGTACGCGCACGCACCCGAGACCCGGGCGGCCCTGGCGCGGATTGCCGTGTTCGACTGCCTCGCCAACAACACCGACCGCAAGAGCGGACACGTGCTGCGCGGGCCGGACGGGCATATCTGGGGCATCGACAACGGGCTGTGCTTTGCCGCGGCCAGCAAGCTGCGCACGGTGATCTGGGATTTCGCGGGAGATCCCATCCCGGACGCCGTGCTGGCGGACATCGCGCCGCTTGGCGACGCCGTGCCGCCGGAGCTGGCGGACCTGCTCGACGACGGCGAGGCCGCCGCGCTGGCCCGGCGGGCGAGGCGCCTGCTGCGCGACGGCGTGCTGCCGGAAGATGCCACCGGCATGCGCTACCCGTGGCCGCTGGTGTGAGCGGCCACGGGCGGATGCGCTGCTACCGGCCCCCGGCCGCCTCTTCGGCGGCCAGGCGCACGAGTTCGTCGTCGAGGTCCTCCACATGGAGGTTGTTCCCGCGCGTCTCGCCCACCCAGAGCACGGCCGCGACCGAGACGACCGTGAGCGCCATGATGTAGAGCGCGATGGAGCCGGACCAGCCGGTTTTTTGCAGCAGGACTTCCGCCACCGTGGCGGCGAACGCCCCGCCGAGGATGGCACCGATCGCGTAGCCAATGGAGATGCCCGAGTAGCGGATGTGTGCCGGGAACATCTCGGCGTACATTGCTGACTGCGGGCCGTAGGAGAGGCCCAGGCCGATGGTCAGCACGAACACGGCGGCGCCGTAGATCACCACGTTGCCTGTGTCGATCAGGAGGAACATGGGGATCATCCACACGAACACCAGCGCATAGCCGGCCACGAACGTGGCGCGCCGGCCGATCTTGTCCGAGAGCCAGCCGCCGACCAGGGTGAAGATGAGCCACCCGACCGAGCCGATGGTGGTGGCCAGCAGCACCGGGGCCAGGGGCATGTGCAGCACCTTGGTCGTGTAGGCGATGAGGAACGCGATGACCAGGTAGCCGGCGGCGTTGTTGGAGACGAAGATCAGGGCTGACTGGATGACCTGCTTGGTGTTCGTCTGGAACAGCTGCTTTAGCGGGGTGCGCTCGGAGGCCTTGCGCAGCGCCAGCTGCTTGAAGACCGGGGATTCCTCCACCGCGCGGCGGATCAGGTAGCCGACAAACACGAGCACCACCGAGAGCAGGAACGGGATGCGCCATCCCCAGGCGGTGAACTGCTCCGGCGTCGTCACGGTCCGCAGGATAAACAGCATGCCGGTGGCCAGGATCATGCCCAGCGGCACGCCGATCTGCGGGTAGGCGCCGAAGTAGCCGCGCTTGCCGGCCGGGGCGTGTTCGACGGCCATCAGCGCTGCGCCGCCCCATTCACCACCGGCGGAGAAGCCCTGGACGACGCGCAGCAGCACCAGCAGCAGCGGTGCTCCCATGCCGATCTGCGCATACGTCGGCAGCAGGCCGATCAGGGCCGTCGCCACACCCATGAGGATCAGCGTGAGCACCAGGATGCGCTTGCGGCCAAACTTGTCGCCGAGGTGGCCGGCGACGATCGCGCCCAATGGGCGGAAAAGGAAGGAGATGCCGATCATGGCGAAGGCCAGAATCTGGCCGAGCCCCGGGTTGCTCTCGCTCAGCGGCTTGAGGAACAACGGTGTCAGCAGCGTTGCCGTGAGCTGGGCAAAGATAAAGAAGTCGTACCACTCGATCGTGGTGCCGACCAGCGTGCCGGCCAGGACCCGGCGGGCCTCCTTGGGGAGGGACGGTGCCACTGTTGGGGAGGGGGCCATGCGAACTCCATCGTTCAGCGCGTAATCGCGGATTCTTCAGGTGGAAAGTTACCGACCGTTCGGACGGTAATACCAATCGAGCCAGCGTACCACGAATTGTGGGCGAACTCACAACAAGCCGTGGTATGCGCAGACAGTGCCGGACCCGCGGTCAATCCGCGACGCAGGTCCGCGAGCGCCGCATCACCCACGCGGCCAGCATGGCCACGGCCAGCTCCAGGGCCACGATGCACAGCATCGAGGCCGGCTGGGACATCGCACCGGCCAGGCCGCCGTCGGCCATGGCTGGCATGGAGGCTATGGCTGGCATGGCTGGCATGGAGGCCATGGCGCCCATGCCACCGTGGCCGTGCCCTGCCATGGAGCCCGGCGCCAGGAGCAGGACCGCGTGCACGCCCACCATGGCCAGCGCCATCCCGAAGAGCAGTTGAACGGCCCGCTCGTGGCCGCGGCGCCACACCGACACGGCGCACGGCAGGCAGGCCGCGGCCATCAGGAACATGAGCGCCGCCTCCCACGGCACGCCGCGGTGTTCCCACGCCATCCAGACGTGTGCGCCGACGGAGCCCAGGGCGACGGCGGCGCACAGGCGGGCCGGGAACCCGGCCCGCCTCACGGGGCTGACGCGGTTCCCCGTGTCAGCACTGGCAGTGATCGCCACCGTCGGCCCCGCCCTGGTCGCCGGCGTGATGATCCGCCTGGCCCGCGGCCCCGTGCCCGCCCTTGCTGCTGGCCGGCACATCAAGCACGGGGCTGTGGTCAAAGAAGCCCTCGGGGCGCAGCTTGAACCCGACGGAGTCGACGGGCATGATCGGCCAGTCCTCCACGCGCGGGAAGTGGGTCAGCCCGAACGTGTGCCAGAGGACGATGTCCTGGCCGTCCAGCTCGCGGTCCGCCTCGATGTACGCTGGCAGGCCGGCCCCGCCGCCGTGCTGGTTGACGAAGTCGCCTGTCGGGTAGCGCTCGTCTTCCGCGAAGCGGGTGACCCAGAGGTCCTTCGTGGCAAAGGCGGCACGTCGGGCCACGGAGGAGGCCGGATCGGCCAGCAGCATGGGCTGGCCCTGGGGGTGCAGCTTGTAGCCCACCGGCTCGCCGAGGCGGTTCAGGGAGCCGGGATTGGTGACCACCCAGGTCCGGCCGGCGCGCATGTCCGCCTCCCGGACGGCGTCGGACTCCCTGGCCAGGACGGTCCGCTTGCGGGTAAAGGCGTTGCCGCGCTCGTTGCCCTCGCCCATCGGCACGCGCACCACGTCCTCCTCCTCGACGCGGTTCGCGAAGCCGTCCAGGGCCACGTCCAGGCGCGCGCCGAACAAGTGCTGGTGGTACGGCGCGCCCAGGCCCGGTGCCAGTTCCGAGGCGTAGGGGTAGCCCTTGCCCGGGTAGGCGCTGGTAAAGACCACGCCGGTGGCCTTGGCCTCAAACTCGATGGTGCCGTCCAGGTAGAGGTACCAGTAGAAGCCGTAGTCGTAGTTGCCGATCGTGGTGAAGAAGGAGACCACCAGGCGGCGGTTGCGTCGCGTGTAGTCGATCCCGGTCCACAGGTCCGAGTGTTTGGAGAGGATGGACCAGTCCTCCTCGTGCATGCAGATGCCGTTGCCGATCTCGCGCGGGTTGCCGAATGCGTCGCTGATGACCGGGCTCAGGTAGGTGATCTCGCCGAGGCAGTCGCAGCCCAGCTCCAGGGAATTGGCGTACTGGCCCACCAGGTATTCCCCGGTGTCAAAGTAGTTCTGCCAGGACCGCACGGGGGACGGGTCGCCGTAGGGCACCACCATTTCGGCGATCGAGGCGCGCTTGATGATGGAGCGGCGGCGGCCGCCGTCGTCGAACGCCAGGTTGTGCAGGACCACGCCTTCGCGGGCGTCAAAGCCCACATCAAGGCTCCACTTCTCCCACTCGATGTGGTTGCCGCCCGTGACGGTGAAGCTCGGCCCCTCGGGCTGGGTGATGTTGATGGGTTTTTGCGTTTCCCGCATGGGCCCGGTCAGTTCCGGGTCGGTGTAGTTGCCGTGCTCGGCCGGAACGGGGACCACTCCGTAGTCCACCACGGCGTCGACGCTCTTGTGGGTCACGTCGACGTACGCCACGAGGCCGTCCACCGGGTGGGCCCACGGGCTGTCCTCGGGGAAGTCCTGGACGAAAGCCAGCCCGCGCAGGATGCGGCGGCCTTTCTCCTCCGGGTACTCGAAGACGCCGGCGGAGAGCGGGGCCACGCGCACCTTGGCGACGTCGAGGTTCCGGGCCTTGAGGGCCTTCAGCCAGTCGGGATGGCTGGCCAGGATTTCCTCCACGACCTCGAACTCCTCCTCCAGCACGGGCAGCTCACCCGAGGTCGCCGTGTCAAGTTCGACGGCGGATTCCACGGCTCCGCTTGTCACGGAGACCACCGCGTCCCTCGGGGCGGCACCGGAGACGTCGTGCAGGAACACCCGGAAGCGGCGGTCGAATTCGGTGGCGCCGCGTGGCGGATCAAGCAGGCCGAGGTAGGCGATGCGAGCCGACTCCCCCAGCAGCCCTTCACGCTGCAGGATGTCCCGCACGGATTTGATTTCCGCGGCGCTGGCCAGGGGGTGGGGGGAGGTTTCGACGGCGGTTTCGGCTGTCATGGCTTCTCTTTCCGTGGCGGGCGGCCGCGCGGCAGCCCTCGTTTTTATTCTATGATTGTAGAGAATACCTCCACGTAAGATGCATCACAAGGGGTCAGCCCCTTGTATTTGCCGCCACGGCCCGCCAGGAGAACCTCAGTGCCCAAGATTGTGGACCACGACCAGCGCCGCCTTGAGCTGGTGGACGCCACCTGGCGCATCATCGCCCGGCACGGGATCGAGGGCGCCACGATGCGTGAGATTGCCCTCGAGGCCGGCTTCGCCAACGGCGCGCTGAAGCCCTACTTCCCCACGAAGGATGACCTCATCACCTTCGCCTTCGGGCATGTGTTCAACCGGACCAACCAGCGCATCGCCGGCACCTCCGCCGGCAAGGCGGGCCTGGAGGCGCTGCGGGGATTCTGTCGGGAAGTGCTGCCCCTGGACGAGGACCGCATCAACGAGGCCCGGATCGTCATTCCTTTCTGGCAGAAGGCCCTGACCGACCCCGAAAAGGCCGAACTGCACGAAACCTCCATGAACCAGTGGCGCTCCGCACTTCAAGGACACCTCCGCCAGGCGCGGGACCGCGGGGAGGTCACCACCGCCGTGGGCGACGAGGACATCGTCAACCAGCTGATGAGCATGCTGCTCGGGGCCCAGATCGTCGCCGCCATGTCTCCCGGGGAACACCTGCCTGCCCAGCTGGACGCAGCCCTGGACGCCTACCTCCTGCTCCTCCACCCCTAGCCCCCGCTTCCCGCCTCCGTTGAGGTTGGAGATAACCACCCCTCCCCCCGCTGAGGTTGGAGATAACCACCCCTCCCCCCGCTGAGGTTGGAGATAACCACCTCTCCCCCCGCTGAGGTTGGAGATAACCACCTCCCAAAACCGTCAAGGAGGGGATTATCTCGAACGTCAACGGGGCGGGGGGTCGTGATCTCGAACGTCAACGGGGCGGCCGGGATATTCGCCGATTGTCGAAAATAAGTGACAGCAGCCACAACAGCCGCTAAGGTGATGAAAAGTGTCGTCCGACACACCTCCGGGCCCCGGCCACTCGGCTGCGACGCCCTCCCGGTCGGCACGCTCCCGCCACACCGGCCCTCGCTCCAAGGGAATTTTGTCAATGACCACCTCCCTCGACACCTCCACACCCGACATTGCCGACGCAGTCCACACCGCCGTCGCCGATTCATTCTCCGCCTGGCACGATCTCATCTCGGAATCATTCGTGCCGCTGTATGTCCGCTCCGGCGACCCCGACCACTTCCGCGGACAGCTGCGCTCCCGCCTCCTGGACGAACTGTCCATTGTGGAGGTCACGGCCATGGGGCACAGCGTCCACCGGACCCCGTCGCTGATCGCACTATCGGACAGGCTGTACTACAAGCTCAACCTCCAGCTGGCCGGCACCGGGATCCTGGTGCAGGACAACCGTGAGGCCGTCCTCCGCCCCGGGGACCTGGCCGTCTATGACACCCACCGCCCCTACACGCTCGGCTTCGAATCCGATTTCCGCACGCTGGTCCTGATGTTCCCGCACGACGCCCTGGACCTGCCGGCCGGTTCCGTGGCCGGGCTGACAGCCACGCGGATGGCCGCCGACGAAGGGCTGGGGCGGATGATCAGCCCCTTCATGACCCAGCTGGCGGAAAATCTAGAGGTCCTTTCCGGCCCCAGCGGGCACCGGCTGGCCCACAACACGGTGGACCTGCTCAGCACCATGTTCGCCTCCGAGCTTGACCGGCGCCCGGACAACACGGCACATCCGCACGCCGAACTTCTGGGCCGGATCCGCCGCTTCATCGAGGCCAACCTGGCCGATCCCGGGCTGTCCCCGGCAGGCGTTGCCGCGGCGCATTTCATCTCCACCCGCCACCTGCACAATGTCTTCCAGGAGGCGGGCACCACCGTGGCGCAGTGGATCCGCACGCGGCGACTGGAGAACTGCCGGCGCGAACTGCGCGATCCCCTGCAGGGCCACCGGGCCGTCAGCACCATTGCGGCCCGCTGGGGCTTTGTCGACGCAGCACACTTCAGCCGCATCTTCCGTGACGCATTTGGCGAGCCGCCCAGCAGATACCGCCGGCCCGTCCGCGGCTAGAAGCCGCGCCCGGCGGCCCTGGCCGAGAGCCGCTGCGCGGTTCCAACCCCCCTGTCGCCTCCGTTCGCCGGCCGTCAACAGTCCTACGCTCAAAGACAAGACGGCACACGTTCGTCCCGGCACACTGGAGCCATTAGACCTTCACCCCCCCACCACCGACTCGAAGTGGAGTTTTCATGGAAACGTACGCTGACATCCTCACGTCCATTGCACCGGCCTCCGGGACAACACGGACCCTGCTCGACCCGGCCACGGGCGAGCCCGTCGGGGAAGCCCCCGTGCACACCGTCGAGGACCTGGAACGCGCCGTCGCTGCCGCCGCCGCCGCCCAGCCCGCCTGGGCAGCCCTCGGCCACGCGGCCCGCAGCTCCGCGCTCCTGCGGGCGGCGGACGCCGTCGAACGATCCGCCGAGGCCCTGGCCGTGCTGCTCTCCCGCGAGCAGGGCAAGCCGCTCAACGGCCCCAACGCCCGCTTCGAGGTGGGCGCCTGCGCCGCCTGGCTCCGCGCCACTGCCGCCACCGAACTGGCTCCGGAGACCGTGGTGGACGACGGCGAAACGCACGCCGAACTCCACTACCGGCCCATCGGCACCGTCGGCGCGATCGGCCCGTGGAACTGGCCGATGATGATCACCGTCTGGCAGATCGCCCCGGCACTGCGCATGGGCAACGCCGTCGTCGTCAAGCCCTCCGAATACACGCCGCTGAGCGTGCTGGCGCTGGCCGGCGTGATCAACCAGGAACTGCCCGAGGGCCTGCTCTCGGTGGTCTGCGGCGGCCGGGACGTCGGCGCCCGCCTGGCCGAACACCCCGCGATCGGCAAGATCATGTTCACCGGTTCCACCGCCACCGGAAAGGCCATCATCAAGTCCTCGGCCGGCACGGTCAAGCGCCTGACCCTCGAGCTCGGCGGCAACGACGCCGGAATCGTGCTCCCGGACGCCGATCCGGCGGCCATCGCGGAGGACCTGTTCTGGGGCGCGTTCATCAACACCGGCCAGACCTGCGCCGCCCTCAAGCGCCTCTACGTCCACGACGACATTTACGACGCCGTCTGCGAGGCGCTCACGAAAGTCGCCACCGCGATGCCCATGGGCGTGGGCCTGGACGAGAACAATTTGCTCGGCCCCCTGCAAAACAAGGCCCAGTTCGACATCGTGTCCCGGCTCGTGGACGCGGCCAGGGACTCCGGGGCGCGCGTCCTGCTCGGGGGAAATCCGCAGGCGGACCAGCCAGGCTACTTCTACCCGACCACGCTGGTCGCGGACATCGAGAACAGCAACCCGCTCGTGGCCGAGGAACAGTTCGGCCCCGCCCTGCCGATCATCCGCTACAGCACCGTCGACGAGGCGGTGGAGATGGCCAACGCGCTCGACGTCGGTCTCGGCGCCTCCGTCTGGTCCTCCGACCCGGCCCAGGCCCGCGCCGTCGCCGCCCGCATCCAGGCCGGCACGGTCTGGATCAACAAGCACGGTGCCGTAGACCCCCGCATTCCCTTCGGCGGCGCCAAGCAGTCCGGCTACGGACTTGAATTTGGCGTCGAGGGGCTCAAGGCCCTCGGCGTGCCCCAGGTCATCACCGGCTGATCTGCCGCCGCCGGCGGGCCCGAGGTCCGGACGGCCCCGACGGCGGCTTTGCAGGCCGGGGGGCGCTTGGAGGCCGGGGAGGGACCGCGACCACATTCTGGGGTTGCGGTCCTCTTTCCTGCCCGTCTCCCCCGGGCCTGCGCTTCGACAACGTTTTCACCGCTGGCGCTTTCGCGGCGGGGCCGGGAAGCCTGCACTGGAAGTCAATCGCGGTGCCGCGAACAACAAGACACGCCCTGTGACACCTGCCACACTGAAGGTATCTTTATTCTCCCACTGGAGGTTTTAATGTCACACGAAAAGACCCTTCCGTCCGCCGGCCCCGCCGCCGGCAACGGGGACACCCAAGGCCTAAGCAAGCGCACGCTCGGCGTGCCCGCCCTCGTCTTCATGATCATCGCCGCCTCGGCGCCGCTGACGGTGGTTGCAGGCGGCATCCCCAGCAACTTTGCGGTCACGGGAAACGTCGGCATCCCTCTGTCGTTCATCGTCCTCGGCGTCTGCCTGGTCCTCTTCGCCGTCGGCTACGCGGCAATGAGCGCCCACATCCGCAATGCCGGCGCGTTTTACGCCTATATTGCCCAGGGGATTGGCCGGGCCACGGGGGTGGCCGCGGCCTGGGTGGCGCTTGTCTCCTACAACGCGATGCAGATCGGCATCTACGGCCTCTTCGGCTTTGCGTCGGCGTCCTTTGTCAATGCCAAGCTGGGGCTCAACGTCCCCTGGTGGGTCACGGCACTGGTGGGCTTCGTCATTGTCGGCTGGCTGGGCATCAACAAGGTTGACCTGTCCGCCAAGATCATCGGCATCCTCGTGGGGCTGGAGTTCGTGGCGGTCATCGTTTTCGACCTGGTCGCCTTCGCAGTGAGTCCGGAAGGTGTCAGCGGTGCTGGTTTGGCGCCGTCGAACTTGTTCACGGCCGGCGTTGGCGCCGCACTGGCGTTCAGCATGGCGGCCTTCATGGGATTTGAGTCGGCCGCCATCTACAGCGAGGAAGCAAAGGACCCGGCCCGGTCCATCGCCCGCGCCACGTACATTGCCGTGGGCATCATCTCCCTGTTCTACGCATTCTCCGGCTGGGCCATGACCATCGGCACCGGTCCCGGCAAGATCATCGCCGAGTCGCAGAAATTTGGTCCGGACCTGTTGTTTGTCTTCCTGTCCGGCCATGGCGAGGTGATTGTCTCCGACATCGCCCAGGTGCTGTTCATCACGAGCCTGCTGGCGGCCCTGATCGCGTTCCACAACGCGGTGGCCCGGTATGTGTTCTCGCTGGGCCGCGAAAGCGTGTTGCCGCGCGGGTTTGCCCGTGTCAATGCCCGGCACGCCCCTGTCGCCGGTTCGCTGACCCAGTCCGCGCTGGCCTTGGTCATGCTGGCAGTGTTTGCCGTCGCCGGGATTGGTTCATCGCTCGGCGAGCTGTACCCGGTCCTGACCTTCTTCACGTGGCTGACCAACACGGCGGCCTTCGGCCTCGTGCTGCTGCTGGTCCTGATCTCGGTGGCCGTCATTGGCTACTTCCGCAAGCACGCGGCCGGGTATTCCCTGTGGACCCGGCTGGTGGCGCCCGCCCTGGCCACGCTGAGCCTGGGCGCGGTGTTTGTGCTGATCGTGGTGAACTTCAATGTGCTGATCGGAACCGAAGGCTTTTCCCCGCTTTCGGTCATTCTGCCGGCGCTGGTGGTGGTGCCGGGCATTGCCGGCCTCTTCTGGGGCTTGCGGCTGAAGCGCGACCGCCCGGAGATTTACCGGGGAATCGGCTTCGGCGGGGCGCCGGACACCTCCGACTGAGGGCTTCGGCACGCGCTTCTGGGCGTCCCGGCATCCGCCGGGACGCCCTTCCGTTGTGAGACCGGCCGCGCCTGCCGCTCGAGGCAGAGTTCGATATCCGAACCACGTGTCCTAATATGGGATAAATTGATTGTGAGGGCAACCACAACAACGAGGCCCGCGCAGGTATCGGCGTGTAGACCGCACCGCATGCCGCGACCGCCTGCAGGCCGCTGGACAGGAAGATGACGTGAGCACAGACGCAATGGACAGCCGCCCGGCGAAAGTACCCGCCCACTCCCAGACCCTCTCCCGCGGCATCCGGGCGTTGGAGATCCTGGCCGAGGCCCAGTCCCCCCTGACGATCGCCGAGCTCTCCGAGGCGCTGGGCGTGCACCGCTCCATCGCCTACCGTATCCTGCGCACGCTGGAGGACCACTCGCTCTTGATGCGGGACGACGCCGGCCGCGTCCAGGCTGGCCCCGGGCTGGCGGCGCTCGCCCGGGGTGTCAACCGCGACCTCCAGACGGCGTCACTGCCTGAACTGACCGAACTGGCCAACGAACTGTCCATGACGGCGTTTATTGCCGTGTGGGACCACCGCGATTCCGTCACCCTCCTGACAGTGGAGCCGCGTCATTCCGGTGCCACGCTGGCCCAACGCCCGGGCACGCGCCACTCCTTCAGTTCCGGCGCGCCCGGCATTGCCATCCAGTCCGCCATCAGCGAAGACGCCTGGGAGCGGCTGGCACCCGGCCTGCCCTACCGGCCCGAAGCACGCGCGGCCCGGACGGCCGGATTCGCCACCAGCCACGACGAGGTCCTCCCCGGCGTCGCCGCGATCGCCGCACCCATCCACATCCCCGGCGGCATGCCGGCGGCCATCTGCGTGGTCTCGCTCGGGCCCAGCGCGGATCCGGCCGCCATCGGCGCGCGGCTGGCCGCCAGCGCCCGCGCCATCGAAGGACAGCTGCAATAGTCCCTGGCGACTGGCGCCGCCCCGGATCAGGATCGAAACTGCAGCAGATGCGCTGCGCCGGCCCGGATCCAGATCGAAACGGCAGCAGATGCGCTTAAATTGGCCACCAAACCGCATCAGCTGCATTTTCAATCACCGCAAGGGCCGATGCGCTCCAGCGGCGGCTCCGAAAACGACCGCTGCGGGGGCTTGACGTGACCGAGGCCACCACGCTAGGATAATCGTATACGATTTCGTACTTGATATCGGGGCCGCAGGCAAGGGCCCGCACAGCAAACCCATCACAGGAGTGTTCCGTGGAACAAGTCACCGCAGCCACGCTCAAGCAGGCCGGCAAGGTCATCGCCGTTCATCTGGCGTACCAGTCCCGGGCCGACCAGCGCGGGCGCACCCCTGCCAAGCCGTCCTACTTCCTGAAGGCGTCGTCCTCCCTGAGCCTGAGCGGCTCGGAGATTGAGCGCCCGGCCGGCTGCGAGCTGCTCGCCTACGAGGGTGAGATCGCCCTGGTCATCGGCACGGCGGCGCGCCGCGTCAGCCCGGACGATGCCTGGCAGCACGTCGGGCACGTCACCGCCAGCAACGATCTCGGCGTCTACGACCTCAAGTACGCGGACAAGGGCTCCAACGTCCGGTCGAAGTCCGGCGACGGCTTCACCCCCTTCGGCCCGGCCCTGATCCCCGCGGCCGACGTCGATCCCTCCGCCCTGCGCGTGCGCACCTGGGTCAATGGCCAGCTCGTCCAGGATGACACCACCAAAGGCCTGATCTTCCCGTTCCGCCAGATCGTGGCGGACCTGTCCCAGCTGATGACCCTCGAACCGGGCGACATCATCCTCACCGGCACCCCGGCCGGATCTTCAGTTGCTGTCCCGGGCGACGTCATCGAGGTTGAGGTCGACGCCCCGGAGTCCGGGCTCACCACCGGGCGGCTGCGCACCGCCGTCGTCCAGGGCACCGGGGAGCTGGCGGAGTTTGGCAACGTGCCGAAAGCCACCGACGCCGACCGCGAGGACGCGTGGGGCTCCGCCGAGGCCGCCGGACTGGCCCCGAAGGGCCTGAGCGCCGAGCTCAAGCGCAAGCTGACCAGCGTCGGCACCGCCACGCTCAGCTCCCAGCTTCGCAAGCGCGGCCTGAACAATGTCAGCATCGACGGCCTGAAGTCGACCCGGCCGGAGCTGCGGATCGCCGGCACCGCCCGCACGCTGCGTTACGTGCCCAACCGGGAGGACCTGTTCAAGGTCCACGGGGGCGGCTATAACGCCCAAAAGCGCATCATCAACACCTTGAACGACGGCGACGTCCTCGTCATGGAGGCCCGCGGCGAACCCGGCACCGGCACCGTCGGGGACATCCTGGCCCTGCGCGCCCAAATCAACGGGGCAGCGGCCATCGTGACCGACGGCGGCGTGCGAGACGTGGCCGCCGTGGCGGCGCTGGACATGCCCACCTTCTACACCGGCGCCCACCCCGCCGTGCTGGGCCGCAAGCACATTCCGTGGGACACCGACCTGACCATCTCCTGCGGCGGCGCCACCGTCCAGCCCGGGGACGTCATCGTCGGCGACTCGGACGGCCTGCTGGTGATCCCGCCGTCGTTGGCGGAGGAAGTGGCCGACGACGCCATCGCCCAGGAGCACGAGGAGACGTTCATTGCGGAGATGGTCGCGGAGGGCCACGGCGTGGACGGCCTCTACCCGATGAACGCGGCCTGGAAGGCGAAGTTCGCCGAGTGGGCGCTCACGCATCCGAACCCCGCGGCGCAGCCGTGACCACGCCCGCGGCCGGGAACCGGCCAGGCGAGACGGCTGGCAGCAAGTCGGAGCGCGCCTACGCCGCCATCAAGGAGAAAATCCTCGGCGGCGAATACACGCCGGGCTACCGGCTGGTGCTGGCCAAGCTGGCCGAGGACCTCGGCTTCAGCGTGGTGCCCGTCCGCGAGGCCATCCGCCGCCTGGAGGCCGAAAGCTTCGTCACCTTCGAGCGCAACGTGGGCGCCACAGTCGCGGGAATCGACCCCACCGAGTACCTGTACACGATGCAGACGCTCAGCATTGTGGAGGGGGCGGCCACCGCCCTCTCCGCCCCCCTGATCACGCCGGAGGACATCGTCCGGGCCAGGGCCGTCAACGCGGCCATGCGCGAGTGCCTGGAGCATTTTGACCCCGTCCGCTTCACGGCGCTGAACCTGGACTTCCACAGCGTCCTGTTTGAAAACTGCCCCAACCCGCACATCCTGGACCTGGTCCACCGCGGCTGGAACCGGCTGCAGGCACTGCGCTCCTCCACCTTCAACTACGTCCCGGGCCGCGCCCGGGAATCCGTGGCTGAACACGAGGCATTGCTGAACCTGCTCGAAGGCGGCGCGGACGCCGAAACCGTGGAACGCGCGGCGCGCGCCCACCGCGGCGCCACCCTGGACGCCTATCTGGCCCGCAGCAGCCCCGACCAGCGGGCACACGCCCCGCTGACGCCCACGTACTGACAGACCCCCACCCGAACACCCGAAGAAAAGGACATTCTCAATGGCTGAGCACTACCTTCCGGAGAACCTGCCCACGCACATCCAGCACTACATCGACGGCAAATTTGTCGATTCCGTCGGCGGCGAGACCTTTGACGTCCTGGACCCCGTCTCCAACAGCACCTACGCCACGGCCGCGGCCGGGCAGAAGGCGGACATCGACCTCGCCGTCGCCGCCGCCACCACGGCATTCACCGACGGCCCGTGGCCGCGCATGAAGCCGCGCGAGCGCGCCCGCGTCCTGAACAAGATCGCCGACGCCGTCGAGGCCCAGGAGGCCCGGCTGGCCGAGCTGGAGACCTTCGACTCCGGCCTGCCCATCACCCAGGCCCGCGGCCAGGCGCTGCGCGCTGCCGAGAACTTCCGCTTCTTCGCGGACCTGATCGTGGCCCAGTTTGACGACGCCATGAAGGTCCCCGGCTCCCAGATCAACTACGTCAACCGCAAGCCGATCGGCGTCGCTGGCCTCATTACGCCCTGGAACACGCCGTTCATGCTCGAGTCCTGGAAGCTGGCCCCCGCGCTCGCCTCCGGCTGCACCGTGGTGCTCAAGCCCGCCGAGTTCACCCCCCTCTCGGCCTCGCTCTGGGCCACCATCTTTGAAGAGGCCGGCCTCCCGCACGGCGTGTTCAACCTCGTCAACGGCCTCGGCGAGGACGCCGGCGACGCCCTCGTCAAACACCCGGACGTGCCGCTGATCTCCTTCACCGGCGAGACCACCACCGGGCAGACCATCTTCCGCAACGCCGCCACGTCCCTCAAGGGCCTGTCCATGGAACTCGGCGGCAAGAGCCCCTGCGTGGTCTTCGCCGACGCCGACCTCGACGCCGCGATCGACTCCGCCCTGTTCGGCGTCTTCTCCCTCAACGGCGAGCGCTGCACGGCCGGCTCCCGCATTCTCGTGGAGCGCAGCATCTACGACGAATTCTGCGAAAAGTACGCCGCCCGGGCCAAGAACATCGTCGTCGGCGACCCCCACGACCCCAAGACCGAGGTGGGCGCGCTGGTCCATCCCGAGCACTACAACAAGGTCATGTCCTACGTGGAGATCGGCAAGTCCGAGGGCCGGCTGCTGGCCGGCGGCGGGCGCCCCGAAGGGCTGGAGCACGGCAACTACGTGGCCCCGACCGTGTTCGCCGACGTGAAGCCCGACGCGCGGATCTTCCAGGAGGAGATCTTCGGCCCCGTTGTGGCCATCACGCCCTTTGAGAACGACGACGAGGCGCTCACCTTGGCGAACGGCGTCAAGTATGGCCTGGCCGCCTACATCTGGACGCAGAACCTCACCCGGGCACACAACTTCGCCCAGAACGTCGAGGCCGGCATGGTGTGGCTGAACAGCCACAACGTCCGCGACCTGCGCACCCCGTTCGGCGGGGTCAAGGCCTCCGGCCTGGGCCACGAGGGCGGCTTCCGCTCGATCGACTTCTACACCGACCAGCAGGCCGTGCACATCACGCTTGGCAGCGTCCACACCCCCAAATTCGGCGCTTCCGCCACCAACTGACCACACTTACTCATCGAGGAGTTCCCCATGACCGACTTCATCCCCACACCCTCCGTCCCCGCACCGGACATCGTCCGCTGCGCCTACATGGAAATGGTCGTCACCGACCTGGCCAGATCCCGCGCGTTCTACGTGGACGTGCTGGGCCTGCACGTCACCGAGGAAGATGAAAACACCATCTACCTGCGCTCCTTGGAGGAGTTCATCCACCACAACCTGGTGCTGCGCCAGGGCCCCGTGGCCGCCATCGCCGCCGCCGCCTTCCGGGTGAAGTCCCCCGCCGAGGTGGACGCCGCCGAGGCCTACTACAAGGAGCTGGGCTGCCGCACCGAACGCCGCAAGGACGGCTTCGTCAAGGGCATCGGCGACGCCGTCCGCGTGGAGGACCCGTTGGGCTTCCCCTACGAATTCTTTTACGAAACCACCCATGTGGAGCGCCTCACCCAGCGCTACGACCTCTACACGGCGGGCGAGCTGGTCCGCCTGGACCACTTCAACCAGGTCACCCCCGATGTCCCCCGCGGCCGCAAGTACCTCGAGGACCTGGGCTTCCGCGTCTCCGAGGACATCAAGGACTCCGACGGCGTCACCTACGCCGCCTGGATGCACCGCAAGCAGACCGTGCACGACACCGCCCTGACCGGCGGAGACGGCCCCCGCATGCACCACATCGCCTTCGCCACGCACGAGAAGCACAACATCATCCAGATCTGCGACAAGATGGGCGCGCTGCGCATCTCCGACCGGATCGAGCGCGGCCCCGGCCGCCACGGCGTCTCCAACGCCTTCTACCTGTACATCCTGGACCCGGACGACCACCGGGTGGAGATCTACACGCAGGACTACTACACCGGGGACCCGGACAACCCCACGGTCACCTGGGACGTCCACGACAACCAGCGCCGCGACTGGTGGGGGAACCCCGTGGTCCCGTCCTGGTACACCGAGGCCTCCCTGGTCCTGGACCTGGACGGCAACCCGCAGCCCGTCATCAAGCGGACCGAATCCTCCGAAATGGCCGTCACCGTAGGCGCGGACGGATTCTCCTACACCCGTGAGCCCAACGAGGAGCGCGGTTTCAAGATGGGCAACCAGCTCTGACGCACAACCGCCGACTCCTGCGCGCTGACCGCACGGAGCCGGCGGGGCATTTTGCCCGCGGGAGTGCGGTAGTTGCCTTCCCCAGTCTCGCAAGCTCGAATGGGGCCCCGCGGCAACTACCTTTCGGGCACCCGCGAAGCGGGCGGCGGGTAAATGCCCCGCCGGCGGAGGCGGTCAGGGCGCCGGCACCCGACTTTCGATACTGAGGAGACCAAACATGCTTGATGACGACACCATTGCATCGATTGCCGACGAACTCGTGGAGGCCGGCCGGAGCCGCGTGCCGGTTCCCCGCCTGACCCGGCGCCACCCGGACATGACGGTGGAAGACTCCTACCGCGTGCAAAGCCTGTGGCGCCAGCGCGGCGAGGCTGCCGGGCGGGTGCTGGGCGGGCACAAGATCGGCCTGACGTCCAAGGCGATGCAGTACGCCACGGGCATCACGGAGCCCGACTACGGGATCATCTTCAAGGACATGATCCTGGAGAACGGCTGCACGGTGGAGTGGAAGCAGTACTCACACCCGCGCATTGAGGTGGAACTGGCGTTCCTGCTCAAGAAGGACATCAGCGGCCCGGATGCCACCCTCTTCGACGTGCTGCGCGCCACTGAATATGTGGTGCCGGCGCTGGAAATCCTCGATTCACGAATTGAGATGGAGGGCAGGACCATCGTGGACACCATCAGCGACAACGCCGCGATGGGCGCCATGGTGGTGGGCGGCACTCCGGTCAAGCCGGATGCCCTGGACCTGCGCTGGGTCTCCGCCATCCTGTTCAAGAACCAGACCATCGAGGAGACCGGCGTGGCGGCCGGCGTGCTGAACCACCCGGCGCAGGGCGTGTCCTGGCTGGCCAACAAGATCGCCCCGCACGGCGACTCGCTCAAGGCCGGCGAGCTCATCCTGGCCGGCTCCTTCACCCGCCCCCTGTGGGTCAATGAAGGGGACACCGTTTTTGCGGACTACGGAAAGCTGGGGACCATCACATGCCAATTCGCGTAACCGCGGAGACATCCTTCAAGGACGCCCTGGCGGCTGCCGCCCGACCCTTGGCCGGCATGTGGGTGTGTTCCGGCAGCCCGCTGGTGGCCGAGATCTGCGCCGGGGCCGGGCTGGACTGGCTGCTGATCGACGCCGAGCACAGCCCCAACGGTCTGGAAGGGATCCTTGCCCAGCTGCAGGCCGTCCACGGCTACCCGGTGAAGGCCGTGGTGCGCCCGCCCGCCAACGACACCGTGCTCATCAAGCAGTACCTGGACCTGGGGGTACAGTCGCTGCTGATCCCCATGGTCCATACGGCCGACGACGCTGCTGCCGCGGTGTCCGCGGCCCACTACCCGCCGCGCGGGGTCCGCGGCGTGGGCTCGGCCCTCGCCCGGTCGGCCCGCTGGAACCGCATCCCGGACTACCTGGCGCGGGCCTCGGACACCATCACCGTGATCGTCCAGATCGAGTCGCGCGAGGCCGTGGACAACGCGGCGGAGATCGCGGCCGTGGACGGGATCGACGCCGTGTTCATCGGCCCGTCCGACCTCGCCGCGTCCATGGGCGTGCTGGGACAGCAGGAACACCCGGACGTCGTGGCCGCCGTCGAGCATTGCATCAAGGTCGCCAAGGCGGCCGGCAAGCCGGTGGGCGTGAACGCCTTTGCCGAGGCCACCGCGCACCGCTACCTGGCGGCCGGCGTGGACTTCATCCTCGTCGGTGCGGACGTGGCGATGCTGGCCCGCGGCAGCGAAGCCCTGGCCGCCCGCTATCTGCCGCCGCTGGGTGGGCCTGCCGAAACCCCCGCCAGCTACTGACCCCTCCCCCGTTGTTGAGGTTCGAGATAACCACCTCTGGGCGGCGCCCTGGGGGCGCCGGAGAGGTGGTTATCTCGAACCTCAACAACACAACGTCTCAAGGAGCACCTGCATGACCATCACAGTTGACCGCGAATCCGAGCTGCTCGCCTCCGTCCCTACCGGGCTGCTCATCAATGGCCAGTGGCGCGACGCCGCCGGCGGGCGCACCCTGGACGTCCACGATCCAGCCACCGGCCGGGTCCTGGCCGCCATCGCCGACGGCGGCAGCGAGGACGCGCTCGCCGCCCTCGACGCGGCGGCCGCGGCGCAGGCCGGCTGGGCCCGGACAGCCCCGCGTGTGCGCGGCGAGATCCTGCGCAAGGCCTTTGAACTCGTCACCGAACGGGCGGAGGACTTCGCCCTGCTGATGACGCTGGAAATGGGCAAGCCGCTGGCGGAGGCCCGCGGCGAGGTCGCCTACGGGGCGGAGTTCCTGCGCTGGTATTCGGAGGAGGCCGTGCGCGATTACGGCCGGTACGTGACCACGCCGGAAGGCAAAAACAAGATCCTGGTCCAGCACAAGCCCGTGGGCCCGTGCCTGCTGATCACGCCATGGAACTTCCCGCTGGCGATGGCCACGCGCAAGGTGGGACCCGCCGTCGCCGCGGGCTGCACCATGGTGCTCAAGCCCGCCAAGCTCACGCCGCTGACCGCGCAGCTGTTTGCGCAGGTCATGCAGGAGGCCGGACTGCCCGACGGCGTCCTGAACGTGGTCTCCGGCTCCAGCGCCGCGGCCATCTCCGGGCCCCTGCTGAAGGACTCGCGCCTGCGCAAGGTCTCCTTCACCGGCTCCACTGCGGTGGGCAAGCAGCTCATGGCCGACGCCACCCACAACGTGCTGCGTACTTCCATGGAACTGGGCGGCAACGCCCCCTTCATCGTGTTCGACGACGCCGACCTGGACAAGGCGGTGGACGGCGCCATGGCCGCGAAGATGCGCAACATGGGCGAAGCCTGCACCGCGGCGAACCGTTTCCTGGTCCACGAGTCCGTGGCCGGGGAGTTCACCGCCAAGCTTGCCGCCCGCATCGGGGCACTCACGGTGGGCCGCGGCACGGAGGCCGGGACCGACGTCGGACCCATGATCGAGGAAAAGGCGCGCGCCGGCATCCACGCACTGGTGACGGCCGCCGTCGCCGAGGGAGCCACCGTCCTGGCCGGCGGTGACGTCGTGGCAGGCGACGGGTACTTTTACCAGCCGACCGTCCTGGGCAACGTGCCCAACGGTGCCGCCATCCTGGCGCAGGAGATCTTCGGCCCCGTGGCCCCCGTGACCACGTTCACCGACGAGGACGACGCCATCCGGAGCGCCAATTCCACCGAATACGGCCTGGCCGCGTACCTGTACACGCGGGACTTCTCCCGCCTCCTGCGGGTCAGCGAGCAGCTGGAATTTGGCATGGTCGGCTTCAACGCCGGTGTCATCTCCAACGCGGCCGCACCGTTTGGCGGCGTCAAGCACTCGGGCCTGGGCCGCGAGGGCGGCTCGGAAGGCATTGCCGAATACACCAGCACGCAGTACATCGGCATCGCCGACCCGTACGCGTAAGCAGGCCTCAGCTTCCAGCCCCGCAGTGCGGTCCCCGGCCTGATGGCTGGGGACCGCACTGCTGTGGCGCGCAGTGCGCTAGCGTGGAGGGACAGGCGGCCCGGCCGTTCCGGGCCCGGAAGGAGCACCCATGTCCATCGTCGTCATTAACGCACTCAAGGTCCCCGTCGAGGCCGGTTCCGAACTGGAGGCGCGTTTCGCGGCCCGCAAGCATTCCGTGGACGGCTCCCCCGGATTCGAGGGCTTCCAGCTGCTGCGCCCCGTCGCCGGGGAGGAGCGCTACTTCGTCTACACGCAGTGGGCCACCCGGGAGGATTTTGAGAACTGGCGTGCCCAGCGGGCCGGCCATGACCACGCCGCCCAGGCGCCGGTGGCCAGCGGCATGGACCTGCTCGAGTTCGACGTCGTCGACCTGGGCTAAGCCCGGCACGGCCCCGTGAACCGGCGCACCGTTCAGCTCCAACGCCGCGCCACTTCTGAAGTGGCGCACGCCACGCTGCCAACGATGCGCAGGTTCACGGCAATTCCCGGAATATTGCCAGCACGGCGCCGGTTGGCCCGAATATGACGCAGAACATGGAACATGCAGCGGCCACCATCGACATCAAGGATCTTGGGACTGTCCAGCGGCTGGGGTACGGCGCCATGCGGATTACCGGGGAAGGCGTTTGGGGCGAACCCGCCGACCATGCCGCAGCCGTCGCCACGGTCCGGCGGGCCGTCGAACTGGGCGTCGATTTCATTGACACTGCGGACTCCTACGGCCCAGACGTGTCCGAACGCATCATCGCCGAGGCGCTGCACCCCTACCCCGCGGGGTTGCGCATTGCCACCAAGGCCGGCCAGGCGCGGCCCGCGCCCCACAAGTGGGTTCCCCTCGGCAGGGCCGAATACCTGCGCCAACAGGTCGAGCTGAGCCTGCGCAAACTCAAGGTGGAGGCCCTGGACCTGTTCCAGCTGCACCGCATCGACACCAAGGTGCCGGTGGAAGAGCAATTCGGGACCATGCGCGCGCTGCAGGACGAAGGCAAGGTCAGGGCCCTTGGACTCTCGCAGGTTTCGGTGGCGGAACTGAAAACCGCGGCCGGGTATTTCACGGTGGCGAGCGTGCAAAACCGGTACAACCTCACCGACCGCTCCTCCGAAGACGTGCTGGACTACGCGGAGGCAAACGGCATTGCGTTCATCCCGTGGGCCCCGATTTCCGCCGGGAGGCTGGCCGAGCCCGGCG
This sequence comes from Arthrobacter dokdonellae, assembly GCF_003268655.1. NCBI lineage: Bacteria > Bacillati > Actinomycetota > Actinomycetes > Micrococcales > Micrococcaceae > Arthrobacter > Arthrobacter dokdonensis. The sequence continues at coordinate 913,043 of NZ_CP029642.1, read as the reverse complement.
GCACGGTGCAGGAGGCGGGGCAGCGGCTGGGTGCCACGGCTTCGCAGGTGGCCCTCGCCTGGCTGCTGCAGCGCTCCCCCGCCATGCTCCCGATTCCGGGCACGTCCTCCGTCAGGCACCTGGAAGAGAACCTCGGCGCCGCGGCGCTGCGCCTGGACCGGGAAACGTTCGACGAACTGGACGCGGCAGGGCGTGCCGAATACCGGCGGGCATCCACGCAGCAGTAGCCCCCTGGACCCGCCTGCGCGGACAGCCGCCGGCGCAGGCGGGGAACGGCATGCCCAAACTCGCGGCCCACCCCGGCCCGGGACCCGGTCCGGGGTGGGCCGCAGGGGACCGCCCGCACGCGGCTAGCGGGCCGCCTGCCGCGTGTTCAGGATCCGCGCGAAGAATTCGGCGAGTTCCGCGGTGGCCGTGAGCGGCAAAATGTTGGCCACGTACTGGTCGGGGCGGACGACGACGACCACGCCGTCGCGGCTCAGCCCGCGGACCTCGAAGATGTCATCCCCCGGAACCGTCCCGTAGACCTTTTCGTAGTCGGTGAGCTCAAACGGCCCCACGAAGGGCTTGAAGTCCGCGGGCACGGCGTTGATGTCGATGTCCTCATGGGGCTGCTGGTAGATGACCTTCACATCAAACCAGGCGTCGGCGTCGAGCCCCTCCGGCGTGGCCGCCAGCGGCGAGTCCGGCGCGGTGGAAAGCCACTGTGCGAAGTCGGCGACGGGCGAGGCGGCACCGGCCGGGGACCGGTCGGCGAAGACGTAGATGCGCCACCGGCCGTCCGCCGTGGCATGGTGGCCCAGGTGCATCGGGTTGGTGTCGCACACGCGGGACACCATGGCCGACTTGAAGCGCTTGCCGACCGGGAAGCCCGTGGCCAGCCCCTGGTGCGTGGCGGCCCCCGTGATCAGCGACGGCGCGTACTCGGTCATGAAGCCGGCCGGGAACTCCGCGGTGCGCACGTAGAAGTCCTCGAGCTCCGCCGGGTCGTCGAATTCCTCGGGCTTCTTGGCCATCATGGTCGACCACGTCTTGTCGAAGTCGATGAGGTTCTTGGCCACCACCTGGCGTTCGGCCGAGTAGGTGGCCAGCAGGGATGCCGGGCTGCGGCCCTCCAGGACGTGGCCAAGCTTCCAGGCGATGTTAAAGCCGTCCTGCATGGACACGTTCATGCCCTGACCGGCCTTGGCGCTGTGGGTGTGGCAGGCGTCGCCGGTGATGAAGACGCGGGGCGTGCGGGAGCCGAGCTGTTCGGGGACGACGTCGTCGAACCTGTCCGTAAGGCGGTGGCCCACCTCGTACACGCTGTGCCAGGCGATGTTGCGCACGTCCAGCGTGTAGGGGTGGAGGATCTGGTTGGCCTTGGCGATGATCTGCTCCATCGGGGTGTTGCGCACGGCGCCGTTGTCATCGTCCGGCACCACGCCGAGGTCGACGTACATGCGGAAGAGGTGCCCTCCCTCGCGCGGGATCAGGAGGATGGACCCGCCGTCGTGCGACTGGATGGCGCACTTGGTGCGGATGTCCGGGAAGTCGGTGCGGGCCAGCACGTCCATGACGCCCCAGGCGTGGTTGGCCTTGTCGCCGGCCATGGTGCAGCCGATCGAGGCGCGGACGCTGCTGCGGGCGCCGTCGCAGCCCACCACGTACTTGGCGCGGACCGTGCGCTCCGTGCCCGCGTCGGGGCCGGCACTGCGGACCAGCGTGACCGTGACGGGATGGTCGCCGCCGTCCGCCACGTCCAGGGCACGGAATTCCCATCCGTAGTCGGGGGTTGTCCGGGTGGGCGCATGGGCGGCCACCTCGGCAAAGTAGTCCAGGACCCGGGCCTGATTGACGATGAGGTGCGGGAACTCGCTGATGCCGGTGGCGTCGTCGACGGCGCGGCCGCCGCGGACAATATTGTGTGGATTTTCGGTGTCGGGGCGCCAGAAGGCCATTTCGGTGATCCGGTAGGCCTCGGCAATGATCCGCTCGGCAAAGCCGAAGGCCTGGAACGTTTCCACGCTGCGGGCCTGGATCCCGTCAGCCTGGCCGATCTCCAGCCGCCCGCCGCGGCGTTCGACGATGCGGGTGGTGATGTCTGGAAACTGGGCCAGCTGGGCGGCGGCCAGCATTCCCGCCGGGCCGGAACCCACGATGAGCACATCCACTTCATCCGGAAGCTGCTCGGGCCGGTCGATGCCGGTCCCCGCCGCGGGCTGGATACGCGGGTCACCGGAAACATAGCCGTGGTGGTGGAACTGCACAAGTATCTCCTCACTTCATCGTGGGCGGCGTGTTCACCACCATTCAAAATTCGTTATTTGAACACACGGTTCTAATAACGCACACTAAGCATAAGGCGAGTGCGCCAGCTCACGCAAGGCAGCGGCCACGCACACCGGGAAGGCCGCGGATGACGATTCGGACAATTGATCCCGATAAATCAGCCTCAAATGTCCGTTTCGTCATCCTGGCCGCTGCCCATGCCGGGGCCGCCGCCTGTAGGCTTCCATCATGTTTCGCTACACCTTGCGGCAGGTACTCCACTTTGTCGCGATCGCCGACCACGGATCCATCCGGGCTGCCGCAGAGGCCACGCATGTGTCGCAGGCCGGGATGTCACTGGCCCTGACGGAGTTGGAAAAGGCGCTGGGCGTGCAGCTGGCGGTCCGGCAAAAGGCGAAGGGCATCACGCTGACCAGTGCCGGGCGGCGGTTCCTTTCCGACGCACGGATGCTGTTGCGTCAGGCGGACGAGCTGCAGGCCACCACGGTGGAGGCGCCCGGCACCCTCGCCGGCTCCTTGGACATCGGCTGCTACAGCACCCTGGCCGCCTTCTGGGTGCCGCCCATCACCGCCGGATTCGCCGCAGCCCATCCGCACATCACCCTCGCCATCACCGAGGGTCCGCCGCGGAGGCTTCAGCAGGACATGCTCGAGGGCAGGCTCGACGCCGTCCTGACCCACACCAGGCACATCGTTGAGGGCGCCGAGTTCCAGGCTGTCCGCGCCGGCCGGCCCTACGTATTGGTCGGTCCGGGGCACCGTTTGGCCGGACGCAAGGGCGTGCGGCTGGCTGAACTGGCGGACGACGACATGGTCCTGCTGGACATTCCCACCGTCCGCGACAACCAGCTGCCCAATCTGCGCGCGTCCGGACTGGACCCCAAAATCGCCTGGCGGTCCACCAGCTTCGAGGCGGTGCGTGGCATGGTGGCGCGTGGATTGGGCTACACGGTCCTGGTCCAGCGCCCGCCCCACGACATCAGCTACGAGGGCCTGCCTGTGGTCGTCCTGCCCATCGAGGGCCCCATCGGCCACAGCGACATCTGCTTCGCCTACCCGGCCCGGCAAAAGCCCAGCCGCAAGCTGCAGGCGCTCATCGACTACTGCGCCGCGTATTCCCCACCGGCCGGCCCATAAAAGGCTGGCGCGTTTTACGTGAACCTGGCCGGCGTGACCTCACCCGCCGGGCGTCCCATGAGAGAGGCTCCCATAGCCCAAGCCGGGCTCGCGAGGCTTGCGAGGCCGCGAACGGGCGGGACGGCACGACGGCGGCCGGCCACGTTCCAGGGGAGAGGTGGCCGGCCGCCGTCGTACTTCATACCGCGGTCAGCGCATGTCCCCGCTGAGGTCGCTGTCCCGGCCTTCCTTGGTCGCCAGCACACAGACGGCGGCCACCACAAAGGCAAGCACCCACGCCAGGCCCACCAGCCAGAGCGAACCGCCTGCCAGCAGGACCAGGCTGCTGGCGATCAGGGGCGTAAAGCCGGCGCCCAAGGTGGAGGAGGACTGGTAGGTCAGCGAGGCGCCGGTGTAGCGGATGCGTGTGGGGAAGAGTTCGGCCACGTACGCACCGAACGGCCCGAAGATGACGCCCTGGATGATGCCGTTGGCGAGGAACAGGCCAATCGCGAAGCCCAGCAGGGTGTGGGTCTGCAGGAGCCAGAGGATCGGGTAGGCCAGCACCGCGCCGGCAATCATGCCCGCCAACATCACGGGCCGGCGGCCGTACTTGTCGCTGAGCCGGGCCGCAAACCAGATGCCCACGATGGTCAGCGTGGCGCCGATGGCCTTGACGTTGAGCACGCCGGTCTGGTTGACGCCGTGGTCCACGGCGTAGGAGATGGCCCAGACCGTCATCAGGCCCTGCACGGTGTAGGAGCTCATGCCGGCCAGGGTGCCAAGGATGAGGTTCTTGGGGTACTTGGTGAAGACCTCCAGCAGCGGCACGCGCTTCTTTTCGGCCTTTTCCTCCAGTTCCAGGAACAGCGGGGTCTCGGCGACTTTCAGGCGGATCACCAGGCCCACGCCCACCAGCGCCAGGCTGACCAGGAACGGCACGCGCCAGCCCCAGGCGAGGAATTGCGCCTTCGGCATCAGGCTGAACGCGGACACCATCAAGGTGGCCATGACCGCGCCGGCCGGCCCGCCCATGTTGGCAAAGCTGGCGGCAAATCCGCGCCGCTTGGCCGGCGAGTGTTCGAGGGCCACCAGCATGGCGCCGCCCCATTCGCCGCCGACGGCGATGCCCTGGACCAGCCGCAGCACCACCAGCAGCACCGGGGCGGTCAGGCCGATCTGGGCCGTGCCGGGGAGCAGGCCGATGGCCGTGGTGCCCACGCCCATCATGACCATGGAGACGATCAGGCAGCCTTTGCGGCCCAGCCGGTCGCCGAAGTGGCCAAAGATGGCGCCGCCGAGCGGGCGGGCGGCGTACCCCACCGCGAGCGTGCCGAAGGACGCGAACAGGCCCACGGCGGGCGGGACGTTGGCGAAGAAGACCTTGTTGAACACCAGGCTGGCGGCCGTTGCGTACAGCACAAAGTCATAGAACTCGATGGCGCTGCCGATGAAACTCGAGGCCAGGATCCGCCGCATGGCGGTGGTGTTGAGGCTGTCTTCCCTGGCGGGCCGTCGTGTCGGGGAGCTCTTTGTGTGGGTTTCCATTGTCATCTCGAGGACACCATTTCTTCCATTATCCGCGTCGTTGCGGTGGTCTGGCCAAAGGGGATTGATTGCAGGTCGTCGGGGACGTGGTAGTCCCCGGGGAAGGCCTCCCCCGCCGCCTGCCACACTGACAGCGGGGTGGTGCCTGGTACCAAATGGTGCAGCGCCAGGGCCTTGGCGCCGGCCCGCGTTGCCAGCGCCACGGCCTCGGCGGCGCTGGTGTGCGACTTGCGGTGGTGGTCTGCCGACGCGCGGCCGGTGCCGTTGGCGGAACTTCCGTACGTCCGGTTGACCCAGTCGAAGTCGATGGCCTCGTGGAGCAGCAGGTCGGTGCCGCGGGCCAGCCGGACCAGGTTTTCGCAGGGCGCGGTGTCGCCGGAGATGGTGACGGAGCCGGCGGCGGTGTCGAAGCGGAAGGCGAAGGCCGGGGCTATGGGAGGGTGCTCCACCAGCGTTGCCGTGACCGTCACCAGCTCGTCGGAGTAGATTTCAAACGGTTCCATGCCCGACGGCGTGGGGTTGCCGTTGGGCGAGTAGCCCGCCTCCTTCGGGATGGTGATGTCCCGCGGCACAAAGTAGTCAAAGGGCGACGGCCGCAGACTGTCCAGGATCCTGTCATTCAGGTCGGTCGCGTAGGCGGCCATCAGGTGGTGGAACATGCCGGTGATGCCGGGGGTCGGGTTGTCCGGGAACACGGGGGCCGGCGGCACGGTGGCGCGCGGGGAAACCGGGGGCAGTTCGCCGCGGTCGCCGGGGCCGACCAGGTGGATCGCGTGCTGGTCGGGCCCGAAGGTGAACATGCCGAAGATGGCCAGCGAGCCCAGGTCGATGGTGTGGTCCGAGTGCAGGTGCGTGACGAAGATCCCGCGCAGCGAATTGACGGGCAGACCGGCCAGCATCATCTGCCGGCCCACCCCGTGCCCCGCGTCCACCAGGTAGGTGGCACCGCCAACGACGACGGCGGTTGCGATCCCCGAGCGCTTCCCGGCGTTTTCGCCGGTCCACCACCGGGGCCCGCCGGCGGTGCCGAGGGTGACCACCCGCGGTGTGGTCTCTGTTGACTGCCCGTTCATGCGCTACTCCTGCAACTATGCCGTGGATCACTTCCAGCACCCATCGTGCGCCAATTCCCAGCAGTTGAAAAACGGTTATAACTAGGCAACAAAACCGGTTTTGCTTAAGTTCGGGCACGTGTTCCCGGAAACCTCCCAGCCGGCGGCTGGAGAATGCAACCATGCTTGAGGACTTTTCACCGGATAGGACCATGCCCGCCCCCGTTGACGCCCGGCCCCGCACCCTGGTGTCTAAGGTGCCGGAGATTACGGCGTTGTTTTGGATCATCAAGGTGCTGACCACCGGGATGGGCGAGACCACCAGCGACTACCTGGCCCACACCCTCGATCCCGTGATTGCCGTGGGCATCGGCGCACTGTGCTTTGCCGGAGCCCTTGCCCTGCAGTTCTGCGTGAAGCGGTACATACCGTGGGTGTACTGGCTGGCCGTGGCCATGGTCAGCGTCTTTGGCACCATGGCGGCCGACGTGCTGCATGTTGGCCTCGGCGTCCCCTACCTGGTGTCCACCATTTTCTATGCCGCGGTGCTGGCCGCAGTGTTCCTGCTGTGGCACCGCATGGAACGGAACCTGTCCATCCACAGCATCCACACGCCCCGGCGCGAAATGTTTTACTGGGCCGCCGTGCTGGCCACCTTTGCCTTGGGTACCGCGGCAGGGGACCTCACTGCCGTCACGCTGCACCTCGGATATCTCGGATCCGGCGTGCTGTTCGCGGTCGTCATTGCCATTCCGGCGCTCGCGTACTGGAAGTTTGGGCTGAGGGCCATCCCCGCGTTCTGGGCGGCCTACATCGTCACCCGCCCGTTGGGTGCGTCCTTCGCCGACTGGATGGGCGTCTCCCATGAGCGCGGCGGCCTGGATTGGGGCACCGCCCAGGTCAGCATCGGCTGGGCCGCGGCCATCGCGGTGCTCGTGGCGGTGCTGGCCGCCAAGCAGCGCAGGCGGGCCGGCGTCCAGGAGGCTTAGTCGAGCCGCTGCGCAAACCCCTCGGCGGCGTCCAAAAGCCGCGGCACACCGGACTCCAGCACGGCACCCAGCCCGGGGCCGCCATCGCGCCTTTCGCCCTGCTTCCAGCGCGTGTAGATCGCCTCGCTGAAAATCGCGGCCTTCCACAGCGCCAGCGCCTGGTACCAGGGCAGCGCCGACAGGTCCAGCCCGAACGACTGGTTGTACCGCAGCGCCAGTTCCTCCCGCGTCAGGTAGCCGGGCTGCGCCGTCACTGCGGTCAGTTCCATGAAGGTCCCGGCCGATCCCGCCTGGGCGTAGGTGGCCGTCAGGTACCCCAGGTCCGCCAGCGGGTCGCCCAGTGTCGCCATCTCCCAGTCCAGCACGGCCTGCACCCGCACAGGCCCGCAGCGCCGGAACATCAGGTTCCCCATCCGGTAGTCGCCGTGGATCAGGGAGGTCCGCTGCGTCGCGGGCCGGTTGGCCTCCAGCCACCGCGCCAGCTGCCCCACTTGCGGCAGCTCCCGCGTGGCGCCCTGCTCCCACAGGCCGGCAAACCGCCTCAGCTGCCGGCCCAGGTAGCCCTCCGGCCGCCCGATCTCGGCAATCCCGCCGCGGCTGACATCCAGCGAATGCAGCCGCACCAGCATGTCCGCCACGGCCTCGCTGGTTTCACGCCGCTGCCCGGGCGGGTCCAGATGCGCCGGGACGGTGTCGGTGACGACGTCGCCGTCCAGGAAGTTCATGAGGTAGAACGGCACGCCCAGCACGTGGGTGTCCGCGCAGACGGCGAGGATCTTGGGCACGGGGATGCCCAGCGGCGCCAGCAGGTGCTGGATGCGGGCCTCGCGGACCATGTCGTGCGTCGACGGCGGCAGCGGCGGCCGCGGTCCGCGCCGAAGGACGACGTCGGCACCCCGCCTTTTGATCCGGAACGTCACGTTGGACTGTCCCCCGCCTATGCGGTGCCAGTGCAGGGGCCCGGCGCCGACCCCGGCCGCGTCCAGGTATTCCTCCACCCGGTCCACCACCAGCAGCGGTGGGATGTCCATCCGCTCCGCCTCGGCCGCCGTCCGGGCCACGTCCTGGATGCCTGTCACTGCTGCTCCCCGTCGTCAACGCGGGCCGCGCCCTGGAAAGGTTCGCCGGCCTCCACCTCGCGGCGTCTGGCGGAGGAGGCGCGGCGGGCGATGGCCCACTTGTGGGTCTCGGTGGCGCCGTCGTAGATCCGGAACGGGCGCACCTCGTTCAGGTACTGCGCCAGCGGGAGCCCGTCGGAGACGCCGTCTCCCCCGCACAGCTGCACGGCCCGGTCGATGACACGGTAGACGGCCTCGGAACAGTGCACCTTCGCCACGGAGGACAGCGCGGAACCGGCCTTCGCGTCGATTCCGAGCAGCATGGCACACTTGCCGATGATGGCGTCGGAGGTCTCCAGGTCGATCACGGACGCGGCGATCATCTCCTGCGCAATGCCCAGCTGCGAGATGTGGGCGCCGAAGATTTCACGGGTGCTGCTGCGGTCCAGGGCAATGTCCAGGGCGCGGCGGGCCAGCCCCAGCCACCGCATGCAATGGGTCAGCCGCGCCGGGCCGAGCCGCGCCTGGGCGTGCGCGAAGCCCAGGCCGGCCTTGCCCAGCACGGCGTTCTCGGGCACCCGGACGCCGTCGAAGTGCACATGCGGGTGGCCGCCGGGCAGGTACTTGTCCGTGGTGTGGATGGACGCCCCGACATGGACCCCAGGCGTGTCCATGGGCACTAGGAACATGGTGGCCCCGGCCGTCGCACCGCCGGCGTCCTTCCCGGCCTGCGCACCCCCGGCCGGCGCCGGCGATTCGGGCGTGCGGGCCATGACGATGGCGAAGCCGGCGAAGGTGGCGCCGCTGGTGAAGCGCTTGTGGCCGGTGATGACCCAGTGGTGCCCGTCCCGGACGGCCGTTGTGGCCAGTGCCGCCGGGTCCGATCCCGCCCCGGGGTGCGGTTCCGTCATGGCGAAGCAGGAGCTGACCGTCCCCGCAGCCAGGGGTGCCAGGTAGCGCCGCTTTTGGTCCGGGGTGCCGAGCAGGTTGAGCAGGTGCATGTTGCCTTCGTCCGGTGCCATGCAGTTCAGCGCGGCCGGCCCGATCGGGGAATAGCCCGCCTCCTGGAACACCGGCGAGCAATGTTCCAGGGCCAGCCCCTGCCCGCCAAACTCGCGTGGCATGTGCGGTGCATAGACGCCGGCGGCCCTGGCGGCCTCGCCCAGTTCCCGCCGAACGGTCAGGTTCAGCGCCTGCCCGGGGCGCGGCTCCAACGGGATGACAGTGCCTCGGATGAACTCGCGGGTGCGCTGGCGCAGCTCCTCGACCTGCTCCGGATAAACACCGGGATACGTTGTGCTGGTCACGCGCTGCTCCTTAGGGTCTGGCCGGGTCCGCCGGGTCTAGCCGAGTCCGCCGGCGTTGAGCAGGCCCCCGTCGAGTGTGAGCACCTGTCCTGTCACCCAGCCGGCGTCCGGGGAGGCGAGGAAGGCGACGGCGGAGGCGACGTCGTCGGGCGTTCCGAGCCTCTTCAGGGGGTAGGCGGCGGCCACTTCATCCTCGCGTCCTTCATACAGGGCGCGGGCAAAGCTGGTCTTGACCACGGCCGGCGCCACGGCGTTGACGCGGATTTCCGGCGCCAGTTCAATGGCCAGCGTGTGGCTCAGGTGGGAGACGGCGGCCTTGCTGATGCCGTACAGGCCGATGCCCGGGGCCGGGACTTCGCCGCTGGCGGAGGACACATTCACCACAGTGCCGCGGCGCTCCCGGAACGCCAGCCCCGGATGTGCCAGCACGGCCTGCGTCCACGCGAGGGTGGCGAGGACGTTGACGTCGAAGATTTTCCGCGCCGCGCCCATGTCCGCGGCTTCCAGCGGGCCGTACGCGGGGTTGATGCCGGCGTTGTTGACCAGGATGTCCAGGCCGCCCCAGACACGGACGACGCCGTCCAGCACCTCCGCGCGGTGCGCCGGGTCATCGGCGTGCCCGGCAAAGGTGATCGCGGTGCCTGCGGCAAACGTTGACGCGGCTTCCTTGAGCCGTTCCGCCCCGCGTGCGGTGATGGCCACCTTGGCCCCTTCGTCGGCAAGCCGCCGGGCGATGGCCAGGCCGATCCCCCTGCTGGCGCCCGTGACGATGGCCGTCTTGCCTTCCAACCGCCGGCAGTTGCCGCCCATGCTGTCCTCTCCACCGCCCGGACAGCTGCCGGGACGGACACTTGCCAGCTTGCTTTGGATCGCGGCCAAGGTCAAGGGGCCTGCTGGCGCGTCACCGCCCGGCCGCCCTGTTATGCGCAGCGGACCGCAACGCCCGTGCGCACAACACTGCCCGGCGCGTGGTTCACTGCCGGCCGGGCGCGGGACGGGTCACAGGCCGGGCGCGGGACGGGTCACCGCCCCTGGTGCGCGGCCAGGAACGTGTACACCTCGGTTTCGTCCACGCCCGGGAAGGCGCCCTGCGGCATCGCGGCGAGCAGGTGCGAGTTCGCCCGGGTCGACGGCCAGGCGTGGCCGGCCCACTGCGCGGACAGCTCCGCGGGCGGCCGGCGGCAGCAGTCCGGGTCCGGACAGCGGGACTGCGAGCGCTCGGTGGTGTCCCGCCCGCGGAACCATTTCACGTGTTCGTAGGGCACGCCGATGCTCAGCGAGTACTCCCCCGAGGAATGCCGTTCCGTGCGGGCCGTGCACCAGTACGTGCCCGCGGCCGTGTCCGTGTACTGGTTGAAGGCGCGGAACTTGTCCGGCACGTCGAACACCGCGCGGGACGTCCAGAACCGGCACACGGCCTGCCCCTCGATGGCGCCCGTGTGGTCGGCGGGGAAGTTCACGCCGTCGTTCTCGTAGGCCTTGTGGATGATGCCGGATTCGTGCACCTTTTGGAAGTGCGTGGTGATGCCCAAGTGCTCGGTGGCGAGGTTGGTGAAGCGGTGCGCGGCCGTCTCGTAGGACACGGCAAACGCATCGCGGATGTCCTCGATGGCCAGCTCCTTGGCGGACTTCGCCTCCTTCAGGAAGTCCACCGTGGCGTGCTCGGGCATGAGCAGGGCAGCCGCAAAGTAGTTCGTGTAGACCCTCTGCCGGAGGAAATCCGCGTAGTCGCGCGGCGTCTGGTGCCCCAGGACGTAGTGCCCCAGCGCCTGGAGGAGCACGGAGCGCGGGTCGTGGTCGGAGCGCTGGCCGTGCGTGAGGTAAATTCGGTGATTCTTCAAATCCGTCACCGAGCGGGTGGAATGGGGCAGGTCGCCCACATAGTGCAGGTCAAATCCCAGGTGCTCGGCAATGTCCGCGGCCACGTGGTGGGACAGCGGGCCGCGGTCATGGCCCACCTTCTCCAGCAGCTCCTGGGCCTGGCGCTCGATCTCCGGGTAGTAGTTGTTCCGGGCCTTCATCTCGCCGCGCAGCTCGGAGTTGGCCCGCCGCGCCTCCTCGGGCGTGGCCGACTGCTCATCCAGGCGCCGCTCAAGCTCATGCTGCAGCCCCACGAGCGATTCCAGGATTTCCATGGAAAGCCGCGAGCTGACGCGGACCGTGGGCAGTCCCAGCGACTGGTACAGGGGCCCGCGCTGGGCCCGTTCCAGCTCGATTTCCAGGGCCGCCCGCCGGCTGGGCGGCTCGGAGCCGAGTAGCTGGTCAAGCCCGACGTGGAGTGCCCCGGCCAGGTGCTGAAGCAGCGTCAGCTTGGGCTCCCGCTTCCCGTTTTCAATCAAGGACAACTGCGACGGCGCCGAGCCCACCTTGGCGCTCAGGTCATCAAGCGTCATGCCCAGCTTCTTGCGCAGATGGCGCACCCTGCGGCCCAGCGCGATCAGGTCCACCTCGCCGTCCGGCTCGGCCCCGCGGCCGTTTCGCGGTGTGCCGTCGCCCAGGTTCCAGTTCGCATTGTTCATTTCTTGAGAATACGGGAAGAAGTGCGAATCTTTCCAGCACTTTCCCCTAGAAAGCCCTTGAAAAGCCCTGAATAGTTGGTTTCACGAAGAAGGAACGTGGATCTCGGGTCTCGACAGGCTCAACCACCTAACGCAAAGGAGCGACCATCATGAGCGCAGCATTTGAACCCGCAAAGACGCCGGAAAAGTCCAACGCCGAGGCAGCCGCCGCCCTCGAACTCGAGTGGGCGGCCAACCCCCGCTGGGAGGGTGTGGAACGCTCCTACCCCGCGGCCGACGTCGTCAAGCTCCGCGGCCGGGTCCAGGAGGAGCACACCCTGGCCCGCCGCGGGTCCGAGAAGCTGTGGGACCAGCTGCGCAACGCCGGCACGGAAGGCTACACGAACGCCCTCGGCGCCCTGACCGGCAACCAGGCCGTCCAGCAGGTCAAGGCCGGGCTGAAGGCGATCTACCTTTCCGGCTGGCAGGTTGCCGCCGACGCCAACTCCAACGGCAACACCTACCCGGACCAGTCCCTTTACCCCGTGGACTCGGTGCCGAAGGTGGTCCGCCGCATCAACAACGCGCTCCTGCGGGCCGACCAGATCGAGTTCTCCGAGGGCAAGCAGAGCGTTGAGGACTGGCTGGTGCCGATCGTGGCCGACGCCGAGGCCGGCTTTGGCGGTCCCCTGAACGCCTACGAGCTCATGAAGTCGATGATCACCTCGGGTGCGGCCGGCGTGCACTGGGAAGACCAGCTCGCCAGCGAAAAGAAGTGCGGCCACCTGGGCGGCAAGGTCCTCATCCCCACGGCACAGCACGTCCGCACGCTCAACGCCGCACGCCTCGCCGCCGACGTCGCCGGCGTCCCCTCGGTCATCGTTGCCCGCACGGACGCCGAGGCAGCCACCCTGATCACCTCCGACGTCGACGAGCGCGACAAGCCGTTCCTGACCGGGGAGCGCACCGCGGAGGGCTTTTATACCGTGCGCAACGGGATCGAGCCGTGCATTGCCCGCGGCCTGGCCTACGCGCCGCACGCCGACCTCATCTGGATGGAAACCGGCACGCCGGACCTGGAGCACGCGAAGAAGTTTGCCGAAGGCATCCACGCACAGTTCCCCGACCAGATGCTCGCCTACAACTGCTCACCGTCGTTCAACTGGAAAAAGCACCTGGACGACGCCACCATCGCCAAGTTCCAACGCGAGCTCGGCGCCATGGGCTTCAAGTTCCAGTTCATCACCCTGGCTGGCTTCCACGCCCTGAACTACTCGATGTTCGACCTCGCCCACGGCTACGCCCGCAACGGGATGAGCGCCTACGTCGACCTGCAGGAGCGCGAATTCGGCTCCGAAGAACGCGGCTACACCGCAACCAAGCACCAGCGCGAAGTGGGCACAGGCTACTTCGACCTGGTGGCGAGCGCCCTGAACCCGAACAGCGGCACCCTCGCACTGGCAGGCTCCACCGAAGCCCAGCAGTTCCACTAACAGCCTTCCGTCTGTGGTGCAGATGTTGGACCGATTCCGCCGAAATCGCCGGATTTCGTCCACCTTCTGCAACACAGTTGAACCAGACTTGGAGCAAATCCCATGAACTCAACAAACAGCCTGAACGGATTCACGTTTAACGGCATCACTCTCACCGCGCCGCCCATCCACCGCCAGGAGGAAATCCTGACCCCCGAGGCACTGGACTTCATTGCCGCGCTGAACCGTTCGACGACGGCGCGCCGCCAGGAGCTGCTGCAGGCCCGCCAGACCCGCCGCCGCCAGATCCTCAGCGGCACCGACCCCCGCTACCTGCGTGAGACGTCCGGCATCCGCGAGGACCCGCGCTGGCGCGTTGCCCCGCCGGCGCCCGGGCTGGAGGACCGCCGCGTAGAGATCACCGGCCCCGTCGATGCAAAGATGGCCATCAACGCCTTGAACTCCGGCGCCAAGGTGTGGCTGGCCGACATGGAGGACTCCTCGACGCCCACGTGGGGCAACGTGATCCGCGGCCAGGTGAACCTTATCGACGCGCTGGAACGCCGCATCGACTTCACGACGCCCGAAGGCAAGGAATACCGCCTGAACCCGGCGGAGGAGCTGCCCACCATCGTGGTCCGCCCCCGCGGCTGGCACCTGCCGGAAAAGCACCTGCTCATCAACGGCAAGCCGATGGCCGGCGGGATCGTCGATTTCGGCTTGTTCTTCTTCCACAACGCCCGCCGGCTGATCGCCCAGGGCAAGGGACCGTACTTTTACCTGCCGAAGATCGAAAACCACCTCGAAGCCCGGCTGTGGAACGACATCTTCGTCCAGGCCCAGGACCTGCTCGGCATTCCGCAGGGCACCATCCGCGCCACGGTCCTGATCGAAACCATCACGGCCGCCTTCGAGATGGAGGAGATCCTCTACGAACTGCGCGACCACGCCGCCGGCCTGAACGCCGGCCGGTGGGACTACCTGTTCTCGGTCATCAAGAACTTCCGCACCCGCGGACCCCGCTTTGTGCTCCCGGACCGCAACCAGATCACCATGACGGCGCCGTTCATGCGCGCGTACACCGAGCAGCTGGTCCGCGCCTGCCACCGCCGCGGCGCCATGGCCATCGGCGGCATGTCCGCCTTCGTCCCCAACCGCCGCGACCCGGAAGCCAACGCCAACGCCATGGAGAAGGTCCGCGCGGACAAGACCCGCGAGGCCAACGACGGCTTCGACGGCTCCTGGGTGGCACACCCGGACCTGGTCCCCGTGGCCATGGAGGTCTTTGACGACATGCTGGGCTGGAACCCGAACCAGATCAGCCGCCTGCGCGACGACGTGGAGCTGGACGACCGCGCCCTGCTGGATGTGGCCGGCACCCAGGGCACCATCACCGAACAGGGCATCAGGGACAACATCTGGGTAGGCATCCAGTACATCGAATCCTGGCTGCGGGGCCACGGCGCTGTCGCCCTGAACAACCTCATGGAGGACGCCGCCACCGCGGAAATCTCCCGCTCGCAGATCTGGCAGTGGATCCACAGCCAGGCCATCACCGAACAGGGCGACCTCATTACCTACGACTGGGTGAAGGAAATGCTCGAAGAGGAGTTCGCCAGGATGCCCCGCTTCGACGCCGACAGGTTCGACGACGCCCTGGAGATCTTCGAGGCCGTTGCCCTGGGCGAGGAGTTCCCCACCTTCCTGACGCTCTCCGCCTACGCCAACTACCTGCATGAAACCCCCGCGCAGGAGACGTCCCGCAAGCGCGAGTTGGCCGCCGCATAGGAAGCGCATAAGTTTGGCTGGCCCCGCCGGATGCGTCGCCACTGCAGCCCGATGGTCGGGTTCCGGCGGGCCAGCCTTAATACCGCACCATTAAGAAAGTACGACGGCGGTTGGCGGGTTTCATGGGAAACCCGCCAACCGCCGTCGTACTTTTTGAGGTTCGAGATAACGACGCCTCCGCGGTGGCCCGGAGGCGTCGTTATCTCGAACCTCAACTCTTGGTTAGGTGGTTATCTCGAACTTCAACGAGGTGTCTAGGGGGTCCGCGGAATAACGGCCGCGCGGTGCCCGTTGCCGCCAGTATGAAGATTGAGATCTGGTCCGACGTCGCCTGCCCGTGGTGCTACATCGGCAAGCGCCGCTTTGAAACCGCGCTGAAGGCCTTCCCGCACAGGGATTCCGTGGAGGTGCAGTGGCGCAGCTACCAGCTGGACCCCACCCTCCCCGAGCACTACGACGGCACCGAGCTGAGCTACCTGGCCGGGCGCAAGGGCATGGACCCGGCCCAGGTTGCGGGCATGTTTGCCCACGTCACCGAGCAGGCGGCCGGGGAGGGCCTGGACTACAAGTTCGACGGCGTGGTGGTCGCCAACAGCTTCAACGCCCACCAGCTGCTGCACCTCGCTGCCGCACACGGGAAGGCCGACGCCGTCAAGGAAGCCCTGCTCTCAGCCCACTTTGAGCACGGTGAGGACATCGGCAGCCGCGAATTCCTGGTCCGTACCGGAGCGGCCGCCGGCCTGGACGCCGGCGAGATCAACGAGGCGCTGGACACGGACAAGTACGCCGACGACGTCCGCCATGACTTTGCCGAGGCCCGGGCGCTCGGCGTCAGCGGCGTCCCTTTCTTCGTCATCGATCGTAAGTACGGGATCTCCGGCGCCCAGCCGTCCGAACTGTTTGCGCAGGCCCTCGACGAGGCCTGGAAGGAAGCCAACCCGCTGACCATGGTGGCTGCTGCGGGCTCGGACGCCGGCGAGGTGTGCGGCCCGGACGGCTGCGCCGTCTAGCGCGGCGGCCCGGACGGCTGCGCCTCAAGCGGGTAGCCGACGATTGCGATCTTCCGTCCTGTTGGGTCCCAGCTCGGCACGTTCATGGTGCCCTGGCCGCCAAGGACTCGCGCCAGGTCACGGAGGGTGCCGTCGGCTTCGCGCAGGCGCACCAGGACCTCGACGTTCTCCGGGTCTCTGGTCATGTGTGCCTCCCTGATGGACTGCCCGGATGGACGACGGCGGCACCCGGGCGGGCGGGAAAGCCAACCCGGGTGCCGGCGTCCTTGGTCTCGATGCCCGGCGCGGGCGGCGTTACTTGACGGCGCCCGCGGTCAGGCCGGCCACGAAGTTCTTTTGCAGCAGCAGGAAGCCGATGACGATCGGAACGCTGACCACCACGGACGCGGCCATGATCTGGTTCCAGTACACGTTGGTCTGCGTCGAGTACAGCTGCAGGCCCACGGCCAGGGTGCGGTTCGCGTCGGTGGTCATGACGGAGGCAAACAGGACCTCGCCCCAGCTGGTCATGAAGCTGTAGATGGCCACCGCCACCAGGCCCGGCCGGGCGGCCGGCAGGATGACCGTCAACAGGGCGCGCATGGGGCCGCAGCCGTCCACCTTGGCGGCCTCGTCAAGTTCGCGCGGGATGCCGTCGAAGTAGCCGGCCAGCATCCAGATCGAGAACGGGAGCGAGAACGTCAGGTAGGTGATGATCAGGCCCAGCCGCGTGCCCACGAGCTGGACGCCGAAGTTCGTGTTGATGTTCACGAAGATCAGGAACAGCGGCAGCAGGAACAGCACACCGGGAAGCATCTGCGTGGAGAGGACCGTGGTGGAGAACACCGAGCGTCCGCGGAAGTTGTACCGGGAGATGGCGTAGGAGGCGAAAATGGCGATGATCAGGGACAGCACCGTGGCGACGCTGGAGACGATGACCGAGTTGACGAAGTAGCTGGCCAGCGGCACGGTCCGCCACATGTCGATGTAGGGCTGGATGGTCAGGGTCTTGGGCCACCAGGAAAAGGCGCCCTGGACGTCCTTCAACGGCTTCAGGCCGGAGATGACCATGACCCAGATGGGCACGATCGTGAAGATGCTCAGCAGCGTGATGCTGACGATCCTGAAGGTCTTGGCACCGGTGGTCTCATGCACGGTCTTTCCTCCGGTTCATGAAGAGTAGGTAGATTCCGCTGACCAGCAGCAGGAACAGCAGCAGCAGGACCGACATGGCCGCGCCGGAGCCGAAGTTCCAGGTCAGGAAGGAGGCGTTGTAGATGTGGAAGGAAATCAGGTCGCCGGCGGGGGGCTGGGAGCCGCCAAACAGCACGAACGGGGTGTTGAAGTCGTTGAACGTCCACAGGAACATGACCAGCAGCAGCACCATGTTCACGGGGCGCAGCATGGGCAAGGTGATGGCCGACCACTGGCGCAGCGGCTTCGCGCCGTCCACGGCGGAGGCTTCATACACGTCGTTGGGGATCGACTGCAGGCCGGCCATCAGCATGAGGAAGGCGAACGGCCAGAGCCGCCAGATGGCCACGATGACCACCGAGACGAACGCGTTGTCGCCGATCAGCCAGAACGGCTTGTCACCCGGCAGGCCCAGGTTGTCAAAAAGGAAGTGGTTCAGCGCGCCGTTGTCCTTTTGCAGCATGAACTTCCACGCGATGACGCCGGCGTACATGGGCAGCGCGTAGGGAATCAGGAACAGGGTGCGGAAGAATCCGCGCCCAAAGAAGGACTTCTGCAGCGCCACGGCGGCGGCCATGCCCAGCCCCCAGGAGATGGCGACCACCAGGACGGTGAAGGCTGCGGTGATCAGGAAGGACTTGAGCAGCCCGGATCCAACGGCGGAGTTGAAGTCGAGCGCGAGCTGGTAGTTCTTGAGCCCGGAGAACGGGGCGTTGCCCCAGTTGGCGATGTACATCTTGGTGAGCTTGAGAAAGCTGATCCAGATGCCGGTGGCCATCGGGATGACGTGGATGACCAGTTCAAAGAGGACGGCGGGGGCGAGCAGCGCGTAAGGCAGCCACCAGCCGGCCCGGCGGGTTTTGCGGTTCCCGCGTCTGGGCGCCTTGCCGGCGGCTCCGGACTTGCGGGTGGTGGTGGTGGCAGTCACTGCGGGCACGCACCTTTCTGGGAGGGGTTGATTTGCGAAGGGGCGGAGCCTGTGATGCGGGCCCCGCCCCTTCAATGCCGAGTGTGGTGACGGTGGTCAGCCGGCGGCTTCGACGGCCTGCTGTGCGGTGGTCAATGCCGCCTTGATGTCCGCCTTGGAAACGGTGCCGCCGGAGGCGACCTTGGCGAACATCTGGTTCATGGCCTTGCCCACGGTGCTTTCAAACTGGTCCTCGGCCGCCACCAGCGGGAGGGGCTTGGACTTGTTGGCGTAGATGTCCTCGAACGTCTTGGCAAGCGCCGTGTCGGTGGTGAAGCTCGGCGTGACGCCGGCCAGGACCGGCAGCGCGGCGAAGGACTTGTCGAGCGTGGCCTGGGTGGCCTCGCTGGTCATGAACTTCACAAACTGGAGGGCGGCGTCCTTGTTCTTCGTGTTCTTGAAGATGGACATGTTGATGCCGGCCACCATGGTGGCGATGTCCTTGCCGCCCTGCGGGGCGGGGAACGCGACGACGCCGAACTGGTCGGCCTTCATGCCCTGGGAGGCGATGGAGCTGTTGGCGTTGTTCTGGCTCAGGACCATGGCGGCCTTGCCGTTGGCAAAGTCGTTGATGGCCTGGGTGCCGTTGTCATACTGCGCGTTGCCGGGGTCGACGACCTTGTCCGTCTGCATCAGGTCAAGGTAGCGGGCGATGCCGTCGACGACGCCGTCCGAAGTGAACGTCGGCTTGCCCGAGGAATCGAAGAATTCCGCGCCGTTCTGTGCCGCGTTAATGAAGGCAAAGTGCGAGTTTTCGGTGTAGCTGCCTGCCGCCAGGGTCATGCCGTGGACGGATCCCTTGGTCAGCTTCTTGGCATCGGCGACCATTTCCTCCCACGTGGTGGGAGGGGTCAGGCCGGCATCCTTGAACATTGCCTTGTTGTAGTACAAGCCGTAGGCCAGCCCGTAGAGGGGCACCGAGGTGGGGTCCTGCCCCGGGACGCCGCCGGTGTCCATGGCTGTCTTGACGAACTTGTCCTTGCCCCCGATCGCGCTGAAGGCGGCGGAGTCAAACGGCATGAACGCACCGGTGGACTGCAGCGAAGCGGCCCACGTGTTGCCGATGTTCAGCACGTCGGGCGCCTGGCCCGAGGTGACGGCCGTCTGGATGCGGGTCTGGAGGTCGTTCCACCCGATGACTTCGAGGTTGACCTTGATGCCGGTCTGGTCCTGGAACTTCTGCAGCTCCGGGGTCAGGACCTGCTTGTCGTTGTCCAGGCTGGTCCCCTGGTTGCTTGCCCAGTAGGTGAGGGTCTTTCCGCCGCCGCTGGCGGAACTGCCGCCGCTGGTGCCCCCACTGCAGCCCGTGGCGGTAATGGCCAGCGCTGCGATTGCCGCCGCTGCGGCAAAAGTACGAATTTTCACTTTCGCGACTTCCTTGTCCTTGTTGTTGGAGGCCCAATCGTCGGCGCCAGAGCCGTCTGGGCGGGCCCGTTTCTCATCGTGAATCCAAACCTAGATGAACTTATGACGATGGTCAATCAAAAGTTAGGATGAGTTTTTTCAGCTATTGAATTGCAACCGGCAGATCTCCGTCGGCCAACCCTCCAAGACCGCGGCACCGCGCGCCGAAGACGCCGGAAACACGCGGTTTTTGGTGCCCCGAGGACCGGGAATTCCCTGTGACCAGAATAACTGAACCGGTTCAGCACAGGCGCATTGTTACCGCTTTGTTATGAGATTACGGGGCTGCCTGGACCGCTTCCCCGAGGCTTTCGCGCGCATGCAGCACGCCTGCGGGCATGGCGACGTTCGCCGCTTGGTGCCCGGCGATCGTCTCCAGCAGCAGGGCGGCGGAGCGGCGCCCCAGCTCCATCGTGTTCCGGGCCAGGGCGGCCACACTGGGCGAGCTGAGCTGGCACAGGATGGAGTCGTCCCAGCTGAGGACGGACACCTGGCCGGGAACGGACATCCCCAGGCGCTTGAGCGCCCGAAGCCCGCCCATGGCCATGAGGTCGTTGCCATACGCAATCGCGGTGGGAAAGTCCGGGGACCCCGGCGCCAGCCCGGCGACAACGGCGGTGGTGGCCTTAGCGCCGTCGTCCGCGGTGTAGTCCGAGGCGCTGAACACGGCCGTCATGCCCAGCCGGCTCGCATGGGAATGGATTCCCGCGCGGCGGGCGGCCTCATGCGTCAGCCCCAGCGGGCCGGACACATAGGCGATGTGCCGGTGTCCGCGGGCGTGGAAGGCCTCCACCACCGTCGCCGCGTCGGCACCCTGGTCCACCGTGGTGTGGGCGCCGAACGGCGTGGGACCGGCATCCCCGGCCGCCCCGACCAACACGTGCGGCAGCCGCAGCCCGGAGAGCAGCGGGGGCCGGGGATCGTCGCTGAAACTGTCAAAGACGATCACCCCGTCCACGCGCCGCTCCCCCGCCCACCGCCGGTACACGTCCAGGTCCAGGCGGGCCGGAGACGGGGTGACCATGCGCAGCATCAGGTTCATGTCGTGCTCGCTGAGGACGGACTCGATCCCGGCCAGGACGTTCATGTAGAACGATTCCGAGCCCACCTCCTCCGGGGAGCGCGCCAGCACGATTCCCACCGCGTCGCTGCGGGACTGCGAGAGCGCGCGGGCGCTGGAACTCGGGTACCAGCCAAGCTCGGCGGCGAGTGCCAGGACGCGGGCGCGGGTGGGTTCGCTGACACCGGGCTGGCCGTTCAGGGCGTAGGAGACCGAGGCCTTGGACATGCCGAGGCGTCCGGCCAGGCCAGCGATGGTCACTTTTCCGGCCGGGCCGCCCCCGCTCATGGCTGCTGCTGCTCCGCCAGGAGATGTTCGACGCCGGCCGGGGCCAGCACGTAGTCAATCACCATGCGGGCGGCGCCCAGGACGCCGGCGTGGTCCGCGGCCATGGACTGGACGATCCGCAGGCGCGCCGTGGCCAGCGGAAGGGAGCGCTGGTAGACGATCTCGCGCACGCCCGCCATCAGGTATTCGCCGGCGGAGGAGAGCCCGCCGCCAATGACGATGACGGACGGGTTGAGCAGGTTGACGCAGGCGGCCAGGACGTCCCCGACGTCGCGGCCGGCCTGGCGCATGGCCTGGATGGCGGCCAGGTTGCCGCGCCGGGCCAGTTCCAGCACGTCCTCGCCGGTTGCCGCCGGCACGCCGCCCGCGGCGAGGGCCGCGGCCACGGCCGGCCCCGACGCCATGGCCTCCAGGCAGCCGTGGTTTCCGCAGCGGCACAGCACGTCGCCGCCGCGCGGGACCCGGACGTGGCCGATGTCCCCGGCCGTCCCGTCCGCGCCGCGCTGCAGCAGCCCGCCGCTGATGATGCCGGCGCCGATGCCCGTGGCGACCTTGATGAAGAGCAGGTTGTCCGCCTCGGGCCAGTAGACCGCGCGCTCACCGAGCGCCATGATGTTGACGTCGTTGTCCACCAGCACGTTCGTCCTGAACCGCCGCTGCACGTACGCCGGAACGTCAAAGCCGTCCCATCCGGGCATGATGGGCGGGCTCGCCGGGCGGCCGGTGGAATGCTCCACGGGCCCCGGCAGGCCGATCCCGATCCCCACCAGCTCGCGCTCGTGCCGGCCCGCCTGGGCCAGGAGCTGCCCGGCGTGCTCCAGGACCGCGTCCAGCACGGCCACCGGCCCCGTGGAGATGTCGATGGATTCGCGCAGCTCCGCGAGCAGCTTGCCGCTGAGGTCGGTCAGGCCGATGAGCACATGGGTGGCGCCGACGTCGACCGCCAGGACCACGCGCGCCGTGGACTGAAAGGCAAAGCGCGACGGCGGGCGCCCGCCGGAGGAGACCGCCTCGCCGGCGGGGCCGATGAGGCCCGAGGTGGCCAGCGCGTCAATCCGCGCGGCAACGGTGGAGCGTGCCAGCCCCGTGATGTCCGCCAGCTCGGCCCTCGTCCTGGCGTGGCCGTCGCGCAGGAGCTGGAACACGTCCCCCGCGCGCGACGCCGCGACGCCGGCCGCACCGGCGGCGCTGTTGAAACCTGGCGATGGCGCAAGGGGCGTTGCTGGGGACTTGGGCATCCACAATAAATAACACACGGGCTTCTATCTGTCACAATTCGAATGAAAGTCAATTGGTGCCCAACTTTTGCTTGACGCTCGTCAAAAGTTCCCTTAGCTTGGAGTGAACACCATCTTTGACTTCGAGGAGACCCCCAGTGACGTATTCCCTGCAGCTGTACACCGTGCGCAAGCCCCTCGAGGACGACCTGCCCGGCACCATTGCCCGGGTGGCAGAACTCGGCTTCACGAAGGTGGAGCCGTACAACTTTGTGGCCACTGCCGACGCCTTGGCCGCCGCATTTGCCGAGAACGGCATCACCGCCCCGTCCGGCCACGCCCCCCTGCTCAAGGACGACCAGGACGAGATCTTCCGGGCCGCGAAGAAGCTGGGCATCACCACCGTCATCGACCCGTTCGTCCCCGCCGAACAGTGGCAGAACGCCAAGGACATCCAAAAGACCGCGGCCGGCTTGAACGCCGCGGCCAAGAAGGGCGCCGAGTACGGCATCCGCGTTGGCTACCACAACCATTCCTGGGAACTGGAGTCCACGATCAACGGCACCACGGCGCTGGAATACTTCGAGACCCTGCTGGACCCCGAACTGGTGCTGGAAGTGGACACCTACTGGGTCTCCGTGGGCGGCGCCAACGCCGTGGACGTGCTGACCAGCCTGGGCGAGCGCGTAAAGTTCATCCACATCAAGGACGGCCCGCTGACCACCGACACCAAGGCCCAGCTGCCCGCCGGGCAGGGCGAGGTCCCGGTCTGGGACGTCATTGGCGCGGCGAAGTCGCTGGAAGTCGGCGTCGTGGAGTTTGACGACTACGCCGGGGACATCTTTGACGGCATCGCCCAAAGCCTTGCCTTCCTCAACCGCGGAAAGGCATGACCCCCATGACTGCCACCCCCAAGAGCGGGCCGGTCGGCGTCGCCGTCATCGGCGCCGGTAACATCAGCAAGCAGTACCTGGACCACCTGACCACCTTCCCCGACCTCAAGGTCCTGGTCATCGCCGACCTCTTCGAGGAGGCGGCCGCGGCCCGCGCCGCGGAGTACGGCATCGGGACCTTCGGCGGCGTGGACGCAGCCCTGAACCATCCCGACGTCGAGATTGTGGTCAACCTGACCATCCCCGCCGCCCACGTCGAGGTCGCGACGGCGGCCGTGCGGGCGGGCAAGCACGTCTGGACCGAGAAGCCTTTTTCACTGGACCGGGAAAGCGGCCTGGGCCTGCTCAAGGAAGCCCAGGCCGCCGGCGTCCGGCTCGGTTGCGCCCCGGACACGTTCCTGGGAGCCGGCCTGCAGACCGCCCGACGGCTGATCGACGCGGGTGAAATCGGCACCCCGCTGACGGCGCTGACCATGTTCCAGTCGCCCGGCCCCGAATCCTGGCACCCGAACCCCGCGTTCCTGTTCCAGACCGGCGCCGGCCCCCTGTTCGACATGGCGCCGTACTACCTCACCACCCTGATCCAGGCGTTTGGCCCCATCGCCAAGGTGGCCGCCGTCGGCTCCACCGCCTTCCCGACCCGGACGATCGGTTCCGGGCCCAAGGCAGGGGAAGTGTTCGACGTCGAGGTCCCGACCCATGTCAGCGCGATAGCCCAGTTTGAGTCCGGCGCCTCCTCGCACAGCGTCTTCAGCTTCGAGTCCCCCCGCGCCCGCATGGGATTCGTGGAGATCACCGGGACCGAAGGCACCATCGCCCTGCCGGATCCGAACAACTTCGACGGCGACATCCGCCTGTGCAGGCGCGGCGAGGAGGACTGGACCGTCATTCCCTCCGAAGGGCCCGCAAACGGCCGCGGCATGGGCGTGCTGGACCTGGCCCGCTCCCTCCGCGCCGGCGTTCCCCACCGCGCGCCGGGGGAGCTTGCCTACCATGTCCTCGACGCCATGGTCTCGATCGCCGAATCCGTGGATGGCGGGGACTTCGTCACCGTCGAGAGCACGGCCGCGCCCTCCGATCCGCTCCCCGCGGACTGGAACCCCACCGAAGCAACCCTCTAGGAAGCCCACCATGACCTCCCACCAGGCCCCGGCCGGACCACGCCCGCTGGGCGTGGCGGCCATTGGCTACTCCTTCATGGGCCAGGCCCATTCCCATGCCTGGCGCACCGTGGCCAACCACTTTGACGTGCCGGCCTTTGAGCAGAAGGTCCTGGTGGGCCGGCACGCCGAAGCTGTGTCGGCGGCGGCCCGGAAGTATGGCTGGAGCGAATCCGCCACGGACTGGCGCTCGGTCCTGGAACGGGACGACATCGACATCGTCGACATCTGCGCCCCCGGCTGGCTGCACGCGGAAATCGCGACGGCGGCCCTGGCCGCGGGCAAGCACGTCCTGGTGGAGAAGCCGCTGGCCAATTCCCTGGCCGAATCCGAGGCCATGGTCCGCGCCGCCCAGGCCGCACGGCTGGCGGGCGTGCGGTCCATGGTGGGATTCAACTACCGCAGGCTTCCCGCGCTTTCGCTGGCCCGCCAGCTCATCGCGGACGGCAAGCTGGGCACCATCCGGCAGGTCCGCGCGTCGTACCTGCAGGACTGGCTGGTGGACGGCGGATCTCCCATGACCTGGCGGCTGCGCAAGGAAACCGCCGGCTCGGGCGCGCTGGGGGACATCGCCTCCCACGCCGTCGACCAGGTCCAATACCTCCTTGGCGACACCGTCACCGCCGTCTCCGGAAAGCTGCACACCTTTGTCACCGAGCGGCCCGGACCGGACGGCCCGGAACCCGTCACGGTCGACGACGCGGCCTGGGCCACGCTGTCCCTGGCCGGCGGCGCAGTGGCGGGAGTGGACGTGTCGCGCGTGGCCCTTGGGCAGAAGAACGCGCTCCGCGTGGAGGTTTATGGCACAACGGGGTCACTGACCTTCAACCTGGAAAACCCGAACGAGCTGTATTTCCTCGACGGCACCGATCCCATCGACGTTCAGGGCTTCCGGCGCATCCTCGTCACCGAACCCGGCCACCCGTATGTTTCGGGCTGGTGGCCGCAGGGGCACGTGCTGGGCTGGGAGCACAGCTTCACCCACCAGATCCGCGACTTCCTGCTGGCCATCGACGGCGGCACCGACCCGTCGCCGTCGTTCGAGGAAGGCTTCGGCGTGCAGCGCGTCCTGGCCGCGATCGAGGCCTCCTCCGCCGCCGGCGGCGCCACGGTCCCGGTGGTTGGGCCCGGTGGTCGAGCAGCGAGCCCTGCGAGCGCGTCGAGACCCGGCCCCCCGGTGGTCGAGCCTGCCCCGGTGGTTGGGCCCGCCGAAACCACCAGCACCGCCACATCCCCGTCCGCCACTGCCTCAAGGAGCTAAGCATGCCCCGTCCGTACACCTTGTTTACCGGCCAGTGGGCCGACCTGCCCTTCGAGGTAGTGGCCCGGCTAGCTTCCGAATGGGGCTACGACGGCTTGGAGATCGCCTGCTCCGGCGACCACCTTGACCCGTGGCGCTGGGATGAGCCCGGCTATGTCGAGGGCAAGCTCGCCGTGCTGGAGAAGTACGGGCTGAAGGTCTGGGCCATCTCCAACCACCTCAAGGGCCAGGCCGTGTGCGATGACCCCATCGACTTCCGCCACCAGGCAATCGTGGGCTCCAAGGTCTGGGGCGACGGCGACCCCGAGGGGGTGCGGGAGCGCGCGGCCGAGGAAATGAAGCTGACGGCCCGCCTCGCCCGGGCGTTGGGCGTGAAGACTGTGGTCGGCTTCACCGGCTCCTCGATCTGGCAGTATGTGGCCATGTTCCCGCCCGTCCCCGAATCCGTGATCGACGCCGGATACCAGGACTTCGCGGACCGCTGGAACCCGATCCTGGACGTCTTTGACGAGTGCGGCGTCCGCTTCGCCCACGAGGTCCATCCGTCGGAGATCGCCTACGACTACTGGACCACCGTGCGCACGCTGGAGGCCATCGGCCACCGGGAGGCGTTTGGCCTGAACTGGGACCCCTCCCACTTCATGTGGCAGGGCATCGACCCGGTCTCCTTCATCTGGGACTTCAAGGACCGGATTTACCACGTGGACTGCAAGGACACGAAGCTGCGCATGACAGGCCGCAACACCGTCATGGGCTCCCACCTGCCGTGGGGCGATCCGCGCCGCGGCTGGGACTTTGTCTCCGCCGGACGCGGGGACGTGCCCTGGGAGTCGGCGTTCCGCGCCCTGACGGCCATCGGCTACGACGGACCCATCTCTGTTGAATGGGAGGACGCCGGCATGGACCGCCTCCAAGGCGCGCCCGAGGCCCTGGCCGCACTGAAGAAGTTCAACTTCGCCCCGTCCGAGCTCTCCTTCGACGCGGCGTTCAGCAACCAGGACTGAGCTCCCGGCACTGGCAGCTCCGGCAGGTGCGCACGGCCGGCGCTAGACTCGAAGCCACTATGAGCATTCCGAAGAACGCGCCGGCATCCGTGCGCATTGACGCCTGGCTGTGGTCAATCCGCGTGTACAAGACGCGTTCCGTGGCCACCGCCGCCTGCCGTGCCGGCCACGTGAAGCTCAACGACGTCAACGCCAAGGCAGCCCACACCGTGGTCCCGGGCGACACCGTCCGGGTCCGTGAATCCGGCTGGGAACGGATCCTGGAGGTCCGGCGCCTGATCAACAAGCGCGTGGGTGCGGAGGCGGCATCGCACTGCTTCACAGACCACACTCCCCCTCGGCCGGTGCTTCCGGCGCTCGGACTGCCGCAGCGGGACCGCGGCGCCGGCCGCCCCACCAAGAAGGACCGCCGCGACATGGACAGGCTCCGCGGCCAGGACTGAAGTACGACGCCGGCACCCGGCCTTGCGCGGGCTCTCCGCAGCACCCGGCACCCCGCCTTGGGCGGTCCCCTCAGTCGTCCCAATGCCGGCATCAATGCGGGCCACCGACCAACCACGCGTTCCTACCTTGTAGGCTCCTCTCGCGGGGTGGCAGGATGAGGCCAACAGAACAAGAGAGGCCCGTGGTCACAATCATGAAGTCAGCCCTGTTTCTCGATTTCGACAATTTCTTCAGCGGCCTGATGTCAGCCGATCCCACGTCAGCCATGGAGCTGGCTAAAAGCCCGTCCCGGTGGCTGCATAAACTACGCACCATGTACGCCGACGGAGATGAACGTCGATGGCTGGTCCTACGCTGCTATATGAACCCTGCGGGTTCACTCCCGGACCCTGGCAAACCAGGCGAACGAGTCTATTTTTCCAAGCTCCGGCCTTTCTTCACCCAGGCGGGGGTTGAAGTAGTGGACTGTCCTGCCCTGACCAAAGGGTCAAAGAACGGTGCCGACATCCGCATCGTCATCGATGTGATGACCGCCCTGAGTAGTAACACCAGATATGACGAGTTCGTCCTCGCGTCAGCAGACGCCGATTTCACGCCACTCCTTCAAGTCTTGCGTGCGGATGACCGTCGCATAACAGTTATCGCAACCTCATCAACGGCAACGGCCTACGAATCCCTTGCCGACCGATTCCTCGATGAGCAGGACATCTTCGAGTTGTCCTCGATGGATCCTGAGACCGATGCGGAAATCAATGACGACCAGATTGCGCGGGAATTGGACGGCCACGCGCCGCCGACGGTCGACCTTGGCTCCGTCTTGAAAGCGAAGACCGGTTACGACGACTTCGCCCGGGAGGTCAGGTCCATTTATTCAAAAGCGAACGATCCCATCAATTTGGCGCGCTTGTCGTCGGACCTGAAGGCTGCATCCGGGGCAGGTCTGGAGGACGGTACCTGGTATGGGGCGCGTACCTTCGTTCGAGCGCTTCAGATGCTGGAACTTCCCAATGCGCAGTTTTCCCAGTACCACCTTTGGGATCCGACGCGCCATATCGAGCCACCCGCATCCATGTCCGCCCCGCGGCCCGCCCTGCCCGCCACGGTGATGCACTTCTCGGAAGTCACCGGAATGCCCACACTATCTTCGAGCCACTGGCCTGTGGTGTTTGAAACACTTGCCACCTATGCGGCGATGCACGTTTTCAACTTCACGGAAGCGTCCAAATGGTCCCGGGACCAGGTGGCGGGGCAGGGCCTGGAAATTCCACGCCGGGCCTTCTCATTTGTTGTTCGTGCATGTCGGGACGGGGGCGCCAACTTGAATGCCGATCCTTCTCCGGACGCCGCAGCCATAGCCCGCGCCTTCTTTATCAGCGTATTGCGTCAAGCGGAACTGGCAGGACTCGAGGTGGATGAGTCCGAGAAGCAGGAGTTGGCTGCGTGGCTCCACTGCGACAGCGGGGAATCCTAGAATCGGCCCTTTGCATCAGTTCCAAGCCGGGAGCCGGCGTCGTTCTTGAAGTACGACGCCGGCTCCCGGCCTTGTATGCCCGCCAGCACCTACCGCTTTTCCTGGACCGTCACTGTCCACGAGTCGACGTTGGCGGCGCGCACGTCAAGGTAGTACCTGCCCGCAGTTTTGTGCAGTGCCGTCGTGCTGGCCCCGGTCTTGCTGAGCATGACGAGCGGGATGCCCCCGTCCTTGGAAATGTCCTTGCCTTCCGGTTCCAGGTAGATCGCCGCAACCACCATGTCGGCGCCGCCCTTGAAGTCGTAGCTCAGCTGGGCCTCCGACCCCGTCAACTCAAAAACCTGGCTGGCGGAATCACTCGTCCCCAGCAGTGACTGGACGGTCGTCCACTTCTTGGCTGCCGGCGCGGCGGCCTTCGCGGGTGCCGGAGCCATTGCTGCCGGTGCCTTTGCGGGCGCCGCGGCGGCCGGGGCCGCGGGCGCCGCGGACGGATCAGCGGCCGTGCCCGCTCCGGAACCCGCGGCCCCGCCGGACACGGCGCCCGCCACGACCAGCACGGCGGTGACGATCCACGCCAGCACCCTGTGCTTGGCGTAGCCGGCCAGCAGGAGCCCCTGCTTGTCCCGCTGCCTGCCGGCAAGCGTGAGGATGAGGTCCACGAGCGTCCAGACGCCCAGTCCGCCCAGGGTGACGAGCTTGAGGATGCCGGTGCCCACCTTGCCCAGGTAGAACCTGTCGATGCCCAGGCCGCCCAGCAGGAGGGCGAGCACCCACGTGGTGACGAAGGACTTGGTGCCGACGCCGGCGTGGCCCAGCGGAGCGGGCTGCAGGGACGGGGCCCCGGGGTGGAGTGTGTGGGTCATGGTCGTTTCCTTTCGTTGACGCGGCGGGTGACGCCGCGTCGGATGTTCTGAGTGCCGCGGAGTGCGGCGGGCGGGTGAGGGCGGGGCCTACTGTTTGGTCCAGGTGCCACAGCTGGAGGACTTGAAGTCCTGCCCGGCGCTGAGCGTCACGGACGGACGCCCGCCGCCCGGGATGTCGTTTTCGATGATGTCGGAGCCGTTGCTGCCACCGGCCAGGATGGCCCAGTAGCAGTCGGAACCGACGGCCGCGGCGCTCACGTAGGTGCCCGGCGCGATATCCCGACCGACAGCCCAGGTGCCTTCGTCAATGGTGTTTTTGGCCTTTGCCTTCTCCGCCCCTGTGACGGCGTCCTCACGCTTCTTCACCGCGGCCTCGGCCTCCCCCACCTTCTTTTCGGCGGCACCCACGGCACTTTCCCGCCCCGAAACCGCGTCCTCGCGACCCTTGATTTGGCTTTGCAGGGTGGCATACTCGCCGTCCAGCTTCCGGTACGCGTCCCTGGAATTGCTGAGGGCTTCGTCCACGCCCGCCTTGCCCTGCGCCAGCTGCACATAGGCGTCGCTGGCGGTGGGGTCCGGGAGCGTGGTGCCGAACCAGGTGCCAGCGCCGAGGAGCACGACGGCGGCTCCCCCGACCGCGAGCGTCTTCAGTTTCCATGTGCGCCCGGCGGCGCCTTTTGTGGCCGGGCCGCCTTCGACTGGTGGCGCCGGATCGGTGGGTTGAGGGCTGGTGCTGATTTCCATGGTTGGTCCCCTAAGAAGCCTGTGAGTGATGAAAAGTGGGCGTGGAGTGGCCGTCCCCCAATGAATGGCCACCCCACGGTCGGGGGCGGCTCAGCCGTGCGGTGCGTCCCTGTGCGGGCTGTGCCCGGGATCGCGGACTGGCTCCGCCGTGGGCGCTTTCCCCGGTGAGGCAGCGGTCCCCTGCTGTCGAGGCGGCCGCTTGGCGCCGAACAACACCCCGTCGGTCAGGCCCAGCACGTGGCCGTAAGAGCTGAAGACGAGCCGGCCGGTTTCCTTGCCCGGACCTTCGTCCGGCTTGGTGCTTTCCACGGTGGTGCCCCCCAATGGGTGGTTGTCCTGCGTTGACAGAACCAAGCTAAGCCCCTCCAAGAGCGATCTCCGATGAAACCAGCTGATAAGGGGACTTATCAACATGTTGTCCCCAAGTTGTGGAATGCGACATAAGCTGTACACGCACCGAACATGCCGATCGAGGGGAGGCCGCGTGAACCAACAGGCAACGGCCCTCCGCATCTCGTTGGCGGAAATCGCGGCCCTGACGCAGGTGAAGCGCCCGGTGGTGTCGATGTGGCGCAGCCGCAGCAGGACCACCTCCACCCCGTTCCCCGAACCGGTCCGCGTCATCCGCGGCCAGCAGCTTTTTGACGCCGGCGAGGTGGGGGCCTGGCTCGAGTCAACCCGGCACGGCAACAATCCCCAGGCTGCGGCGGACATGGCTGCCTTCGCCCGGCGGGATTCCGCCCGGACGGATCCAGAAGCGGCGTTTGCCGCCCAGACCGCGCTCATCACGCTGCGCCGGCTGACGGGCGGTCCGCTGGCCGGCCTGGACCTTGACGACCTGCTTGACGCCGCCGACGAGGCCGACCCGGACGACGAGTTCCTCTACTCGGAAATCGAGGCCCTGGGCCGGACGGCCCCGGAGGCAGCGGCGCACGCCGACCAGCTGGTGGACGCCGCCTACTCCCCCGCCGCCGCACTGGAACAGCTCCTGGGCGGCCGCCACCGGGCCGGGCTGCGCGGCCAGGCGGATACTGCCCTCGCGCAACCGGCCGTCGAGCTGGCGGCGGGGACCGCCGTCGAACTGGCCGCGGGCAACGGGACCGGGAGGCCCGTGTTTGTCGATTCCACCCCCGGCGGCAGTGACCTGCTCACGGCCGTGCTGGACCGGCTGCCCGAAGATGCGGATCCCTTGATCCTGACGCGCGACGGGCGGGACCAGGCGTCGCGGACCGCCCTGCGCCGCCTGCTGGTCCACGGCGCGCGCCGCAGGCCGCTGGCCGTGTCGGATGGCGGCCAGTTCGCGGTCGGGGAACCGGCCGTCCATGTGGCGTCGTACCCGCCGCCCGGCGCCCCGGACCTGGCGGCGCCGGACATTCTGGCGGACATTGAGAACACCGTCCTGCAGATGGACGATTCGCAGCGCGGGGTTTTCATGGCTCCGGCGTCGGTGCTTACGGACGCCCTCGACGACGCGAGGGCCGCCGATGTGCGCTCGGACCTGCTCCGCTCGGGCCGGGTGCGCGCCATCGTCCGCCTCCCCGCCGGCCTGGTCCCCGCCAAGGCCCGCCAGTCGCTGGCCCTCTGGGTGCTCGGCCCCGCCCACGCGTCCGTGCCGATCGCCGAGCGCTGGACCATGGTCGCCGACCTCACCGACACCCCGTTGACCGCCGACGCCGTGCAGGACCTAGTGGGCGACCTCGCCGTTTCGCTGGGAACGGCGGGCCTGATCCGCTCCCACGCCATGCGCTTTGCCCGCACCGTGCCCACCTCCCGCCTGCTCGCCCGCCGCGGCGCGCTGGTCCGTCACGCCGCGGCCCGCCGCGACGGGCCCGCCGCTGCCGAGCAGGCGGTGCGGGCGGACCGGCTCCTCGCCCGGCTCAACGATCCCGCGGCGGCCCCGGCGCCCCTGTCCGTCGGGGTGTCGCTGGGCCACGGCACCCCCAACACCGAAATGGTTGACGTGCTGCTGTCGCAGGGCCACCTGCGCTACGTCCAGGGGGTGCGCCTCGCCGCCGGTCTGCCGCTGGCGGACGACGGCGGCGCCCGGGTCCTCGGGCCCGCGGACCTTGGGCGCGGCGCGGGGCAGGGACGCCGCGGCACGGCTGTCAGGAGGATCGACCGCCTGGTCCTGGCGGCCAACCACCCCAACGCGCGGCTGACCGAGCCCGGCGACGTCGTCTTCGCCACCGTCCCCACACCCGCGGCGGCCGTCGACGCCGGGGGCGGGGCCGTCGTCGAATATCCCGCCCGGGTGCTGCGGATCAGCGGCGCCGATCCCGGCGGGCTCATGCCGGAGCTGGTCGCCGCGGACATCAATGCCGCCGCCTCCAAGGACTGGCGGCACTGGGCGCTCCGGCTGGTGCCGCACGCCGCGGCACGGCAGCTGCAGCACGCCCTGGGACTCCTGGATCAGGAACGGGGCGCCGCCCAGCTCAGGCTCGACCGCCTCACCGAACTCACCACGCTCCTGCGCGACGGCGTCAGCGCCGGCGGGCTCGCCGTGGACGCTACGATCGATTTAACGTAAAAGGAAGATGTTCAATGCCCCCGAAGAAAAGCACCGCGAAGAACTTGGACGCCGCCCCGTCCACCATGAAGGAACTCAAGGACACCCTGTGGAAGGCCGCGGACAAGCTGCGCGGGTCCATGGATGCCTCACAGTACAAGGACGTCATCCTGGGGCTCGTGTTCCTGAAGTACGTCTCCGACGCCTTTGACGAGCGCCGCGAGCAGATCCGCGCCGAACTGGAGGCCGACGGCCTGAACGAGGAGCAGATCGGCCAGCTCATCGACGACGTCGACGAATACACCGGCCGCGGCGTGTTCTGGGTCCCGGCCCGCGCCCGCTGGACGTACCTGGCGCAGAACGCCAAGGGCACCCAGGCCACCCTGGACGAGCACGCCAAGAGCATCGGCGAGCTCATCGACGACGCCATGGCGTACGTGATGGGCTCGAACCCGTCGTTGGCGGCAACGCTGCCGATGATCTTCAACAAGGACAACGTGGACCAGCGCCGCCTGGGCGAGCTGCTGGACCTGTTCAACTCGGCCAAGTTCACCGGCCAGGGCGCCACGAAGGCCCGCGACCTCCTCGGCGAGGTCTACGAGTACTTCCTGGAGAAGTTCGCCCGCGCCGAGGGCAAACGCGGCGGCGAGTTCTACACCCCCGCCGGCGTGGTCCGCGTGCTCGTCGAGGTGCTGCGCCCGGACCACGGCCGCGTGTACGACCCCGCCTGTGGTTCGGGCGGCATGTTCGTCCAGGCCGAGAAGTTCCTGGAGGCCCACAACAAGGAGGGCTCGGAGATTTCCGTGTACGGCCAGGAGCTCAACGAGCGCACCTGGCGGATGGCGAAGATGAACCTGGCCATCCACGGGCTCAACGGCAACCTGGCCTCGCGCTGGGGCGACACCTTTGCCCGCGACCAGCACCCGGACATGCAGGCCGACTTCATCATGGCCAACCCGCCGTTCAACATCAAGGACTGGGCGCGTTCGGAGTCGGATCCCCGCTGGAAGTACGGCGTCCCGCCGGCCGGAAACGCGAACTATGCGTGGATCCAGCACATCATTTCCAAGCTGGCCCCGGGCGGCTCCGCCGGCGTGGTCATGGCCAACGGCTCCATGTCCTCGAACTCCGGCGGCGAGGGCGAGATCCGCGCCCAGCTCGTGGAGGCGGACCTCGTCTCCTGCATGGTGGCGCTGCCCACCCAGCTGTTCCGTTCCACCGGCATCCCCGTGTGCACGTGGTTCTTTGCGAAGGACAAGACTGCCGGCTCTGGCGGGTCTGTGGACAGGACCGGTCAGGTGCTGTTCATCGACGCCCGAAACCTGGGCCACATGGTCGACCGTGCCGAACGGGCCCTTTCCGACGAGGACATTGCCAAGATCGCGGGCACCTTCCACGCCTGGCGCGGCACCCCGCCCGTGGTCGAGCCATCCCCGCCGGTCGAGCCTCCGGTGGTCGAGCCTGTCGAGACCCTCCCGGTGGTCGAGCCTGTCGAGACCCTCCCGGTGGTCGAGCAGCGAGCTCTGCGAGCGCGTCGAGACCCGGAGGCCCAGAGCCCTGCCGAAACCCCCTACGCCGACGTCCCCGGCTTCTGCTACTCAGCCTCCCTCGCCGAGATCAAGGCCGCCGACTACGCCTTGACCCCGGGCCGCTACGTTGGCGCCGCCGACGTGGAGGACGACGGCGAGCCGATCGAGGAAAAGATTGCACGGCTCTCCGCCGAGCTCTTTGCCCAATTCGACGAGTCCGAGCGCCTTGCGGCGGTTGTGCGCGAGCAGCTGGGGAGGGTTTCATGAGCCTTCCAGATTCGTTCAATTACTTATTTGATATCACGCCCGAATGGCCTTTGAAACGGGTAGATGAGCTTTGCGATGTAACCCGAGGAGCCTCTCCACGTCCGATCCACGAATGGATAGTGCCGGAGGGGACACCATGGATCAAAATCGCTGACGCCACAGCAGATCCCTCGAGGTACATAACAAGGACGCGCGAATTTATCCGCCATGAGGGACGAAGTAAGAGTGTTGTAGTTCGTCCCGGCGATCTAATCCTGTCCAACAGCGCGACACCAGGCATTCCGAAAATCTTAGGAATCGAAGCCTGCATTCACGATGGCTGGCTACTGCTCCGAAATCTTCGAGGCATCGATCCTAAATTCTTCTACTATATATTTTTGAATGACAGAAAGCACTTGGCAGGTCAGGGGAACGGCTCTATCTTCACTAATTTGAAGACAGACATCGTCAAGGCCCATACTCTTCTGCTCCCCCCCTTGCAGGAGCAATGCGCCATCGCAGAAGTCCTGGGCGCCCTCGACGACAAGATCGCCGCCAACACCAAACTTGCTGACACAGCAACTGGCCTGATGACGACATTGTTGACGGCCTATCCAGCCACTGTGCCGATTTCCGAAATCGTTGAGCATCGCAAGACGTCGACCAATCCGGAGTCGATGCCTGTGGACAAAGTGGCTCACTTCAGTTTGCCTGCCTTCGACGTGGACCAAAGCCCGGAATTCTGCGAACCCTCAACCATCAAGAGCAATAAGTTCTTGATCGAGCGGCCGTCCGTTCTCATTTCTAAGCTAAACCCGCGCTTCCCAAGGGTCTGGGACGTCGCGACTATGCCAGATATCCCCTCGCTCGCGTCTACTGAGTTCCTGGTCTTGGAACCGAAGCAAGTGTCCACGGCAGTCATCTGGGCCATGCTTTCGCAGCCTTCATTCAGCGCTTCGCTTGAAACCCAAGTTGCAGGCACCTCTAGCAGCCATCAGCGGGTGAGACCCAGCGACTTGCTAGCAACATTGGTTCCAAGCCCAAGTTCAATACCCATTTCAGTGTTGGCACAAGTTACTGCAATTGGAGCAAGGGTGGCCACAACGCGAGCAGAAAACCGAACTCTCGGCGCCACCCGCGACGCGCTGCTTCCGCAGCTGATGTCCGGCAAACTCCGCGTCAAGGAAGCCCAAGCCCTTGTCGCTGCAGCGGTTTAAGGGCGGGGAACTGCCAATAGCCGTTGGCAGTGGACGGCCTGGACGTGGTTTCCAGGCCGGCTGACGGGATATGCCACCGAAAGCTCCTCTGTCGGCGCCAGAACCGCCCGCGACCGTTAGCGCCGTGCAAGCAGATGCAGACAGATAAGTGAGCACAGCTTACGAATACTACTTAAGAGAAGTCACTTTTCATAATGGATGGTGGACGGCAAACTAAAGAGGCAGTAATTTAGATCACGCGACGGCCAGACCGGCACTCCCCTAGAGGTACCGGATGGCGCCGTCCACTAAGGAGACCCGCGCATGGCAACAACCCCAAACCCACAGTCCGTCTGGCGGCGCAAGCCGATCGCCGAGATGGACATTGAGAGCGCAAAGAGCGGCCTGCTCAAATCCCTGGGTCTGTGGCAGCTGACCGCGATCGGCGTCGGCGGCATCATCGGCGTCGGCATCTTCTCGCTCGCCGGGCTCGTGGCCCACGGCGACCCG
Organism: Arthrobacter dokdonellae; assembly: GCF_003268655.1. Taxonomy (NCBI): domain Bacteria; kingdom Bacillati; phylum Actinomycetota; class Actinomycetes; order Micrococcales; family Micrococcaceae; genus Arthrobacter; species Arthrobacter dokdonensis. Next base: position 876,998 of record NZ_CP029642.1, on the reverse strand, counting down.
AGCCATCCCGGCGTCGGGCCGGCCGTGCTGATCTCCTTCCTCATCGCCGGGCTGGCCTCCGCCGCCGCCGCGCTGTCCTACGCGGAATTCGCGGGCATGATCCCACGGGCAGGCTCCGCCTACACCTACGGGTACGTGGCGCTGGGCGAGCTGACCGGCTGGTTCATCGGCTGGGACCTGCTGCTGGAGTACATCGCCATTGTCGCCGTCGTCGCCATCGGCATCTCCGGCTACATCAACGCCTTCCTCGGCGGTTTCGGCATGCACCTGCCACACGCCATATCCGCCACCGCGGAAGACGGCGGCCTGATCAACCTGCCCGCCATCCTCGTCTGCCTGCTGGTCACCTGGATCCTCAGCCGCGGCACCAAGGCGCTGGGCCGGTTCGAACTCGCGGCCGTGGCCATCAAGATTGTGCTGATCCTGTTCATCGTGGGGTTGGGCATGTTCTACGTCAACGCGCACAACTACAACCCGTTCATGCCCAGCGGCTTCGGCCCGGTCGTCACGGGCGCGGCCACCGTCTTCTTCGCCGTGTTCGGCTACGACGCCATGAGCACGGCGGCCGAGGAAGCCAAGGACGGCAAGAAGCACATGCCCAAGGCCATCATCATGTCCCTGGTGATCGCCATGCTGCTCTACGTCGCCGCGACCCTGGTGCTGACCGGCATGCAGAACTACAAGAACATCGACCCCACGGCCGGGTTCGCCTCCGCCTTCACCGGCGTCGGCCTGCCGGTCATAGCCAGCATCATCTCCGTTTTCGCCGTGCTGTCCATCCTGACCGTGATGCTGACCTTCCTGCTCGGCGTCAGCCGCGTCTGGTTCTCCATGAGCCGCGACGGGCTGCTGCCCAAGTGGTTCTCCAAGGTGGACCACCGCGGCACACCCAGGCGCGTCACGTGGATTGCCGGGCTGGGCTCAGCCTTCCTGGCCGGCGTCTTCCCCATCCGCCTGGTGGCCGACCTGACAAACATCGGCATTCTGGCCGCATTCGTGGTGGTCTGCATTTCCGTGATCGTGTTCCGCTACACCAAGCCGGATGCGCCGCGCACCTTCCGGCTGCCGTTCATGCCCGCCGTCCCCGCGGTGGGCGTGCTGTTCTCGCTGTTCCTGATCTGGCAGCTGTCCTGGGAAACCAAGCTTCGCTTCGTGGTGTGGCTGGCGATCGGCCTGGTCATCTACTTCACGTACAGCCGCAAGCACTCGCTGATGAACCCGGACAGCCCCCGGCACAGCGAACTCGACGCCGCCCCCGCCGTCGAACGGCCCGGTTCATAGTCCTTCCAGGCAATCAATAGCGACGAAACGTGGGCGGCGGATCGGCCTGTGGCTGTCGAAGGCCGATCCTTCTGACCAGCTCCAACGGGAACAGACCTATGGTCGTCGATATAGATTTAACGCCGTCATGGTGGCATGATGGATGAGAGGGCGCCGATGGCGCGAGGCAACACGTCGGGCGCGGCCGCCTTGGCGCACGAGACCTGACGGGGTGATGGGGAGGGGAGGACCATGATTCTTAAGGAAATTTCAGTTGAACGGTTCATTTTTACCTGCACCGGCTGTGGGCATGCCTGGGTGGCCGACTATGACGCCCAGCATGTGGAGGATGGCCACGGCCACGCGCGGGACTATTTCTTTCGCGACGGGGTTCAATGCCCCGATCCCACGGGTCCGGGTGAAACTATATGCCCACATTGTGGCCGGGCCTCGGTCCTGGTCCACCTCAGCGCCCGCCGGGCCAGTCCCGCAGTCACTGACAAGGCTCCAGAGGGTCCGGGGGAAATGCCCACCAGCGCCCGTACCGCTGCCCGGGCCAAGGCACCGCTGCTCCCCGGCGCACAATAATCGCCAGGCAACGTGTTCTCGGCATTGATCCCAGGGTGCCGCGGCCGGTGGGACGTGCCGTGCTGGAAGAATTTTTCTTGTCCACGGGCAACAGCCCAAGTTCCGTGAATCGGTTAGTGGCCTCCGGGGCCATGGATGAAGGCTTCGGCATGGTCGACAGCCTTTTTGAAGGCGTCATTGCGCAGGGTGATGTGGTCCTTGCGTGGGGATTGGATGTAATTGGTTATCCCAGGTCGTAGCAGCCAGATGTCCCCTGCCGGTGGCAGGTAGAGCACTGCGAACGAGCGGCGAATGTCGTCGTCGTCGGACCATACCGGGACGACGGCCAACGCGGCCCCGGTGTCGGCGTTGATCCACTGAGCCCGGGGCAACGGCTCTTCGTGGAGTTCCGGATCCAGGAACGGTGCGGTGCCCTTGCCCCAACGCTGCTCGAAGCGTTCCTGGAAAACCGGCAGCAAGGGAGAGTCGAAGCGGTGCCATGCACTCATTTATGTGTCCTTCCTACCGGGGTGGTTCCCACTGCAGCGGACCAGCGACGATGGGCGGCTGCCCATGCGTAGGTGCGCCCGGCTTGTACACGCGCGCCCCGTTGGACGGGCCGGGATGGAATGCCGCTGCGCCCGCTTTTGCCAGCTGGCCGCGGTCATAGCGGTCCCGCTGGACCGGGTCTGCCAGCACGGTGTAGGCGTCCATGATCTGCGCCAGCTGCTCACGCTCGCGGGACGCTTGCTCGGCTGTGGCCGGCGACGGGCGGGTGTCCGGATGGTGGCGGCGCATCAGGGACCTGTAGGCGCGGTGCACTTCTGCGCCGGTGGCCTCGGGACCCAAATGCAGCACAGCATAAAAGTCCGGCGAACCAGTCACGATTGCTCACACGTCCTCTCAGCCTCGTGGCCCCCTGCACCAACGCGAGGCGTCCATTGGTGGTTGAGGCGGTCCCCAGCCATGGGGGCCGGGGACCGCCGGTACGGGAAGGCAGGGACCAGCGGCCACTTTTCATTGCGCGTAAGGCGCTGTGGCGTGCCGTATGGCTACCGCCCCTTTTTTATGACAGCCGCTGCGCTGCCGTCCCGGTCTCGGGAAATGCCTTTGCCCCAGGGCAGTTTAGGCATTAATGGACTGGCGGTCACCGTCCTTCGTGATGGCCTGGCGGTCACCGGCCTTCGTGGTGATCGCGATCTTGCGCGGTTTGGCCTGCTCGGCCACCGGGATGCGCAAGGTCAGCACACCGGAGTCGTAACTGGCCTGGATGTTCTCCGTGTCCAGGTTCTCGCCCAGGACCAGCTGGCGGCTGAACACGCCCCGGGGCCGCTCGGCTGCGAGCATCTCCTTCTCCCCGTCCAGCGCCGGACGTTCGGCCCGCACGGTGACGACGTTGCGTTCCACATCCAGGTTAATGGACTCCGGGGCCACGCCCGGGAGGTCAAATTCAACCTCAAAGGTGTCCCCATCGCGCCACGCGTCCATCGGCATGGCTGCCGGTCGGGCTGCGGTTCCCAGCACCTGCTGGGCGAGCCGGTCGAGTTCACGGAACGGGTCTGTACGCATCAACATGGCTTATTCACTCCTTTACAACGCCATTTGATCTCAGTGTCGCTTGTTCGTGTGTTCAGTTCTCGCATGCCCGCCACGACCTATCGTGACTGACATAGATTTTTTATAACACGACAGGCATACTGATGCAAGGGGCATTTCTTCGCAAATCAGAAGACAATCAGGGAGCGAACTATCGTGGTACTCAATCCGAACACAGGTGGCGTGTATGCGATCTCCGTCGCGGCAGAACTTGTCGGCACAGGCCAGCAAAACCTCCGGCTCTACGAACGCAGGGGACTGCTGGAGCCGGGGCGCACCGAAGGCGGCACGCGGCGCTACAGCGAGGATGATCTGGTGACCCTGCGGCGGATCGCGGAACTGCTCGGGCAGGGGCTCAACCTCTCCGGCATCCGCCTCGTCCTGACCCTGGAAAACGAAAACCAGTCTTTGCGGTCACAACTCCTTGACCGGGCTGCCGACCCCGGAGCTACGCCACGGCAAACCCGGAACAAGACAGATGCAACTGAGCCGCGGTGACCTCATGTACGCATGGTGGTCACGGGCTGCCAGCGGAAAATTGTGGATCCTGCGATGGGCCGCACCACTGTGAGGCGATGCGGCCCTGCGCGCCAGATGGCCCCCCGTCGCCCCTGCCTGCTCTAATCGTTCATGTTGTCGGATCCCCCCGCTGATTCGAGACCCGGAAGGGTGAAAGGTTAAGCCTGGATTAGGCGGCAGGCCTTCTACTGGTCCAGGCCTTGATCGGAGTTCCCCTCCGGGTTCGTCGCATTCCCGGGCTCGTCCTCGAGCACCACGGGCCGCTCACTGTCCAGGCCAGGTTCGGGGTCCTGTTCATCCATGGCCCTGGCGTCGTCGGGGGCTATGGTCCCGTCGGCCAGGGCCGCTGCGTCCACGGGGTCCAACGGTTCGAATACCTCACTCATGACTGCCTCCTTGAAGGGATTTCAACTTAGAACATGAAAGGGCTTGGGTTGGTCCCGGGCCTCATGTAGCCGGTGCGAGGCCAGGCCCGTGCAGGCTCGCGGCCAAGATGTTGGCCATAGCCTTGAGGTGCTCCCTGCCGCGGCGGGGGAGCCCGTCGAGGTCGGAAAGCCTGTCTTCAGTGGCTGCGGAAAAAATCGTACTGACCCATGTCACGGCGCAGTCCTTGATCCGTTGGGCATCGGCGATGTCGGGCAGACAACGACGCAATATGGCAGCGGTGTCGCGTTCCAGATTCCGTTGGAGCCTGCGTAGTTGGGCACGTACCTTCGGGTGGGTATCAGCCTCGCGCCAGAGGATCACGCGCAGCACGGCAGATTTGTGGTCGCTGAGGTTCAAGGCATCCAACGTCCCGATCAGTCCGGCAGCAGGGTCCCCCGGAACAGCTAGTAGCTCGGCGTCCAGGTGGGTAGCCGGCAGCCGCTCGGCCATGAGAGCCACCAACACGTCGGCCTTGGCCGGGAAATAATAGAAGAGCAGCCCCTTCGCAACCCCGGCGGACCGGGCGATCGAGGCCGTGGACGTGGCGCTGAAACCGTGTTGGGCGATAAGGTCCTCAGCGGAATCCAGAATGAGCGCCCTGGCGTCCCCGCGTTGTTCGGGGTGTTCCCGAAACCGATTTGTGCCCACCGTCTCCTCCATTCCTCGTGCCCCGGGAACAGTTTTAGGGGCCTGTGGAACCAAGGCTCCTCAATCGTTCCCTGTTGGCATGGGGCTCCAGCCCCGGGAGGCCGGAGCCCTGTGGTAGGCGGACTTAGGCGGCTGCCGGACGGTGATGGTGCTGGTCTTCGCGTGCCTTCATGAGCGAGGGCAAAGCCCATGCCGTGACGACAATGGTGACAATGCCGCAAATCCAGGCAGTGACGGCGACCCCCGTCATGGCCGTGAAGGCAAGCACCCACGGAGAGATAAAGAGCAGCACGCCCAGGACTCCTTGGGCCCATTCCACCGACGGCATGCGCGGCATGGACAGATTGACCAGTCCCGCAATGATCGTGAGAATCCCCAATACGACCAGCGTCGTTGCGGCCTTGCCGTCACTCGTTGTCCAGATCGGTGCCAAGGCAGCATACAAGCCAGCCGCGACGGCCACCCAGTTCTGCCATTTGGTCCACTTTTTCATCGACCTCACCTTCCTCTAATAGGTCGTTGACATCTTCAGATTTACTCCTGATTGACCAACCGGTCAAGAGCTTTGGCCGTGACATCCTCACCCGCCAGGAAAAAGATGGATGGGCAAATGGTACCCAGCGGCAGTCGTCCGTGGTTCTACCACTTCCGGCTTGGCAGCTTTGTGGTGATTGTACTTAAGGCCGGCACGTTCGATCCCGGGCATTCCGGCCAGCTGGGCATGCACATGGCTGCCTTGGACGACTTGGTGCCCCACCCGGACGACAAGCCGACCATGGGCCTGCTGCTATGCAGAAGCAATAACAACGTGGTGGCCGCATACGCCCTGCGCGGTGACAGCGCACCGATTGGCGTGGCCGAATGGAAAACCCAAATCACGGCCTCCCTGCCGAAGGAGTTCAAATCCACGCTGCTGAGCGTCGAACTCCTGGAAGCGGAACTGGGCAACGGGTGCTGGCAGGCGAGAGGGCGGATCCGCCTTCAGGAAGGGCCGCCGAAATCGTCCTTCAGGATGCCCGCCCATGACGCTGATAACCCCTCCTACCGGCCCGCAACGGAGCAGGAAGCACCCCCTGCTGGTACCGTCAACATCAAGTCCAGACGCACGCGGGGAGAACAATCATGGCAGTGGCAGGCACCGGCTTTTCCGAGGCCGACTGGGAGGGCCTTGCCCTTGAGCAGCTGGCCGAGCCGCTGGGCTGGCGGCCCAAGCCCGGCGAGGAGATCGCGCCCGGCAGGGACGAGCGCGAATCGTGGTCGGAGCTGCTCATCCGCCCCCGCATTCTCGCCGCCCTGCAAAAGCTCAACCCCACGGTTCCCCTGCAGTACCTCAAGCAGGCGCTCGCGGAAATCACCGCCCCCACGTCCAATGACGCCATCACCGAAAACCAGCGCATCCACGCCTACCTGGTCCACGGCTACCGGCTCAGCTACATCGACAGCGACGGGTCCGACGTCAACGCCACCATCCACCTGCTCAGCGCCGACCCGGACCGGAACGACTGGCTTGCCGTCAACCAGGTCACCCTCGTGGCGGGGGACTACAAGCGCCGCTTCGACCTGGTCCTCTACTGCAACGGCATGCCCGTCAGCATCGTCGAGCTGAAGAAGGCCGGCAGCGCCCACGCCGACCTCGCCGCCGCCCACGCGCAGCTGCAAACCTACCTGCGCGAATTCCCCATGGCCTTCCGCTTCTGCGTCTTCACCCTCGCCAGCGACGGCATCCAGGCCAAGTACGGCACCCCTTTCACCCCGTTCAACCACTTCTCCCCCTGGAACGTCGACGACGACGGCGTCCCCGTTCCGCCGGGCTTCACCCTGGACGGGGAGGCTGTCACCGGCATGGAGACGGCCCTGATGGGCCTGTACAACCAGGACCGGTTCCTGCAGCTGCTCAACGATTTCACCGCCTTCGACGAAAACGCTGACGGGCTGAGCAAGCGCATCGCCAAGCCGCACCAGTACTTCGCCGTCACCAAGGCAGTGGGAAACACGGTCCAGGCGGTCGAATCCAACGGGAAGGCCGGCGTCGTCTGGCACACCCAGGGATCTGGCAAGTCCATGGAAATGGAGCTGTACACCAACCGCGTGATCCGCCACCCGCGGCTGAAAAACCCGACGGTGGTGGTCATCACGGACCGCAACGAACTCGACGGCCAGCTGTACGAGACGTTCGCGCAAAGCCAGCTGCTGCCCGAGAAGCCGCGCCAGGTCCGGCGCCGCTCGGAACTTCGCGATGAGCTGAGCAACCGCACCACCGGCGGCATCTACTTCACCACCCTGCAGAAGTTTGGCCGCAGCCAGGCCGAGAAGGAGGCCGGCACGGACCACCCGCTCCTCAGCGACCGGCGGAACATCATCGTGGTGGTGGACGAGGCCCACCGCAGCCACTACGACGACCTGGACGGCTACGCCCGGCACCTGCGCGACGCCCTGCCGCACGCAACACTCATCGCCTTCACCGGCACGCCGATCTCCTTCGAGGACCGCAACACCCGCGACGTCTTTGGCGACTACATCGACATCTACGACCTGACCCGGGCCGTGGACGACGGCGCCACCGTGCCCGTCTACTTCGAGCCGCGCCTGATCAAGGTGGGGCTGGCCGGGTCCGTGACCGAGGAGCAGCTGGACGCCGCGGCCGACGACGCGACCGTGGGCCTGGACATGACCGAACGCGCCCGCATCGAGGCGAGCGTCGCCGTCGTCAACGCCGTGTACGGCGCGCCGGAGCGCATCGCCGCCCTGGCCGGGGACCTGGTGGCGCACTGGGAGGGCCGCCGGGCCGTCATGCACAAGTTCATCGAGGGGCCCGGCAAGGCCATGATCGTGGCCGGCACCCGGGAGATCTGCGCCAGGCTGTATGCGGCGATCGTGGAACTGCGGCCCGGCTGGCACTCCGACGAGCTCGACGCCGGCAGGATCAAGGTGGTCTACTCCGGCGACGCGACGGACACGCCCCCGGTGTCCCTTCATGTGCGGCGCGATTCGCTGAACGCCGCCATCAAGGCCAGGCTCAAGAACCCCGACGACGAGCTGGAACTGGTGATCGTCAAGGACATGATGCTCACCGGCTTTGACGCCCCGCCGCTGCACACCCTGTACCTGGACCGGCCGCTGAAGGGCGCGCTGCTCATGCAGACCCTGGCCCGGGTGAACCGCACCTTCCGCGGCAAGGAGGACGGGCTGCTGGTGGCCTACGCGCCGCTGGCCGACAACCTCGCCAAGGCGCTGGGCGAATACACGCAGTCCGACCAGGCGAACAAGCCGGTGGGCAGGAACGTGGACGAGGCCATCGCCATGACCGTCACCCTGCTGGGGACCCTCGGGCAGCTGCTGGCCGGCTACGACTGGAAGTCCGTGCTGAACAGGGGTGGCCCGAAGGCCTGGATCAACGCCGCCACCGGGGCCACCGCCTACCTGCGCAGCCCGGCAACACCGGGGAACGCGCCGTCGGACGGGGAGGAAACCCTGGCCGCCAGGTACCGCCGCTACAGTGGTCAGCTCTCGCGGGCCTGGGCCCTGTGCTCGGGCTCGGCCGCCCTCGCCCAGCTGCGGCCCGAGGTGCAGATGTACGAGGAGATCCGCGTGTGGATGGCCAAGTACGATGCCGCCGACCGGCAGGCCTCGGGCGAGCCCATCCCCGAGGACATCCAGCGGCTGCTGGGCGAGCTGATCGCGGGGGCGACGCAGTCGGGCGAGGTGCTGGACATCTACTCGGCGGCCGGCATGCCCAAGCCGTCGCTGGACGACCTCACCCCCGAGTTCATCGCCAAGACGAAGGGCGCCCGGAACCCCCAGCTGGCCATCGAGGCGCTGCGGAAGCTGGTGTCCGAGGAGTCGGTGGCGACCACGCGGAACAACATTGTGCGCCAGCGTGCCTTCTCCGAACGCATCACCGAACTGATGCGCAAGTACACGAACCAGCAGCTCACGTCCGCCGAGGTTATTGCGGAGCTGGTGGCGATGGCGCAGGAAATCGCCAAGGAAGGCGACAGGGGCAAGTCCTTCGACCCGCCCCTGGACCGGGACGAGCTGGCCTACTACGATGCCGTCTCAGAGAACGAATCCGCCGTCGACGTCATGGGCACGGGGGTGCTGGCGGAAATCGCCCGCCAGCTGGTGGGCGTCATGCGCCGCGACATCCGCACCGACTGGACCGTGCGCGACGACGTCCGCGCCAAGCTGCGGTCCTCCATCAAGCGGCTTCTGGTCCGCAACGGCTACCCGCCGGACAAGCAGCCCGAGGCCATCAAGCTGGTCATGGAGCAGATGGAATCCATGGCGCCACGGTTTGCGGAGGCGCGGGGCTGACGCCGGAGGCCGAGGTGGGCGTAGGCGGCCGGGTCAAGAAAAAGGCCCCGTGTGTTTCGCAGGCCGGGGCCTGCGCCAGTCGCCGGCCCTGACGGCCCCTTGGCACTCGGGGATCGTCGCCGGCAATGCACCGCCGACTGCCATGGGGCATGGTGGTGGTACCACCAGTTCACGACAAACTGGACCTGTCACGCCCGGATAAACTCGGGCAGAGTGGCCCATGTCACAAGTTTGAGAAATTGTTTGACCGGGTAAAGCCTGTCAAGGGTTCTTTCTATCGGGTAGTTGCACACGCAACTGCACCCGCCGATGGGATAGATGACGGAGTGGGGCACGGCCCGGAAGAAATCGTAGCCAACGATGATCTTAGGAGAGCCATATGTCAGGTAATACTGCTGTGCCCCGATCCGTTCCAGAGACCGGCGCACTCACCATGAAGGCTGTTGTCGGGTTTCTCATCTTCGTCGAACTGACGAGTGGATTTGTGCAGGGGTTCTACATACCGCTCTTTGGAACCATGACCGTGCGCTGGGGAATCAATGATGCGGACATCACGTGGTTCATTTCGGTCTGGACTTTGTCTTCGGCAGTCAGCATTCCCATCCTGGCCAAGCTCGGAGACATGTTTGGCCACCGACGAATCCTGAGAATTGCGGTGTTCTTGGTGCTGCTGGGGGTTTGTTTCGTGGCGTTCTCACAAAACTATTCACTGGTGCTCATCGGGCGTGCGCTCACCGGCCCGCTCTCCGTGTGGCTGCCGCTGGAGATCGCCTTGATCCATGACAAGATCAGCGGCGACCAGGCACGTAAATCCGTGGGGTTGCTGATCTCATCCCTGACCATTGGCAGCCTGCTGGGTATGCTTGCCGCCGGGGCGCTCTCGTCCCTGCACCTGAATTTCACCGTGGTGCTTCTTGCACCGGCCGTTGTGACCGCGCTGTGCGCCGTGGTCGTCGTCTTCCTCGTGCCGGAGTCCTCGGTCAGGGCGAAGTCGAAGATCGATTTGGTTGGTTTCATCGGTTTGGGCATTTTCATGATCCTGTTGCTCGTTGGCCTGAGCGGAATCCAGAAGAACGGATTTGGATCTGTTCAGGTGCTGGCCCCCCTGGCAATTAGCCTGATGGTCTTGGGCTTGTGGATTGCCTGGGAATTGCGCCGTGAGCATCCGGCGATCAACCTTCGGTTGGTGGGTTCTCGGGCCATGTGGCCGCCATATTTGTCCTCATTCATGTTGGGAACCGTACTTCTCGGAACGCAGACCGTCACCACCACCTTCTTGGCAACGCGTCCGGACCGGTCGGGATTCGGCTTTGGCCTGGAACCGGGCAGAATCTCACTCATTTCCGCCGCTCTCACCCTGGTGGCGTGTGTCGGCGCAGCGATTTTCGCTTATGTGGCCCGGGGAATCGGGATTCGTGGCGTATTGATTTTGGGCGCCTGCATGGCGATGGCCGCCAACTTGCTGTTGATCTTCTTTCACGCAAGCTTTGCCATATTCATGGTCAACCAGGGATTGAACGGTCTGGGCTTTGGCATGATCCTCGGGGCCCTTCCGTCCATGGTTGCCGAACTCTCGCCACGGGACCAGACAGGAATCGCCACAGGCATCTACAACTCACTCAAGACCCTTGGCGGTGCGGTTGGCGGGGCCGTGTTCGGAGTCATCTTGGCCGCGACGATTCGACCTGGGTTGGGTGCCGCGCTGGGTGCCTACCAAACCGTATGGGGCGTCGGTATCGGCGCTCTGGCGATCAGCGTCATGGCCCTGATGTTCGTACCGAGCAGGCATCCTGAGCACACGGCCTCCGAAACCGACCAGACACCGGCGCCCCTGGAGAACGTGACCGCGAGAGTGTTGGAGGTGAGTTGATGGCACGGCAATCAGTCGCCCCTGAATCCACGGCATCCACCCAATAGAGCGTTCGCCGGCCCGGAACTCGTCTCCGGCCCGGCAAGAGCGTTTGTCGCAAGCAAGCCCAGTTTCAATGCCACCATCGAAAGGCCAGTCTTCATGGAAAACATCATCGTCTACCCCGCCCGCGTTGTCCGCACCATGGATCCAGCACGTCCCACGGCCGAAGCCGTGGCCGTGCGCGGGGATCGAATCCGTGCAGTGGGAAGCCTCAAGGAACTCATGGCGTATCCCGGGGCTGTGCTCGACGAACGTTATGCCGACAACGTGCTGTTGCCCGGCTTCATCGAGGCACATAGCCACGCGGGATCCGGCGCAGTATGGGCCAATACCTACGTGGGCCTGGTCGATCGTACCGATCCGCAAGGCCGGCGCTGGCCCGGGTGCCTGACGCTGGATGATGTTGTCGATCGGTTGATTGAGGCCGAGAAGCGGCTGGAGGACCCCGGGGTTCCGTTGCTCGCCTGGGGCCTTGACCCGATCTATTTCACGGGCCAGCGTTTGTCGGTCAGGGAGCTTGACCGGGTGTCGGCCACCCGCCCCATCCACATCAGTCACGTCAGCGGGCACCTCTGCTCAGTGAACTCCGCGGCCCTCCGCCTCTGCGGAATAGATGCGAGCACCAATGTCAGCGGCGTGGTCAAGGATGCGGCCGGCAACCCCACGGGAGAATTGCGAGAGTTTGCCGCCATGGCGCTGGTGGGGAAGCTGACCCAGGGCAGCGGGCTGATGGGCATTAGTGCTGCAGCCATGCGGGCCTTCGCCCAAGACGGGGTGAACACGGGCACCACCACACTGACCGATCTGGGGTCCATGACCTTGATGCAGGACGCCGGCGTCGAACTCTACCAACAAACAGTGGCCGGGGATTATCCGGCCCGGCTGAATGTGTTCCACTTCGGAGTCGGCGTGGGGCAAGTTACATTATCCTTGCCCGAAGCCGCGGAACGGTTGGTCAGCCTGCGGGATCTCTCCACTGACAAGTTGAAATTGGGCAATGTCAAACTCATGTTGGACGGCTCGATTCAGGGCTTCACCGCACGTTTGCAGGAACCAGGGTACCTGGACGGCCAGCCCAATGGCATTTGGGCGGTGACCCCGGAGGAATTCCTGGAGGCCTTCGAGACCTTCCACCGGGCAGGACTGCTGGTGCACGTGCACTGCAACGGGGACCAAACCACCCAGTTGTTCCTGGACACGCTTGAGGCAATCCTCACCAAGTACCCGCGACCGGACCACCGACACACCTGCACCCATTCGCAAATGAGCACGGCCGCCCAGTACCGCCGGATGGCGGCCCTGGGCGCCTGCGCCAATATCTTTGCCAACCACATTTGGGCCTGGGGCGACCAGCACATCGACATCACTGTTGGTCCGGACCGCGCCGCACGAATGAACGCCACCGCCACCGCCTTGCGTCACGGTGTGCCGTTCTCCCTTCACTCGGACACACCGGTGACCCCCCTGGGCCCGCTGCAGAGTGTGAAGCACGCGGCAACCAGGCTGACGGTTTCCGGGCGCATCATGGGTCAGGAAGAACGCATCAGCGTGCAGCAGGCACTGGAGGCCATCACCTTGGGAGGTGCCTTCATGCTGAAAATGGATCATGAAGTCGGCTCATTGGAAGCCGGAAAGTTTGCCGACATGGCGGTATTGGCCGAGGACCCGCTGGCGGTTCCGGCCGAGGAAGTGGGCAACATCAGGGTGCTGGGAACCGTCGTGGGAGGAACGCACCACGCCAGCAACGTCCGGGCCCAGGTGGAAGTCGGCGCGCGGTGAATGCACGCTTGTCAATCATCGGCGGCTACCTGGGGTCCGGCAAGTCAACGCTCGTCAATCGCCTCCTCGAGGGTGTGCTTCCGGGCCGGACCGCCGTGGTTGTCAATGATTTCGGTAGCGTGAACATCGACGCCGACCTGATTGCTTCCGCCGACGGCGACACCATCGAGCTGACCAATGGGTGCATTTGCTGCCAGCTCAATGATGACGTGGCCCGCACCATGTCTGCGCTGGCAGCACGCGAGGACCTGGACAACGTCTTGTGCGAGGTCAGCGGCGTGGGCAATCCCGGGGAACTGGCCAACTGGCGCGACTATCCGGGGTTCACCCCGGGGGTTGTGGCAGTGTGTGCGGATGCCACCACCGTGATGCGGCTGCTGCGCGATCCCTATGTCGGAGACACGGTGCAACGTCAGATGCATGCGGCAGAGGTGGTTCTGGTGACCAAGACGGATCTGACCACCGAACGGGAGATTGCCGCGGCCGGCCGCGCGTGCGAGGCAGCAGCCCCGCACGCGCGGCTGATTGTCCAAGACCCCCTGGATCCGTCAACAGCCGCAGCCCTGGCCTTCGCCCCGGCTGATGCCACGAGGCAGTGTCGGGGCGCCGGGACGCCGTCGGAGCCGGACCATCACGTAGATGCGCATGCCAGCACCACACTTGAATTTTCCGGGGCTGTCGCGGTCAAGATCGTGACAAGTATCCTGGCCGGGCAGGCTCAACGCCTTATCCGGGCCAAGGGGACATTGCAGGACATCGGCGGAGATTGGTATGAGGTGCAATTGTCTTCAGGACGTGTTGACGTGAGTCCGCGGGACGCCGGGGCCCCGGAGCCGAGATATCCGGGGATCGTCTTGATAGCCACCGGCCAAGACCCCCACAGATCCCTGCAAAAAGCGGAATTGGCTTTCGCTGGAGTGCGAGGTGTTCGTGGAACGGCAACCCGGTGAAGCAGCGAGGAAGTACTGCGGCCGTGTGGTTATGTGAGACCGTTTATTCCCGGCGGCGCCGGGTCCTAGATAAAATGAACTCCGACGTAGGCCAGCACGGCGATCAGCGCCCAGGACAGCAGCGCCGCGATGATGGCACGACCACTGGTGCTGATCAGAGAGCGGATGCGGACAGATGCCCCGAGTCCGAACAGCGCAGCTGCGAGGAGCAGGTCCTGGGCTGTCGCCGCCACGCCCAGTGCCTCTGCCGGCAGCAGATTCAGTCGCCTGAATCCACGGCCACATCACCGGCCGGGTCCACGCCGGCTTCCCGGACGGCAGCGGCCAGGCGGCGCCGGTGCGCGTAGCGCTTCGCCAAGGACACCCCGCTGACCATTGGGGCCAGCATAAGCACACGTGTCAGCTTGATGAGCAAGGCCCCCGCCAGGGCTGCGGGTCCGGCGGTCTGGGCCGTTGCAACCACCTGCCCGACGTCGTGAACACTGGCCCCCCAATGTCCAAACTGCACCGAGTTCAGGCCCAGCGGGACCTGCAGAAGCGGCAGCACACCGATGGCCAGTGTGCCGCACAGGGTGACAAGCGCAATGGGGACAACCGTGTCGCGGTGGTCCGTTTTGGTAACCCCGCTCATGGCACCGATTGCCGATGCGCCGCAAATGGAGAATCCGGTGGCCAAGAGGCGTCGCGGAACCGGGCCGTGTGCCGGCGGGCCATGTCCGCCGCCGTCTCGCCGTCCTCCGGGTAATAGCCGAAGTCGGCCGCGCCGTTGAGGGCCGGCTCGGGCGAGCCGCGGCTGACGCCCAGCTGCAGCCGGCCGTCGCTGATCAGGTCCGTGGCCGCCGCCTGCTCCGCCAGGTAGAGGGGGTTTTCATAACGCATGTCGATGACGCCGGTGCCGATTTCGATCCGGCTGGTGCGGGCGGCGATGGCGGCCATGAGCGGGAACGGGGACGCCTGCTGGCGTGCGAAGTGGTGCACGCGGAAGAACGCGCCGTCAATGCCGATCTCCTCGGCGGCGACGGCCAGCTCAATCCCCTGGTGCAGGGCCTCCCGGGCGGACGACGTCTGCGAGCCGCGGCCGGTGCCGTAGTGCCCAAAGGAAAGAAAGCCGATGCGCTTCACGCCGGTGGATTCCAGGCTGCGCACAACGCCGCCCCGCGGCGGCCTATTCCATGCGGTTGCATGGACAGCCCGTGCGGGGCGGCAGTCCGGGTCTCGACGCGCTCGCAGAGCTCGCTGCTCGACCACCGGCCGGTTTTAGCGCTTCTTGATGTGCGCCACCGGGTCGGCGTTCTCGCCGGCGGCGCCGCGTGCCTTCTTCTCGGCGCGCTTGGCCTTGATGGCGTGGCCCTTGTCCAGCTTCTTGTGCTCGTGGTGGTGTGCTTGTTTGTCAGGCATGGTGAACACTCCTTACGTCCATGAACAGGTTCGCTTCGGGCCGTGCGGTCCAAACCGTTCCCCTCTTGAACGTTACGCCGATTTCCCACCGTCCAACAGGGCCGGCATGCCGGCGCCCACGGTCAGGATTCCTGCCGCCAGGAATTCCACAGCGACGCGTAGGATCCGTCCAGCGCCAGCAGTTCGTCGTGCGAGCCCAGCTCCGTGATCCTGCCCTTGTCCACGACGGCGACCCGGTTGGCGTCGTGTGCGGTGTGCAGGCGGTGCGCGATCGCCACGACGGTGCGCCCCTCCAGCACTGCGCCTAGGGAAAACTCGAGGTCGCGGGCGGCTGCCGGGTCGATCAGCGAGGTGGCCTCGTCCAGCACCAGGGTGTGGGGGTCGGCCAGGATCAGCCGTGCCAGCGCCAGTTCCTGCGCCTGCCCCGGCGTCAGGGTGTGGGCGCCGGAGCCCACCTCGGTGGCCAGCCCGTCGGGGAGGGCGCGCGCCCACGCCAGGGAGCCGACGTCGGACAGGGCCTTTTCCAGCTCGGCGTCCGTTGCGCCGGACCTGCCCAGGCGCAGGTTGTCCGCCAGCGTGCCCACGAACACGTGGTGCTCCTGGGTCACCAGCGCCACCTCGCCGTGGAGCTCGTCCAGCGGGCGGTCCACCAGCGGCACCCCTCCCACCGAGACCGTGCCGTCCGTGGGCGGGTGGATGCCGGCGATCAGGCGGCCCAGCGTGGACTTGCCCGCGCCGGAGGGACCCACCATCGCCAGCCGCTCGCCCGGCCGCAGGGTGAGGTCGATCCCGTGCAGCACGTCGTGGCCCTCTCGGTAGGCGTAGCGGGCCCTGTCCACCACCAGGGTGTCGCCCACCGGCACCGCATCCGTGGCCGTGCGGTCCGCGTCGACGTTGCGGATGCCCACGATGCGGGCCAGCGACGACGCGCCCACCTGGATCTCGTCAATCCACATGATCAACATGTCCACGGGATCGATCAGCTGCATGGCATACAGCGCAACGGTGGCCACCATGCCGGCCGTGACGGTGCCCTGCGAGGCCAGCCAGCCGCCCCACAGCAGCACGCCGGCCACGGGGAGCCAGAAGGAAAATTCCGCCGCCGGGAACAACACCGTGCGCAGCCCCAGCGTGTATCTCTCCCGCTCAAAGCAGCCCCGCAGGGCCGCGTCGATGCGGCGGCGACGGTGCGCGCCCAGGCTGAGCGCGTCAACGGTGCGGGCGCCTTCAATGGTTTCGGTGATGGCCCCGTTGAGCACGGCGTAGCTTTCGCGCTCGGCAAGATAGCCGGCCGTGGCGCGCTTGAGGTACCAGCGCGTCGCGGGCACCAGAAGCGGCGCGCCCACCAGCAGGGCGACGGCCAGCACCGGGCTGGTGAAGACCGCCGCGGCCACGGTCAGGGCGATGGTCGCCAGCGAGACCAGCACCTGCGGCACGCCGAAGCGCACGGTGTGGGAGACGGCGTCGACGTCGTTCGTGGTCCGGGAGACGAGGTCGCCGGTGCCCGCCTTTTCCACCGTGGAGAGCGGCAGCGAGGTCACCTGCTCCATGAATTCCTCGCGGAGCTGGGCAAAGACCTTTTCGCCCAGCACCATGCCGGTGCGTTGCGCCCACCGGGACAGCAGCCCCTGCACCAGCACAAAGCCGGCCAGGCCCAGGGCCACCGCGGCCACGAAGCCGGGCGTCGTCCCGCGGGTGATGGCATCTACCAGCCGGCCCAGCAGGAACGGCCCGGCCAGCCCGGCGACGGCGGCGAGCACGTACAGGCCCACCACAAAGGTCAGCGGCCGCCGGTGCTGGCCCATGAGACGCAGCCCCTCGGCCCGGACCTTGGCGGAATCCGCCACGGGCAGCTGGGATTCATTCACCGCTGGGCCCCTTCTTCTACTGATTCCCGGTCTTCCTTGGGACGTTCGACGCCGTCCGTGGCGTTTGCGCCGGCACGTGCGGTGGCGCGGCTGGTTGTGTGGGTGCCGGCGTGGCCGTCCATCCCTTCCCCGCGGATCACCACCTGGCGGTAGGCCGGGACGGTGTCCAGCAGTTCCCGGTGCGTCCCCTGCGCCCGGACGGTGCTGCCTTCCAGGAACGTCACCGTGTCCATGGCGCCAAGCAGCAGCGGGCTGGCGGTCACCACCACCGTGGTGTTCCCCGCCGCACCGCGCTTGCGGCGCAGGGCCGTGGCAATGCGCCGTTCCGTGTGGGCGTCCACGGCGCTGGTCGGCTCGATGAGCACCAGCACCTCCGCATCGGTCAGCACGGCACGGGCCAGCGTCAGGCGCTGGCGCTGGCCGCCGGAGAAGCCGCGGCCCTTCTCCGTCACCTCATCGTCCAGGCCGTGTTCCAGGGCGTCAAAGACATCGGCTGCGCTGGCCACGTCGAGGGCGGCCTTGATCTCGGCGTCGCTGTGCCGCCCCTCCGGGTCCAGCTCCTCGCGCAGGGTTCCGGTGAACAGCTGGGGCTCGGCGTCGGAAACCACAATGCGCCGCCGCACCTCGCGCAGGGGCACCAGGTGCAGGGCGGCATCGCCCCAGCGCACCTGGGCCTCCCGCAGCACGGCGTCCTCAAACCTGCCCAGCCGCCGGGCCAGCGCGGCCGATTCCGCGGGGTCGGCGGAGACCACGGCGCTGAGCGTGCCGGGGACGGCCACCACGCCGGTGACCGTGTCAACCAGGGCCGACGGTGAGGATGGTCCTGGAACGGTGGTGCCGGCGTCGTGCACGGCGGATGGGGTGGACAGCACGTCAATGATGCGGCGTGCGCCGACGTGGGCGCGGATGAAGCGGGAGACGGCCTCGGCGGCGGTGCGGATGGGGGAAACCAGGAAGACCGCGTAGCCGTACAGCGCCACGAGCTGGCCCGGCTCGATCTGTCCGGACACGGCCTGCAGCGCACCGATCCATGTGAAGGCGACACTGAAGGCGCCGACCACCAGGACCTGGACGGCGTTGAGGTCGGCGAGTGAATGCGCCACCTTGTTGCCGGCCCGCTGCGTGTCCCGCGAGCGCTCCCGGTAGCGTTCCACGAAGATGTGCTCGCCGCCGATGCCGCGCAGGACGCGCAGCCCCGCCACGGTGTCGGCGCCGAGTGCCGTCATCTTCCCGGCAGCCTCCCGCTGTTCCTTTTGACGGCGCTGCAGCGGCCGGATCACGAACAGCAGCATGGCCCCGCACAGCGGGACGCCCAGCAGGACGACCAGTCCCAGCTGCCAGGATGAGAGAAAGACCAGATAGGTCACGAGCAGATAACCGACCACCGAGCCGGCCAGGCGGGCGCACAGGTCGTAGATTTCACCGATGCGCATCGCGTCCGACGCCGAGGTGGAGACCACCTCGCCCGTGGAGAACTTTTGCGGCAGGGCGTCGCCGCTGCGGGTGACCTTGTGGCCCACCAGCTGCGCGGACCGGTACGCGGCCTGCATCCAGCTGCTCACGGCCGTGCGGTGGCGCAGCGTCGCGAAGATGGACTGGAGCAGCGTCAGGCCAACCAGCAGGGCCACCCACAGCAGGAGCCTGCCGAAATTGCCGGACACGATGCCTTGATCCACGGCGCGGCCCAGCACAAACGGGGTCAGTGCCTGGCAGGCGGTCCAGACGGAGCCGTACACCACACCGGCCAGGAGCGTGCCGCGTTCGGCACGGGCCAGCCACCACAGGAAACGTGAGGGAGAACGGAGATCCGGGGAACCGGCGTCGGGATAGGGAAATGAACGCACAGGGGCCTTCTAGAAAAATGGGTGGGCGGCAGGCGGAACGGACGCGATCCAGCGCTCCTCGGGCGGGGCGCGATCAGCGATCAGTGGGGGCGGCTGCACTTCTATCTCACAATTACTTACCCTAACGCAAAATATCCTCCATGGGGAAGCCTTTTGGCGGCATCTTCGGTGCCTTCCTGTGCTTTTCGGGACGGCGGCGGCCGCCTGACCGGGCGCTGGACGGGCAGTCCGCGGCGCCATCTTCTAGAATCATGGGTAGGCACTTGCGGCAGAACAGCCGCGCAACACGGGAAGGGGGCACGGCTTTGGCCACAGACCACGCCTTGCGCCATGACCAGCTGGTGCAGACGGTGGCCCATCTCTACTACATGTCCGGCGCCACCCAGCTGGAGATTGCGTCCGCGCAGAACCTCTCCCGGGCCACGGTTTCGCGACTGCTCGCCGAGGCCAAGCGGCGCGGCGTGGTGCAGATCCGGATCGGCCCGCCCGTGGACCGCATGCCGGAGCTTGAGGCCCGCCTGCGGACCACGTTCAGGCTCAACGACTGCGTCATCTCCATGGACCGGCCGCGTTCCCTCTACGAAAAGAACAACCGGCTGGGCTACGTGGCCGCCCGCTATCTGGAAACCCACCTGGATGGCGTGCGCCAGCTGGGCGTGGCCGCCAGCCGGACGCTGTCTTCGGTGGCCAAGTCGCTGAGCCCCGGGGTCCACAGCGGGCTGACCGTGATCGACCTGCTCGCCTGCCCGTCGCGCCTGGACCGGTCCGGCGACGAGCGCATCCACGTCGGCGAGCACATCTGCCAGCAGCTGGGCGGGAACTTTGTCCCCGTGCCGGCAAACTTCCTGTATCGGGATCCCGCGGCCAGGACCAAGGCGCTGGAATCCCCGGACGTGGCCCATGGGCTGGAACTCGGGCCGAACAGCGACCTGGCCCTGATCGGCCTGGGCTCCATGCAGCGCTTCGACGGCACCGGCACCTACAGCCCCGTTTCGCCCGCCTCGCTGGCGGAACTGGCGGCTGCGGGCGCGGCGGCCCACCTCTGCGGCCACTTCTTCGACCATCAGGGCCGCGAGGTGGTTTCCGAAGTCACCGACCGGTTAATCGGCATCACGCTGGACGACCTGCTGAAGATACCGCGGCGCATGATGGTCACGGCCGGGCCGGCAAAGGTGGTCCCGCTGGCGGCGGCCATCCGCGGAGGCTATGTCAACGAGCTGGTCACGGACGAATCCACCGCGCGGGAGCTTCTGGCCACTGCACGCTAACGTCGGCAGCCGGGACGCTGAAGTTGTTCGGAATTCGCGTGGCGGCGAGTTCTGCCTCAGGGATTCCGGCGGGGCTAGCGAAACAGACCGCTGTAGGCGTTGAGTGCCAGCTGCCCGCCGAGGTGTGCATAGAGCACGTTGCTGGAGGCGGAAATGTCCCTGGATTTCACCAGGTCAATGAGTCCGGCCATCGACTTGCCCTCGTAGACGGGGTCAATGATCATGCCTTCCAGCGAAGCCGTGAGGCGGATGGCGTCGAGCGTGGACTGGACGGGGATGCCGTAAAAGTCCCCGGCCCAGCCTTCCCTGACGTCGATTTCCTCGTCGCGCAGCTCGCGGCCCAGTCCGATCAGTGCCGCGGTGTGCCGGGCAATCCGCCCCACTTGCGCCCGGGTCTTCTCGATGGTTGCGGAGGCGTCGATGCCGATCACGCGGCGCGGGCGCTCCTGGCCCGCGAACCCGGCGACCATGCCGGCGTGCGTGGAGCCGGTGACGGTGCAAACCACGATCGTGTCGAAGAAGATGCCCAGCTCCTTTTCCTGGGCCTCCACTTCATACGCCCAATTCGCGAAGCCCAATCCGCCGAGGGGGTGCTCGGAGGCGCCGGCCGGGATGGCGTACGGCTTGCCGCCGGCCGCCTCGACGTCCTTGATGGCCTGCTCCCAACTGCTGCGGATGCCGATGTCGAAGCCCGCCGCGTCGAGGCGGACATCGGCGCCCATGATCCGCGAGAGCTGGATGTTGCCCACGCGGTCGGAGAGCGGGTCCGGCCAGTCCACCCAGTTTTCCTGCACAAGGCGGGCCTTCATGCCGATCTTCGCGGCGACGGCCGCCACCTGCCGGGTGTGGTTGGACTGGTAGCCGCCAATGGACACGAGCGTGTCGGCACCCTGGGCGATGGCATCCGGGACGATGTATTCCAATTTGCGGGTCTTGTTGCCACCAAAGGCCAGCCCGCTGTTGCAGTCCTCCCGCTTGGCCCAGATCTTCGCGCCGCCCAGGTGCGCTGACAGGCGGGGCAGGTCGTGGATGGGGCTGGGGCCAAAAGTCAGTGGATAACGTTCAAAGTCGGTGATTGCCACGGCGTGTCCTCGATTGGTCGAAAGTGGTGCGGACCACGCCGCCGGTTTATTGTAATATATTGCATGCAGCACTTTGGTTTTGTCAAGGATCCCGGGATGGGCACGCCCTCCGCGATACCATGGATGCCATGCCCACCCCCGCGCCCCACGGCATCCACAAGCGCTCGCTCCTGCGGGATGACGTCTACGAGTCAATTCGCGACGCCATCGTTGACGGCACCTTTGGCCCTGGCGAGCGCCTGAGGGACCCTGAGCTGGAAAAGTGGCTGGGCGTCAGCCGCACCCCCATCCGCGAGGCGCTGCTCCGGCTGGAACGCGCCGGCCTGATCATTGCCAAGCCCGGACACGCCACCATCGTGGCGCCCCTGGATCCCGACTCCACCGCGAGCGCCCAGCAAGTGGTGGCGGCCATGCATGAACTGGCCGCCCGCCTGGCCGTCCCGTCGCTGGGCAGGGACCAGCTGGCCGCCATGACCGAGGCGAACGGGCGGTTCGCCCATGCCCTGGGGCACGACGACGTCGAACTTGCCCTGGCCTCCGACGACGACTTTCACGCCGTGTTCGTGGGGACCTGCGGAAACGACATGATCCCGGCCGTCCTGGACCAGGCGCTTCCGCTGCTGCGGCGCGTGGAGCGTCAGCGTTTCAGCTCGCACGCGGCCCGCCATTCGGTCACGGCGCACGCCGAAATCATCCGCCTGGCCGGCATGGGCGACGCCGACGGGGCGGCACTTGCCACCCGGGAAAACTGGCTCTCCCTGGGCACCGAAACCACCCCCTGACGGCCCTCCTGCAGATCCGGGGCCGCCTTCCCCGACGCTCCTGCAGATCCGGGGCCGCCTTCCCCGACGCTCCTGCAATGACTGCTGGAGCGTTCGCGAAACTGCTGCAAAATGTGAAGGAGCGTCCGACGGGTCCGCGGCGGTCCGGCCGCACCGGGATCCAAAATAGGATGGACCCATGACCGCAACACTCGTGGCCAAGGACCTTTCCGGAGGCCACGCCCACCGCACTTTGTTCAGCAACCTCAACTTCACCGTCGCCCCGGGCGACGTCATCGGCGTCGTCGGCGCCAACGGGGCCGGCAAGTCAACGCTCCTGCGCCTGCTGGCAGGGGCGGACAAGCCGCAGGCCGGCACCGTCAGCACGGCGCCGCAGGACGCATTCATCGGATGGCTGCCGCAGGAACACGAGCGCATCGCCGGCGAAACCGTCGCCGCCTACATCGGCCGCCGCACCGGGGCCGCCGCCGCTACCGAGGAAATGGAATCCTCCGCGGAGGCATTGGGTTCGGGCACTGCCGCCGACGACCGCTACGCCACCGCCCTGGACCACTGGCTGGCCTGCGGAGCCGCCGACCTCGACGAACGCATCCCCGCCGCGCTGGCCGAGCTGGGGCTGGACGTGGGCACGGACGCCCTGATGACCGGCCTGTCCGGCGGGCAAGCCGCCCGCGTGGCGCTGGCCGGGCTCCTGCTGAGCCGGTTCGACGTCGTGCTTCTGGACGAGCCCACCAACGACCTCGACCTTGCGGGGCTCGCCCGCCTGGAGGAGTTCGTGACGGGGCTGCGCGGCGGCGTGGTGCTGGTCTCCCACGACCGCGAGTTCCTCTCCCGCTGCGTCACCACCGTGGTGGAACTGGACCTGGCGCAGAACAAGGTGGCGGTGTACGACGGCGGATACGACTCCTTCCTGGAGGAGCGCGCCATCGCCAGGCGCCACGCCCGCGAGGCCTACGACGAGTTCGCCGGCAAGAAGGCGGACCTGGTAACACGGGCCCGGACGCAGCGCGAGTGGAGCTCGCAGGGCGTGCGCAACGCCATGAAAAAGAGCCCCGACAATGACAAGATCCGACGCCGCGCGGCAACCGAGTCCTCGGAAAAGCAGGCCCAGAAGGTCCGGCAGATGGAATCACGGATTGCCCGGCTGGACGAGGTGGAGGAGCCGCGCAAGGAGTGGGCGCTGCAGTTCAGCATCGGCGCGGCGCCGCGGTCCAGCTCCGTGGTCGCCACGCTGAACGCCGCCACGGTCAGGCAGGGCGGTTTCACGCTGGGGCCGGTGTCGGTCCAGGTCACCGCCGGCGAGCGGATCGGCATCACCGGGCCCAACGGCGCCGGCAAGTCCACGCTGCTCCGGCTCCTGCTCGGCCGCACCGCCCCGGACGACGGCGGCGCCTCCCTGGGCGCCAGCGTTGCGATCGGCGAAATCGACCAGGCCCGGAGCCAGTTCCTGGAGGGCGTGGCGCTGGGCACTGCCTTTGAGGGCCTGGTGCCGGAGTTGAACCAGGGCGAAGTCCGCACGCTGCTGGCCAAGTTCGGCTTGAAGGCGGACCAGGTGACAAGCCCCGTGGGCGCCCTCTCCCCCGGTGAACGCACCCGCGCATCCCTGGCGTTGCTGCAGGCACGCGGCGTCAACGTGCTGGTCCTGGACGAACCCACCAACCATCTGGACCTGCCCGCCATCGAGCAGCTGGAAGAGGCTTTGGACAGCTACAACGGCACACTGCTGCTGGTATCGCACGACCGCCGGCTGTTGGAAAACGTGCGGCTGGACACCCGCTGGAATGTCGACGCCGGCCAGGTCACCGAGCTTTAAGCGCACGGCCCCGCACCTTGGCGGCGGGGCCAACCTGCGAGAAAGGTCCCGCGCACGGGGCCGCGTGGCCGCCGGCCAACCACCGCCCGTTCGGCCCAGGAACAGGGGCGGCTGGGCCATTGACATTTCAAGGCGTCGGGCGCATTCTAAAAACATAAGTTATGTTTTTAGATGGAGGAGTCATGGCAACGCATTCAATTCCCGCCCCGTCCACTGGATGGACCTCACAGGCGGTGGCCCGGGCCAAGGCCGAGCCCGCCTATGCGGCATTCCTGATGCTGTGGATCGGGTTCATCGCCATCCCGCTGATCATGGGCCTGGACAAGTTCTTCAACGTCCTGACCAACTGGGAAAGCTACCTGGCACCGTGGATCGAGAACCTGTCCCCGTTCAGCGCCCACGGCACCATGATGGTCATCGGCGTCATCGAGATCATCGCGGCCATCGTCATGATCCTGCGCCCACGCTACGCGGCCTTCGTGGTGGCCATCTGGCTGGCCGGCATCATCGTCAACCTGCTTACGTACTCCGGCTTCTACGACGTGGCCCTGCGTGACTTCGGGCTGCTGGTGGCCGCGCTCGCCCTGGCCGTGCTCGCCAGGACTTACACCAAGCCCGGCCTGCGGCACGGCGGCATGAAGTAGACGCAGACCCAGGCATCGTCACGTCGACGACGCCGGCGGTAGTCATCTCCAACCTCGATGGAGGGCGATGGCCGCCGCTTGCGACTTCCTCTTGCCTGACACGCCAGGGCGCGCAAAAATGGGAGGTGGACAGCAGGTGCCTGTTCAAAGTTTCGGCTGGAGGCGTTCCCATGCTCCCCTTGGAAGCCATTGACCTGGACACACTCGTGACCGCCCTTGAAAACCACTTCATGGACTACGACACGTTCTTCTGGCTTGATCCCTCCACGGGCCGGATCGAGCTGTGGGGCGAGGAAGCCGCCGACGAGGCCGAGGCGGAAGGGTGGGACCTGGACGACCGCGGCGGCGTCCGAATCGAAGCCGTCGATTCCTCGGAAGGCTACCGGGACATGGAGGATTTCATTGCCGGCGTGGAGGAGCCGCGGTGCCGTGACCGCCTGCAAAGTGCCATAAACCACAGCAGCCCGTTCCGGCACTTCAAGGACGCGCTCTACAGCTTCCCTGAGCAGCAAACCGCGTGGTACGAATACCACGACGGCGTCATGAAGCAGCGCGCCATACGGTGGCTGGCAGACGAGGGTCTGGTGGATCCCGGGGAAGCCGACGCGGCCATCGTCCAGCTGCGCGAAGCACGCTGAACCAGCCCTTTCAACCGCTGCGGATCGTCAACCATGGAACCGGCCGGCGAACACAGTGGACACGCGAAATGCGAAGGGCACACCAGATGGCGTGCCCTTCGCATCAGTTCAACCTGTCAAGGGCCGAAGGCCCCGCCTGCCTGGAACCGCGGACCGGTCAGGGCCCGCCGGTCAGGCTTCGACGATGATGATCGTGTAGACCGGCTTGCGGCGCAGCGCCCGGTCCGACCAGCGCAGCAGGGCCTCGCCGATCGCTTTTTCGGCGCCCGGTCCCGTCTTTTCCCCGCGGAGCCCGGCAATGGTCTTTTCCACGATTCCGGTGGCCTTCTCCAGGTCCTTTTCCGTGAGGTTGAACCCCACGGCAAAGTATTCGGGGTCCTCCTCGATCTTGCCGGTGTCCGGGTTGACGATCAACAGGACGGTGACTGCACCGTCCTCGGCCAGCCGGAGGCGGTCCTGCAGGGACTCCTCGGTGGCCGCACCGGCGACCATGTTCTCCACATAGACGTAGGCCGCGGGTACGCTGCCCATTACCCGGGCCACGCCGTCCTTCAAGTCAATGACGGTGCCGTCCTCTACAATCAGCGCGTTCTTCGGGTCGACGCCGGTGCGCACGGCCAGTTCGGCGTTGGCCTTCAGGTGGCGGTATTCGCCGTGCACCGGCATGACGTTGCGGGGGCGGACCAGGTTGTAGCAGTACACCAGCTCGCCGGCACTGGCGTGGCCGGAGACGTGCACCTTGGCATTGCCCTTGTGCACCACGTTGGCGCCCTGTTTGGTGAGGTCGTTGATGAGCCGGTAGATCGAGGATTCGTTGCCGGGCACCAGCGAGCTGGCCAGCAGGACGGTGTCGCCCTCGGTCAGGTTGATCTGGTGGTCGCCGCTGGCCATGCGCGCCAGCGCGGCCATGGGCTCCCCCTGCGAGCCGGTGCAGATGAGCACGGCCTTGGTGGGCGGCATCTTCTCGAGTTCCTTGGCTTCCACGAGCATGCCGCGCGGAATCTTCAGGTAGCCAAGCTCGCGCGCCGTGGTCATGTTGCGGACCATGGAGCGGCCCACGAACGCGATCTTGCGGTTGTACTTGTGCGCGGAGTCGATGATCTGCTGGATGCGGTGGACGTGGCTGGCGAAGCTGGACACCACCACGCGGCGCGGCGCCGTGCGCATGACGTTATCGATCGCCGGAATGAGGTCGGCCTCAGCGGCCAGGAAGCCCGGCACCTCGGCATTGGTGGAGTCGGGCATGAACAGGTCCACGCCTTCTTCACCCAGGCGGGCAAAGCCGGCGAGGTCGGTGATGCGCTTGTCCAGCGGGAACTGGTCCATCTTGAAGTCGCCCGTTTCCAGGACCAGGCCGGCCGGCGTGCGGATGGCCACGGCCAGACCGTCCGGGATGGAGTGGTTCACGGCAAGGAATTCGACGTCGAACGGGCCGAACTTGCGCCGGTCGCCTTCCTTGACCTGGACCATCTTGCCCTTGATGCGGTGTTCATCAAGCTTCGTCTTCAGGAAGGCCAGGGTCAGCTTGGCGGAGATCACCGGGATGTCGCCGCGCTGCTTGAGCAGGTACGGGACGCCTCCGATGTGGTCTTCGTGGCCGTGGGTCAGCACCAGGCCGACCACGTCCTGCCAGCGGTCCTTCAGGTAGGAGAAATCGGGCAGGATGACGTCAACGCCGGGGTGGTTTTCTTCGGGAAAGAGGACACCGCAGTCGACGATTAGCAGCTTGCCCCCGTACTCGAAGACGGTCATGTTGCGGCCGATCTCCCCCAATCCGCCGAGGGGGACGACGCGCAGGGCGCCGTTCGCTAGGGCGGGCGGGGTCTGGCGGGCGGTTCTTCTCATGGGTTCCGTTCTATGGGGTGGGGCGAAGGCATGCGGCGCCGGTTTCGGTGCTGTGCTGCCATGATGCGCGACGGCGTGCGGCCGGAGACCAGCGCTGTGTCGCAAAAAAATCCTGTGTTGAACAACAATGTGCCGAACAAAAAGGGGTCACTCAAAAGTTTGGGGGCGTACTTATGTACGATTTTACCACCGCGCCCACTTTTGCCGTTGCGTCGGCCCCAGCTCCGCCAGGCAGCCGGCTTAAGACACGCTGCGGTACCGGTTTCCGGGCGCCCGCGCCTGCCTAGCTTCCCGGCTCATCCATGCGCATCAGCAGCTCGACCATCGCGGAGGGATACGCCCTGCTGGACGGATAGCCGCTGTGGGTCGCAAGGGTCAACATGTATGAGGAGACATCCAGTTCGTCGGCGCCGCGGTCAATCTCATTCCTCCCATACGACTTGACGGGGAATCCAATGAAGTCGGTTCGACGCCAGAGATTGATCCAGCGGGGCACGCCATCCGGCGGGGTGGTGAGCAAATTCGCCAGTGACTGGGGATGGTTGTCCGCCGCTGTCCCCGGCGTCGACGAAAAGTCGTGATCCACCTGCTTTTGCCACGGATCCGCGGCCCAAAGGGAAGCGCCCTCGCTCCCCGGCGTGCCGAGGGCGGCAGGTCCGAAAAGTTCGGGGAAAAATCTGCCAAAATAGGCTCTAAGCTGGCAGCCGTACGTCATGAGGCCGATGTTTGACAAATCCTTGTGCTCCGCCTGGCGGGCAAACAGACAGGCCACTGCCAACACCCCGCCCAGGCTGTGCGCGGAAATGACCACCTTGCGTTGCGATGAGGCGCCACCTTCCGGGTCAAGCCATTCCTCGATCCTGGCTCCCAGTTCAGGAATCACACGTTCGGCGTAGCATGGCGGGCCAAGTGGGTGGGCGGCATTGGGCAAAAAACACATCAAGTCCCACAGCACACCTGCCGGACGGACACTGCTGGATGCGGCGCTCACAACAATGCCGCCCACGAGTGCCACTGCCACGAGGCCCAACACCACACTTGACATCTGCTGGGTCCACAAAGCGCCGGTTGCGGTCCCGCCTTCCGAGATGGATGGCTGGAACAGGCTCCAGGCCAGCGAGCCCAGCAGGCCAACCAAGAATGTCCCGCCAAGCCAGCCCAGGCTGTGTTCGACGCGGTGGAGCAGCCCTGCTGTCCGCCGTCCTTCCAATACCAAACGCGCCACATTGCCCAGCGGCGGGCTGGAAGGCGCCGGACGTCCCTGTGGATACTTTCCGGCCTCCGTGCCTTGCGCGGGCATTGTCGTGGGGTCCGGAGTGCTGAGCACAACGAGCGGGCCCCGCAATTGCCGGAACATGGCCACCATGAGCACCAGCCCGACAACGACAACCGTGAAGAGCAGCGCAAGACCGTATTGGTCATAGACCGGAACTTCCGTCACCGCAGGCGCGGCAGCAGTGTCCGCGGCACTGCCACCATCCACGATTCGCCACGTCACACCCGATGCGGTGCCGCCCGTCAGCGACAGCCTTCCATTGAGGAAGTTGGCGGTGCCCACCACCAAGACACTGCTCAAGGCGACGGCCACACCCACGGCAATAATCATGATGAGTCCTGGCCCCGTGCCGTGCCAGCCTTCGTGTTGGTGGTTCCTTCCCTTCCGCTTGCGGAAGAGGTGCAGCGCCAGCCCGGCCAGCAGGAGGACCGTCACGGCAAAGAGAATGGCTGGTTCCGTGCGGTTCGCGGTGGTTTTCATGATCACGGCCCCGCCAATGAAACAGGCGGCAGCGCCCCCAAAAAGGACGAGTGAGGCAGCCGTTCCGGCACCCCGCCGCCATCCGAGTCCGGAAATGGACATCCCGACCATGACCAGGATCAACAGGCCCGGTGTCCAGAAAACGCCGAGAAATTCCCGATGTTGCGGGCTCGAAACTGACTCGGCAGCCATCCCGTCCGGGCCAAGCCACAGCATCGCGGCATTGGCCAAGCCCAAGGCCGCGACCGCGCCAAGCAAGGTGGCAGCCCACCACAACTCATCGCGCCCGCCTGCGCGGCCGGCGTTTCCGGCTCGCTTCCGGGGTGCTGCTACATCGGCGTTGCCGGTGACACTGACCAAAATGCGGCACGTGACAGCCGCCAAAAGTGCCAACGCCACGAGAAGCACCGTGAACGAATCGGGCCGCCCGGCAATGGCGGACCTGGCCCCTGCTGGAGGGGCCTGGCCAACCACGGCCTCGCTGAAGCCGGCACCGCACTGCGCGGTAAAAAATGTGGACAGGTTGCGGCAGCCCGGAACGGGAGAGTACAAGGAATCCCACGCGAGCATGGCTGTAATCAGGGCGCCTGCGCCGGCAAGGTGGAGCAGTTCCGTTGCCCGCGGCATCATCGGGCTGTGCCAAAATCCCGGCGTTTTCAACAGCGGATGATCGGGCTTTGCGCTCTCAGCGGACGCCGTTGTCCCGGCCGGCAGCGAGGCGCCGCCGGGGTGCGCGGCGACATTGGCCGAGAACCGAACCCGCCCGAGGACGGACAGGGCATAAATCACCAGGAGCATCGCCAAGGGCAGGAGGGTGAGTATGACATTTCGCTTCGGTTGGTCCATGGACGCCAGCCCATCGAACAGGCCCGGCAGCGTGGAACAAACCTGTCCCGTGCGAATGCATTGATTCCCCACCAGGTCGACGCTGGCGGCCGTGGCAGAGGCGGCAAGGAACAGGGTCAGGAAAAGTCCAAAGACGCGCACAATTCCGCCGTCACTGCCATCGAGCCAGCCCCTGTCGGCAACCGGGTTGCGCCCCCCGCCCGTGGTCTGGCGTGCCCTTGCCAGCGGGCGCATCCAATATGCTGCATTGCAAAGCGCAAATGGCAGCATCATCAGCCAGCCAACCCGTCGAATGACCGCGGCGCTCTTGCCCAGGAGGTTCGCTCCCGGCGTCGGGGCGTACCGGGCCATCGATCCCCAGGAATAGGCCTCCCGCCGAATGGATTTCGGCACCTCACTGCCAAACTGCGGCGGTGGAGCGTCTACGTTTGCAGCCTTCTTGAGAATCCAGAACGAGCCCAAATTGTCTCCGGCCACCTTAATGACGTCCTCACGCCCAACGCCCAAAATGTCCCAGGGCGGCGTGTCCCTGACGCCATGAATTCGCAATTCGAGAATGTGGGGTTCGGCTGTTGCGCCATCCCCGGCGGCTGCTGGCCCGTTTGATTCGACGCTCATGGCAGTTCCCGTCTGCGAAACCAGCTCCGTCAGGGAGTAACCGATTTTATAACGGAATCGCCACCGAAGAATAGGTGACGGGGAAAAGCTGCCGGGCCGTTGAAGACAACGTCAAGGGCCTGTTCCCCAAGCAACCTTAAGACGCGCTGCGGTACCGGTTTTCCGGACGCCCGGCGCCGTACCGCGGCGTGAGGGTGGCCCGGCCGACGTCGACCAGGTGTTCCAGATACCTTCGGGCACCGACGCGCGACATCCCCACGCGCTCGGCGAGTTCGGCGGCTGAGAGGTCGGTGCCCGCGGCCTGCAGCGCCAGGTGAACGCGCTGCAGCGTCACGTCGGAGAGCCCCTTGGGCGGCGGTGCGTAGCGCGCCCCGGTGCTGGCAATGATCGCATCGACACTGCGCTGGTCGAGCAGCCTGCCGCCGAACGTCCGCCGCACCGTGTCGTATTGCCGCGCCACCTCGTCAAGCCGCTCAAACAGGGCGGACGCCATGAACGGCTTCACCAGGTAGTGGCGCACGCCCCTCGCCCGGGCCTCACGCACGCTGTCCAGGTCCCTGGCCGCGGTGACGGCGATGACTTCCAGGTTGCTTCCCCGGTCCCGGCTGATCCGGTCCAGGACCTCCAGTCCCGAAAAGTCGGGCAGGTAAAAGTCCAGGAGGACGACGTCGGGCCTGAGGTTTTCAATGAGGCCCACCGCCTCCGTTCCCGAGTGGGCCTCGCCAACGACGGCAAACCCCGCGTGCGAGGCCACAAATTCCCGGTTGATCAGCGCGACGCCGGGATCGTCCTCGACGATGACCACCCGCAGCTGCGTGCTCATGGATTCCCGCCCGCCGACGCGCCGGCGAGCTCGGCCGGGGCAAGGTCGCCGCGGCCCAGCGGCAGGGTGACGGTGATCCTGGCCCCGTGAGCCGCGCGCTCCGCCCCGGGAAGCGCCGCCCGGGACAACCCCGTCCCGGACAGGCCGGCCCCGGCCCGTCCAGCGGCGGGCAGCCCGCTGCCAATGGCCACGGTGCCGCCGTGCCGAGTGGCGATCCGCTTGACGAGAGTCAGGCCGATCCCGCGGCCTGTGGATACCGGGCCGGGGCGCGCGGCCTTGGACGAGTAGCCGGGGGTGAATACCTGCTCCCGCAGCTCCGGCGCAATCCCCTCGCCGGAGTCGGCCACCGAGATGACGAGCGTTCCGTCGCCGCCGGCAGCCGTCCGCTCGTGGACGGACACCGAAATCCGGCCGCCCGCGCCCGTGGCTTCCGCGGCGTTGTCGAGCAGGTTGCCAATGATCGTGACAAGGTCGGCGCGCAGGATCTCCGCCGACGGCCGCGCCGCCAGGACGGGCAGCGTGGAGTCCGGCTCGATGGTGGTGGTGATGCCGAGTTCGTCGGCGCGGCCCTGCTTCATCAGGAGCAGGGCGGCAACCTCCAGCTCGCGGATGCCTGTCCGCCCCGTGACGCCGGACAGCGTGCCGCCGCTGCGTTCGTGGGAGATGAAGGAGACGGCCTGCTCCACGCGGCCCAGTTCCAGCAGCCCGGAAATCACGTGGAGCTTGTTGGCGAAGCCGTGGGCCTGGGCGCGCAGTCCGTCTGCCACGCCCTGCACGCCGTCGAGGTCGTGCAGGAGCGTGTGCAGTTCCGTGTTGTCGCGCAGGATCAGGATGGAGCCGATTTCGCGGCCGCCAATCTTCGCCGTGTCGCGGCGCACCAGCAGGACACGCTCGCCGGAGAGCACCAGCGATTGCTCGGCGTCGTCGGAATCCAGGAGCCCGACCAGCGCGCCGTCGAGCGTGGACTTGGCGAGCGTCCCCACCAGATCGGTTCCGTTCTCCAGGGACAGCAGGCGCACGGCGGCGTCGTTGATCAGGGCTATGCGCCCGAATTCGTCAACGGCGACGACCCCTTCGCGCACACCGTGCAGGATGGCTTCGCGTTCCTCCAGCAGCCCCGCGATCTGTTCGGGTTCCAGGCCGAAAATGCGTCTGCGGATCACCGCCGTCACCCACGCGGCGCCCACCACGCCAAAGAGCGCGGCGATCCCGATCGTCACGAAGAGCCAGGTGGCGTTGGCCAGGTATTCCTTGCGCAGGTCGGATTCCAGGACGCCCACGGACACCGCGCCAATGACGTCGTGGGCGGCGTTGAAGATGGGCGCCTTGACCCGCCAGGACCGACCCAGGGTCCCCGTCTGCGTCCCGACATACATGTCGCCCGACAGCACCTCCGACGGATCCGTCGAGACATGCTTGCCGATCAAAGCAGAGTCGGGATGCGAGTACCGGATTCCGTCCGCGTTCATCACCACCGCGTAGGCGATCCCGGACGACTGGCTGATCAGTTCGGTGATCGGCTGGATCACGTGGCTTGGCTCCGGGCCGTCAAAGGCCTCGATGATCACGGGGTTGGTGGAAACCGACTGGGCAACCCCGATCATCCTGTCACGGTAGTTGGAGCGGAGCTGGTGTTCCTGGGTAAAGATGGCGACGGCGCCGGTGCCCACCACGGTGATCAGCACAATCACGACCTGGAGCATCAGGAGCTGGGCCCGCAGTGTCATCCGTCGTCGCATCCCCCCATTTTGCCAGAACAAGGTCTTAGCCGCGGGCCGGTACATCGTCCTCCTCCGCGTCCTGGGCCTGTCCGACGGCGGCCCCGGACCAGGCGCCGCCGGCCAGCATGATTCCGGTCGCCACCAAGACGCCCGCCGCGCCCGTGGCGGCCGCAAGCGTCCCCAACAGCGAGGGGAGGACCGTCTGGCCCAGGCGGTTGCTGGCCAGGCGCAGCGACATGGCCAGCCCGCGCGTGC
Organism: Arthrobacter dokdonellae; assembly: GCF_003268655.1. Classification (NCBI taxonomy): domain Bacteria; kingdom Bacillati; phylum Actinomycetota; class Actinomycetes; order Micrococcales; family Micrococcaceae; genus Arthrobacter; species Arthrobacter dokdonensis. The sequence goes on along the minus strand of NZ_CP029642.1, from coordinate 843,826 downwards.
CCGGTGTCGCCAGCTCCGCGATCCAGGACATGGTGATGGGCTGGCATGTGCCAATGGCGAAACCATAGACAGCCGCGAGCCCCAGCAGGACGGCGACCGGCAGGGGCAGCGCGAACAGGATGAGGGCAACGGCTGAGGCCACAATGGTCCACACCATGAGGTTCCGACGGCCCAACAGCTTGACCATGCGGCCCAGGAAGAGCCGCGAGAACATGGACAGCAGCGACCTTGCCACCAGCATGGCGCTGACCACCGCGGCGGCAATGCCGCGTTCATGGCCCAGTGCCGGCAGGTAGGCCAGGAACAGGTCCACCGATGCCAGGACCATGCTGCCGGCCAGAAGGGCGCGGATCAGGCCCGGAGTGCGCAGCAGCGCCGTCGCCGCGGGAAGCATGCGCACCCGCTTTCCGTCCGCGGCGGCCCGCTCGGAACTCCTGACGAAGAAGGAGATCCCGAGCAGGACGGCGCCGAGCCCGGCGCACAGCACGAAGATCAGGGCCACCGGGGGCGTCGCCACGGTGCCGCCCGGGAGGGCCAGCAGGAGGGGCCCGATGGTTTGGCCCAGCGCCGAGGCAAACGTGAAATGCCCGAACTTGGCGTCGTACTGCCCGCGGCCGGCGGTGTTGGCGACAATGGCCTGTTCGCCGATCACGGAGAGCAGGTGGCCCACCCCCAGGAACATCGTGGCGAGCAGCAGCACGCCCACCGAGCCTCCGCCGAATATCGCCAACAGGGCGGCCACAATCACCGCTGCCGCACCGGCGAGCAGGGACGCCCGTTCACCCGTGCGGTCAATGACGTGGCCGGCCGGCAGCGCCAGGATCAGCGCGGGCACGGCGAACGCGGCAACCACCACGCCGAGCAGGGCCTGCGACCCGCCCACATCCAGCACGGCGTAGGACAGTGTGGGCCGCATGGCAAAGGTAATCGCCTGCAGGACGACGGCGTGTGCCAGCAGGAACAGGATGGGGCGCGGGCGCCCCTTCACGTCCATGACCATTACGCCGCCCACGGACGGAAGGTCACGAGGCGACCGTCATCAGTTCCTGTGCCTCCGCCGACGGGACGTTCGCTCCCGCGTAGAGCAGCGCGTCGCCGGCGTCGAACACCAGCCGCACATCGCCGTCGAGGTTCCCTGTGGGCGAGATGACCTGGACCACGTTGGTGCCCAGCTTGAGCCCGTACTCGTAACGGGACCCGACATAGGAGCGGGTGAGCACGGTGGTGTCAAGCACGTTCGCCCCGGAGACGTCCGCCGTCGCCGGTGTGATGGTGAGGCGTTCGGGCCGCACGGCGATGGTGACGGCGTCGCCGGGGTTGAGCGCCAGGGCGGTGGCGACCTTCACGACGAGGCCGGTGTTGACGAGGCGGACGTGGGCAATCCCGCCGCGCGTTTCCTCCAGCAGCCCGGTGAAGAAGTTGCAGCTGCCCACGAAGGCGGCGACGGCGGCGGTGGCCGGCCTCTCGTAAATTTCGGCCGGCGTGCCGATCTGGGTCATGTTCCCCTCAAACATGACCGCGATCCGGTCGCTCAGCGACAGCGCCTCGTCCTGGTCGTGGGTGACGTAGACGGTGGTGATGCCAAGTTCCACCTGCAGGCGCTTGAGCCAGGCGCGGGACTGTTCACGCAGTTTCGCGTCGAGGTTGGACAGCGGCTCGTCCAGCAGGAGGACCGACGGCGAATACACCAGTGCGCGGGCCAGCGCCACGCGCTGCTGCTGGCCGCCGGAGAGCTGGTGGGGGTAGCGGTCCTTCAGGTGCGCCAGGCCCACCGTGTCCAGGGCCTCGTGGATGCGCACCGACTTCTCCTCCTTGGAGGCCTTGCGGATGGCCAGGGGCATCACCAGGTTCTGTTCAACGGTCATGTGCGGCCAGAGCGCGTAGGACTGGAACACCATGCCGAGGTTGCGTTCCTCGGTGGGGACGTAGAGCTTCTTTTCCGTGTCGACAAAGGGGGCCCCGTCCACCGTGATGGTGCCTGAGGTGGGCGTTTCCAGTCCGGCGATGCAGTTGAGCGTCGTGGACTTTCCACAGCCGCTGGGGCCCAGGAGGGTGAAGAACTCTCCTTCCTTGATGGTGAAGTTGATGTCGTTCAGCACTGTGACGTCGCCGAACCTCTTATGCAGCCCTGAGACGTGTACTTCAGGCATCGGTGTGTCCCTTCATGAACATGTTCGCCACGGCGACAAACACGGCGGTTATGGCAATTTGGATGGTGGCCAGCGCGGCGACTGAGCCGGTGTTTCCCTGCACCCAGAGGTCGAGCATGGTGGTTCCAATGACCCCGGTGTTGGCCGAGGAGAGGAACAGGGCGGCGGAGTATTCCTTCATCATGGTGACAAACACCAGGATGATGGCGCCCACAAAGGCCGGGCGCAGGAGTGTGCGCAGGATGCGGAAGAAGGTGCCGAACCAGTCGGCGCCCGAGGTGCGCGCCGCGTCGTCGAGCTCGCGGCCGATCTGCATGATCGCGGGGGCGATGGAGCCGAACGCCGTGGGCAGCGCGCGCATGCCAAAGGCGATGATGACCGCCATGATGGTCCCCTGCACCCAGCCTCCCCCGGGGGTGAGGGCGAAGGCCCAGAAGAAGCCGATGCCCACGATGATGCCGGGCATGGCCTGGGGTGCCAGGGCCAGGTATTCAACGCTGCGGGCAAACGTGAACGGGGAGCGCCTTGCCACGAGGACGGCGAGGAGGGCCAGGATGCTGACCAGGACGGCGCCGACGACGGCCACCACCACGCTGTTGGTGATGGACTGGACGTAGACGGGGAAGGTGAAGACGCGCTCGTAGTTGGAAAGCGTGAGCGTCTCGAGCGGGTTCTGAAGTGGCGTGAAGATCATGGTGAAGGACCTGAACACCAGGCCCAGGATCGGCAGCAGCGCGCCGAAGATGATGTAAATGACGATCGCAACCACGGCAACCCAGCGGACCCAGCCCAGGTCAAGCGGGCGCGGCCGGGTGGCCTTGCCGCGGACGGAGATGAACCGCTGCGCGTTCTTGAGGACCTTGGCCTGGACGGCGACGGTGGTGATCGTGACGGCCAGGATGAGCGTCGACGCGGCGCCCAGAATGCCGTAGTCGGGCTGGATGGACTGCAGCCCGTTCGTGTAGAGGAACGTGGAGAAGACCTCAATCCGCACGGGCGTGCCATACAGCAGCGGCACGCTGAGGGTCTCAAGCGACATGCTGAAGATGAGGATGGAACTGTAGACAATCGGCGGGCGGAGCATGGGCACCACCACCTGGAAGAGGATGCGGACCGGTCCGGCGCCGCAGACGCGTGCCGCGCTTTCCAGCGACGCGTCGGCCTGGCGGAGCGCGTTGGCACAGAAGACGTAGGCGATGGGGGCCAGGCCCACGGCTTCGGTGACGGCCATGCCGCCCAGGGAATACAGGTTCCAGGGCACAAAACCCAGGACTTGCCGGAACTGGACGCTGATGAAGCCCGCCGGCCCGTAAAGGGTGATCCAGCCGAAGCCCAGGATCAGCGAAGAGATGAAGAACGGCCATTGCATCGACAGGCCCAGGAGCCGTCCGAAGGGCAGCTTGGTGCGGACCACGAGCACGGCCATGGGGATCGCAATCACGAGGGTGAGCACGGTGGTGCCGATGGCGAAGATGGCTGTGTTGAGGACCACCTGCCCGAAGCCGGCGTCGGTGAACAGCTTGACGTAGTTGCCGGCCGTCAGGATTCCGCCGGCCTCATACAGCGGCCGGTCCCGGAAGGACTGGAAGAGGATCGGGACGACCGGTGCAAGCACGAAGATCGCCAGGAGGATGATGATGCCGTATTGCACGATCTTCCCCCGGCCGACGCCGAAGACCCGGGGGTACTTCGGCGCCGGCAGGGAGGATCGGCCGGCCGGCGACTGGGTTGCACGTTCCGTGCGGGTGGTGGTCATTGCTTAGCCTGCCTGGTTACTGTCGAAAAGGGAACGGACGCTAGCTGCCGAGCTTGGCGTTCCACTTGGAGACGAAGGCAGCGACTTCGGCATCCGGAACCACCTTGTAGGGGACGCGGATGATGCTGTCCTTGCCAGCCAGCTTCTCCACTTCCTGGTACGTGTGGCGGCCCTCCGTCAGTTCCACGTTCTCGCGGTACGAGCTCAGGCCGCCTTCGGCGACGGCGTTCTGGCCGGCCTCGGAGAGGACGAAGTCAAGGAACAGCTTGGCCGTCGCGGGGTGCGGGGCCTTGGGGGTGATGCCGATGCCGCGGCCCAGGACCACGGTTCCATCCGTGGGCAGCACGAACTTCACGAGGCCGCCACTGGCCTTCTCGGCGGGGTAGCCCACCGCCGAGCTGATGAAGAATCCGGCCTCGTATTCCCCGGAAAGGATCTTCTCCTTCTGGGTGCCGGAGGATGTTTCCGGGCGGGCCGTCGGAAGGATCTGGTCCAGGCCGGTCCAGGCGTCGTCGTTGCCCTGTGCAAAGGCGTGGGAAACGCTGAAGCCCCACGCGCCCTTGACGTCGCGGGTGGTGATCTTGTTTTTGAAGCTTCCCGGGTTGGCGGAGACAGCCTTGGCCAGGTCCGCGATGCTGGTGGGAGCGTTCTTCATGAGCGCCGAGTTGTAGGCGATGCCCACAGGGTCAAGGGACATGGCCCACACGTTGGGCATCAGCTGGGCAAACTCGGGCAGCTGCTTGGTTTCCGGCGAGTCATAGGCCATGAGCGTGTCAGGCTTTGACGCATAGCTGGCCCAGGCCTGCACGGCGTTGGAGACCAGCATGTCTGCCGGGGCCTTGCCCGTGGCGGATTCGCTGAGCTGGCGCTGAAACACCTCGTCGCTGTCCAGGTTGGCCGCGGAGACCTTGACCCAGGAGTACTTGGAATTGAAGTCCCGGATGATCGGCGCCCAGTTTTCCTGGTCGGTGTTCGAGTAGATGGTGAGGGCGCCGCCCTCGGCCTTCGACGCGTCGATGAGTTTTGAGTAGTCGGAGGGGTAGTAGCTGGGGGTGCCGGAGCCCGCGGCGCCGGGCGCCTTGGGTGCTGCGGAACCGCCGCAGCCCGTCAGGGCCGCCGCCAGGGTCGCCGCTCCGAGGGCCCCCAGGCCCACAAAGCTCCGGCGGCTGACCGGGCCGGAATTAAGAGACGAAGTACCAAACATTGTTCACTCCCTTGTGATGTCGAACACGAATTGTCCTGCAGTTCATGTTCCGGGCAGACGCATGGGAGAACAATCTTTTGGTCGTATTGGTACAAAGGAGGCCAGTTGTGGTCGTATTGGTCATAGGCGCAGGATGACGAAACGGGCATTTGAGGTCGATATATCAGGATCAAATGTCCGTTTCGTCATCCCGGGTCGGCGTTAGCGCTGCTGCGTGGGGAAGATCTGGACATTCGACGGACGGGGCGCGCGGACCTGTCGGGCAGGAAATGGGGCTCACCTGGGCGGCCGGGAAGCCGCTGAAGTACGTCTCGGCGTTCGTGGCGGGGTCGCCGCAGAGCATCAACAGGCTCCAGTTGAACGTGCTGGCGGTGGCGTCCCCGTGGCGCTCGGCGAGCTCCACCACGTGGCCGTCACGGTTTTCCGCGCGGGGGTCCGTCTCATCTGCCGCCTCCTGGCCGGGAAGGCCGCGCTTGGTGTTGTTGGTGCAGGCCACGTACACCTTGCCGGTCTGCAGGTTCGGCTGCACGTCCTCGCAGCGGTCCATCTTCGTGGCGCCGGCCTTGTCCGCCGCTATGCGGGTGTGGACCAGGACCTCCTGGACGCTCATGCCCGAAATGGCGCTCTTGCCGTTGACCACCAGCGGCAGCCACGCGCCGGAGCCGTCAAACCTGCCGTCGGCGGGGACCGTGCCCGAGCCGTCGATCTCGGAGGCCGAGTTGCCGGCAAAGTGTGCCACGAAGAGGTCGCCCTCGGTCAGCAGGGTCATGTTGTGGGCCTTGTTGGAGACATGCCCCATGCCGTGAGCATGTGAACTCCGCCGCGTCCCTCCGGACGTACGCGTTCAGGGTGTGCCGGGGACCTCGTCAAGCGCGTTGGCGGTGCGTTTAGTGGACGTGCTTGCGGTGCCCGTGCCCTCCGTAGATGGCGATGATGCTCATGATCACCGTCACGACGATCATGCCGAGACCGATGTACCCAAGTGTCACCATGTCCATGACCCTGCGACTCCCTAGTCCGCGCCGGCATCGCATCCGGCTGGCGGACGGTTTGGTGGAATTGCCGGTTGATGTCCGCCTGTCTCCATCATGCCCCTGTTGGTCCCAGGACTCCAGAGAGGGAGGCTGCGGCGGGCCGGGCACCGACCTTTCCAGCGATGTCGGCGGCACAGCTGGCGCAAGCGCAGCCGGTGCGGGCGGTGGCGACGGTGGCGACGGCACCGATCCCACGGTCCAGTACACATGCGTCACCCCGAACGCGTCCGGGATCCGGCTGAAGTCCTCCGACGCCGTGGCCGGCGCCGTGTGATAGACCAGCCCGGAGGCAAAGTGGGCGGTGAAGGCCTCCGTCACTTTGGTGTTGGCGCCGGCGTCGTTGGTGGTCAGCGGGTATTGGTCGTAGTACTCAAACTCGGGCTCCTTGGGCGAGCCGGCGGCGGCGACACGATCGAGGCGGCCAGCACCACGGGGTCCACGGAGTTGTGCGGCGTGGATCCGTGCGCTCCGCGGCCGTGGATGGTGATCCTGATCGAGTCGCCCGCCGAAAGGATAGGGTCGGCCGTGGTGCCGATGGTCCCGGCCTCGGTCGCCATGACGTGCTCGGCCAGCAGCTTGGCCGCACCGAGGAGGGCCGTGGTGTGCATGTCGTGGCCGCAGGCGTGCATGACGCCCACCGTGGAGCCGTCGGTGTCGGTTGCCGTGTCCTTGGACGTCCACCCCAGCGCGCGCTTTCTCCTGCGGAACGGCTCCGCGGTTGCAGCGCTATTCCGCACCCCATTCGATGTCCACGGACGCAACCCGCACCACTCGCGCCGCGGCTCGTCGAGGCAGCCAGGCGCCCGCCCGGGCGGCCGGGTCAGAACAGGCCGCCGGGTCAGAACAGGCCGGCCAGTTCCTCGTCCAGCGCGTCCCTGTCGAAGTCCTTCAGGTCCAGGGTTTCCCCGCGCTCAAGGCCGAGCCAGTCGCGGAAGTCCTCGTGTTCCTCGTGGCTGGGATCGTTGGCGCCCGCCACCATGGCAGCCCAGCCCCAGACTCCGCCGCTGTCCTCGAAGGGGGCCGCGCCGCGGCCGCCGGTGCAGCGCACGGCGCGGGCACCGGCGTCGGCCGGCAGGACCTTCTCCACGGCGACTGAGTGTTCCCAGTTGTCGCCAAAGTCGTAGGTGTAGGTGACGCTGTCCCCCTCGTTGGCCAGCAGTTCCCCGACGGTGACGCCGGCCTCGTCGATGGGCGGGTCGCCGAGACCCTCCTCGTCCGTGGGTCCATATTCCGTCCCGCCCCATCCCCCAACCTGGAAATTGTGCATGTGGCAGTCCTGCCATTCGAAGGACGCCTGGAGGACGTGGTGGAACTCGGCCAGCGTCAGCTCGGAGCGGACCAGCAGGCGGCGCCAGACGGGCGGCTTGGAGCCCTTGAGCATGACCTTCAGCTGCAGGATCGGCGCCTTCGGGTCCCGCTTGGGCTGTTTCCTCGATTCGGACGGGGGAATAATGCGAATTTCGGGCCTTGCAAGCTCAATTTCAGGCCCGTCGTCAAACCCGTCGTCCATGCTGAGCGCCTCCTTCAGCGCTGCCGCCACACAACCGACGACGGCTGGTGGGACGCGCAGGTGCGTGCCCATGGCAACCAGGCCGAGCTCTGCGAGGTATTCGAGCCGTTGGAGCACAATGCGGCCAGATATTTCATCCCATAAGTGCGGACCGGATTCCACATCCCCGTCTTCCACATCCCCGTCGCCGGCCGGGGCCATCAGGGACCGGATCCTGTCCATGGCCGGCGGCGTGTCCGTCGTGGCCGCAACCAGGACCGCCGTTTCGATCGCGGCGGCCTGGAGCATCCACGGGTTCCACGTTTCCTCGCCATTGACAGCCAGTTCGATGAATACGGTGGTGAAGCCGCGCAGCACCGAAAGCTTTTCCTCCCCCGTGGCGTCCAGGTAGCGTTCCGCCAGGGGCGTCAGCCGGACCCTGGTGGTACCGATCTCGATGAGAAACGTTTCCTGAAGGGCGGTCCAGAACAGCGCCATGGACGGTTCGTCGTTCATGGACTTGACTGTGCGGACGGCGTTGGCTCCCGCAGCGGCATCCCCGAAGAGTGCTTTCTGGCCCTCCGGAGCCTTGTGCGCCGAGAGCTTGGCGCCCCTGACGGCCAGGCCGAGGACGGCGCCCGCCGCCTCGATGTCCTTCATGCGCAGCCAACCCCTGGACGTGACATCCTTGCCAGTGCCAACCCAGCTCAGCAGTGCGTCCAGTCGTTGGCCCATCGCGGTGCCGGACAGGCCGGCCAATTCCTCCGCCAAGGTCAGGTCCGGGACCACGATGTCGGGGATCCCGCCCTTCCAGCCGCCCTCGTCGTCGTCCTCGTAGAAAAAGTCTTCAATGGCGTCGAAGTCCTCGGCGCTGCCGGTCCAGGCCTCCGTTTCGCTGAGGAATTCGAGGTAGCCGTGAATGGATTCCACGGTGAATTCAAGGAGTTCCTCGTCCTCCTCATCGACCCCGTCCAACAATTCGTCCAAGGCCTGGGCGAACGGAGCCGGTTCGAAGCTCGTGACCTCAGACGCCGGGGACGCTTCAAAGTACGCGGTGACGAAGGCCTTGACGGGTTCCAGAACAACCATGGCGGCGCCGGCCGGCACGCCCTCGGTGCCCTCAAACCAGCGGACAAACGCCGGGGTAAGTGCGTCGATTCCGCGCTCCGCCCGCAGGGCGCTGACGGAGGTGGAGGTGCGTGCGGCCTTGGGATGGGACTTGGTCTTCTTTGCCATGTCTCCATGCTGACATGTCCCGGGCCGCTCAGGCGACCCGGCACTCTTCCGCCACCGCGCGAGGGCGGGCATGCCGCGACACTATCGTCTTACGGTGTAGCGACCGGGCAACGCAAGCCGGGTGCACGGCCGATGCGGCGGTCAAGGGTGACAAGCGCGTGGCCAAGAAGTTCAGCGAGGGCGACGTAGCTGGCGTCGTAGCTCGTCAGGTTCTTGCGAAGCTCCCAAGCCCTGGGCGCCAGGAGGTCGTACGGCCACTGTTCGATGGCCAGGTCCAGAAGGTCGGCATGCGCCTGGGCAGCCTGGTCGGCGGTGATTAACGCGGCAAGCTCGTGACGTCGGATAATGTTGGCCGCCTCGAACGGAAGCAGGTTGGGAGCGGCAAGGTCGGCTCCGGTGAGGGCGTCGGTGGCCCAGCGCCCGTCAGGACCCGAATCCAGCAGGACGGCGACCACAACGGAGGCGTCACAAACTACACGTGGCCTCATCGCCGGTCGGCGTCGCGGGCGGCGATGATCGATGCGGCGTCGACTCGAACGCCGGTGGCCTCGACACGGGAACGGGCACGAGCGATAAGGTCGTCGACCGCAGGCCGGGCGGCACTCTGGACCAGCATGCGGCGCAGGTACTCCTGCAGGGACATCCCGGCGCGCGCAGCACGCGAGGCCAATTCGTCCCTGACCTGGTCCGGCACGTCGCGTACTGTGATGGCAACACTCATGCAGTCATTTTAGCAGCATTATCATCATTTCGCAGTCACGCGTTGCCGTTTGCCGAGCGCCTTGTGGGGGCCGAAAACAGCCAATTGCCGTGAACCAAATGGCGGCGGTCAGCCTGCGGCATCCCCGACGGTGACGTTGACCTCGTGAGAGACGGGCGTGCCGCGCTCCACCGTCCGGGAGACCGTGCAGTACTTGTCGTGCGAGAGGGCTGCGAGGCGCTCCACCATGCCAGCCGCCTTTCGCCCCCCTTCCGTGTCGGGAAAGGCCACGTTGAAGGACAGGTGCAGCCCGTCCACGCGGCTGGCGCCGTCCTCGACCACCTTGTGGCCGCTGGCCCCTACCCGGAACGAAGTGGGCTCGGCGCTGCGCGCTGTGACGGTGTCGACGTCGATCGACGAGCAGCCGGCGATGGCGGCCAGCAGCAGTTCGACAGGGCTCAGCAGCCCTTCGCCGTGCCCAAACTCTACTTCGGCGCCCGCGGCGTTGCGTGCCGTGTAGCGGGCGGTGGCGGTGCGGGTCAGCTGCACGGAACGCAGCGTGGAATCATCGTTTTCACTCATGTGCCCATCATGCCACCAGCCATCTTCGAAAGTCCGCTCAGACGGCGCCTTGCGTGCGGCAAATTGACCCCATGGACGTACAGGCGCACCGGGGTCCCCGTGCGCAGCATCCTGCTGACCGCTGCCGGGAACATTGTCGTGGCCGTGTGGGCGGCCACCCGCGCCGAGGCTGGTGGTGGCCGCCATCATGTACCGGCGGCGTTCCCGGCCCGGGCGCCCCCGCAACAGCCCGTAGAACCGGGACGACGCCGGACGGGAGACTTTTGCGGCCCCCCGTTTCGACGGGACTCCCGCTCCCCACCTCAAGTGCCACGAACGCCTTGCGGTCCCCGCGCGCATGGGCGAGGGTGGGAGCATGACTGCACTCCCCAACGACGGCGGCGTCCATGCGTTGCTGACCGCGTGCCGGATCGTCTCGACCGACCCGCAGGAGAGGGCCCGTGCCGCCGTCGACCGGTCCGGCTATGTGCCCGGCAGCATTCCTGACGGCGTTGTTTACGCCGAGTCCGTGGACGACGTGGTCCAGGCCCTGCGGCTGGCCACCCGCCACCGGGTTTCCATCGTGCCGCGAGGTGCGGGCACCGGCCTGGCCGGCGGGTCCTCGGCCACGGCGGGGACCGTGGTGCTGGATGTCAGCCGGATGAACCGGATCCTCTCGATTGACCCGGTGGAGCAGCAAGCGGTGGTGCAGCCGGGCGTGCTGAACGCCGACGTCAATGCCGCCGCCTCACAGCACGGACTGTTCTATGCCCCGGACCCGGCCAGCACGGCGATCTGTTCGATCGGCGGCAATGTGGCCACCAACGCCGGAGGGATGTGGTGCGCCAAGTACGGGGTGACGCGCGAGTCCGTGCTCTCGCTGCAGGTGGTGCTGGCCGACGGACGGATCCTGAAAACCGGCCGGAACACCATCAAGGGCGTCAGCGGCTACGACCTGAACGCGCTGCTCATCGGCTCGGAGGGAACCCTCGGCGTGGTGGTCGAGGCGACGCTGCGCCTGCGTCCCAAACCATTACATACCGCCACCGTGGCTGCCTACTTCGCGGACGCTCCCGCGGCCGCCCAGGCCGCCTCGGCCATCGTTGAGGCCCGGATCCAGCCGGCCATCCTGGAGTTCATCGACGGCGCCACCCTGGCCGCCGTCGACGCGATGATGGGCACCGACCACAGCAGCCGGGGCAACGCGTTTTTGCTGGCCCAGACGGATGGTTACGGCGCCCTGCTGGAGCAGCGGGTGCTGGTCGAGGCGATCACCCCGTTTGCCACCTCCGTGGAGCAGACCGACGACGACGCGCGGGCCGCCGAGCTGGTCGCGGCGCGCCGCAATGCCATCCCCGCCTTGCAACGGCTGGGACGTGTCTCCATCGGGGACATCGGGGTCCCACGCAATCGACTGGCCGAGGCGGTTGAGGGTCTGGCCGAGATCTCAAAGCGGACCGGGGTGAAGATCTTCGTGATCGCCCACGCCGCGGACGGCAACCTGCACCCCATGGTCGTGGTCGGCCAGGACGAATCCATCACCGAGGGTCCCGCCAAGGCTGCACTGGGCGAAATGTTCCGCCTGGCCAGGCGACTTGGCGGGACCTTGACCGGGGAACACGGCATCGGCCTGCTGAAGCAGGAATGGCTCGAAGAGGAAGTCGGAGGCCTCTCCCTTGACTTGCAGCACAAGATCAAGGCCGTCTTCGACCCGCTGGGCATCCTGAACCCCGGCAAGGGAATTTGACCGCCGTCGGACAGCCCGCGACGGGTTTATGAGACTACAATTAGACCCAAAATGTGACTACATTGAGGAGTCGGCAGGCATGGGCGTTGGCATCCGCGACTTCAAGGCGCACCTGAGCCTGCACCTCGCCCGCGTGCGCTCAGGTGAGACCATCATCATCACCGACCGGGGCACTCCTGTGGCCCAAGTGGTCCCCCTGAGGGGTGACGAGACGCTTCAACGCCTGGTCGCCGATGGCAAGGTCACGAGTGCGGCCAAACCCAAGCACCCCTCCGGTGATCCCTTGGATGTGGGGGCGCCCGTCAGCGATCTCGTGGCCGAGCAGCGCGGGTGATCACGTACTGGGACACCTCGGCATTTGTTCCCTTGCTCATCGCCGAGGCGGATTCCGTCGCGTACAGGGAGCTGTGGGACGGTTCCGTTGCAGTAGTTTCCACGCCACTGCTGTACGTTGAAGCCTCCGCGGCCCTGCACCAGGCCCACCGCATCGGGCGGCTTGATTCCTCCCAGCTCCAAACCAGCCTGTCCACCCTGGACGACTACTGGTCCGGGTTCAACGTCGTTGAACTTGACGAGGCCCTGATGCTCCACGGCGCCGAAGCCGCGGGCCGCTTCCGGCTCCGCGGCTATGACGCCGTCCACTGCGCAGCCGGCCTGCTCATTGCCGCGGACCCGCATGCGGTTCTCGTCTCCGGCGATGCACGGCTCCTTGCCGCGTGGCAGTCCGCCGGGGCGGCGACGGCGGCCATCTCCCCTGGCGCCGGTCCGAGGTGAGGCGGCCGCCCAGTGGCCGGTGCCGCGCCGCCCGGCGGCCGGCCAGAGGCGGCGTTACCGCCCAAACCGGCGCGTCCGCCGTCGTGAGCAATGAACGCTTTGTCAGCGCCTGCCCCTACGATTGTTGATTGAAGCAGTTAGAGCCTTTGGAGCGATGCCGTGGACTACTTTTCGATCAACTCCCTGCGTGAAACACACGCGGGCTGGTCGCTGCTCCGCGCCCAAAATGCACCCCTGGCGCTGACGTTTTTCATGACCGCCTTCACGGACCCCAACCAGCGCAACCTGGGCCGCCAGGACCTCATTGATGTTTTGGATGACGTGCTGTTCAGCCTGCGCGACTCCCTCGGCGAGGACAGGTTCCCCCGCTCCGCCGCCGACTACCTGGACGACTGGGCCGAACCGGAAAAGGCGTGGCTGCGGAAGTTCTACACGGACAGCCGGGATGAACCCGTCTATGACCTCACCGCCTCCACCGAGGACGTCATCCGTTGGGTGGAGGCCCTGCGCGGACGCGATTTTGTGCCGACGCAATCACGCCTCTCCAGCATCTTCAACCTGCTGAAAACCCTGGTCCACGGCTCGGAAACGGACCCCGAGGCCAGGCTCGCGGAACTGCAGCGCCAGCGCGACGACATCGACGCGCAGATGGAACGGATCCGCTCCGGCGAAATCCCTGTCATGAGCGGCCCGGAAGCGGTGGACCACTTCCACCAGCTGACCACGCAGGCCAAGGACCTGCTGGCCGACTTCCGGGAGGTGGAGGCGAACTTCCGCAAGCTCGACCGGAACCTCCGCGAGCAGATCTCCATGTGGGACGGCAGCCAGGGGGACCTCCTCGAGACCATCTTCTCCTCGCAGCAGGACATCAGCGGCTCCCTCCAGGGACGCACCTTCCAGGGGTTCTGGGACTACCTGATGTCTCCGCAGCTGCGCTCCGAACTTCACGAACTCCTGGACCGGGCCACCAAAATCGAGGCCCTCGCCGCGCAGGACGGCCTGCTCTCCATCACGTCGATGCAGAACGACTGGCTGCCCGCCGTCGAACAAACCCAGGCCACCGTCCGCCAGCTCTCCGCCCAAATCCGCCGACTGCTCGACGACAAGGTCTTTCTGGAAAACAAGCGCATCATGGCGCTGATCCGCAACATCGAGGCGAGCGCCGTCGCGGTCAGGACCAGTCCGCCGTCGGGCCCGTTTGCCGAACTGCCTGGCCATGACATCCCCGTGGCCCTTCCGTTTGAGCGTCCCCTCTATGAACCGAGCAGGCAGGTCGCCATTCACGACGGCGTGGACGTCGCCGAGGATCTGGACGTGGACGCCGACGCCCTGTTCACCCAGTTTCATGTGGACGCGCACCGGCTGGAAGCCAACATCGATTCCGTCCTGGCGGAAGCCGGGCAGGCCACGCTGGCGGACGTCACCGACGCCTTCCCGCTCAGCCAGGGCCTGGCGGAGCTCGTCACCTACTTCCAGCTCGCCACCGAATCCACGTGGGCCACCATCGACTCGGACCGCTCCCAAACCCTGTCCTGGACCCTGCCCGACGGCAGCCTGCGCGAGGCCACCGTCGACCAAATCATCTTTGTGAGGCCATCATGACCGCCATCCCCGCTGAACCCGCAGGTGCCCCGGATGCCGCCAGGGCGCCCGACGGGCTGCCCCTGGCCATTACCCGGCTGTTCAAGGGCGTTGTCTACCGCGAGTCGGACGAGAAGCTGTGGCAGCGGCTCATGGAACTGTCCGCCCAGGTCCGGGACTACGTGGCCGTGCTGGGCCTGGAACTGGTGCTTGACGACACCGAAGGGTACGCCTTCCTGCGTTCCAGCCCCGACGCCGACCCCGAGCTGCCCCGCCTCATCCCCCGCCGCCAGCTGACCTTCAACGTCAGCCTCCTGCTGGCCCTGCTGCGCGCCCGGCTGGCCGAGTTCGACCAGCAAAACAGCGAGACCCGGCTCATCATGACGGCCGAGCAGATCGGCGACATGGTCTCCGTCTTCCTGCCCGAATCCAGCAACGAGGCCCGCATCCAGGACCAGCTGGCCACCAACATCAAGAAGGTCACCGAGCTGGGCTTCCTGCGCAAGCTCCGCGGCCAGGAGCAGACTTTCGAGGTGGCCCGCATTCTCAAGGCCTATGTGGACGCCCAGTGGCTGGAAGAGTTCGACGCGCGGCTGGCCGACTACCGTTCGACCCTCGCCTCGGACTTGCCCGCAGCGGGCACCGCAGGCAGCGCCACAAAGGAAAGGGCCACCGCATGAGCACCCAGGCCGGGCTTTTCAGCCTCGACGACCTCACCGCGGACGACGCCGGAACCCGCCCCGGCTTCCGCCTGCAGCGCCTGGAGCTGCTCAACTGGGGCACCTTCAACAAGAACGTGCGCACCTTCCGGCTCGACGGCGAGAACAGCCTGCTCACCGGCGACATCGGCTCCGGCAAGTCCACCATTGTGGACGCCATCACCACGCTGCTGCTGCCGGCGAACCGGATCGAATACAACAAGGCTGCCGGGGCGCAAAAGAAGGAACGCAGCCTCATGTCCTACGTGCGCGGCTTCCACAAAAGCGCCCGCAGCGGCATCGGCGACACCTCCCGGCCCGTGGCGCTGCGCGGTCCGGGCACCTTCACGGTGGTGCTGGGCGTCTTCCACAATGCCGCCCTGGACAAGACCATTTCCCTGGCCATCACGCTGTGGGCCACCCAGGAGGCCGGCCAGCCCACGCGCTTCTACACCATTGCCGAGGGCGCGCAAAGCATCAAGACGGACTTCTCCGACTTTGGCACCGACATGGCCAAGCTCAAGCGGCGCCTGCGCAACGACGGCGTCTCGGTCTTTGACGTGTTTGAAAAGTACGCGGCCGCGTTCAAGCGCCACTTCGGGATCGGCTCCGCGCAGGCCATGGACCTGTTCCACCGCACGGTGTCCATGAAGCAGGTGGAAAACATCACCCACTTTGTGCGCACCAACATGCTTGAAGAGGACGATGTTGACACGCGCATCAAGAACCTGCTTCACCACTTTGACGACCTGAAGAAGGCCCACGACGCCGTGCTGCGGGCCAAGGACCAGATCCGCATGCTGGAGCCAGTCCGGGACAACGCCGCCCGACACCACGCGCTGACCACGGACTACGACCGCGCCCACGAACAGCGCGAGCAGCTCTCACCTTGGTTCACCACCCAAAAGCTGGAGCTGAGCGAGGCACACCTGCAGGAGCTGGAACGCGCGGCCGCCAGGGTTGCCGCGGAGCAAACCACGCTGACGGCCGACGCCGGCCGGCTCAACCGGGAGCTGGCCGACCTGCGCGACGACATCCGCAACAGCGGCGGCGGCCGGATCGCCGCCATTGAGGGCGAGCTGGCCCGGCTGGCCATCGAGTCGGGCGCCCAGCAGGAACGCTACGCCTCGTATGCGGAGGCGGCCACCGTCCTCGGCCTGTTTGAACCGGAGGACCAGGTGGTTTTCGACGCCAACGCCGCGGCCCTGCCCGGCGTCGAAAGGCACCTGGCCGAAGCCAACACGGAGTTGCAGCGGCAGCGAACGGCCCTGGACCGGCAGCGTTCCGAGGCCTCCGAACAGGCCGGAGACCACAAGGCCGAGCTGAAGAGCCTGCTGAACCGGCAAAACCTGCTGCCGGGCTGGCTGATCGCGCTGCGCAAGAAGCTGTGCGACGGCACCGGCATTGCCGAATCCGAGCTGCCGTTTGCCGGCGAGCTCCTGCGCGTGCGCGAATCCGAGGCCGCCTGGGAAGGCGCGGCGGAGCGGACCCTTCACGGTTTTGCCCTGTCCCTGCTGGTGACCGGCGAGCACTATCCCGCCGTCAGCGACTGGGTGGACGGCAACAACCTGCGAGCCCGGCTCGTCTACCTGAAGGTGGGAAGCAGCCCCGCCCCGCGCCCGGCCGCCACCGACACGCTGGCCGGCAAGATCGGCATCAAGCCCGGCACGCCCTTCCGGGAGTTCCTGCTCGACGAGCTCGGCCGCCGCTTTGACCACCAGTGCTGCGATTCCATGGCCGATTTCCGCCGCTACCCCAAGGCCCTGACCATTAACGGCCAGCTCAAGGGCGGCGGCGGACGCCATGAAAAGGACGACCGGAAGGAACTGACGGACCGCTCCAGCTACGTCCTGGGCTGGGACAATCACGACAAAATCGCCCGGCTCCGGTCCGCGCTGGAAGAGGCCGAGGGCCGGATGCGCGCCGCCTCCGACGCGCTGGGCCGCATCGACAGCCAGCTGGGCAATCTAGGGCGCCAGCAGCGGCTCATCGGCACGGTGGAGGGCGTCGTCAGTTTCGCCAGCCTGGACTGGCATGCCACAGCCCGGACCATGGAGGACCTGCGCCAGGAAAAGTCCGTCCTGGAGTCCTCCAGCGACATCTTGCGCGAGCTCACCGAACGCGAATCCGCCACGGGCCAGCGCCTGGAGAAGGCCAACGCCAAGCTCAGTGCCCTGGCGGAGCGCATTGGCGCCAACAAGAAGGGCATCCAGGACCTCACCGAGCAGATCACGGACTGCCGGGATTCCCTGGCGGAGACTCCCCTGACGTCCGACGCCGGACTGCTGGCCGAGCTGGGCGCGCTGGCCCGGGCGGCCCTTGAGTCCGAGTCGCTCACGTACAAGAACACCGCCAAGATTGAAAGCAGGGTCCGGGGCACCCTCACGGGCACCATTGATGCCCTGAGCAAGCGCATCAGCACCGCCGAGGGAATCACCATCAGGTTCATGACCGACTTCCGCAACAAGTACCCGGCGGAGACCACCGAGCTGGACGCTTCGCTGGAGGCCGCCGGCGAATTCAACAAAATCCTCCAACAGCTGGTGGATAACGACCTCCCCCGCTTTGCCGAGCGCTTCAAGGACTCACTGACGCAAAACACCATCCATGAGATCGTTGCCTTCAACGCCTTCCTCGATTCCCGGCGGACGGACATCGTCTCGCGCATCGGCGAAATCAACGAGTCCCTGGCCCGGATTGAATACAACCCCGGAAGGCACATCCAGCTCGAACCCCAGTCCACTTCCGACGCCGAGGTGCGCGAGTTCGGCAGCGACCTGCGCGCCTGTTCGGAGGGGACAATTGGCGCCCAGGAACAGTACTCGGAGCAGAAGTTCCTGCAGGTGGAAGCCTTGGTGGAGCGATTCCGGGGCCGGCCGGGCCTGACCAACCTTGACGAACGCTGGACCGCCAAGGTCACCGACGTGCGCAACTGGTTTACGTTCTCGGCCTCGGAAAAATGGACGGAGACCGGGGAGGAGCACGAGCACTTCACCGATTCCGGCGGCAAGTCCGGCGGCCAGAAGGAGAAGCTTGCCTACACCATCCTCGCGGCGGCCCTGGCGTTCCAGTTCGGGATTGCTGCCGGCCCGGGCAACCAGCGGTCCTTCCGCTTCGTGGTCATCGACGAGGCATTTGGCCGCGGTTCCGACGAGTCGGCAAAGTATGGGCTGGAACTGTTCAAGCGGCTCAAGCTCCAGCTGCTGATTGTCACGCCGCTGCAAAAAATCCACGTCATTGAACCTTTTGTGGCCAATGTGGGCTTCGTGGCCAACGAGGCGGGCGACGACTCCCAGCTGCGCAACATGACCATCCACGAGTACCGGACCGAACGGGACAGGCGTGGCAGCTAACCTGCCCGGCTGGACCTCCCCGGCGGACGTGCGGGCGGCGTCGCTGCGTTCCTGGACCAGCGGAGAGCTTTTGCGCGAGCTGGACGCACCCACCGGGCTGCATCCGCGGCGTCGTGCCATCAGGCACCCCAGCGCCAGCCAACTGCGCACAGACTACGCCCGGGCCACCGCGTGGGCGGCGTCCTGGAATCCGCCGCCGCGCGGCTGCTCGCTGGAACACGTGACCGTCGGCGCGAACACCATCGGCGCGAACCGGCTGCCGGGCGCCGCCGTGTTTGACAGCGCCGGGGACGAAATCGCGTTTTTGGGCCTGGGCCGCGAGGCGGCGAGACATGCCGAGCTGTCCCAGCGCGTGACCGAGCTCGATCCCGGCCTGCGGACGTGGGCGCTGCGCCGGCCGCTGGAGCTGCTCAAGCACGGTGGGGACGCGCTGACGGCGGCCCGCGTTGCCATGTGGCTGGCCGCGAACCCGTCCCCCGGGATCTACCTGAGGCAGCTGTCGCTGCCGGGGGTCCACACGAAGTTCGTCGAATCGCACCGCCGGCTCATCGACGACATGCTGGCGGTTCTCTCGCCGGAGCGGGTGCTGGCTGGCAAGAACTACGCCCGCCGGCACGGCTTCCAGGCGGCGCCGGACCGGGTCAGGGTCCGTTTCCTGGATCCCGCCCAGGCACCGGTTCCCGGCATGCTGGATGTGGAGATGACGGCTGCCGCTTTCGCCGCCGTGGCCCTGGACGTGGAGCGGGTCATCACCACGGAGAACCTGGTCAACTTCCTGGCCCTGCCGGAGGCGCCGCGGACGCTGGCCGTCTTTGGCGGCGGCTACGGTTTCGCGGGCATCCGCGAAGGCGTCTGGCTGCGGGACGTCGAGGTGCTCTACTGGGGCGACATCGACACGCACGGCTTCCACATCCTGGACCAGCTGCGCGCCCACCACCCGCACGTGCGCAGCATCCTGATGGATGAGGAAACGCTGCTGGCCCACCGCGACTTCTGGGGCCGGGAGGACAGCCCTTCCCGCGCCGCGCTGACGCATCTGACACCCGCCGAAGCCGCCATGTACGCGGACCTGCAGTCCGGCACCCACCGGCCGCTGCTGCGCCTGGAACAGGAACTGCTGCGCTGGGACTACGTGCTGGAGCGGCTGCCCCGGGCCGGCGCTTGATGTTCCGCTAGTCTCCGGCGGCGGCGCTGATCTCCTGGCGCAGCCGCGCGAAGCGGGCGCATTCCTTGCCAATGCTGGCCGCCTCGCGCGGCGCGTACCCGGCAGCCTCAAGGTCGCCGGCAGCTTCAACGGCCCTCTGGAAACGGTCAATCGCGGCATAGAAGGCCTGGCGCCGGGGCGCCTTGTCCCTCGCTGACTGCCCGCCGGCGCCGCAAAAATAGACGATGTACTGCTGGGCCTGCATGGGCACGGCCACCTCCTCGCAGAGTTCCCGGAGGTCCTCCGTGGCGTGGTCCAATTCCAGGCGTCGTGCGGCAAGGGGAAGTTCAGTCATGCCTCCATCATCCACCCTGCCGGGGGCCGCCAACTTCCGCCCCCAGCGGCCCCAACAACGTCCGCCGTTCAGGAGGGGCTACTCCGCCGCCCCGCCGGCCAGGCCCATGAACATCGTGCGGTGGAGCGTGTCCACATGGCGCCGGGAGATCTCCACGGCATGTTCAACCTGCCCGTCCCGCAGGGCGGCCACCAGCTGGATGTGGTCCTGGTTGGAGCCGTGCAGGCTCTCGATCGGGTACGGAATGAAGTATTCATACAGCTCCATCAGGACGTCAAAGTAGGCATCCACGGCCCCGCCCAGTCCGGATGCGCCGGCCACCAGGCGATGGAATTCCTCGTCCAGCTGGTGGTACCCGGACCAGCTCTGGGCAGCGGCCATCCGCTCCGTCAGCCCGTCCAGCCGCGCCAGCTGGTCTGCGGAAATGTTCAGCGCCGCGAAGTGCGTGACGGCGCATTCGCCGAGCAGCCGGCGGTCAACCAGGCGGTGCACCCGGCCAAATTCGTCCGGCGGGGCCGCCAGCGCAGCCAGCACGGCGCGGGGCGGCTCGTCCGCCACGAACGTGCCGCCGTTACGGCCGCGCCGGCGCACCACCACACCCTCTTCGGCCAGGCTGGTCAGGGCCCGGCGGGCAGTAATGGGGCTGACCGACAGGCCCAGCGCCACCTCGTCCTTGTCCGGCAGTCGCTCCCCCGGCTTGAGCAGGCCCAGGTATATGGCGGTGCCGATGCGCAGGCGCACGGCGTCCATGGCGCTGCGCCGGTCAAGGCCGGCCAGCGCGGCGCCGTCAATCGGCGAGGCCTCCCCGCCCTCTCCTGAATCCAAGCTCATAAGGATCACTGTAGGGGAATTTTCCCAGACCCTTCCCATAAGAGATCAATATGATCTATTATGAATCAGGTCACAACCCCCAACATGGAGCGCCACATGTCCCGCATCTTGCCCCTCATCGCAGCACAGGCCCCGCCACGGCTCATCGGCGAGCCTCTCACCCGCTTTGCCAGCGAGGTCCAGGCCGCGCTGACGCACCAGCCGGACGCCAGGCTGGTGGTGTTTCCCGAACTTCACCTCTTTGGCGACGGCGCACCCGACCAGCAGCGCGCCGAAGCGCTGCAGGCCTCCGCGGAACCCCTTGCCGGGCCCCGCGTCAGGGGGCTGCAGCAGATTGCCGCGGACCTGGGCATTTGGCTGGTCCCCGGCAGCATCTGCGAGCGCGGGGAGGGCGGCCAGCTGTTCAACACACAGCTGGTCCTTTCCCCCGACGGCGGGATCGCCGGCTTCTACCGCAAGATCTTCCCGTGGCGGCCCTTCGAGCCCTACGATCCCGGACACGAATTCGTGACCGTGGACCTGGACGGCTTTGGCCGGGCCGGGCTGAACATCTGCTACGACGCCTGGTTTCCGGAGGTCACCCGGCAGCTGGCCTGGATGGGCGCGGAGGTCATCATCAACGTGGTGAAGACCACCACCCCGGACCGCGAGCAGGAACTGGTGCTGGCCCGGGCCAACGCCATCACCAACCAGGTCTTCATGGTGAGCGTGAACTGCGCCGGTCCCACCGGACAGGGCCGCAGCATCATCGTGGACCCGGAGGGCCGCGTCATCACCGAGGCGCCCACGGCGGAGCCTGCCGTGCTCACCGCCCAACTGGACCTGTCCGCCGTCGAACATGTCCGCCGCCACGGAACGGCGGGCCTGAACCGCATGTGGTCCCAGTTCCGCCCCGGCGAGCCCGCCATCGAGCTCCCCGTCTACCAGGGCCGGATCGACCCGGCAACCTGGACCCCCGTCCTCCGCTCATCGAGGAGCATCTCTTGACTTCGCAACCCACCCTGATCCGCACGCTCAACCTGCGGTCACTGGTCCTCTTCGGGCTGGCGTATCTGACCCCCATCATTGTGCTGGGCATCTTCGGCATCATCGCCGAGACCACCGGCGGGGCCTCCCCGTCCGCCTACCTCGTGGCCATGGTGGCCATGCTGTTCACGGCCCACAGTTACGGGCGCATGTCCGTCGCCTACCCGGTGGCAGGCTCTGCGTACACGTATGTGCGCAAGTCGATCGACCCGCGCGTCGGCTTCCTGGTGGGCTGGGCCATCCTGCTGGACTACCTGTTCCTGCCCATGGTCATCTGGCTCATTGGCGGATCCTTCCTCAGCGCCCAGTTCCCCGGCATCCCCATTGCGGTGTGGATCCTGCTGTTCATCGTCATCACCACGTTCCTGAACATTCTGGGCATCAAGGTCGCGGACAAGGCCAACTACGTGCTCATGGCCTTCCAGATCCTGGTGATCATATTCTTCGTGGCGCTGTCCATCGGCCACGTGATCCACACCTCCGGCGCGGGCGGACTGGCCAGTTCGGCGCCGTTCTTCAACGCGGGCACGAGCCTGGGCACCATCAGCGCCGGCGCAGCCATCGCCGCCTACTCCTTCCTCGGCTTCGACGCCGTCACCACCCTGACCGAGGAAACCATCGAGCCAAAGAAGAACATGCCACGGGCCATCATGCTCATCGCCCTGATCGGCGGCGGCATCTTCGTGGTGGTTGCCTACTTCACACAGCTGGTCCACCCCGGCGGCGCGTTCGCCGACGCGGCCTCGGCCGCCAGCGAGATTGCCCTGCAGATTGGCGGCACGTTCTTCGGCGCCGTGTTCCTGGCCGGCCTGGTCGCGGCACAGTTCGCCTCCGGCCTGGCGGCGCAGGCCAGCGCGTCCCGCCTGATGTACGCCATGGGCCGCGACTCAG
This sequence comes from Arthrobacter dokdonellae, assembly GCF_003268655.1. NCBI lineage: Bacteria > Bacillati > Actinomycetota > Actinomycetes > Micrococcales > Micrococcaceae > Arthrobacter > Arthrobacter dokdonensis. Next base: position 821,296 of record NZ_CP029642.1, on the reverse strand, counting down.
TGCTCCCCAAACCCGTGTTCGGCCGGCTCAACGCGAAATACCACACGCCCGTGGCCAACATTGTGATCGCGGGGATCATCGGCCTGATCGCGATCTTCCTGGACGTGGCCACCTCGACGTCGTTCATCAACTTTGGCGCCTTCACGGCCTTCACCATGGTCAACGTCTCGGTCATCTTCCACTTTGTCCGCGAGCGCCGGGCCGGGCGGCACCTGAACCCGGTCAGCTACGTCCTGGTGCCCGCCGTCGGCGCTGTCATCTGCGGCTACCTGCTCTCCCAGCTGGACGTCCATGCGGTCACGCTGGGCCTGTCATGGCTGGGCGTCGGCATTGTGGTGCTGCTGTTCATCACCAAGGGGCTGCGGAAGGCCCCGCCGGAAATGGCCACGCTGGAAGAAGCTGTAGTCTAGGCGCATCGAAACGCCCCACGGAAAGGGTCCCCGCGTGCGCATCGCCCTCGGCCAGCTGGCATCCGGTACGGACACGCCTGTGAACCTGCGCGCCATCGACGCCTTCGCCGGGCGTGCTGCGGCAGCCGGCGCCTCCCTGGTCGCCTTCCCCGAATACGCCACCTACGAAAAGAAGAAGATCGACGCCACCTTCCCGGCAGTGGCCCAGCCGCTGGACGGGGAGGCGGGCACCGAGCTTTCCCGGATCGCCGCGCGCCACGGCATCGCCCTGGTGGCCGGCCTGGTGGAGTCCTCCCCGGACCCCGCGCGCGCCTACAACACGCTGGCCGCCTTCGCCCCCGATGGCGGCCTGCTCGCGGCCTACCGCAAGATCCACCTGTTCGATGCCCAAGGCTTCTGCGAGTCCGAGTTCGTGGCACCGGCCCCGTCCACGGAACCCGTCACCTTTGCAGTGGGCGGCCTCCGCTTTGGCCTGCTGACCTGTTACGACCTCCGGTTCCCGGAGCAGGCACGGGCCCTGTCCGACGCCGGATCCCAGGTCCTGCTGGCCTGCTCCTCCTGGGTGCCGGGTGAGTTGAAGACGAACCAGTGGCGCACGCTGCTGGGCGCCCGTGCCATTGAAAACAGCCTCTATGTGGCAGGCGTATGCCAGGCCACGCCCGTGTCGGTCGGCAATTCGCTGCTGGCAGGCCCCATGGGCGACGTGGTGGCGGAACTCGGACTCGACGCGGACCTCCTCCTGGCGGACGTCTCGCCGGCTGCCGTGGACCAGGTACGGTCCCACTTCCCCATCCACCGCCAGCGCCGCATCCTCTAGACCGCCGTCGGCAACGGTGCATCACAAGCTGCCCGCACCCCGGCCATTTACTGTGCTTTCCGGCTCACGGCAGGGGTGTCAAGTCCGCTGGGGCAGGCTGTCGGGGACGGGCGCCGCGGCGGAATCCTCAATGTAGCGCTTCGGGTTGATCATGACGGCCCCCGTCATCATCACGAGCAGGCACACGCCCAGCGTGGCGAACGACCAGGTCCAGGATCCGGTGGCGTCGTGGATGGTGCCAAAGAACAGGGGCGCGATGCCGGCTCCGGCGTACCCCACGCCCTGGCTGAATCCCGACAGGACCGCGGAGCCGTGCGTGGTCCGCGAGCGCAGGTTCACCATCAAAAGGGCGGTGGCGAACGTGCCCTGGCCCAACCCGGCCGAGGTCACCCACAGCCAGGTGCCGTGCATCGGCGACAGGTACAGGCCCAGGTGTCCGATGGTCCAGAAGACGGCAAAGATGGAAATGGCGATGATCGGGTTCTTCATGCGCGGCACCCACAGCGGCACCAGCAGGCTCACCGGCAGGCCCAAAATGGCAAAATAGGCCAGCGCCGACCCGGCCGTGGCCGGGTCCAGGCCCTCGCCGGCCAGATATGGCGGCAGCCAGGTGAAGTAAACGTAGGTCTGTGCCGAATTGCCGGCCAGGAAGATGGCCAGCCCCCACGCCACCGGTGAGCGCCACGGCACCAGTCTCGGCACGCCACCGTGGCCGGCGTCCCCGACGGAACCGGCGGGGCCAGCGCCAGGCGGGCGGCCGGCGTCGTCCGCGGCGCTGCGGCGCGTCTGGCGGTCGCGCAGGGCCTGGGCGGCCCATGGCAGCAGCACCAGGAAGCTGACCGACGCCCACAGGCCGATGGACACGCGCCAGCCGGCGAGCCCGGCCACCGGGACGGCCAGCTGCGGGCTGGCGGCCGTTCCCACGGCCAGCAGCGTCACGTACCCGGCCGTCACCACGCCCACGCGGTCCGGGAAGTATTTTTTCACCAGCGGCGGCAGCACCACGTTGCCTATCCCGTAGCCGGCCATGACCACGGCCGACCACCCGAGGAACGGCCACACCTGTCCACTCGCCGCGCGCACCAGCTGCCCCGCCACGGCCAGCACCACGGCCCCCACGAGCACCTTTTCGAGGCCGAAACGGCGGATCAGCAGCGGCGTCAACAGCCCGAACACGGCGAAGATCAGCGGTGGGAGCATGGCCAGCAGGCCGATGGTGCCGGCGTCGAACCCCAGTTCACCCCGCAGCTCGCCGAGCAGCGGGGGCACCACGGAGACGGCCGCACGCAGGCTCAGGGCCATGACCATGATCCCCAGCAGCGCGCCGATGCGCCCGGTCCACGGCTTCTTCACAACAAAATTGCTCACTGGACAACAGTAGCCACTGCCGGCGGGACCCACGCACCGGCATCCTTGACCGGCCACGGGTGCGGCCATAGATTGGGAATCGGCCTGCACCCTGGCGGCCCACATTCATCCACGGCCGTCCGCGGCCTTCCCCAGCAAACCTCACCAAGGACGCCCCATGGACGCAGCACCGCAGCCCGCACCGCCCGCCACCCGGGAAGCCTGCGTGGCCGCCGACGCCGCCGATCCCCTGCGCCGCTTCCGCAACGACTTCCTGCTGCCCGACGGCGTCATCTACCTGGACGGAAACTCGCTTGGCGCCCGGCCGCGCACCTCCCTGGACGTGGCCGCACGCGTGCTGGAGGAGGAATGGGGCACGGGGCTGATCCGCAGCTGGAACACGGCCGGCTGGTTTGAGCTCCCCGGACGCCTGGGCGACAAGCTCGCGCCGCTGATCGGCGCCGGCCCCGGCGAAGTGGTGGTCACGGACACCACGTCGCTGAACCTGTTCAAGTCGCTGGCAGCCGCGCTGCGCATCCAACAGGCGCAGGACCCGGCACGAAAGGTCATCGTGACCGAACGTGACAACTTCCCCACCGACATTTACATGGCCGAGGGCATCGCCGACTTCCTCGACCAGGGTTACTCGGTCCGCCTCGTGGACGAGGGGCTCCCGCTGGAGGCCGCGCTGCGAGGCGACGTGGCCGTCGTCGCACTGTCCCACGTCAACTACCGCACCGGGGCCATGTGGGACATGGCGTCCACCACCTCCCTGGTGCACGACGCCGGCGCCCTGGTGATCTGGGATCTCGCCCACGCGGCCGGTGCCGTGCCGGTGGACCTGCGCGGTGGCGGGGCGGACTTCGCCGTGGGCTGCACCTACAAGTACCTCAACGGCGGCCCGGGCTCGCCCGCCTTCATCTGGGTCAATGCCCGGCACCAGGACCGCTTTTGGCAGCCGCTCTCCGGCTGGTGGGGGCATGCCCGGCCTTTTGCGATGGAGGACTCATACGAGCCGGTGGCGGGGATCGGCCGTTTCCTGTGCGGGACGCAGCCGGTGGTGTCCATGGCCCTGGTGGAATGCGGGCTCGACGTGAGCCTGGCGGCGGACATTGGCGCCGTGCGGGAGAAGTCGCTGGCGCTGACCGACCTGTTCATTGCGTTGGTGCAGGCACGGCGAGGGTCGCATCCGCTGGAGCTGGTGACGCCCTTGGACCGGGCCCGGCGCGGCAGCCACGTCAGCTACGCGCACCCGGGCGGCTATGCCATCATGCAGGCGCTCATCAGTCGCGGCGTCATTGGCGACTACCGCGAGCCCCATGTCCTCCGCTTCGGGATCACGCCCCTGTACCTGGGCTACGCCGACGTCTGGGACGCGGTGGATGCCCTGTTCGACATCCTGGACAACCGCCATTGGGACGCTCCGCAGTTCCGGGAGCGGCTGCAGGTCACGTAGCCGCCCCGATGGGCAGCCGGGCACCGATTGTACGGATACTGCGACCTGTCCGGCTCCGATTTCCGCCCACTGTACAGCTGCGGTGACCCGCGACGCCGCCCACCCGCCAGAGCTGTACTCTCGGCGGGACTCGGCATCCGCACCCGCCAGAGCTGTACTCTCGGCGGGACTCGGCATCCGCACCCCTTCGCCGACGCCCGGGAATCAGCAGGATCGTGCACAAATCGGCAGTCGGCGCTTTAGGATGGAGTCACGGTCCGGAGTGGACCCCCTTAAACGGCACGGCAGGAGGCACCGGCGTGGATGCAGCCCAACTCGGCGCAGCGCTGCGCGCCCGGCGCCGGGAACTGGACCTGACCCAGGTGGAAACCGCTGACCTGGCGGACATTTCCCCGCGCGTGCTCAGCGACCTGGAAAACGGGCGCGAAACCGTTCGCCTGGACATTCTTAACGCCGTGGCCAATGCCCTGGGCCTGAGCCTGAACCTGAGCGTGCAGGCGCCATGAGACGCTCCGTCCGTGCAGGCGGCACCCAGGCAGCCGGGACCCAGCCGTGAAGAGCCCAAACGCGAAGGGCCCGGCGCAGTGAAGAACCCCGAGGATGCCAAGAAGATCCACCACGCGGTGGTCTACAAGCAGGGCAGGCCGGCCGCGACGCTGGTCCGCCAGGCACGTGACGGTGTCGTGTTCTCCTACCTGCCCAACTACCTCAGCACCGGCGGGCCGGCCATTGCCGCCACATTGCCCCTCCTCGACGTGCCCGTGACGCTGGCCCACGGCAGCGTGCCGGCGTTCTTCGCCGGATTGCTGCCGGAGGGCGAACGGCTCGCCAAGCTGCGGTGGGCCGTGAAGACCACCATCACCGACGAGTTCTCGCTCCTGCTGGCTGCCGGACAGAACCCGGTGGGCGACGTGCGGGTTGTGCCCGCCGGTGACCCCCTCGAGGCGGTGCCGCCGCTGCTTGCCGTCACCAAGACCATGGACACCGTCCGCTTTTCGGACTTCGCCGCGATCCCCGGTCCCGTCGATCCGTCCGCGCTTCCGGGCCTCCAGGACAAGGTCACCGCCTCCTACGTCCATGACAAGGACCCCTCGCGGGCCTACATCCTCAAGTTCAACGACGGCAGCCACGCACGCCAGGTCGAGACCGAATACCTGCTCCTTGAGAAGGCCAGGGCGCTGTCCATTCCCGTTGCCGCCTCCCGGCTGGTGTACGACGCCGTTGGCCAGGCCGCGTTGCTTGTCTCCCGTTTTGACCGGTCCCCGGCAGGACCCCTCGCGGCGGAGGACGCCGCGCAGCTGCTCGGCCTGCCGCCGTCACGCAAGTACGACATTCCCACCGAGGCGGTGGCCGCTGCCATCACGGGCATGTGCTCGGCCCACGTCCTGGCTGCCCGCAACGTGTTCCTGCAGTTCCTGTTCGGATGGCTGACGGGCAACGGAAACCTGCATGCCAAGAACATCTCTGTGGTCCGGCAGCCGGGCGGGGAATGGTTCGTGGCTCCCGCCTACGACCTCCAGTGCACGCTCGCGGCGGAGATCGAGCAGGGCTTTGCCGCCGGCGTTCCCGGTGGCATCGTCACCGACCTGACCGACGGCGACCCGTCGCGCGATCCCGGCATGGCCCTGCCCCTGGGGGGCAGCGCCGGCAGCCGGACCGGGCTTGGACGCAACGACTGGCTGAGCTTCGCCCGCAGCCTGCACCTGCCCGAGCGGCTCGCGGCAAAGAGCATTGACAAGGCGCTGGCCGCCTCCGCCCTGACCGCGGCGGAACTGCCGTTTGGACGGGACGTGAGTGCCGCCGTCGTCCGCGTCCTGGGCATCAGACGCAAGGCCATGCTGCCGTAGCCGGTTCCAACGGCTGTACTTTTAGTGACGGTTTGACGGTAAAATAGGCGCATGCCACGAATAGCCGCCCCCACCAACGCGGCGCAGCGCGAGCAGACGCAGCGCAAGATCCTCGACGCCTTTGGCGAACTGCTGTTCAGCCACGGGCTGCCCGGGCTCACGATGACCGACGTCGCACGCACCGCCGGCGTTGGCCGCACCGCCGTTTACAACTACTTCGCCGACCTGGAACAGCTCCTGGTGGCCTACGCGCTGGATGAAACCGGACGCTTTGTCACGGAACTAAAGACCGATCTTGACAGCCTGGACAACCCTGTGGACAAGCTGTCGCTGTACGTCCGCGCCCAGCTCGAAGACCTCAGCCGCCGCCACCTGCCGCCGGGCCCTGCCATGCGCTCGGTGCTGTCCGGGGACTCCTTCGCGAAGCTGGCCGTGCACGTGGGCGAGCTGAACCAGCTGCTCGCGGACATCCTGCGCGAAGGCATGGACCAGCACTACCTTCCGGAGGCCGACGCCGACACGCTGGTGCAGCTGATCCACGGCTCGCTGACCGCCAGTGCGTCCCGGCGCAACGCGGACACTCCCGACGCGGACCGCGTGGCCGCTGCCGTGCGGTTCATCCAGGCCGGGGTCGGCGCCGTGTTTGACGACGGCGGACGGCCCACCACGATTCCCTAGGCTCGGGGTCAGCCCGCCGTGGCCGCCGGCGTGGGGCTCAACCGCGGACAGGACAGCGGGCCCGGCGTCTGGTCCACTTTTTTCGCGTCGACCAGGTTGGTGTAGCTGCTGGTCACAATGAAATCGACGGTGGCGCCCTTGCGGTCGTCCTGCACGTATTCAGCTCCGGCGACGTTGCGCTGGAGATTGAAGGCGGCGGCCTGGCCGGCCACGCCGGAGACCACCACCGCCGGTGCATCATAGGGGGTGGCACCGTTGGAGACCGCCTTGACCTTGTATCCGCGCTTCTTCAGCTCGGCGGCCACCTTCCCTGCCAGCCCCTCCGTGCGTCCGCCGTTGTAGACGTTGACGGAGACGGTCTTGTCCGCCGGATAGTCAAACGGGCCCGGCGGGCACGTTTCGGCGGCGGGGGCGTGCCTGGGCACGCCGAAGTGGAGCACCAGATCGCCGCGCTGCACCATGCCGGCCAGCACGACGCCTGCCACCACCAAGGCGAGCAGCAAGACCAGGGTGACGCCGTGGGTTATGCGGCGCCGGACGGTCACGGAAGTGTACTCGGCCGTTTCCGGCTCGGGAAACGCCTCCGCCAGCCCCGCGGCGTCAATGACGTGGTGCCCGTGCAGGAAGTGCACATCCTTGGACCTTTTCCGCGCCAGGCGGTCTTCGTAGGCCTGGTCCTTGGCCTGGCGCCTTGCCTCGCGCGCGGCCCCGCGGGCCTGTCGGGCGGTGAGTTGGACGTCGTCGTCCGGGCGGCCGTCAATCATCGATCACCAGTACGCGGGCGTGGAGGATGGTGCGCTGGTGCAGGGCGGTGCGCACGGCCCTGTGCAGCCCGTCTTCCAGATAGAGGGTCCCGCGCCACTGCACCACGTGGGGAAACAGGTCGCCAAAAAAGGTGGAATCCTCCGCCAGCAGTGCTTCCAGGTCCAGCTGCGCCTTGGTGGTCACCAGGTCGGCCAGGCGGACCTGGCGCGGGGCCACGGCCGCCCAGTCCTTGGGCGTGATGTAGCCATGGTCCGGATAGGGTCGGTTGTCGCCAACTGCTTTGAAGATCACTTGTACAGACTATGGATTGGACGTCCGCATGGGAACCGCGGCCCACCCAAGCCGCGGGTGTGTTGCCAAATGGTTACAGTCGCGTTCGGCTCCGGGGGCAAAGGCTGGGATCATGAAACCATGACGAGAGAAACCCCGCCGCTGGCGCTGTTGCTGGACGTGGACGGCCCCATTGCCAGCCCCGTGACCCGCAACGTGTCCGCTGGCATCATCGCCAGCCTGATTGCCCTGGTGCGCGAGGGCATCCCCGTGGTGTTCAACACCGGCCGCTCCGACGCGTTCATCGCGGAGCAGGTCATGGGTCCCATGATCGACGCCGGGATGCCCGCCCGTTCCGTGGTGCACGCCATTTGCGAAAAGGGCGCCACCTGGTTCAGCTTCACCCCCAACGGGCCCGGCACCGTCCACCTGGACCGCGAGCTGGCCATGCCCGCAGCCTTCGGCGACGACGTCCGCGACCTCGTGGCCGCCCGCTATGCGGACCTCATGTTCTTCGACGAAACGAAACGGGCGATGGTGTCCGTGGAGCAGCAGGTCACGGTCGAGAACGCCGACTACCTGGCCCAGCAGGACCGTTTCGACGCCGATGTCCTGGCCCTGCTGGCCCGCCACGACTTGGGCGCCGTGCGCCTTGACCACCGGGCCCCTGCGACGTCCGGCCGCATCGACTACCGCGTGGACCCGACCATCATTTCCACGGACATCGAGTCCGTCCGGCTTGGCAAGGACCTCGGTGCCAGCCGCGCCGTCGAACTGCTGGCCGCGCAGGGAATTGTCCCCGGGGCGTGGCGGACCATGGGCGATTCCCGTACCGATTACGCCATGGCCGACTGGCTGCACCACCAGGACCATGAGGTCAAGCACGTGGACGTCCGCCCGGCCGACGGCGTTCCCGAGAAGCCGTACCCCGTCCTCACCTCGGTGGACGTCGGCCTGGGCCTGGACATCATCCACGACGACGCCGGCGCCGCCTTCCTGAAGGCCTGGCTCGACGCCGTCACGGCTTAAGCAGGCTGTTCCGCGAGGGCTGCTTCGACGGCCGCCACCAGCTCGGGCGAGTCCGGCGTCACGGCGGAGGCAAAGCGGGCCAGGATCACGCCGTCGCGGTTGAGCAGGAATTTCTCAAAGTTCCACTTGATGGGTTCGATGCCGTCCTTCGTCAATGCGGCGTACAGCGGGTGAGCGTCCGGGCCGTTGACGTCGGCCTTGGCGGCCAGAGTGAAGGTCACGCCGAAGTTCTTGCGGCAGAACTCGGCGATCTCCCCATCGCTGCCGGGTTCCTGGCCGCCAAACTGGTCGCACGGAACGCCGATGACCTGGAGCCCGCGGACCCGGTACTTCTCATGGAGCGCCTCGAGGGCATCGTATTGCGGTGTGAATCCGCACTGTGAGGCGACGTTCACCACCAGGACGGCCTTGCCGCCAAGCTCGTCGAGGCTGCTTCGGCTGCCGTCGTTGAGGGCCAGTGGGATGGTCTGCACGGTTTGCGTGGTCATGTTTTCAGTCTATTCCCCGCCGGTCAGCTGTTCCGTCCGCGCGCAGCCACCGCCCAGGTTCCCGCAGGCACGCCGTCCCGGACCAGCACCAGCTCGTCGGCGAGGTTGACGGCGGCGCACACGTGGTTGGGAACGGCGCGCAGGATGTCCCCGCGGCGGGGCAGGGGCACGCCGTCGGGGATGGCGACCGTGGCATGGTGTTCGGAGAGTGCCGTGATGCGGGCATCCGGCATGCCCAGGATCCGCCCGCCCCCGGTGGCCCACCCCGGCTGGTCGGCCCCGAGGACCTTGCTGCCCGCGTCGAGGATCACGTGGCGTCCGGCCCTGCTGACCACGGTCGTGACGGCGGTGAGGGCGAGGTCGTCCCAGCCGCAGGTGCCCAGCTCCACCTGCTGGGCATCGTTGAACACGTAGACGCCGGGACGGATTTCAGTGAGCACGCCGGCGTCCGCCTCCGCGGCGGTGGGCGTTGAACCGCCGCTGACGGTGCCCGCCGCAATGCCGGCGTCGGCCAGGGACGCCACCGCTGCGGCGAGTGCCGCCGCTTCCTCTTCAGCCGCCGGCCGGCGCTTTCCCGGCCCGTAGCCGTGGCCGGGAAACGTGAAGACGCCCGCCACGGCGAGCCCGTTGTCCATGGCCGCCCGCGCCACGGCGCCGGCCTCCTCCGGGCGGCAGCCGCTGCGGTGGTGCCCGCTGTCAACTTCCACCACCGCCTCCACGCCGCTGCCGGCCACGGCCTGGCCCAGCTCGCGGGCGGCCTCCACGGAGTCAATGCCTATGCGCAGCGCCGCACGGGACGCCAGCGACTGGATCCGGGCAGCCCGTGCCGCGGTGACCCACAAGGGGTAGGCCAGGAACAAGTCCGTGCAGCCGGCGTCGGCGAATACCTCCGCCTCGCCCAGGGTTGCCACGGTGAGCCCGGCGGCGCCCAGCTCGAGCTGCCGCCGGGCGATTTCCGGCACTTTGTGCGTCTTGGCGTGCGGCCGGAGGGACAGGCCGGCCGTTGCGGCCCGCCCGGCCATCCCGGCAAGGTTCCGGTCCATGATGGCTGTGTCAACACACAGGAATGGCGTCGAGGGGAATGCCGGGGCGTCAAAGTTGGTCTCGTCCATGGCCTCATGATGCCACCGTGGACGGCGCCGGCGCCAAGCCGGCGCCAAGCCGGGGCCGCAAAAGACGGGGAAACAAAGTAGTCCCGGAGCCTGCCAGGGCAGGTCCGGGACTACTTGATGTGTGCGGAGGATGGGGGATTTGAACCCCCGAGGGCGTTAACCCAACACGCGTTCCAGGCGTGCGCCATAGGCCGCTAGGCGAATCCTCCAGCTTGCCGTGGCGAACACGGCAGGTTCAAGAGTACCTGACGATGGACCCAAGTCACGAATCGGGCGCCACCGCCCCGGGCGGAGGGCAAGAAATAGGGGTAGTAGGGCCCCGTTCAAGCCCCACTACCCCCATTTCCCGTGCGGTCCAACGGAAGGCAGACCTACTATCCGCGGACGGGCGCCTTCCGGCGCCGGTCCCGCATTCCGCCGCGGTGCTCCCTCCGCGGTGGCGTGCATTCGCAACATTACAACATTGTCACGCGCACGTGACATTTTTGGCCAAATATTTCGAAAATTAATAGGTGGATGTCTTGGCACGACATGTCCGCACCCTGTTCGGGACATGCGGGAAACTGACATGCGGCATCGTGACTTGCAGCATGGGAGCGGCGGGCGGCGGCCGTGCCGGTTCACCGCCGGCCGTGCCTACCGCAGGCCGTGTCGGACCGCGATGGCGGCGACGACGAAGCCGGCGACCCCGAAGACAGTGGTCAGGATCCACAGGATGGCCTGCTGGTCGGAGTGGTGGTGCACGCGCTGGGTGCTGTTGGTGGAGTAGGACTCGATGCGCAGCAGGGCCGAAATGCCGCAAATGAAAGCCAGCGCCAGAAAAATCCATTGAAGAATTCCGTAGATCATGACGAGCGTCATCTCCTCATCGCCTCGGGCGGCAGGGGCATGGCGGCCCGGGGCTTCATTGCGGCTATCAATAGGAGCGCCCCTGTGGCGAACGTACCACCCCGGCCTGAAAATTGGTATGGTCCGGACGCAGCAATGGGGCCAGGAACGGATTCGCCCGTCCCGGTTCAGTCGGGTAGGCTGGTTCCCGGCCCCTCATGTGGCGTCACCCTGTGAACTCCCCCAGGACCGGAAGGTAGCAAGGGTAAGCGGGCTCTGGCGGGTGCATGGGGGGTCTTTATATTTCCCTGTACTTATCCCCAGCTTCGGGACGAATCCGCCGATGCGGACGGCCATATGTCAGGCAGATTGGATAGGGTTTTATTTGTGAGCGCACCAACAGCCCTTTACCGCCGGTACCGTCCCGATTCGTTCGCGGACGTGATCGGCCAGGAGCATGTGACCGCTCCCCTCATGGCGGCCCTGGAAAAGAACCGGGTCAACCATGCCTATCTCTTTTCCGGCCCGCGCGGCTGCGGAAAGACCACCTCCGCGCGAATCCTGGCCCGCTGCCTCAATTGCGCCCAAGGCCCCACCTCCCACCCCTGCGGCACTTGCGACAGCTGCGTTGAGCTCGCCCGGGGCGGCTCCGGCTCGCTGGACGTCATTGAGATCGACGCGGCCAGCCATGGCGGCGTGGACGACGCCCGCGACCTCCGCGAGCGCGCAACCTTCGCCCCCATCCGGGACCGCTACAAAATCTTCATCATTGACGAGGCCCACATGGTCACGTCGGCCGGCTTCAACGCCCTGCTGAAGATCGTTGAAGAGCCACCGGAACACATCAAGTTCATCTTCGCCACCACGGAGCCGGACAAGGTCATTGGCACCATCCGCTCCCGCACGCACCACTACCCGTTCCGCCTGGTGCCCCCGGAACCGCTCATGGCGTATTTGGCACGCCTGTGCGAACAAGAGAGCGTGCCCGTGGCCCCCGGGGTGCTTTCGCTGGTGATCCGCGCCGGCGGCGGATCCGTCCGCGACTCGCTGTCGGTGCTAGACCAACTCATGGCCGGCGCGGGAGCGGCGGGCCTGGACTACGAGCTCGCCGTCGACCTGCTCGGCTACACCCATGCATCCCTGCTGGACGACGTCGTGGAGGCCCTCGCTGCCGCCGACGCCGCCACCGTGTTTAAATCTGTGGATCGGGTCATCCAGACGGGGCATGATCCCCGCCGTTTTGTCGAGGACCTGCTGGAGCGCTTCCGCGACCTCATCATCGTCCAGGCCATGCCGGAGAGTGCCCACGCCATTTTGCGCGGCACCCCGGATGAGCTCATTGCCCGGATGCAGACGCAGGCGGCCCAGCTCGGCGCGTCCGAGCTCTCGCGGGCCGCGGACGTCACCAACACGGCCTTCAATGAGATGACGGGCGCCACCTCCCCGCGCCTGCATCTGGAACTGCTGGCGGCCCGCCTCATGCTGCCCGGGGCGGATTCCTCCGCGCGGGGCATGGCCGCGCGGCTTGATGCGATGGAACGCCGCCTCAACTACAGTGGCGCCCCGGCGGGCGCGGACTCCGGCGCCGCCGGGCTTCTTGCCGCCGCACCTGGCGCACCGGCACCGAGTACGACGACGTCTCCCGCCGCCGCCCCCCCGGTTGCGTCGGGCGGCGGGCTGGCTGCCGTCCGGGCCCAGCTGGCCAAGGCCAAGGCCGAAGCTGGCGCGCAGGTGGCGAGCCGACGCCAGGACAGCGCGCCGGATGCTCCGGAGGTACGGGCGGGAAGGGCTCCTGCCGTCGCTGCCCCGGCCGACCCCCAGTGGCCCGCGGCATCGGATCCCGAACGGACCCCAACGTGGGACGACCTGGAACAACCAGCTTCCGCGGCACCGGCCACCCAGCCGGGCGAAAGTGGCGCGTCAGCCAGTCGCGCGGCTGTCTCCGGCGCGAAATCACCGGCCGTCCCGCCTTCATCGGAACACGCGCCTGCCCCCGCACCGCAGCGGCCATCTTCGCCTGCTGTGCCGCAGTCAGCTGCGCCTGCAGGACCGGCCGCCGGTGGCGGCACAGGGATCGAAGTCATTCGGCGTGCATGGCCGGAGATACTGTCCAACCTCAGCAACATCCGCAAGGCTTCCTGGGCCATGGTGAACCAAAACGTGGTGCCCCGCGCCTTCGACGGTGAAACTCTGCGGATCGCGCTTCCCACCACGGCCCTGATTCAAACGTTTGGCAACAGCGGCCACGCCGACAACCTCCGCCAGGCCATCCACACGACCCTGGGGATCACCTGCCAACTTGACCCCATCACGGGCGATGCCCCGGGATCGAGCGCTGAGCCAAACCCAAAAGGACCGGCTGACAGGCTGGCCGGCAGCGCCGGCCAGCCGGCCTCGGGCATGGCTCCGGCCGCCCCCGCCGGCACCCCGCTGTCCGGGCCCGCGCCGGATGACGCGACGCCGGCTGAAGCCACACCCGCCGACGCGACACGAGGTGACGCGACGCAAATTGACGCGAAACAAACTGACGCCACGGGGGTTGGCGGGGCGGTTTTTGGACACGCCGCCGCTCCGCGCCCGGGATCATCGGAGCCCGCGCCCGCGGCGGGTCCAGGTCGGCCGTCGACCCTGACATCGGCTGTGCAGCCGCGGAACGCTGCGCCGCCCCCCGAGGCGCAGGACCCTGCAGCAGCCCACGCCTCACCATCGGACGCTGGGTCATCCCACGACGAACGGGTCGATGCAGCAGCCCAGGCCTCATCGTCGTCCGACGCGCCGCTCCCGGCCCGACCCGAAAATCGCAATGGTCCGGCCGAGCCCCGGACGCGCCCGGGCGTTAGCGTTTCGGACTGGGAGGGACCCATCCCGGACGAGCCCGCCTGGGATGATGAGCCGCCGTTCGATGACTGGGCGGAGCCTGCACCACAGCAGTTCCGCCACCCCACGGCGGCCAGTGACGGTCCCCGAGACGGTGGCGTTGCCAGGCCTGCCGTGCCCGAACAGCCGCGCCCCGCCCAGGGACCAGCTGACGACCAGGTCAGGGAGCCGGACACGGCCCCCACGGGCATGCCGCCCCGCGGAACCGGCGCAAGCGAACCTGCGCCCGCGCCGGCGGCGGCTGCGCCGTACCGCCCCAAGGTGTCGTCCATCTCGGCGTGGACCACGGGCTGGGACGTGCCCGCCGACCAGGCGTCGGAGACACGGCCGGCAGCACCTGAGGAGAAGGCCGCACCCCGCCGCAGCCAGCTGCTGGCGGCACAGGCACAGCAGTCCGCCAATCCGAACAGCCAGCAGGACTCCCCCCAGGACTGGGGAGTCTCCTTTGGCGGGCCGTCGCGAAACACCGTGGCCGACCCCGGCTGGGGCACCCCTGCCAGTGCACCCGACTGGGCCCAGCCGGCACCCCCCTCCGCCGACGACGCGCCGGACGGTGCCAGCCATGTCAGCGGCGCTCCCAACGAGGCATCCGGCCCAGCAGGATCGGACTCGGCAGGGAATGGTCCAGCGGCAAACGGCCAGGCCGCTTCCCCGAAGCCGGCGGCGTCCGGTCTGGTTCCCGCCACGGGGGCTGGCGGGACCGGCGTCGCACCACGGCGGGAACCCGGGCGGACAGAGTCCGGAGGAACGGCGTCGCACGCGGCGCCGGAAGCACCTGCCCCCGCGGCCCGCGAAAAGCTCAGCATGTACCAGCGTCTCTCCAACAGTCCGGAGGCCCTGGCGGGACGCACGCGCGTGCAGCCGCGCCCGGTGGATGCTCCCTATGTGGAGGACGTGCCGAGCCCTGACGACGTGACCATCGAGGAATCGGGCGTGGCCGGCCAGGCCGCCGTGGAGCGTATTCTGGGCGGACAACTGGTGGAGGAAAGGCCGCTCAACGGCGGCGCCTACTGACCCGCCCGCACGTCCGCCACTTTCACCCGCCAGCTTTGAAACCAAAAGAATTGAGTCACCAGTGTACGAGGGAGCAGTCCAGGAGCTTATCGACGAACTGGGGCGCCTGCCGGGCATCGGGCCCAAGTCCGCACAGCGGCTGGCCTTCCACATCCTGGAGGCGGAGACCGAGGACATGCAGCGGCTGGTCCGATCCATCATCACCGTGAAGGAGCGCGTGAAGTTCTGCACCATCTGCGGCAACGTCACCGAATCGGAAACCTGCAACATCTGCCGGGACGAGCGGCGGGACCCCACCGTCATCTGCGTCGTGGAGGAATCCAAGGACGTGCTGGCCGTGGAACGCACGCGCGCGTTCAGGGGCCGCTACCACGTGCTCGGCGGCTCCATCAATCCGATCGCGGGGATCGGGCCGGACCAGCTGCGCATCCGCGAACTGCTGGCGCGGCTCAATGACAGCAAGATCGAGGAAATCATCATCGCCACGGACCCCAACCTGGAGGGCGAGGCCACCGCAACGTACCTGTCGCGCATGCTGAAAACCATCGGCATCACCGTGACCCGCCTGGCCTCGGGCCTGCCCGTCGGCGGCGACCTGGAATACGCCGACGAGGTCACGCTGGGCCGCGCATTTGAGGGCCGCCGCAACGCACTGACCTAAACGTTTCCCTCCCGCCCCCCGAGGTTCGAGATAACGACCGCTCCCTCCGTTGAGGTTGGAGATGACGACGCCTCTGAGGAACGAAGAGGCGTCGTCATCTCCAACCTCAACGGGTGTGCGTGCGCGAAAGCCCCGCCAGCCGCTCCCGCGTCGGCGTCCCCGGCGTGGGCACATACAGGACAAAGTGCAGCTCGGGCGCGTCGGAGGGCACCAGCCGGTGCTGCTCAAAAACCAGTTCGCCCACGGCCGGGTGCACAAACACGCGCTGCCGCGAGGAAAAGCCTTCGACGCCCCGGTCCGCCCAGATGCGCGCGAACTCCGGGCTGGCCGCCTGAAGCCTTGCCACCAGTGACGCGTGGGCGGTGGACCCCAGCCGGGGCCCCGCCTCAGCGCGGAACTCGGCCACAAAGTGGCGCGATGTCTCTTCCCAGTCGGGCAGCATCCTGCGCAGCTGCGGGTCCGTGAAAATCAGCCACAACAGGTTCCGCGCGGCCGGGTCGGTCTCGGCAATCCGCGAATACAGCAGGCCATACGCGCTGTTCCAGCCGGCGATTCCCCAGTCCGGGGCCACCGCAAACGCGGGAAAATCCAAGGCGTCCAGCAGCGCTTGCAGGTGCGTCGGCGCGGCCTCGATCACCGCCACCTCGTCGGCGGGGACGGCGGCATACCCTCCCATGGCCAGCACATACTGCTGCTCGGCGGCGGTCAGGCGGAGCACGCGGGCCACCGACTCGAGCACCTGGCGCGAGGCATTGATGTCACGCCCCTGTTCCAACCACGTGTACCAGGTGACGCTGACGGCGGCGAAGGCGGCGATTTCCTCGCGCCGCAGTCCCACCAGGCGGCTGCGGCCAATGGGGGGAAGGCCCAGCTCGGCGCGGACCAGGTTGCCGCGGCGGTCGCGCAGGAACTGTCCCAGCTCCCGGCGTCGTTCTTCTAACACGTACGTAAATCTAGCACTGCCACTACTAGTAGCAGCACCGTCTTCCGCAGCCGGCGCCGACGCTGGTTGACTGGTTTTATGCCTTCACTACGTTCACGCACAGTCACCCACGGCCGCAACATGGCGGGGGCCCGCGCCCTCATGATGGCCTCCGGCGTCGCCAAGGCGGACATCGGCAAGCCGATCGTCGCCGTCGCCAACTCCTTTACCGAGTTTGTCCCCGGCCACACGCACCTTGCCCCCGTGGGCCGGATCGTCTCCGAGGCCATCCATGCGGCCGGCGCCATCGCGCGCGAATTCAACACGATCGCGGTGGACGACGGCATCGCCATGGGCCACGGCGGCATGCTCTACTCGCTGCCCTCCCGCGACCTCATCGCCGACTCCGTCGAGTACATGGTCAACGCCCACTGCGCCGACGTGCTGGTGTGCATCTCCAACTGCGACAAGATCACCCCCGGCATGCTCATGGCCGCGCTGCGCCTGAACATCCCCACCGTGTTTGTCTCCGGCGGCCCCATGGAGGCCGGCCGCGTCACCCTGACCGACGGTTCCGTCCGTTCGCTGGACCTGGTCAACGCCATTTCCGACGCCGTGGACTCCTCCGTTTCCGACGCCGACATCGACCTCATCGAGGCCAACGCGTGCCCCACCTGCGGATCCTGCTCGGGCATGTTCACCGCCAACTCCATGAACTGCCTCACCGAGGCCATCGGCCTGTCGCTGCCCGGCAACGGCTCGCTGCTCGCAACCCACACCGCGCGCAAGGCGCTCTATGAGCGAGCCGGAGCCACCGCCGTCGCGCTGGCCAAGCGCTACTACGAGGACGACGACGCCTCCGTCCTACCGCGCTCGATCGCCAGCTTCGAGGCGTTCGACAACGCCATGGCCCTGGACATCGCCATGGGCGGCTCCACCAACACCATCCTGCACCTGCTCGCCGCGGCGCAGGAGGCGGGCCTTAAGTACGACCTCGAGGACATTGACGCGAAGTCCCGGATGGTGCCCTGTCTGGCGAAGGTGGCCCCGAATGTGGCCGGCGACAAGACGTATTACATGGAGGACGTGCACCGCGCCGGCGGCATCCCGGCCCTCCTGGGCGAGCTGAACCGCGGCGGGCTGCTGCACACGAACGTCACCTCCGTCCACTCGGACAACCTCAGCGACTGGCTTGACGACTGGGACCTGCGCGGCGGCAAGGCCACCGACGAGGCCAAGGCGCTGTGGACCGCAGCCCCCGGCGGACAGCGCTCCTCCACCGCGTTCTCACAGTCGGCCGAATGGACCTCCCTGGACACCGACGCCGCCGGCGGCTGCCTGCGCGACGTCGCGCATGCCTTCTCCAAGGACGGCGGCCTGGCCGTGCTGCGCGGCAACATCGCCCTGGACGGCGCCGTGGTCAAGACGGCAGGCGTGGACGAATCCATCTGGACGTTCGAGGGCCCGGCCGTGGTGTGCGAGTCCCAGGACGAGGCAGTGGAGAAGATCCTCAGCAAGACCGTCAAGGCCGGCGACGTGGTGGTCATCCGCTACGAGGGACCGCGCGGCGGCCCGGGCATGCAGGAGATGCTGTACCCGACGTCGTTCCTGAAGGGGCTGGGCCTGGGCAAGGTCTGCGCGCTCATCACCGACGGCCGCTTCTCCGGCGGCACCTCCGGACTCTCGATCGGCCACATCTCCCCCGAGGCTGCCGCCGGCGGCACCATCGCCCTGGTGGAGGACGGCGACCTTGTCCGGATCGACATCCCGAACCGGTCCCTGGAACTCCTGGTTGACCCGGTCGAGCTGGACGCACGGCGCGAACTCCTCGAGGCGAGCACCGGCTACCGCCCGGCGGCCCGAGAACGCGAGATCTCCGCGGCCCTGCGCGCCTACGCCTCCATGGCCACCAGCGCCGACAAGGGCGCCGTCCGGCAGATCCCGGACGACGTGGTCTTGATGAGCGCGCCGCGGACGTCGGTGCCCGTCTCCTAGCCCCTCCGTTGAGGTTGGAGATAATGACGTCCTTGGGATGTCATTATCTCCAACCTCAACAATTTGGCCGCCGGTCAGGCCACCCGGGTGCCTTTCGGCAATCTTCGTGCCGGCGTGCGCAGCGCCCGCCACCCCAAGGCCAGGATGCCTGCCGCAACCAGCAGTTGCAATCCAAGCCCCAGCGGCCACAGGGGCACCTTTTGCTCAATGTACGACGGCGCGACCTTGCCTCCCGCGCACTGGTACGTTGCGTCGGGTCCCGCCTGCAGGTAGCGGACACCTTGGCTAATGGATTCAAAGGCCCCTCCGGAGTAGCTCCGGTCCCCTGTGTGCAACGGGAATGGGATGGCGTCGGCCACCACCACAAACGGGTTCAGGCCAAGGATCCACGCCACCCGCTCCGTCCGCGCCGCCCGCTGCTCCACCAGCGGTCCAAAGCACGCATATTCGGCGTTCTGGCCCGTGATGTCCTTCGGCTGCGGCGGGGCCGGGTACAGGTCGGGACTGCCGCCGTCAACGTATGTCCCATCCACGTATTCACCATCCCCGGAACTGTCCCCGCTGCCCTGATACGCGGCGGCATTTTTGTAGTACACCTGATTGGCCTCGACGGTGCCTTCGCTGACCAGGCTGCCCAGTCCAAAGGCAACAAGGGTGCCCAGGCCCAATGCGGCGACCACCATGTAAGTGACCACAATGGAGAACAAGGGCCGGGTGGCGAGCGCCGAAATGCCCACCCCGATGGCGCAGACAATCCCCACTTCCACGGCCAGCATGGCCAGTGCGACCACGATCTGCCACGCCCCCAGCCCGCCCTGGAGGACGGCAAAGACCAAAAAGGGCAGGCTGGCCACCAGGAACGCGAGCCCCGCAATCCAGGAGGCCAGGAACTTGCCCCACAAAAGCTGGCCGGGCCGCAGCAGTGTGACCTGCAGGACGGCCAGCGTACCCGCGGCCCGGTCCCCGTTGACGGCGTTGGCGGAGAGGGCCGGCGCGACCAGCAAGGCAAACAGCAGGACAAAGGCCAGCACCACTTCAAAGATCATCGATCCCAGCTGGGGCCCAACGTAGCCGAAGCCGCCGTTGTTGTAGCTTGACTGGGCCTTCCAACTGGACCAGGTAAACGCCGTGACGATCGCGATGACCGCCATCCAGACCACCAGCATGATGTACCAGCCTCGGGAGCGCAGCCGCTGGCGCAATTCCATGCCGACCACCGCCCACGCCCCGGAAAGGCAGGCGCCGAACCTGCCCGGGCCATGCCCGTCCTTGGGTGCCGCGGCGGTCCCGTTACTCATGATGGTCATCGTTGTTCCACCTCCAGGCCAAGATAGCTCTCCTCCAGGGCGCCCGCGGCGGGGGCAAAAGCCGTGACGGCCACTCCGGCGCGCACTAAATCGCTCAGAAGTTGCGCGGCACGGGCCTCCGTGGCCACCGCCACGGACACGGATTCCCGGCGGCCGGTCCCCGCCTCGAAGGCCACACCCAGCCGTGTCAACTCCGCAGCCGCGGCGGCAGGATCCAGGGCCGTGATCGCGTAGCGGCGGCCCTGCGAGGCGGCCTGTTCCACGCTTTGGGCCAGGACAGTGCGCCCGGCGCTGACAAAAACTGCGCGGTCGGCGATTTCATCCAGTTCCGCCAGAACGTGTGAAGAGACGACGACGACTTTCCCTTGCGCCGCGAGCCCCCTCAGGATGTGGCGCAGGGAGACCCGTGAGCCCGGGTCAAGCCCGGAGGCCGGTTCGTCCAGCAACAGCACGTCGGGATCATGGATCAGCGCCCGGGCCAGGCTCAGCCGCTGCTGCTGGCCGCGGGAGAGCACGCGCGCCTTTTGGTCTGCGAGTTCGGTCAGTTTCACCAGTGCCAGCAACTCGTCGACGCGGGCCGGGATGCCGGCCTTGGGCAGCCGGTAAAACTTGCCCATGACGGTCAGGATTTCGCGGGCT
The DNA here is from genome assembly GCF_003268655.1 of Arthrobacter dokdonellae. NCBI lineage: Bacteria > Bacillati > Actinomycetota > Actinomycetes > Micrococcales > Micrococcaceae > Arthrobacter > Arthrobacter dokdonensis. Next base: position 800,834 of record NZ_CP029642.1, on the reverse strand, counting down.
GTCAGCGCCTCCCACACGCCCAGCGTGTCGGGCATCCAGCCAATCCTTGCCCGGGCGGCGGCGGGCTCCTTCAGCGGGTCGATCCCCATGACGCGCACGGTGCCGGTGTCCGGGGCCAGCAGGGACGCCAGCATGAGCAGAAGCGTGGTTTTTCCAGCGCCATTGGGGCCGATCAACGCCGTCACTTCGCCGGCAGGCGCGTGCAGGTCCATGCCGGCCACAGCCTTGACGGCGCCAAAGCTCCGCGAAACCCCCACGGCGGCCAGTCCGCCATATATGTCCGTTTCCATAAATGCCCCAATGTCGCGCTCTTTGGCGGCCGCGGCGCGGCCTTTGCCCATCCTAAGGTGGGACCGGGAGCGAAAGCCTCATCCCGCCGTCGGACATTTGCTGGGGATGGCCGGGCAGAAAGGACGTGTCCGTCATGTGGACGCCCGGATTCCGGAACGGCGGGACGCGGGGGATAAACTGGCTGCAACTGCCCTCCGCGCCGAACATGCCGCACAGGCCGCGCGTGGCGCTGTTCGGGAGTGAACGGCAGCGAATGAATTCCCCTAAAAGTTGTTGCGTTAGGTTAGCCGATGAGTGTGCACCCATGAGCTTGATCGTCCAAAAGTACGGTGGATCGTCCGTGTCCGATGCCGCCGGCATCCTCCGTGTTGCCCGCCGCGTGGTGGCGACGCAGAACGAGGGCCACGAGGTGGTGGTGGTGGTCTCCGCCATGGGCGACACCACCGACGAGCTGCTGGACCTGGCCGGCGAGGTGGCCGAGCACCCTCCGGCACGCGAGCTGGACATGCTCATGACCGCCGGTGAGCGCATTTCGATGGCCCTGCTGGCCATGGGCATCAGCGCCGAAGGCGGCGTGGCCCAGTCATTCACGGGCAGCCAGGCCGGCATGATCACGGACGGCATCCACGGCAAGGCCCGCATCATCGACGTGGATCCCCACCGCGTGCGGACCGCCCTGGACAAGGGCAAGGTGGCGATCGTGGCCGGCTTCCAGGGCATGAGCCGCACCACCCACGAGATCACCACGATGGGCCGGGGCGGCTCGGACACCACCGCCGTCGCCCTGGCAGCGGCCCTGAACGCGGATGTCTGCGAAATCTACACGGACGTGGACGGCGTCTATACAGCCGATCCGCGCGTGGTCTCCAGCGCCCAGAAAATCACCAAGATCTCCAGCGAGGAGATGCTGGAGATGGCGGCGTCCGGCGCCAAGATCCTGCACCTGCGCTGCGTGGAATACGCGCGCCGCTTTGGCCTGCCCATCCACGTCCGGTCATCCTTTAGCGACAATGAAGGCACCTGGGTGCTGCCCAGCCCCGACGACAAAATCAAGTTCACAGAAGGAGTTGCCTTGGAGCAGCCCATCATCTCCGGCGTGGCCCACGACCGGTCCGAAGCCAAGGTCACCGTGGTTGGCGTCCCGGACATTCCAGGCAAGGCCGCCATGATCTTCGGCATCATTGCCGGGGCGCACTCGAACATCGACATGATTGTGCAGAACATCTCCACCAAAGGGACCGGCAAGACCGACATCTCCTTCACGCTGCCCATGGTGGAGGGCGAGGAGGCGCTGTCGGCCCTGCGCGGCCGGCAGGCTGATGTGGGCTTTGAGGACCTGATCTATGACGACAAGATCGGCAAGCTGTCCCTGATCGGCGCCGGGATGCGCTCCAACCCCGGCGTGTCCTACAGCTTCTTCCAGGCTCTGTCCGACGCCGGTGTGAACATCGACTTGATCTCCACCTCCGAGATCCGCATCTCCGTGGTGACGCGCGCGGACCTGCTGGACACGGCCGTGCGCGCCGTGCACAAGGCGTTCGGACTCGACGGCGAGGACGAGGCCACCGTCTATGGCGGCACCGGCCGCTAGCCCACGACTCGTTCGCTACGCGGGTTCATCGTCCTTTTGGATGGCGTAGTGGTGGCCGTCGGAATCGGTGCGCTGCTCGATGTGCGCCAGTTCCTTCTCACTTTCGTCCTCAAACGCGTCATGCTTGTGCACCACCGGTGCGTCCATGTCACCTTGATCTGCCGGCCCGAAGACCTTCTGGAACTTTTCCGTGGCGTGCATGAACTTGGTGACGAATTTGTCGTCATGTGCCATGATCAACAACCCCTCTCCGGCTGGACATCATGTGACTGATATCCCATCATCCTAGTCGGCCCGGGGCCGAAAAGATAATAAAAACATGCCCTAATTGGCGGCGCGCCGCCAGTTAGCGCAGGGACTCGTCGTTCGGATCCTTGGGCACCAGGTACGTGGTCCCGTCGGCCCGCGTGACCGCGGTCCACTGCTCGGCCGCAGCCTGCTGCCGGGCCAGGAGGTGCCTATTTTCCTCCGTCATCTCATGGTCCAGCGGGCTGCTGTGGGCGGGGCCAAAGATCACGCGCAGGCGGCCGGTGAAGCGCATGAACCGCTGGACAAGGGGCTCGTCTGCCATGGGAAATCCTTCGATCATGTGGGCAACAATTCAATCCATAGTACCCTTTTGGTTAGTGCACTAACTAATTCCGCCGTCGACCCGAGGAGAGATTCGTGACCGCTCAGGACAATGATCTGCTGCTTGAACGCCAGCTGTGTTTCGGGCTCAGCGTCGCCTCGCGCAGCGTCATCGCGGCCTACAAGCCGGTGCTTGCCGAGCTGTCGCTGACGCACCCGCAGTACCTGGTCATGCTGTCGCTCTGGGAGCAGGCACCGCGGCAGGTCAAGGACATTGGCGAGGCCCTGCTGCTGGAACCGGCGACCCTCTCCCCCCTTCTCAAGCGCCTCGAGGCCCTGGGCTACGTGACGCGGCACCGTTCCGCCGCGGACCACCGGGCGCTGGCCGTGGACCTGACCCCCGCCGGCGCCGCCCTGCGGGAGAAGGCATTGTCCGTTCCGGGGACCATGCTGGCCCGGCTGGGCCTGGACCGCGCGACCGCCATGGCCCTGCACCGCAGCATGATGGCGCTGATCGACGCCGCAACCCGGGCGGACGGCGCATCCGCCCCCGCGCGGCATGCCCGATAATTGGGGACATGAGAACTTCCGTCACACCGCCGCAGAACGCCGGCGGATTATCCGTCACGGCGTCCCTAGCCCCGGAATCGTGGCGCGAACGGGAAGCGGCCCACCAGGAACGTGTGGACCGCTACGCACTTCCTTACCTGGCCCGCCGCTCTACCGGGCTGAAGCACCCGGTCGAAGACTTCCTGTTCACCTATTACACGCAAAAGCCCGGCCAGCTGCGACGGTGGCACCCGGGCGCGGGCGTGGTCCTGGAAGGCGCCGAGGCACGGCTGGATTGGAAGTTCTACCGCCCCGCCACCGGCAGCGACCCGTCCGCGGACGACGCCGGCACCCGGGTTCCCGGGGCACCCGGCCCGGGCGCCGGCGTCGTGCTTGACGCACGGGGGTTCCTGGAGCAGCGCCGGGAAGCGGTGGACTTTGCCCGCATCATCCTGGGCCGGACGGCTGCCCGGCCCGCGCAGTTTGGCTGCTTTGGCCTGCACGAATGGGCCATGGTGTACAGGCAGGAGGCCAACCAGGTCCGGCACGAATACCTAGACCTGCGGCTGGGCCCGGCCGGCACGGACGCCGTCGTGGAGGAGAACAGGATCCGCTGCACGCACTTTGACGCCTACCGTTTTTACACGCCGCAGGCCTCAGGGCGCAATGAGCTGACGCCCACGCGGGCGAACCAGCGCGACTTGGAGCAGCCGGGCTGCCTGCACGCCAACATGGACCTGTACAAGTGGGCGTACAAGCTCTCGCCGGCCCTGCCCAGCGAGCTGGTCATGGACTGCTTCGAACTGTCGTGGCGGATCCGTGCCATGGACATGCAGGCCTCGCCGTACGACCTCGCCGCATGGGGCTACCCGCCGATCCCGATTGAGACGGCGGCCGGCAAGGCGGACTACGTGGCCCGCCAGCGCGCCTTCAGTGCCGAGGCCGCCGTGCTGCGGCAACGGCTCGGAGCGGCGCTCGGGGTGCTTGACGCTTCTGCCGGCTGACCCCCACCTCCGACGCTCCTGCAGTTCAGGGCGGGATATCCACGACGCTCCCGCAGCACCACAGGGCGTCCGCAAAAACCACCCCGGAACTGCAGGAGCGTCTGTTAGCAGCGTTCGAAGGCCGCGCATGCCGTGAGCACCCCGGCCAGCGTGCGGGTGCCGCTGCCGTGCGCCAGCATGCCCGGGTGCCTGCGGGCATGGCGGCGCGGTTGGCCGGACCACCGGGCGGGAACTGAAACCATGAAGAAACCCCATCGATGGCTGGGGCCGCCCCGCCGTGCGGCGAGACGGCCCCGTCCACTCGTTGCCTGCTACGGGGTGACGTGGAAGGTCCCGAAGGAGACCGGGGCTCCGTCCTTGTCCAGCAGCACCAGCGTGTCCCGGCCATTCTTGGTGCCCACGGGGACCGTGAACGTGATGGTGCCTTCGGCGTCGGCCAGGAACCAGCCGAACCGCTGACCGTGCTGGTTCAGGTACACGTAACCCCACTGGCGGGCGGGTGCGCCGTGCACGGTGACGGTGTCGCCCACGCGGTACTTGCCGTCCCGCAGGCCCAGGTCAACCGGCGGCTGACCGTTGAGGTTGGCCCGTTCGACGGCGGGGCTGGCCGCCGGCTTGGGAGGCATCGTCGGCAGCACGACGGCGGCCGCGGCGAGCGCCACCGTGGCCGTCTTGGCGCCGTTGTGCCCGGTGGCCGCCACCGTGGATGCCCGGACCTGCCCGGCGGCCAGCTCGTCGGCCGTCACAGTCCGGCTGGACGTGAACGTGGCGGACTCGCCAGGAGCCAGGACGGCGGCCGGCGAGCCGACGCCGGCAGCGGCCACGTCGGTGAGTGCCACGTTGCCGGAGTTGGTCAGGGTGACGGTGGTGGTGGCGGTGTCCCCGGTGTTGGCGAATCCGTTGCCGTCGGCATCGTTCCAGGCCACGGTGGCCGTGCCGGAGAGCTGCGGGTTGCGCACCAGCAGGTCAACTTCGTCGCCCGTGACGGTGTAGTTCTGCGTTGCCGCGCCCGTGCCGGTGACCTGCCACGTTGTCACCGGGACAAAGAAACCGTTGGCTGCTTCCTCCGCGGTGACCACGTGCTTGGGCGTGGTGCAGTTGTAGCTGCCCCAGACAGGCAGGGACATGTAGCGGCAGTTGCCGGCGCCCGGCGGCAGGAAGGGTGCCACGTTCCCGGACTGGGGCACCACGGCTTCGGTGATGTTGCCCGTGCTGGCCACCGCGAAGGAATACGGCACGGAATCGCCGGCCGCGTACGGGTTGGCTGCCAGGTCGCGGCCGGAGTCGTTGCGGGCGCCGGTGATGGCCGCGCCCACGATGGTCGCTGTGGCGCCGCCCGTGATGGTCACGGGGACGGAGGCGGTGAGCACGTGGCCCAGGACGGTGGCCTGCGCGGTAATGCTGGTGCCGCCCGCCTTGGCGTAGGCCGGGAGGGTCACGGGAACGGTGACCACCACCTGGCTGCCGGCCGGGATCGTGGGGACCTGCACGGAGCCGAACTGCCAGCCGGGCAGCGGTGCAAACGTCGCGGTGGCCCCGGCAATGGGGGCGGCCGAGGTGTTGGTGACCGTCAGCGAGGCCGAAACCGTGGCGCCGTTGTCTCCGGTGACGGGTGCGGCCTTCAGCCCGGCGTCGCAGAACGCGTCGATCCAGCCGGCATTGAACTGGCCGAACGTGATGGTGTTGCCGTCGCCCTCGTACAGGATCCCGTAGTTGCCGTTGGAAAGGGCCGTGATGGTGGAGTAGCTCATGGTGCCGGGCTTGAACTGCTTGCCGGCGCTCCAGGTCGCCCCGTCGTCGCACGAGTAGCGGACCGTGCCGTTGGATCGGGAGGAGCGGTTGTTGGCGTTGGAAAACAGCAGCACCTTCGCTGCCGCGGTGCCGTGCGCGGCGTCCGGGAACATGCGGGTCAGCCCCGCGTTGTTGGTGGGGTCCACCAGGGCGGAGTCGTAGCGGACGGCACCGTAGCTGGCGCCGCCGTCGGTGGAGATGGCCACCTTGCGGCCGCCACCGTTGGTGCTGTCGCGCGAGTTGAGCATGACGCGCCCGTCGGAGAGCTCCACCACCTTGTTTTCATCCATGCCGGTGCCCACAAAGGCCCCGCGCTGCCACGTCTTGCCGTGGTCGTCCGAGTAGACGCTGTAGGCCTGGATCACGGTGCTCCCGTCGGCCTGCTTGACCTTGCCGGCGTATTGCTGGATCAGCCGGCCCTTGTACTGGCCGTACTTCAGCTGGATGCCCTCGCCGGAGGACGCGAACATGCCCGCGACCCCGCCGACGTTGGCCACGCCGTTGACCGTGGTTCCTGCAGGTTTCGCCACGGAGGTGGCCAGCGGGCCCGCGAAGCCGGCGTAGGGGGACCCGGCGGGATAGCCGGGCGGGACGGGCAGCGTGGGCATGTTGGCCGGGTCCGTGGACCAGCTCAGGCCGCCGTCGGTGGAGACTGAGACCTCGGTGCTGATGACCTGTCGGTCGGCGTCGTTGTTGCCGAAGGTGCTGCCGCCAAAGCCCTGGTCCTTGGAGTAGACGTGGAAGTTGAACACCGTGCCGGTTTCCTTGTCCACCACGAAGCTGGGGTCGCTGAAGCCGTAGCGCAAGGTTCCGGCGGCTGCGACCTGGCCGCGCGCGATGTAGGTGGGAGCGCCCCACGTCTTGCCGCCGTCGGTGCTGCGGCGCTGCACAATGGAGTTGGCCGACGGCGCGTCCCCGCCATCGGGACGTCCGTCGTAGGCTGCCAGCAGGACGCCGTTGCCCAGGTCGGCAAGGGCCGGAATGCGGTAGTACTTGCCCAGGACGGGGTCAATGGCATTGTCCCCGTTGCTGGCCAGCACCTGTTCCGTGTAGCTTGGGGCCGGCGGAGCGGCATCCGGGGCGGATGGGACGGCGGCAAGGGCCGGGGAAACCATGCTGGCGAGCAGGCCCGCGCTCAGCGCGCAGGCGGCGGCCATCCGCGGCACGCCCTTCCATCGGCGCAATTTGTCGGTGGACTTCATGTGATCCTTTCAGGCGGCCCTCATCGGCCGCAAAGAATTGGAGGCAACTCATCCCGCCCAGTCCCAAGGTTCTGGGAGGTGGGACGTGGTACCACCGTACTATGTGATGGATCACATGGACAGTCGCCGGCCGAAACCCGCCGCAATGTTTCGCCCACGCCGCGGAGGCGGCCGCCGAACAGCGGCTGCGAGCTGCGCCACACCAATTCTGGGAGTTCGCAAACACTCGGTAGAATGGGAGCGCAAGCTCGCGGAGCGCTAGATCGTTCAGGCCCCTGGCCTGGCCAAAGAACGGCGTAAGACGGCAATCCGTGGCCACCCCCCTTCTCAACAGGAGTCCAACGGATGCCCCGGATCGTTGTCGATGTCATGCTCAAGCCCGAAATCCTCGACCCGCAGGGAAAGGCCATTGTTGGCGCCCTTCCGCGTCTGGGTTTCACCGCTTTCTCCGCTGTCCGCCAAGGCAAGCGTTTTGAATTGACCGTTGACGGCGACGTCACCGATGAAATCCTCTCCCAGGCCCGCGAGGCGGCGGAAACCATGCTCTCCAACCCGGTCATCGAAGACGTGGTCAACGTGGAAGTTGTGGCGGACCTGCCATGACTGAAACCCCCCTGATCGGCGCCTACCCGGCGGGCCCTGCCGACGCCCCCCTGAACGGCGCCCGCATTGGCGTCGTCACGTTCCCCGGCACGCTCGACGACCGCGACGCGGCCCGTGCCGTGCGCGTGTCCGGCGCCACCGCCGTCGAACTCTGGCATGGCGATTCCAGCCTGGGCGGCGTGGACGCCGTGATCATCCCCGGCGGATTCTCCTACGGCGATTACCTGCGCGCCGGCGCCATTTCCCGCTTTGCCCCCCTCATGGGTGAAATCGTCAAGGCGGCAACCGGCGGGGCATCCTCGAATCCCCTGCCCGTGCTGGGCATCTGCAACGGCTTCCAGATCCTGACCGAGGCGCACCTGCTCCCGGGCTCCATGATCAAGAACGACCACCTGAAGTTCCTGTGCCGCGACCAGGTCCTGCGCGTGGAAAACAACTCGACCGCCTGGACCAACGCCTACGCGGCCGGCCAGGAGATCACCGTCCCGCTGAAGAACCAGGACGGCCAGTACATCGCGGACGAGAAGACCCTGGACGCACTGGAGGCCGAGGGCCGCGTCGCGTTCCGCTACGTGGGCGGCAACCCGAACGGCTCCCGCCGCGACATCGCCGGCATCGCCAACGCCGCCGGCAGCGTGGTGGGCCTCATGCCGCACCCGGAGCACGCGGTGGAGGCCGGCTACGGCCCCGGCCACACGGGCACGGACGGCCGGGGCTTCTTCACCTCAGTCTTGAACACGCTTCTGGGAGGCAAATAAATGGGCGAGATCTCGACAGGCTCGATCAGCGAGCCGACGAAGAAGTTTAACATCGACACCGTTGAAAACGCCGCCGTGACCCCCGACGTCGAGCTGCCCTGGGCCGAGCTGGGCCTGAAGCAAAACGAGTACGACGACGTCGTCAAGGTTTTGGGGCGCCGCCCCACCGGCGCCGAGCTCGCCATGTACTCGGTCATGTGGAGCGAGCACTGCTCCTACAAGTCCTCCAAGAACCACCTTCGCCAGTTTGGCGAGAAGGTCACCGAGGAAATGAAGAAGGACATGCTGGTGGGCATCGGCGAAAACGCCGGCGTCACCAACCTTGGGGACGGCTGGGCGGTGACGTTCAAGATCGAAAGCCACAACTCGCCGTCGTTCGTGGAGCCCTACCAGGGTGCCGCGACCGGCATTGGCGGCATTGTCCGGGACATCATCTCCATGGGCGCCCGCCCCGTGGCCGTCATGGACCCGCTGCGCTTCGGCGCCATCGACCACCCGGACACGGCCCGCGTCATGCACGGCGCCGTGGCCGGAATCGGCGGCTACGGCAACTCGCTGGGCCTGCCGAACATCGGCGGGGAGATGGTCTTTGACCCGATCTACCAGGGCAACCCGCTGGTCAACGCGCTGGCCGTGGGCGTTATGCGCCACGAGGACATCCGCCTGGCCAATGCCTCCGGCCTGGGCAACAAGGTGGTCCTGTTCGGCGCCCGCACCGGCGGCGACGGCATTGGCGGCGCCTCCGTGCTCGCCTCCGAGTCCTTTGATTCCACCAAGCCGTCCAAGCGCCCCGCCGTCCAGGTGGGCGACCCCTTCGCCGAGAAGGTGCTGATCGAGTGCTGCCTGGAACTGTTCAAGGGCTCCCTGGTGGAGGGCATCCAGGACCTGGGCGCCGCGGGCATCTCCTGCGCCACCAGTGAGCTGGCCTCCAACGGCGACGGCGGCATGGAGGTTGAGCTGACGTCCGTGCTGCTGCGCGACCCCACCCTGACGCCGGGCGAGATCCTCATGTCCGAGTCGCAGGAACGCATGATGGCCGTGGTCTCCCCGGAGAACGTGGCCGCGTTTGAGTCCGTCATGGACAAGTGGGCCGTGGAGTACTCCTGGCTGGGCGAGGTCACGGACACCGGCCGCCTGATCATCAAGTGGGAGGGCGAAGTCATTGTCGACGTCGACCCGCGCACCGTGGCGCACGACGGCCCCGTCTACGACCGCCCGTACGCCCGGCCCGAGTGGCAGGACGCCCTGCAGGCCGACACGTTCACCGGTTCCGTGCAGGACGCCGGACGGCCGGCCACCGCCGAGGAGCTGAAGGCCGCCGTGCTGGAGCTCATCGCCTCCCCCAACATGTGCTCCAAGGACTGGATCACCAACCAGTACGACCGCTACGTCGGCGGCAACACGGCCATGGCGTTCCCGGACGACGCCGGCGTGATCCGTGTGGACGAGGAAAGCGGCCTGGGTGTGGCCCTGGCCACCGACGCCAACGGCCGCTACACCTTCCTGGACCCGTACCACGGCGCCCAGCTGGCCCTGGCCGAGGCCTACCGCAACGTCGCCACCTCCGGCGCCATTCCCATGGCCGTCTCCGACTGCCTGAACTTTGGCTCCCCCGAGGACCCAAACGTCATGTGGCAGCTGGCCGAGGCCATCCGCGGCCTCTCCGACGCCTGCATGGAACTGGGCATCCCGGTCACCGGCGGCAACGTCTCCCTGTACAACCAGACCGGCTCCACGCCCATCCACCCCACCCCCGTGGTGGCGGTCCTGGGCAAGTTCGACGACGTCGCCCGGCGCACGCCGTCGGGCTGGGCCGAGGACGGGCAGGCCATCTACCTGCTGGGCACCACGGCCGCCGAACTGGACGGCTCCGAGTGGGCCAACCTCCGGGGCCACCTGGGCGGCCTGCCACCCAAGGCCGACCTTGCACTGGAGCGCGAGCTGGGCGAGATCCTCATCAACGCCTCCCGCGACGGCATGATCGACTCCGCCCACGACCTCTCCGAGGGCGGCCTCGCGGCAGCCCTGGTGGAGTCGGCGCTGCGCTTCAACACCGGCGCCCGGGTTGCCCTGGACGAGGTTGCCGCCCGCGACGGCGTGGACCTCTTCACGCTGCTGTTCTCCGAGACGCAGGGCCGGGCCATCGTGTCCGTCCCGCGCAGCGAAGAGGTCCGCTTCAACGACATGTGCACGGCCCGCCGCTTCCCGGTCTCCCGGATCGGCGTCGTGGACGCCGCCGGCGGAGCCCTCGACGTGCAGGGCCTGTTCACGGCGACGCTCGACGAGCTCGGCGCGGCACACGAAGGGACCCTGCCGAAGCATTTCGGCTAGCCGCGCACCCGCGCACCCCGCTCACCCGCGCACCCCGCGCACCCCGCGCACCCGGCGACTATGTTGCAGCAGTTGGACCGATTTCGTCGATTTTCACTGTTTTTGGTTCTGTGATCTCGCATACCTTATTGGACAGTTTTGTCTCGGACCTTCGTAGACACTCTGTCTCATCGCCTTGTAGACAGTTGGTCGGTTTTGCTTGTGGATTGTGCATAAAACACAACCATCAATCAAAGTCCGTCATCTCGTTGCTACATGGCCTTCCGATGCTCCTCGCGGTGCCGTGAGCGCGTTTTGTAAACAACATAATGTCTCCCGGGCCTGGTTCTACCAGGTCCGGGCGGCAGCCCAAGCGCTCGGCCCGGTCAAGGCGTTGGAGAAGAGGCCTCCGATCGCGTTGCGGCATCCGAAAACCACTCCCGCTTCCATGGTCGATCTGCTGCTGGGAACCCGCGAGGAGTTGGAGAAGGCCGGCTTTGATGCCGGCCCGCTCTCAGTGATCGCCAAGTTGCGCCGACAGGGCTTCCAACCGCCCTCCAGGGCGACTGTGGCCAGGATCTTCACCCGTGCCGGCGTCGTGGTGCCGGAGCCGAAGAAGAAGCCCCGCAGCGCCTATATCCGGTTCGTCTATCCGCAGCCGAATGCGTGCTGGCAGATTGACGCCACCGAGTGGGTGCTGGCGTGCGGGACGAAGGTCACGATCTTCCAACTCATCGACGACCATTCACGGCTGGCCCTGGCCTCGTTGGCTGCTTCCGGGGAAACCAGCGAGGCCGCGATCAGGGTCGTGACAACCTCGATTGACCGACACGGGGTACCCCAGCGCTTCCTCAGTGACAACGGCGCGGCTCTTAACCCGACACGGCTGGGCAGGCGCGGGGAACTGGTGGAATTCCTGAAGGCCCGGGGCGTGGAACCCATCACCGGAAAACCCTACAAACCCACTACCCAGGGCAAGAACGAGCGGTTCCATCAAACCCTGCACCGGTACCTGAAGCAGCAGCCACCAGCCACCACGCTGGAGGTCCTGCAAACCCAGATCGATGCCTTCGACCGGTACTACAACACCGAACGTGAACACCAGGCCCTGAAGCCGGGTATGACACCGCACGAAGCCTGGAACGCCACACCCAAGGCCCCGGCACCCGGCCCGCCGGAACCAGAAGAACCCACGGTAGGGGCAGAGCGGTTCAGCGGCCAGCGTCGTGTCGGACGAGACGGCAATGTCACCGTCTTGGGGACGCATTTCAAGATGGGCAAGAAATACATCGGCACCACCGTGAACATCATTCACGACGACACCGACATCATGTTCTTCGACAGCCTTGGCTCAGAAATTATCAGCCACCCCATCCCACCCAAAGGCACCCCATACGTAGGCAACGGCAAACCCTCCGGCATCGCGGCAGACCCCGCCGGCGCCGTGCGGAAACGTAAAATCAGGCCAGTCAAAACAACAACTACGACCGAACAGCCCGAACCAGAAACCGTCTAAAAAGAAGTGAGACACTTCCGGTCTGGCCACTACTCAGACCGGAAGTGTCTACACAACAATGAGACATCAACTGTCAACACAGGTGCGAGACATGAACTGTCTACAGAGGTCCGAGACATGACACAGCGTTTTTGGTCCAACAACGGCAACATAGTTGTTTAAGGGGCGAGGGAGCGGGCGGCTTGGAGGTACGCCCTCGTGACGTTGCGCTGGGTCAGCTTCGTGACCGGCGAGCCCAGCTTGAACAGCAGCCCCGACGGCCGGCTGAAGGCCAGAAGCCGGAAGTACACGCCGCCGTCGGAGGCTTTCATCGCCAGGAAAGCCTCCTCGCCCAACGCCGGATGCCCGGGGAGGGTGCCGTAGCCGAACCCGGCCAGTTCCACGTCGGTGCCGTCGCTGCGCAGCATGCCGGCGGGTTCCAGCGCCCACACCACCTCGCAAGGAACCGGCAGCCGCAGATCGCCGACACCGAACCCGCTCACCACCCGCGCCCCGACCACGGCCCGCGGGGGAGCCGCGACACGCAGGCCCGCGCGCCTCTGGATCTGCCACGTCATGATGCCCTCGGCCAGCGCCTTGAACGCCGCGTCGCCGGAGCCAACGCGGATCTGCCGGTCCACGTGCCCAAAGCCGGCGGGCCAGTGCCCCTCCCCTGTCGGCACTTCGGCATTGAGACGGGTCCTGCCCAGCTCCGGGTAAAACAAGCCCTCGCGGCTATCCTTTGGCGACACGGGCACTCCAATTCAATGCTGCTTGTTGTTTGCGGGTCAGCCCGGCCACCACCAGGTCGTAGGAATCCTCGAGCATGTCCAGCACCATCTCCGCGGCCACCATGGAGCAGTCAACCGTGTTCCAGTGCCGCTTGTTCTGGTGGTAACCGGGAACGATGCCCGGGTGGGCGGAGCGCAGCTGGACGGCCAGCAGGGGATCGCACTTCAGGTTGATCAACGGCGTCGGCAGGCTGAGATCGCCCAGTGCAAACACCTTGCCGACCCAGGTGTCGCCGCCACTGCTGGGCGCCCTGACCTTGAAGACGGAGGTCTCAGGGCCGAAAGGAAAGCCTTCGTAGGCGCCGGGAAATGCCAGGGCGGCGGCGCGGAGCCGCTCCGCCGAAAGTGTCACGGCGAGACACCCAGCCCGGCCTTTTTGACGCCATACGTCAGCTGGGCGAACTGGCCGTGCTTGCCCGCGGAGAGCAGCTCCATCCGGTCCGGGCCCAGCGTGCGCGGGAGCAGCGGGGCGCCGCCCACCAACACGGCCGGGGCCATGGTGACCACCAGTTCGTCCAGAGCGTCGATGTCCAGGAACTGGCCGGCGACGTCGCCACCCCCCACCACCCAGACATTCTTGTCCCCTGCCGCAGCCACAATCCCGGGCAGGGCGTCCGCGACGGGACCGGAGACAAACCGGACGTCGGCGCCGTCGGGCACGGGCAGTTCCCGGGAGGTGAAAACGTACGTTGGCTTGGCGCCGTAAAATTGCTGCCACTTGGCCGGGTTCTCCAGCAGCCGTTCCTCGCGCAGGACCCATTCGTAGGTGGCGGAGCCCTCCACAAAGACGCCCATGCCGTCCATGAACGCGGCGATGTCCGGTCCTCCGGCGTCGTCCACGGCAAAGAGCCACGCGAGCGAGTTGTCAGCATCCGCCAGGAACCCGTTAAGCGTGCTGGCGGTGTAGTAAACAATCCGGGTCATGGGGACAACGGTACCGGATTCCAGATGCCGGGGCCCTGAAACTCACCCAGTACAAAGCCTCCCCAGCGGCGTCAGCCGCACGGCGAGCAGCCCGTCATATCGGCTCAGGGACGGCAGGAAGTCCCCACCCCAGCGATCGGCATAGTCGCCTCGCGCGCCCACCGGGGACGTGTAGCGCACATCGATCAGACCCAGCGTTGCGGCATATTCAAAGAACAGCGCCAGCACATACCGACCCTGCAGCACGTCCCAGTCGTGCATGCCGTCATAACCAATGGAACCATACTCCGGATCCACTATGTACAGTTTCCACAGGCGCATGTCACTACGCTGAATCACCGGGTCCATGCCTTCGTGCTGCATCTGGGTAAAAAGATCATCCGTGGCGGTCCACTCGTCCGTCCCCAGGAGGGAAAGCCCTTCGGCCGCCAGCTGGCGCCGCGGCCGCAGGGCGCTGAGCACATTGCTGGCCCGCTGGCCCTTGATGCCATCAACCCGGCTGAATTCGTCAATAATGCCTGCCTTGAGCCACCGTTCCCAGAGCAGCTTCACCGTCAAGGCAGGGTCCTTGCGCAGCGCAGCCCTTCCGCGGGGCGTGAGCTGCATGCGCGGCCCGTCGGCGAGTCCTCCCGCCTGAAGAAGCAGCGGCCAGGCGAAAGCCGAGATGGCTTCACTGGCATAAAAGTCGCCGCCAGGGAGGTTCTCGGCCAGCAGCTTCACGGTGGCTGCAGACGGCTTGCGCGTCGCAGCGCTGACCCGCAATTTGCCGGCCTCCGCCAGCGCCAGCACCACGGGCAGCTGCGCCAGCGCCCGCTGCTCGGTCATGACTTCGGCCGCATCCACCGGGGAATCATCCATGCTCCATGCTCCTTGTCCGGTCGCCGTACGGCGGCCTTTGCCAGCTGAACAGTCTGCCTTACTTCACGCCCAGGTAGTCCTCCAGCAGCACAACCTTCAGCCCGGCCGCCTTCTGCGCCCTGATGAACGCCGCCAGGTCCGCGGGCAATTCTGGCCGGAAGTGCATCAGTACGATGTCCCCCGGGCGCAGTGCCTGGCCCACCTGGTACTGCATGGACCGCGCGTTGGCCTTCGCCTCCCAGTCCACAATCGCTTTCATGCCGCACTCCGCGGCGGCCCTGCGCACGGCCTGCGTGTACGGGCCTCCCGGTGGACGGAAGAGGACGGGACGCCGGCCGAAGTACTTTTCCTCATAGTCCGCCATGCCGCAGATCTCGGCCTTGACCTGCGGGTACGGGAGGTTGATGAAGCCCAGGTTGTGGGTCATCGTGTGGTCCTCGATGAGGTATCCGGCGTCGAGATAGGCCTGGTAGAAGCCCGCGTGCCCGGCAATGAAGGTGTGCGCCAAAAACAGCGACGCCTTGATGCCGTTCCGCTCCAGCAGCGCCAGGTCGGATGCCCGCTTCACCGCCCCGTCGTCAATGGTCAGGAACACCACCTTTTGTTGCGTGGGGATCTTGGTGATGACCGGGACCATGCCGTCCTCAATGGGCGGCAGCGTATAGTCCGGCACCAGCCCGCCCAAGGTGCTGTGCCGCCC
This sequence comes from Arthrobacter dokdonellae, assembly GCF_003268655.1. Taxonomy (NCBI): domain Bacteria; kingdom Bacillati; phylum Actinomycetota; class Actinomycetes; order Micrococcales; family Micrococcaceae; genus Arthrobacter; species Arthrobacter dokdonensis. The sequence goes on along the minus strand of NZ_CP029642.1, from coordinate 785,397 downwards.
CGTCGTCGGATCCAGGGCTGAGGGCGCGGACGACGCCGGAGCCTGCGTTGCGCTCACGGCCCCGGCCGCCGTCGTGGTCCAGGACGGTGCCGTCGGCGCGGTGGTCGCGGAGGTGCCGGCCGGCGTCGTGGTTCCGGCGGCAACGCGCAGGACGCCCACGGCGAGCGCGGCGAGCACCACCACCACGGCGAGCGTAATCCAGCGGGCCGTGTTCGGGATGGTGCGCATATGGCGGGGCATGTCGGCCTTTGGGGTTGAACTTACAGGCCGATGGCGGCGGCCTGTATTTTGGGGCAGGTGTCCATGACCACGTCCAGGCCGGCGTCGGCCGCCCGCTGTGCCGCGGCCTCGTCGACGACCCCCACTTGCAGCCAGACCGCCTTGGCGCCGACGGCGATGGCCTGGTCCACCACCGCGCCCACCTTGGTGGAGTTCACAAAACAGTCGACGACGTCAATTGCTCCTGGAATCTCGGCGAGGGTCCTGTAGCCCTTGACCCCGTGGACGTCGTCGCCCGACAGGTTGACCGGAATGATTTCCTGTCCCAGGTGCTGCTGCAGGAACAACGACACACCCACCGCCGCCCGCAGCGGGTTGTTGGACAGCCCGACCACCGCCCAGCGGGCGGGCGTGGTCAGCAGGCGGTGGATGACCGCGGGATCGTTGACATGGCTCATGGAGCCAATTTTATGTGCCCGACCGGAGGATTGGCCTCAGGCACGGCCGTGGCAGGGGCAGGTACGGCCCGTCCGCGGAAGTCCTCGTCGCAATGCGGCGCAACGCGGCGCAATGATTTGGCGTGGAGCCCGGCCCGAGGGCACAATGGGCGTGACCATCCCGAGCGGCCGAGAGATCTGGCTCAGCGACGCCGCAGCAACCCTCCTTGGCCGTGCCTGAACAGTGTTCGGCAGCGTCGGGGACCGGTGCTACCGCCAGAAACGATGGAAGGAATCCATTCGTGGCTTTAAACACCGACCACATCCGCACCACCCACGCCGGCTCGCTGCCCCGCACCCCTGCCCTGCTGGCCGCCAACGCCGAACGGGAGGCCGGCGGCGACACCGACGAATACCAAGCCCTGCTTGCGGATTCCGTGGTGGACATCGTTGCCCGGCAGCAGGCCGCCGGCATCGACATTCCCAATGACGGCGAGTACGGCCACACCATGTCCAACGCCGTCGACTACGGCGCCTGGTGGAACTACTCGTTCGGCCGCCTCGGTGGGCTGGAGGCAACCACCGTGGACCGTTGGGCCGACGACGAAGCGCACCGATCCACGCCCGGCAACGTGGTGCTGACTTCCTTTCCGGACCGTCGAGACCGACAGAAATTCAACGAGGCCTACAGCGACCCGGCCTCCGGCATCCTGGCCCATCGCAAGGCCACGACGCAGCCGAAGATTGTCGGACCGCTGACCTACACGGGACACGCACAGGTCGCCTCCGACGTTGCCAACCTGGGCAAGGGACTTGCCTCCGCCGGCCTGACGGAGGGGTTCATGGCAGCGTTGTCACCCGGCTCCTGCGCCCGGCTGGCCAACGAGTATTACGCCACCGACGAGGAACTGCTCTACGCCTGCGCGGACGCCATGCGCGAGGAGTACAAGGCGATCATCGGCGCCGGCCTGACGGTCCAGCTCGACGATCCCTCGCTGGCCGAGAGCTGGGACCAGGTCAACCCGGAACCGGCCCTCGCCGATTACAAGAAGTTCATCCAACTGCGGGTCGAGGCCACCAACTACGCCCTCCGGGGACTTCCCGAGGACAAGATCCGCCTCCACGTGTGCTGGGGCTCATGGCACGGCCCACACACCACGGACATCCCCTTCGCCGACATTCTCGACGAGGTGCTCGCCATCCAAGCGGGCGCCTATTCCTTCGAGGCCGCCAATGTCCGGCACGAACATGAATGGAAAATCTGGCAGGACGCCAGGCTGCCGGAAGGCAAATCCATCATCCCCGGCGTGGTTTCCCATGCGACGAACGTGGTGGAACACCCGGAACTCGTGGCGGACCGTATCGAGCGCTTCGCCTCGGTGGTGGGCCGCGAGGCCGTCATCGCATCCACCGACTGCGGCCTGGGCGGCCGCGTCCACCCGCAGATCGCGGCGGCCAAGCTGGAGGCGCTGGGGCAGGGCGCGGAAATAGCCTCACGCCGACTCTGGAAAGGACCTAGGCGACGCTGAAGGACTCGTCGGCGCCGGGGCGGTCGTTGTCCCCGGTGTCGGTCTCGCGTTCATCTTCCTCGTCGTCGTCCAGGTCGTCGTAATCCACGTAGTCGTCGCTGGTCAGTTCCTCCGTGTAGAGGGACCAGAACTCGTTGGGGCCGGCGGCCGGGGGGTCCAGGACCTTCAGCTGGGATTCGAAGGACTTCCTGACCGCGGAAAACTCCTCGTCGTCCTCCGGGCCGGGTGCGTCGCTGTCAATGGAGCCCCACGCGGACACGATTTGGACGAACGTGTCCAGGTTGGAGGCAACAAGGGACTCGTCGTCCTCGCAGACAAAGAGCACGGCCCCCTTCTTGCGATCGACCACGACAAACTGGAAGTCGCCGTCGTTGCACACCACGGCACGCCCGGCAGGATCGTTGTGGTACGGGGGTTTCAGCCAGGTGCCGTCCATCGGCATGTCCTCCAACGCCGAGGGGTGCAGCGGCTCAAGCGCCGCCCAAATTCTGGAATCATTCATGGCTTCCTCCTGCCCTTATTCCTGACACTAACCACCGGGAACCGTGCCGTCAATGGAATATTTCTACCCGGCCGGAACCACCACCGCATTGCTCTCAAAACGCCGGTTGCGCAGCACCGGCAGGAATTCGCGCACTTCCTCGATGCGCTTGTGCGTCACGTCCGCCGTGGCCACGCCCTCCGCCTCGTCGTCCAGGAAGTCCTGCGGAATGCCCATGGGATCCAGCACCACCGAATGGCCGATGCAATGGTCGCTCGAGGTTCCCGCCGCCGCAATCCACACCGTGTTTTCAATGGCACGGGCCTTCAGCAGCGTCTCCCAGTGGTCCACCTTGTGGTCGCCCTTGAACCAGGCCGCCGCGACGCAGATCAGGTCCGCCCCGGCCAGCGCCAGCGCCCGGGCCTGCTCGGGGAAGCGGATGTCGTAGCAGGTCATGATGCCCACCTGGAAGCCGCCGATGTCCACCAGGGTCACGCCGTTGTCGCCGGGCTTGATCCTGCGCGATTCCTGGTAGGAGAACGCGTCATAGAGATGCAGCTTACGGTAGGTGCCCAGGATGGCGCCGTCCTCGTCCACGGCCACGAGCGTGTTGTAGGGGCGGGCCTCCGCGCTGGACTCATAACCCCCGGCAATGACGGCAATGCCGACGTCCGCCGCGATGCGGGAGACGCCCTGGACAAACGTTGTCCATTCCGCTTCCACGGCTGCCACGAACCCGCCCGCAACCCTGCCCACCGAAAACATCGACTCCTCGGGAAAGACCACCAGGCGCCCGCCATCCGCACGGGCCTCCGCGGCGAGCCGGCGCATCACCGCCAGGTTCGCGGCCACGTCCCCGCCGGGGTTGAACTGTCCAACACTGACCTTCATGGCATCTTCCTTACCGTGGCTTGACTTACCTCCAGCGTAGTCTTCCCAGCCCGCAACGAAGGAGGGACGACGCCGGAACTTGCGTTCCGCCGTCGTCCCTCCTTGGGCGGCGCTGCCGTACGGAGCGCCAGCGATTTATTGGGCGGGCGTGGATGGGCCCACGCGCCCGAGGGCCCCGGAAAATCGCGCCAGCGATTTATTGGGCGGGCGTGGGGATGAGGTCGTGCCGCACGATGGTCTGGTCGCGGTCCGGGCCCACCCCGATGGCCGAGATGCGCGTGCCGGACATCTTTTCCAGCGCCAGGATGTAGTTCCGGGCGTTCTCCGGCAGGTCCTCCATGGTGCGGGCGCCGGTGATGTCTTCGGTCCAACCGGGGAAGTACTCGAAGATGGGCACGGCGTGGTGGAAGTCCGTCTGCGTCATCGGCATTTCGTCGAAACGCACGCCGTCGACGTCGTAGGCCACGCAGACGGGGATCTGCTCGATCCCGGTGAGCACGTCCAGCTTGGTGACGAAGTAGTCCGTGAAGCCGTTGACGCGGGAGGCGTGGCGGGCCAGAATGGCGTCGTACCAGCCGCAGCGGCGCGGGCGGCCGGTGTTGACACCGAACTCGCCACCGGTCTTTTGCAGGTAGATGCCCATCTCGTCAAAGAGCTCGGTGGGGAACGGTCCGGCGCCAACACGGGTGGTGTACGCCTTGATGATGCCCACGGCGCGGGTGATCCGGGTGGGGCCGATTCCCGAGCCCACGGAGGCTCCCCCGGCGGTCGGGTTGGAGGACGTCACGAACGGGTAGGTGCCGTGGTCCACATCCAGGAACGTGGCCTGCCCGCCTTCCATGAGCACCACCTCGCCGCGGTCCAGCGCCTCGTTGAGCACAAAGGTGGAATCGATGACCATGGGGCGCAGCCGTTCGGCGAAGCCCAGGAAGTACTCCACGATTTCCTCAACCTCGACGCTGCGGCGGTTGTAGACCTTGACCAGGAGCTGGTTCTTTTGCTTCAGCGACCCTTCCACCTTTTGGCGCAGGATCGATTCGTCAAACACGTCCTGGACGCGGATGCCCAGGCGGGCCACCTTGTCCATGTAGGCGGGGCCGATCCCGCGCCCGGTGGTGCCGATGGCGCGCTTGCCCAGGAAACGTTCGGTCACCTTGTCCAGGACCTGGTGGTACGGGGCCACCAGGTGCGCGTTGGCGGAAATCCGCAGCTTGGAGGTGTCGGCGCCGCGCGCCTGCAGGCCCTCGATTTCCTCGAACAGGGCCTCCAGATTTACCACGCAGCCGTTGCCGATGATGGGTGTGGCGTTGGGGCTCAAAATGCCGGCGGGAAGGAGCTTGAGCTCGTACTTCTCACCGCCCACGACCACGGTGTGCCCGGCGTTGTTGCCGCCGTTTGGCTTCACCACATAGTCGACCAGGCCGCCCAACAGGTCTGTGGCCTTGCCCTTGCCTTCGTCGCCCCACTGGGCGCCGACGATCACGATTGCTGGCATGGGATCCTCCCCCTTGCTCATAAAGTTGAGCCGGTCGCTGCATGCATCAGCGGTTGTTCCGCCGTACACCGTCCGGACACGAAAATGCCCCTTGTCAACGCACCGGCCGTCTCCAGCAAGGCTGTACCGCGGCAGGCAATCAAGGGGGTCTTGCGTCCCAAGTTTACCGGAACCGTGCACCCGCCGCACATTAAGGCGCCGGACGCGCGACGCCGGAACCCGGTTTCTCGTCCGGGCCGCCCCTGCGGGGCCCCGGTTTTCGACGTGGCGGTGTGGGCCCTACCGGCCCCGGCGAAACCAACTGGTGCCCGCAGCTGCTGCCGGGAAACCATGGTTCGATTGCGGAAATCAGGTTGATAATGGCTCTATGGGCAACAGCTTTTTCTTGACCGGCCTTCCAGTGCTGATAGTCCTTTGCGCCCTCTGCCTGTGGGTCTACGGCGTTGTCGATTTTGCCCGGACGGACAAGCTGGAGATTCGTTCCTTCCCGCAGGAAGCCTGGTTGCTGATTCTCCTTTTCGGCAGCTTCGCCGGCGCCCTCTTGTGGTTTGTTGCCGGCCGTCCGCAGCGCCACTAGCCGGGTTGTCGATGACCGATGCAGCGCAGCCACTCCCGTCATGCCCTGCGCTCCCGGGCCGGCTTGCCGATGAGCAGGGTGGCCAGGTAGCGGTGCGGGTTGCGGCTGCGGAACGCGGCGCCGAGGACCTGCCGCAGGGCTTCGGCCTCGGGCCCTGGCGCGGACAGCGCGGACTGCGCCCGGGTCTGGCGCAGCGCCAGTTCGCCCGCTGCGTGGCGCACGGTGTGGTAGTCCTCGAGCGTTTCAAGGGGCTCACTGCCGTCCAGCACCGCGGCCAGGCGGGAGGCGAGGTCGACGGCGTCTAGCATTCCCGTGTTGAGCGATGACCCGCCCGCGGAGAACACATGGGCGGCGTCGCCGGCGAGGAACACCCGCCCGATCCTGTAGCGCGCGGCCAGGCGGCTGTTGGCCACCGTGGAGCGCAGCCACTGGCCGCCGCTGACCGGGAGCCGGGCGCCCAACACGCGCCGGATGCTGGCCTCCATCTCCTCCAGTGAAATTTGCGCGGCCGGTTCCTGGGTGCCGAGCGGCTCCTGCGTGGCAACGATGTACAGCTCCTTCGGAGCGCCGCGGTCCAGCACCGACACGGGGGCGACCGTGAGGGAACCCGCCGCAGTGTGGTTCGCCTGGAACAAGGCCAGGCGCGCGCCGCCGGGAAGCTCGATCGCGTTCCTGGTCCGGTGGATCGCGCCCGCAGGGATCGTGACGTGCCCGATCCGCACCAGCTGGCTGCCCGTGGTGCCCGGAAAGTCGATGCCGAGGTGGTGCCGGACGAAGCTGTGGGCGCCGTCGCACCCGGCCAGGAATCCGGCGTCGAGCGTGTAGCGGCCCGCGGCGGAGGCGACCTCCACGAGCACGCGACCGCCGTCGTCCTTAAACGCGGTGGCGGCGTGCCCGCGGCGGATGTCCACGCCCGTGGCGCGCGCCCGGGCCTCGAGCAGCCCTTCCAGGCGCCGTTGCGGCATGGGCAGGATCCGCAGCGCGTTGGGCCGGAGCGGGTTCAGGCGCAGTGGCAGGGCCCCGAACGAGTACCGGGGCGCGGGAAATGCGTGCAGGCCCTTCTGCCCGCGAAGCAGGCCCCGCCGCGACAGGACGCCCGCAATCTCGCCCACCAGGCCGTTGCCTTTCGGCATGGCGCTGGGCTCAAGGGCGCGCTCGAGGACGGTCGTGGCGATCCCCGCGGCGGCCAGTTCGCAGGCGAGCATCAGCCCGACTGGCCCAGCGCCGGCAATAACCACCGGCACACCTGCCTGCGGCCGTTCTGCTGCCATCCCGTCCTCTTTCCGGCGACGCCGCACCACTTCCGGCGGGTTTTCCGTCAGCCTTTCGTGAAGGCAAGGGCGGCGTCGGCCAACGACGGCCACTTTCCGGATGAGGCCAGCGGCACCACCACCCAGTCCTTGAACGGCCGGTCCATGCCCGACGGATCGAAGGGCACGGCGCCAGGCAGTGCGAGCGCCTCGGCGTGCGCTGGGGATTCCCGGCCCAGCTTGAACGCCACGGCGTCGCCGTAAAGGCAACCGATCGCCTTGCCGCCCACCATCAGCGACACGGCGCCAAACATTTTGCCAACCGTGGCACCGGCATGCACAACGTCTGCGGCAAGGGCCTTAAAGGCGGCAACGGCCGCTGGCGACGGCTCAGGTTTCTCCATGCCTGAATCATGCCCGACGCAGCGCCCCCCGTCGAGAGGCGCCTCCGTGAGCGGGTCCTGCCCAGGATGACGGTATGGAGAATTGATCCTGATTTATCGACCTCATTTATCCGTTTCGTCATCCCGGACCGTCTCGGGCGGCCGTGTGGGGCTCAGCTGCACCGCCAATCCCGACCGGGCGGACAAGACAGCACCAGCCCCATTTCCGTGAATCCCCGGAAGTGGTGCCGCGCCGGGCAAAAATCCGTCGGACGTGGTGCCGCGCCGGGGCTTGCTCAGCCGGCCACCTTGAAGGTGCCGTGGGCGCCCCGTTCGGCGTCGACCATGTAGTGCGAAACGAACGGGTAGCTGCCGGCCTGCGGGAACGTCAGCTCCACGAAGCCGCCCTGCGCGGGGGCCAGCGCCAGCGCCTGCGACCCGGCGGAAGGGTCCGAACCGTCCAGCAGGTAGCGGCCTTCGCTCCACACCGTGCTGAACTGGCCCCCCACCACGTGGAACGACGTCGCCCGGTCGGGTCCGGCGTCGAGCACCCAGATGCGCACCTTCCCGCCCACCTTCGCGGGCAGCGGGCGGAAACTATACTGGTTGGCGTAGCCGTTGAACACCACGGCGTCCGGCTTGTCGGCCTGGATTTTGGCCAGGTCCGCCACGCCTCCCTGCGGGCCCAGGTACAGCTCGGACTGGATGAGGACGTACTCCTTGTCCACCTTGGGCAGGTTGGGCGGGTCGATGATCACCGCGCCAAACATGCCGTTCGCGATGTGCTGGCTCATGGGCATGGTGCTGCAGTGGTACAGCCAAATTCCGGCGCGTGTGGCGGTGAACGTGTAGGTCAGCGATTCGCCGGGATTGACGGTGCGCATCGGCACGTCGGGGGCAAGCGTGCCTGCGTGGAAGTCGATCGAGTGGCCCATCGTGGCGTCATTGATGAGCGTGACCTTGAACTTGTCGCCGATCCTGCCGCGCAGCGTGGGCCCGGGGGCGGTGCCGTTGTAGGTCCACAGGGTTTGCTTCACGCCCGGTGCCACCTCCGTCAGCTGGTCCGTGACCTTCAGGGTGACGTTGTGCACCGTGCCGGTGGGCAGCGGCGGGATCGCGGCGTTGTGCGCGGTGAAGCCGGCGGCGGGCTGCTTCATGAAGTCCAGCTGCGGTGCGGCACTGGACCCGGCGGCAGCCCCGTGGTCCATGCCCGGCATGCCGGGCATGGCGCGGGCAGTCGGGGCCGGCGCAGGGCCCGTGGCGACAATGCTGAAGACCATGCCCTGCTGCCGGTGCCCCACAATGCTGCACCAGCCGTCCATGTCGGCGCCGATCACCCCCGCGTCCACGGTGGCTTTCTCCCCTGGATACAGGCGACCGGACTCCGCTCCGCCGGCGGTGACGAGATCGTGCACCATGCTGTCCACGTTTGTGACATGGATGACCAGCCTGTTCCCCACCGGCACGTCCACCTTGTCCGGCTGGAAGCGCATGTTCTTCATGGTCATCTCCACCGTGGTGGTCTTTCCCGTGGCCGCAACGGCCGACTGCGCACCGGCCTGGCTGAGGCCGGGCAGGACGGACGGATCAGCCACGATGCCCGCCACCACCACCAGCACGACGACGGCCAGTCCCGTGGCCGCCATCCCCCACCTCCTGCCCGGGGCAGGGTTCCAGGGGGCACCCGCCCCCGATGGCCCCGCCGGGACGGCGCCCGCAGCGGGCCGGGCGGCGACGACGGCGCCCGCAGCGGGCCGGGCGGCCGGGGCTCCCGGCGTCGTGGTTTCCCGGGGCTTCGCGAGCAGGGCCATGCCCAGCAGCGGCAGGAACCAGGCCAGCCCGGCCAGGACCAGGAAGGTGGTGCCCACGCGGACCAGGCTGGGCACGGGCAGCAGGGAAGCCACGAGCGCAAGGTTGGTCAGGACCACGCGGAACACGGCGGCCTTGTCCAGGATGGCGGTGCGCTGCCTGACCCGGGCCGGACCGCCGCCCAGGACCACCGGCACCAGGTAGCTCAGCGCCGCGCCGAGCACCTGTGCGGCAAAGCCCGCCGCCAGCACCGGGGCCACGGACTCGATGCCACGGTGCAGCGCCGTCCACGATCCGGAGGTTGCCGTCAGTCCGGCCAGCCACACGAGCGAGACCGCCAGCCACGCCAAGGCGGCGATCGCGGACAGCGGCGGAAAGTTCACCGGCGGCTTGCCCCGGACGGCCTTCGCCAGCGGAATGCACACGTACACGACACCGCCGAGATAGGCCAGCAGGCCCACCGTGCACAGGAACATGACGCCCGCGGCGGCCCCGGCGGCGGTCAGGACCACCCCGGCCAGCAGCGGAAAGATGCCGTGGCGGGCCGTCGAATCGGCGCCGCCGGCGACGCGGGTGCGCAGCATGGTGGGCAGCAACGTCATCAGCGTGCCAAGGACCGTCAGGCCAACAAAGCCCAGCACGTTGACGGACAGGTGGACCAGCAGCAGCCTCGCGTGCGCCTCACCGGTCAGCCCGGAGGCAAGCGCTGCACCCACCCCGGCGCCCACGGGCAGCAGAAGGCAGGCGGCAACGTAGTACCAGACAGTGGCGCCAAAGCGCGACGGCAGGGCCTTGCGGGCGCGCAGTCCCAGCACCACGGCGTGCGCCGCCACCACGGCTCCGACCAGGATGCTGCCCATCAGTGTCAGCAGCCAGATGTCGGCCGTCATGGACACCACCACGGCCAGCACGGCCACGTTGAGGAGCGCCAGCCGCCATGCCATGCCGCGGGAGCCCGGGGTGGGACCGCGCAGCAGCGCCTGGGCAAAGTGCCAGCTCCACACGAGGATGGAGTTGGTGATGGCGCCCAGGAACAGCAGGTGCACCATGAGCCAGCCCGAGTCCGGCACGTTGCGGTGGATCAGGACCACCACCACCAGCGCCACCAGCCACGCCACGGCCGGGGCGTTCGCGCGCAGATGCCAGCCGGCCCGGCTCATCCCGCCGGGGCCCTGCGGGGATGCGGGCTTCCCGGGCGGGGTCAGGTTGATGTTCACGCAGCGACCTTCGGTGGATGGGTGGCCTGCCAGAATGCCATGACGGCAAAGAGCAGGATGGAAATGACATTGAGCACACCGCCGGCGACCCACGCGCCCTGGATGCCGGCGGCGTCGCCCAGGCCGAGGCGCAACAGCAGCGACAGGTGCAGCAGCACCGCCGGCACCCAGAACAGCTCGGTGTAGGGCAGCGGCTTGCGCAGCACGGCGGGCAGGATCACGGGCGCATGGGCCATGATCATGGAAAGGGTGAAGCCGAGGAACACCGAGTGCAGCACGACGTCGTAGGAGGCACCCGTCAGCGTGGTGTCGTGCAGCGCCAGCACGACGCCGGCAATCGCCAGCCAGCCATAGCCCGCCAGCAGGCACGCGGCGATGTAGCGCGGCAGGCCCTGGCCTCGGATGGTCTTGCGGGCGGCGTCGAAGCCCGCCAGCCAGGCGACCATGGCCAGCAGCGACAGCCCAAAGAGCGGGTAGCCCGCGGCTGGCCAGAGCAAGGTGGCGACGGTGGCCATGGTCATCCCGAAGGCCAGCGCGGTCAGGATGGGCTCGGCGCGTGGGCTGGTGATGCCGATCCTGGCCAGCTCCAGCCGTTCGCCGGCAATGGTCAGGACCACAAAGCTGATGAGGAACGGGAGCAGGACGGCAACGTTGGGCACGCGCAGCCACAGGGCCGCCGCCCCGACGGCCGTCACGCCGCCCAGAACCTGGATCAACACCACGTTGTCCCTCTGGCGCCGCCACAGGGGGACGTAGACCAACAGCATGGCGATGGTGCCGGCGAGCAGCACCAGCTTGCCCACCAGCAGGGGCAGCGGGGAGATCATGAACAGGCCGGCGACGCCCAGAAGCGCCGGGGAAAGGTATCCGGCCGCCTTCCCCAACGCCACTGTGCGTTCCAGCGCGATCACGGTGCCCACAAAGGACAGGACCAGCAGCATGCCGTGGATCTCCGGGAACCTGTCCAGCTTCAGTGGGGCGTCGGCGCCAAGCAGCTGCAGCCCGGCATTGAGGCCGACCAGCAGTGCGGCGCCGGCAGGCAGCAGGAAGAGCATTCTGAAGGCGGGCCGGCGCAGGAATGTCCGGACCCGCCGTTCCCTCGCCGCCTTGGACAGGGGCTTCCTGGACAGGGGCTTCCTGGACACCTGCGCCTTGGACACTTGGCGCTTGGATACCTGCGGCGTGGAGGGCACCGGCTTCCCGGGTCCGCGCGCCTCGGTTTCCTGCTGGGCGCCGGGCTGCCCGGGGTCGCTCACGTGGCAGCAGCCGACGGTAGGTGCAGCGTGCAGATTCCGGGCGCGGCAAAGGGCACGAGCTCCACGCCGACCTCCGGGACGCCGGTGCCTTCCAGCAGCCCCTTGACGAGGCCCAGGTGCACGGCGCAGACCACATCAGGGTTTTCCCGGGCCGCCGCCAGGATGGGGCAGGTGGTGAGCGTGAAGTCGGTGGCGTCGGCGTTGCCTTCGATGCCGAAGCCGGCCTCCCGCAGCGACGCGGCCACGTTGAGCCGCGAGCTGCGGCGACGTGCGGCGCTCGGCGCGGCGCTCGGGGCGGTGGGCCGGCCCGCTCCAGCCAAGACACGGGCCCACTGCCGGCCGGCGAGTTCTCCGGCGGCCGCCGGGTCCGCACTCGTGGAGGCAATGTGGCGGGCGAGTGCGGCGGCCAGGGCCGCGTACCCGGCCGGGCGCGGGTCGGGCTGGGCAGGCAGGTAGAGGGAAGCCGGACGCCCGCGCCCGGAACGGGGCGCCGTCGTTCTTGTGGCAAAGCCGGAGCCCACCAAGGCATCCAGGTGCTCACGGACCGTGTTCGCGTGCTGGCCCGTTTCGGCGGCCAAGGCGTCCACCGTGAGCGGTCCGCCCGAGCCGCGGAGCCGCTCGAGGACCGCTGCGCGAGCCTTGGACATTGGGGCGACGGGCTCCGTGCCGCCCGGTCTGGGCCCGCGCAGCGGTGGTCCCGAAATATTATTTTCCACGGAATTTATTGTAGTAATATAAGTCCACAATCTCCATTCGCTCCACCAAGAAGGGTCGTCCCCCGTGAACAATCTGGTCCTTGCCTCCTCGTCTGCCGAGGCTGCCGCGCTCGAAGACGTCAAAACCCGCCTCGCCGAAGCGGGCGGAACACTGGGAACGCTGGGCGGGAACCTCGTCTCCGCGGCTTCCGCGGCCGGCGGGGAACTGGCCGCGGAAGACCAGCTGAAGCTGGTGGACTTCGCCGAAAAGGAACTGCAGCCGCTGGCCGCAGCCTTTGCCGAGGCGCTCTCCGGCGCCACCGGCCCGGACGCGGTGGTTGCCGCCCTGGCCAACGGCGACAACGCGCGGCTGGTCGAGGCCACCAAGACGCTGGAATCCCAGGAGACGCCGGTGCAGATTGTTCACGCAGGTGCCCGGCTGCAGGAAGCTGCCGCCGCGTTCCTGGACCATGCCACCGAGTTGGTGGTGCCGGTCTTGGCACAGAACCCGACCCTCACCTTGTCCGGGATCCTCCCGGAGCGGTCCGCTGAAGCGGCCCCCGCGGCCGTGCCGGCAACCGGCGGCTGTGCCTGCGGCGGCCACGACGAACCCGGCCTGTCTGAACTCGACACCCGTGCCATCCCGCACGCCATCCGCCACGCCACCATCTTTGGCGCCCTTGAGGGGCTGTCGGCCGGCAAGGGAATCCTGCTGATCGCCAACCACAACCCGCTGCCGCTGCTGGCACAGCTCGAGCAGCGCTCGGCCGGCAAGTTCGCCGTCGAGTATGTGGAGAACGGCCCGGAGACCTGGAAGCTCAGCATGGTCCGGAACTAATTCCCACCGGCCCACCAGCCGGCAGCAAAAATGCCGCCACTCCCGCAAATTGCCGCCGGTACAGCGGTGGCAAAAAGCGGGAGCGGCGGCATTTTCCGTGCGGGCTACAGTGCGGCCTCGATAGCTGCCTGCGCGGCAGGATCGGAATCGTCCAGGAACTTCTCAATGCGTGCGGCCTCGTCGGCTTCGCCGATGGCACCGGCGGCCCGGCCCAGCGCGTAGAGCGCGCGCAGGAAGCCGCGGTTGCCCTCATGCGAGTAAGGCACAGGGCCGGTTCCCTTCCAGCCGTTGCGACGCAGCGAATCCAGCCCGCGGTGGTAGCCGGTCCGGGCATACGCATAGGACTCGATGGTCCGCCCCTCCGCGAAGGCCTCGTCGGCCAGGATGGCCCACAGCAGTGACGACGTCGGGTGCGAAGCTGCCAGGTCGACGGCCTCGTCCCCCGCGTCCAGCCGCGCCTGGATGTTCTCCTCGGCCGGGAGCAGCGTGGGCGCAGGTCCGAGGAGGTTCCGGCGGAATTCGTCGCTCACTACGCGAAGGTCTTCCCGGCGGAGCCGAGCTGCTGCGCGGCTTCCACCACGCGGGCGGCCAGGCCCTTTTCGGCCGCGGCCCCCCAGACGCGGGGATCGTAGGTCTTCTTGTTGCCGACGTCGCCATCCACCTTCAGGACGCCGTCGTAGTTGGCGAACATGTGCCCGGCCACGGGGCGGGTGTACGCGTACTGGGTGTCCGTGTCGATGTTCATCTTGATGACACCGTAGGAAACGGCGTCAGCGATTTCCTGCGCGGAGGAGCCGGAGCCGCCGTGGAACACGAGGTCGAACGGGTTTTCCTTGCCGATCTTGGCACCGACGGCGGCCTGGATCTCCTTGAGGATCTCCGGGCGCAGCTTGACATTGCCGGGCTTGTACACGCCGTGCACGTTGCCGAACGTCAGGGCCGTGATGTAGCGGCCGTGCTCGCCTGAGCCCAGCGCCTCGACCGTGGCCAAGCCATCCGCCACCGTGGAGTAGAGCTTGTCGTTGATGGCGTTTTCGACACCGTCCTCCTCGCCGCCGACGGCGCCGATCTCCACTTCGAGGATGATGTGGGCCGCGGAGGTGCGGGCCAGCAGCTCGCGGCCGATCCGCAGGTTCTCCTGAAGGGTCTCGGCGGAGCCGTCCCACATGTGGGAGTTGAAGATCGGATCGCGGCCGGCCTTGACCTCGGCCTCGGAAGCCGCCAGCAGCGGCAGCACGAAGCCGTCCAGCTTGTCCTGGGGGCAGTGGTCGGTGTGCAGGGCCACGTTGACGGGGTACTTCTTGGCCACTTCCCGGGCGAACGCGGCGAAGCCCAGGGAGCCGGCCACCATGTCCTTCACGCCGGCGCCGGACCAGTACGCCGCGCCGCCGGTGGATACCTGGATGATGCCGTCGGTGCCGGCATCGGCGAAGCCCTGGAGCGTTGCGTTGAGCGTCTGCGAGGACGTCACGTTGACCGCGGGGTAGGCAAATCCGCCAGCCTTGGCGCGGTCGATCATTTCGGCATACTTCTCCGGCGTTGCAATGGGCATGAAAAGCTCCTTAGGGGCTAAACGGTACAAAGGCGGGGTAGATGGCCGCCTCCAGCATGGCTACCCCCATCCTAGCGATTGCCGCCACGGTGTCGAAGAAGATGAAGCGGTGCCCGGCCGCCGGAGCGCACGACGGCGGCCCCGGGCTGGGTGCCAGGGGCCGCCGTCGTGCGTGGAACAGGGTTGGCTCAGCGGACTTCGTGAAGAAGGTCCTGCACATGCCGGCCCACAGCGTCCCGAAATCCGTCATGCTCCGCCACGGCCCGCGGGAAGACGCCTGCCAAGGCAAACATCCGCGCTGAAAGGCCAGCGTCGGGGCCGGCAGCGGTCGCCCGCAGCGTCACCCCCAGAGGATCATTGAGCGCAAGGTCGCGGCCGTCGACATCACGCCCACGGTGGACGAAAACCATCCATGCGGCCACCGCCAACGCTGCCGCCTCCGGGACAGCGCCGGCCGCCAATCTGTCTGCAACGGTCCCGAGCACCCGGATGGGCAGCTTCTCCGAGCCGTCCATGGCCACCTGCACCGTGGTGTGCCCCAGCGCCGGATTCGCAAACCGGTCAAGGATGGATTCACCGTAGGTGGGAAGGTCCATTCCCTCCGGGGCTTCCAGGGTGGGGATGACGTCCTCGCGCTGGAGCCTCCGGGCAGCGTCAAGCAGCGCGGGGTCAGAGACGGCCTCAGCGATGGTGGCGAATCCGCGCAGGGCGCCGAGGTAGGCCAAGAGGGAGTGCGTGGCGTTGAGCATGCGCAGTTTCGCTACCTCAAACGGTTCCACGTCCCTGGTGACGGTTGCCCCGGCCTGTTCCCAGGCAGGTCGGGCCCCGGCAAAGTTGTCCTCGATCACCCACTGTCCAAACGGCTCCGCCACCACAAGGCCATGGTCGGCCATCCCCAGGATCTTCTGTGTTTCGCGGCGGTCGGCCTCCGCTGTCGCCGGCACGATCCGATCGACCATCGTGCCGGCGAAGGCCACTGATTCCTGCAGCCAGTCCTGAAACCGGCCGCCTCCGGCCTGCTCCGCAAAATCGGTCAGTAGCGTCCGCGTGAGCCGGCCGTTGGAGGGCAGGTTGTCACAGGGCACTACCGTCAGGGGGCCACCATCCAGGCGAAAACGCCTGCCGAGTCCCCGCGCCAGCAGTCCGAGCGCCGTCGCCGCGGCACCTTCGACGTGCTGTCCGAGAAGTTCCTGTCTGAGGGCGTCAATGTCAACGCCGACTCCGGCCTGGCGGCAATCCAGCCCACCGGTTCCCGTGCGGGGGTAGCCCTTTTCGGTGATGGTGGTGGAGACGACGGCGGTTCCTGGGGCTGCCAAGGCATCGACGACGCGTTCGGTGTCACGGCCAGGGAAAGCCACTGCCCGGAGCGAGCCCATGATGCGAAGCGAACGTTGCCGCGGTGAGCGGGTCAGCACGGAATACAGCCCGTCTTGGGGCGCCAACTGGTCGGCAACCGCGGCGCTGCGCCCGGTCACGCCGAGGATCCCCCACCGGGTCTGGCCGGTTGCGGTCGCAGCATCCTCAGTGAAGACAGCCTGGTGAGCGCGGTGGAAGGCGCCCAATCCCAGGTGAACCAGTCCTACCGTCAGTTCGCGGGGATCCATTGTGGGGCCCGTGACGCCGGGCCGGGCGGCTGCCCGGTCCAGGGTTGCCAGCGACAGGGTCGTTTCCCGGGAACTGTCCACGTCCGCAGTCATCAGTCCAGGTCCTCCTTCACTTGGGAAACGAGTTGCGTTGGGTTGACGAAGCGCAGTGCAACCACCAGCAGAATCATCATCATGAGCATGTATATGACCGCCATGGCATCCACCGATTGCTGTGCCCGGATGCCGGCACCTGTCATGGCCGTGAACAGGGCCACGACGAGGGTGTTCGACGTCGAGTCCGAGGTCAGGAACGTCAGCTCAAACATGCCGACGGTGCGCACCAAAACCAGCACCGCCGCCGCCAGGATGCCCGGAATGAGCAGTGGCGCCAGGATCTTCGTAAACAACTTGAACATGTTGGCGCCACACATGCGGGCCGCGGACTCAATGCCCGGGTTGATCTGTTCGATAAATGGCGTCATGGTCAGGATGACGAATGGCACGGACGGAACCAAGTTGGCAAGAATGACGCCGGTAAGTCCCGGAGCCAAGTGCAGGTATGTCAGCAACGTCGCCAGCGGGATGCCGTAGGTGATGGGCGGCATCATGATGGGGAGCAGGAACACCAGCATTACCAGTGACTTTCCGGGGAAGCTCCGCCGGGCAAGGACGTAGGAGGCAGGAGCCCCAATGAGAACTGAGATCCCCACGACCGCAACCGCCACAATAAGCGTCACCCCCACGACCTGGGCCAGGTCGAAATCCTTCCAAGCCGCTCCGTACCAGGACAATGTCAGGCCATCGGGCAACCAGCTGTCAAACCACTGTGTGGCGAAGGAGTTCACCAGAACCGAACCCACCACGCCGAGAAGCAGGAGCAGGAAGAGTGCCATGCCACCGGCCACCAGGAAGGTGCCTGGAGTGGCCACAATCCGCTTTTTTTGCGGCGCCTTGACTGACGGTTCTTTCATCGCGACACTCATCAGCCCTTACCTCCGGTTGAACCTTTGTACATGCGTGAACGCCACACCAGAACCAGCAAGATGACGAGCAGTTCCACGGCGCCCATGATGATCGCGGCGGCGGATGCCAGCGGATAATCGAACTGCTGTCCCCAGGCGTTATAGGCAACATAGGCAATCACCCGGGTCGAACCCGAGGGGTCGCCGACCAATATGGCGGAAGGGAACACGCTGAAGGCCAGCACGAACGTCAGGCAAAAGGTGATGGCCAGGCCGGGCGCCAGCAGGGGAAAGGTAATGCGCCGGAATCGTTGCTTCCAGTCCGCGCCCAGGGTGCGGGCAGCCGACTCCAGCGAGGGATCAATCCCGGACAGGTAGGAGAGGATGAGCAGGAAGGCAAAAGGGAACCCGGAGATGATCAACGACCACAGCACGCCCCAGTAGTTCTGCACCAGGTCCAGCGGGCCGATTCCGATGAGACCCAGAACGCGGTTAAACCAGCCGCGCTGCCCAAAGAAGTTCAACAGACCTTCGGCCGTGAGGACGGTTCCCAGCGTGATCGGAATGACCAGGATAGTGGTCAAGGCCCGCTTGCCCCTGAATTTTCCCCGCATTTTGAACGCCAACGGGATGGACGCCAACACGTTGAACAAAGCGGCCGGCACGGCCAGGCGCAATGTGATCCAGATGGACTCGAGACCGCGCATGTCCGGATCCGTGAAGAACGTTTTATAGGCGCCGAAGAAGCCACCCTCCTTTGGCTGGAAGGACAGTCCGAGTCCGTAAAGAAACGGATAGACAAAAAGCGCCAGGGAAAACAGCAGCGCCGGCAGCAGGAGAAGCAGGAGCTTATCGATGCCGCGTTCGGCCAGGCGGTGGGTCAAGGCGGGACGGGCGTTTGACCCATCCCGCCGGTCCCGTCCGACCGGCGGCTTGCGGGCCGTGATCGTCATGACGCCACGCCCTGCAATTCAAGCTCGGCGCCAGCAACATTTTCCAGTTCAGCCGGGAAAACCAAAACCCGGTCAGGGGCGGCGGCCACGGAAATTCGCTGGCCGGCCTGGACATGCCGGTCAGTGCGCATGTGCAGGGCCGTGCCGTCCAGGGCACGGGCTTCCACCGCAAACTCGCGGCCCTGATATTCGACCACCTCAACGACGGCTTCGACCAGGGAGCGCGCACCGCCGCCTTGGTCCCCGTCCACGATGTGCAGGTCTTCGGCACGCAGGCCGACTTTTACGGTGTCCCCGGCAACCACCGGGTGTGCACTGGTGCCGGTAAGTGCGGTTCCCAGCACGGAAACGGTGATGCTGGCCCCGTGGGCGCGTTCGACCCTGCCTTCGAGCAGGTTTCGGTAGCCCATGAAGTCTGCCACGTGCCAGTTCGCCGGGTGCTCATGAAGTTCTTGCGGAGTACCCACTTGCTGGACCTGGCCCAACCGCAGCACCACCAGCCGGTCGGCCAGGGAAAGTGCTTCCTCCTGGTCGTGGGTGACGTACAGGGTGGTCAGGCCCAGTGACTGGTGGAGGCGGCGGATCTCCGTGCGCATTTCCAAACGAAGTTTGGCATCGAGGTTGGAAAGCGGTTCATCCATCAGCACCAGCGGCGGGCGCAGGACCACGGCCCGGGCAATGGCCACGCGCTGCTGCTGCCCACCGGACATCTGCCCCGGAAGCTTCTTGGCATGGGGTCCCAGCTGCACCAGCTCAACCGCTTCAGCCACCCGCTTCTTGATCTCGGCACGGGGGACGTTGCGCATTTCCAGGCCAAAGGCGATGTTCTTTTCCACGCTCAGGTGAGGGAACAAGGCATAGTTTTGAAAAACCATGCCGAAGCCGCGCTTTTCCGGCGGGAGCTGGTCAATCTGCCGGTCGTCCATCATGATCCGCCCGCCCGTGAGGGGAAGCAGGCCGGCCAGGCAGTTCAAGGCGGTTGATTTGCCGCATCCGGAGGGACCAAGCAGGGCGATGAATTCGCCCCGCTTGATCGAGAGGTTCAACCCGCGAAGTGCGCTCTGGCCGCCGAAACTACGGGCCACGTTCTCCAGTTCGAGGGTTTCAAAGGTGCTTGCGTCGGCGCTCATTACTTCTTGACAAACTTTCCGTTGGCGACGTCGGTGTCCCACTTGGCAAAGGCCTTGACGAGGGAGTCGGCATCGATGGGGGTGGCCTTGGGATTGTCGGCGATCAAGGCGTCGTATTCGGGGCGGCCGAACTTGGCGATGACGTCCTGGCTTGACTTCGGTGCCATGGACAACGTGACGTCCTTGACCGCCGGGCCGGGGTAGAAGTAGCCGTCGTCGTACGTCTTGGCCTGCTGCACCGGAGTCAACGCGTATTGGAGCACCTGCAGGATCGCGGACATCTTATCGGCCGAGACACCCTTGGGGACCGCGGCGTACTGGGCATCGGTGACCCAGGTGAAGCCCTTGACGGCCTGGACCTTGAAGTTGCTGGGCACTTGATTGAGTGCGCGCGGGTTGATGTCCCATCCCGTCGTGGTCATGGCCATGTCCCACGTGCCGTTCTTCAGGTTGTTCATGGTGACCCCGGTGCCGGTCGGGTAGGACGGAATGTACTGGTTAAGTTCCTTCAGGTAATTCCAGGTCTTGTCCCAGCCGTTGACCGGATCCTTGGGATCCTTGTCGCCGAGGATGTACGGCAGGCCCATGAGGAATGTCCGCCCGGGACCGGAGTTGGCGGGACGGGCGTAGCCAAACTTCCCCGGGTTCGCCTTGGCCCACGCGAGCAGTTCTTCGGCCGTGGTGGGCGGGTTGGCCACCTTGGCCGGGTTGTACTCCAGCAGCGGTCCGGACGGGTAGTAAGTCAGCTCCACCGCCTGGTCCTGAGCCAGCTTCTGCATGGCCGCGGCGGGTTCCTGATAGTTGTCCATGTTGGACAGGCGGTCCTTGAAATCAGCGGCAACGGGGGTGAACAAGCTCTGGCTGATGCCTGCGGCCAAGCCGTCTGTGCCGGTGAGCACCAGATCGATCTTCAAATTCCCTGCCTGCTGCTGGGCCTTGACCTTACCCGCCATGTCCGGCGCTCCGGCAGTTTCCCAGGTGACGTTGGAAATGACGTCCGGATGTTCCTTGACGAAGGAGTCGAATATTCCCTCCGTCAACTGCTTGTTTCCGGCAACGTCCAGGATGTTCAACGTCACGGCCTTTGGGGGCTTGGTCGGAACGTCGTTGCTGGTCAGGGTTTTCGCCGCCCCGGCGTCGCTGCCCGGCGCGCCACAGCCTGTGACGACCAGGCTGGCGAGGGCAAGCGTGGCTGCCCACTGGATTTTTCTTGATATTGGCATGGTGTGACCTTTCATGGTGTTCCGCGGCTTTGCGGTACGGATCGGCTGAAACGTGATGCGGTTTGGGACGCGCGGAGGCTGCCAGGGGCGTGTGCCCCCGCGCGATCGCGCTAGCTGCTGGGTACTGTGGTGGATTCTCGGACCACCAGCTG
Source organism: Arthrobacter dokdonellae (assembly GCF_003268655.1). NCBI lineage: Bacteria > Bacillati > Actinomycetota > Actinomycetes > Micrococcales > Micrococcaceae > Arthrobacter > Arthrobacter dokdonensis. Next base: position 764,762 of record NZ_CP029642.1, on the reverse strand, counting down.
GACCTGGATTTCCTCGGGTGGACGGTAGCCCTCCCCCGCGGCGATGACGTCCAACAACAAATTCACCGCGACCCGGCCGACACGCCGCAGCGGGGCACGGACAGTGGTGAGCGCTGGAGAAACCAGGGAAGCGGCGCTGATGTCATCAATGCCGATCACGCTCATCTGTGTGGGTACGTCGATCCCCCGGCTGCGCAGACGGGACAGCACCCCCAAGGCGATGAGGTCGTTGTAGGCAAGGACGGCCGTGGCATGACTGGCCACGGCCAGATCCGCGGCGGACTGGCCACCGCCAAACACGGGTGCAAAGGCGCCAAGGGAGCTCACAGTCATCCCTGCGAGGTCGGCCAGGACGGTTTCAATGCCTTCCCGGCGCTGGCGGTCCGACCATGAGCCGGTGGGCCCTCCAGCGTAAGCTACATGGCGGTGCCCGAGTGCGTAGAGGTGCTCCAGCGCTTGTCGGATGATCTGGGCGTCGTCGACGTGGAGGCTGGGAACACCGGTCAGCCTGCGGTTGACCAAGACGGTGGAGGAGCCTTCGGCGCACGCCAGCAAATCCTCGTCAGACATGCGGGCGGAGCACAGGATCAGGCCATCAACCTGGGTGCTCAACTGCTCCACCAGGTCGCGCTCCGCATGCGGGTCTTCGTCCGAATCGGCCACGAGAGCGAAAAATCCGCGGGCGAGCGCCCTGGCCTGGACACCCTTGGTGACGGACGCGAAGTAGGGGTTCTCCAAGTCCGGGACCACAAGCCCCAGGTAGCCGGTGCGAACTTTTCCAACTCCGGCGGACCCAACCGGCCGGTAACCCATATGGTCCACTGCCTCGAGGACCCGTTGGCGGGTCAGCGGGGCGACAATGTGCGGCGTCGTCAGTACCCGCGAGACGGTGGCCGGGGAGACGTTCGCAACTCGCGCGACGTCCCTGACGGTCACTGCTCCAGCCATGAAATGCTCCTTTCATTGCCCGCCCTGCAGACGGGTGCCGGCGTTGCGATCATTGCCGGCCCCCGGTTGCCGTGGCCGGCTTGTGCATTGCATCACAGTCTGCAACCGACCTTCCAACATGTCAATGCATTTCATGATTTGTTTCATAACTTTCCGGTTACGCTCTGGAGGTGTTGTGAAGTTTCGTCAACCTCCTTGCTTTTTCAACCTATTTGGCTGATATTAGAAAAATAGACTGTTTCATATTTTGTTTCATTTTGTTTCAATGGAGAGCTTGGATGAACCATGACACGTGGCAATGAATGGACTTTGGACCCGGCGCGCGGACTGCCAGCTGATTCCGCGACGCGAGCCCATGCCCTGGAAATTTTCCGACACACCCAGCACCTGCCGCTCGTGTCCATGCATGGTCACGTGGAGGCCGACCTGTTCCTGCGCAACGAAACTTTTGGCAACCCGGCTGAGCTGCTGATCATTCCGGACCACTACCTGGTCCGCATGTTGGTCTCGCAGGGCCACAGCCATGCCGAGCTGGGTGTGCCCAGCAAAGATGGAAGCGTGGTGGAAAGCGATCCCCGCGCCATCTGGCGGCTTTTTTGCCGGAACTGGAAGTTGTTTCGGGGAACACCGACCCGCTTTTGGCTCGAACACGAACTCGCCATAGTCTTTGGGGCAACAACGGCCCCCTCGGAAGAAACCGCAGACGCCTTGTACGACGAACTGCAGGCGTCACTCAACACTGAGGCGTTCCGCCCCCGCTCCATTCTGGAGCGTTTCAAGGTGGAAATTTTGGCCACCACGGACCCCGCCATTTCGGACCTGGCGGCCCACCATAAGCTGGCCCAACTTCCTGGCAATCACACGATTGTTCCCACCTTCCGTCCGGACTCCCTCCTGCACGTGCGCAACAGCCAGTGGCAGAAAGAAATTAGGACCCTGTCGCAGGTCTCCGGCGTCGAAGTCGGCGACTATTCCACATTCCTAGCCGCCCTGCGCCAGCGTCGAACCGCCTTTATTGCCGCCGGTGCCCGTGCCACCGACCACGGCCACCTCAGTGCCGACACAACGCCGCTTCCGCCAGCGGACGCCCAGCGTATTTTTGCAGCGGCCCTCACAGGAACTGCAACCGCCCGGGAAGCGGAGGCATTTGCGGCCAACATGATCTTTGAAATGGCCCGCATGTCCACCGAGGACGGACTGGTGATGCAGCTGCATCCCGGGGTGCTGCGCAACCACAACGCCAATGTGCTGGGCACATATGGCCCCGACACCGGATTTGACATTCCCGTCAAGATGGAATTTACCAGGGCCCTCGCCCCCATGCTTGACGCCTTCGGCATGAACCCGGACTTCCGCGTCATCGCCTTCACCACCGATGAAACGGTGTACTCCCGGGAGCTGGCGCCTTTGGCCGGGGCCTATCCGGCGATGCGGCTCGGGGCCCCCTGGTGGTTCCTTGACAGCCCGGAGCAGATGCGCCGGTTCCGGGAATCAGCTGTGGAAACGGCCGGGTTCTACAACACCAGCGGATTTGTTGACGACACCAGGGCCTTGGCCTCGGTACCTGCCAGACACGACCTTTCCCGCAGGATCGACGCCGGATACCTGGCCCGCCTGGTGGCCGAGGGGCGGCTGGGCCTCGATGAAGGCATCGAGACGGCTATCGACCTCGCGTACAACCTGCCCCTGCAGTCCTACGCTGCCCGCACCTAACCATCATTGACTAGAGGAGAAAACCATGGCGATTCGTTCTGCTGAGGTACTGATTACCAGTCCGGGCCGGAATTTTGTCACGCTGCGCATCACCACCGAGGAAGGCGTGGTGGGCCTTGGCGACGCCACGGTCAACGGCCGTGAATTGGCGGTGGCGGCGTATTTGAAGGAGCACGTGGTCCCCTTGCTGCTCGGAAGGGACGAGCAAAAGATTGAGGACACCTGGCAGTTCTTGTACCGCAGCGCTTATTGGCGCCGTGGACCCGTCACGATGGCCGCAATTGCCGCCGTGGACGTGGCCCTATGGGACATCAAGGCCAGGGCGGCTGGGATGCCGCTGTACCAGTTGCTTGGCGGCGCATCCCGCACCGGAGCCTTGGCGTACGGACACGCCTCGGGATCAGACACGCCATCCCTGTTTGATTCCATCCGGAACCACTTGGACCAAGGCTTCAAGGCCATCCGCGTGCAGACCGGCGTCCCGGGACTGGGCCAGATCTACGGCGTTGCCACGGACCAACGCCCTGGCGAACGCTACGACTACGAGCCAGCCAAACGCCTGCCCTTGCCGGCTGAGGAAACATGGGACACACGCGCCTACCTGCGCCACGTCCCCACGGTTTTTGCTGCCGTCAGGAAAGAGTTTGGTCCCGAACTGATCCTGCTCCACGACGGCCACCACCGGATGACCCCCAATCAGGCCGCAACGCTGGGCAAGTCGTTGGAGCCCTACGACTTGTTCTGGCTCGAAGACTGCACCCCGGGGGAAAACCAGGAAGGGCTGCGACGGGTACGGTCCCAGACCACCACACCGCTGGCCATTGGTGAGGTTTTCAACAGCATCTACGACTACCAAACGCTGATTACCGAACAGCTGATCGACTACGTCCGCTCGGCCGTGACCCACACGGGCGGAATCTCCGCGCTGCGCAAGATCATGGACTTCGCTGCGATTTACCAGATCAAGTCCGGCTTCCACGGGCCCACCGACATCTCCCCGGTCGGGCAGGCGGCCCAGCTGCACCTGGGCATGGCCATCCACAATTTTGGCATCCAGGAGTACATGAAACATTCGCCCGAAACACTGCAAGTCTTCGAGACCAGTTACACGTTCCAGGAAGGCCTTCTACATCCAGGGGACAACCCGGGGCTCGGCGTGGATTACAACGATCAACGTGCCGAGCAGTACCAGTACACGCCGGCGTATTTGCCGGTCAACCGTCTAGTTGACGGGACGGTGCATGACTGGTGAACTCCCCCCAGCCTCTACGGCACGCCGGAGCTGCCCACGGCCAGGGGACGGCCCGCGACGGCGGAAGCATCTTGATTTTGGCCGGGGGCGACGACGTTGCTGTCGCCACCTCGGCCTTGGTGGCAGGATCCGTGGTGGACCACCCTGGCCAGGCGCCCCTGTCGGTCAGCACCGACGTTCCCCGCGGACACAAGATTGCCCTGCGCGATGTCAGTGCCGGAGACCAGGTGCACAAATACGGCCAGTCCATCGGTCTGGCAACGCGACCCATCAAGCGCGGCGAGCATGTCCACACCCACAATCTCGGCATGGACACCGGACCCCGGGAATACGCCTTCGGCACGGCCCGGATTTCCCCGCCGGTCCGGCCGGGCCCCCGGCCGTCATTTATGGGGTACCGCCGCAAGGACGGCCGGGTTGGAACCCGAAACTACGTTGGCATCCTCACCTCCGTCAACTGCTCCGCGAGCACAGCCAAAATGATCGCAGAACAGTTTCGTGGGCCGGTGCTGGACGCCTACCCCAATGTGGACGGTGTTGTTGCGCTGACCCATGGAAGCGGCTGCGGCATGGTCTTGGGCAGTGAAGGCGCCGACGTGTTGGTCCGCACCCTTCACGGCTATTCCAAGCACCCGAACTTCGCCGGTTTGCTGGTCATTGGCCTCGGCTGTGAAATGCTGCAAACCGACCGATTCCTTGACGCCGATGACCCCGCCAAGCTGATTGAGCGGATGACCATTCAGGGAACCGGCGGGATCCGGGCCACCGTAAAGGCCGCTGTTGCCCGGATCAAGGAAATGCTGCCCGACATCAACGCACTGCAGCGCGAGCCAATCGATGTCTCGGAACTGATTTTGGGACTCAACTGCGGCGGCTCCGACGGCTATTCAGGAATCACGGCGAACCCTGCCCTCGGCGTGGCATCAGATCTGCTGGTTTCCTACGGCGGCACATCAATCCTCGCTGAGACGCCGGAGGTGTTCGGTGCCGAACATTTACTGACCCGGCGGGCCGTCTCTGAAGCAGTGGGCCAAAAGCTGCTTGACCGGATCGATTGGTGGCAGGGGTATGCTGCGCGGGGCGGAGGCAGCCTGGATAACAATCCCTCCCCTGGCAACAAGGCCGGTGGTCTGACAACCATTCTGGAGAAATCGCTCGGAGCGGTAGCGAAAGGCGGCCAGGCCGAACTTGCGGCCGTCTACGAATATGCCCAGGCCGTGACGGAACATGGCTTCGTCTTCATGGACACTCCCGGTTACGACCCCGTTTCGGTGACTGGGATTGTTGCAGGGGGCGCCAACGTCGTCTGCTTCACCACGGGCCGCGGCTCAGTTTTGGGGTGCAAGCCGGTGCCGAGCATCAAGCTGGCCACGAACACGGAAATGTACCGGCAGATGCCCGAGGACATGGACATCAACTGCGGGGTCATCGTGGATGGCGAATGCACGGTACAGGAAATGGGCGAACAAATTTTCGCCACCATTCTCGCCGTCGCCTCCGGCCAGGAGACCGTCAGCGAAGAGCTTGATCTTGGACAGGAAGAGTTCGTACCGTGGCAGTTGGGAACAGTGACATGAGTCAGGAACGAATGACCAGGCGCCCCGGAGTAGGGCTGGCCCTGCGTGGGAATCCTGTCGTGGCGGTATTGCGCGCCTCCCATGCCAGTGAATATGCCCCAGTCATCGAGGCCCTGGCCGCAGGGGGCGTCACCTCCATTGAACTCACGCTGAGCACGGAAGGAGTGTTTGCGCATCTTCCCGCTCTGGTGGAGCTGTTTGGTGCCCGAGTGGACATCGGCGTAGGGACCATCACCACGGCTGAACAAGCCAATGAGGCCATGGATGCCGGGGCAGCATTTTTAGTGACGCCGGTCACCAAGTTGGAGGTGGTCGAGGCTGCCGTGGACCGCGACGTGCCGATCTTTCCCGGCGGGCTAACCCCCACCGAGCTATGGTCAGGCTGGAACGCCGGGGCCACGGCCGTGAAAGTCTTTCCGGCCGGGACCGTTGGACCCGGCTATGTCGGGCACCTGCGCGGTCCGTTCCCCGACATCGAGGTGATCCCCTCGGGTGGCGTATCCATTGAGGACGCCCCCGCATGGATCGCTGCCGGGGCATTGGCTGTCAGCCTGGGCGGCCCGCTGCTCGGCGACGCGTTTCGTGGCGGGGACCTCACCGCCCTGACCGGGCGCGCCCAACGCGTCACGGCACTGGCGGCTGCCGCCGTCGCAGCCAGGGGCGCACGATGAATCGCGTCCTGGATGCCCCCCGGGATGGCGAACCTGGCTGGCCGGCGGAATCCGCCGAACATTCCCCTCCACCGGGAATCGTTTGGCCGCGCAAGGTCATCGACGTGGTCACGATCGGGGAAACCATGGCCCTGATGAGGTCTGTTGCGCCGGGTCCACTGTCCCATGCTGCGTCTCTGGAACTGGGGATAGGCGGGGCCGAAAGCAACGTGGCCATCGCATTGCGGCGCTTGGGAGCCTCGGTGGCGTGGATTGGGAGGGTCGGCTCCGACAGTCTGGGAGATCTGGTACTTCGCGAATTGCGGGCAGAAGACCTGCAGCTCAGCGCCGTCCGTGACGGGACGGCGCCCACCGGGTTGATGATCAAGGAACGCCGGACAGCCGATGCCGTGAATGTGATGTACTACCGGGCCGGCAGCGCCGGCTCGCGGCTTTCACCAGAAGACATTCCAACAGATCTCATCATTGGCGCGAAGCTTTTGCACGTCACCGGCATCACTCCAGCGTTGTCTGCGTCCGCCGCCGATGCCATCCACTACGCGGTGGCAAGGGCGCGGGAGGCTGGAACACTGGTTTCCTTTGACCTGAACTACCGCTCCGCCCTGTGGTCCAGCGCGGAAGCCTCGATCGCATTTCAGGCCCTGATCGCCAAAGCCGATGTGGTTTTCGCAGGCGATGACGAGGCGGCCATTGCCGTGGGTGAGTGCACCGGACCCGACACTCTGGCACGCCGAATTGCCGGTCTGGGCCCGTCCCAAGTGATCATCAAGCGCGGTGCCGCCGGCGCCACGGCCCTGGTTGACGGTGAGCTTTTCACCCAGCCTGCGGTACCCATCCGTCCCGTGGACACCGTGGGGGCTGGCGACGCATTCGTCGCTGGATACCTCGCCGAGCTGCTCCGCGCCGAGCCTGTTGCCCAGCGGCTGGTGACCGCGGTCCGGACCGGGGCCTTCGCCTGTCTGGTGCCGGGCGACTGGGAAGGCATGCCCCGCCGCAGTGAATTGGCAATGCTGGAGGCGACGGAGCAGGTATTCCGCTAGCGTGCGGCAGAGCACGGACTTCCACGACCACGGGCGGGCCCCGGCGTACGCGCCGGGGCCCGCCCGTGAACACATCAGGAACAGGCGTCAGCCGCCGTGGCGCCGCTGTTGGGCGACGGCAAGCGCAAACTGGTAGTTCATGCTCCCGAGGCCGGTGACGTCGTCGTACCCTCTCGCCGTTGTCAGCGAGGTGTCCAAGTTCAGCGAGACGAGGTACTTGCCGCCCGTGCTGGTGCTGGTGAACGCCAGCGCCTGCTGCGTCCGTGGGGGCACGACATCCCTCACCGTCCGGGCCTGTTGCCGGCTGGCAGCGTAGATGGCCGGGTTCGCGAAACCAAGCACCTTTCCTGAGACCTGCTGCGCGACGGCCATCTGGCCGGCGGTCAGGGGGCAGGCCAGGGACGTGCCGCCATAGGTGAAGATGGCGAACGGGTCCGTGGACAGCGTGGCGTTGTCATTGATGGAGCTGATGCCCACAACGTAGCCCGTGTACGGATCCGCCACCGAGGAGACATCCGGCGATACCCGTTTTCCGTTGGCCAGGGAGTTCGGGACCACGTCCTTCTGGTAGGCGGGCTGCGCGAAGGCGGCGCTCACACCGCCGCCGGCCCCGAACCGGAATGGACCGGGCAGTGGCGCGCTGTAGGCGCCGTTGACGATCTGGTCCCTGGTGTCGCCCCATCCGGTTTCAAACTGGTAGGAACCGTTCTTGGCGATGGCCAGGCTGGTGCCGCCCACCGCGGTGACCCACGGCGAGCTGGCCGGGAAGTCCGGGGACGCGTAGCCCAGGCCGGCCGCCTCGTCGCCGTTGTCGCCGCTGGAGTAGTACAGCCCGATGCCTTCACCCGCGGCCTGCAGTTCCAGGTTGACCTGGCCGAAAAGATAGTTGGCCGACACTGCCTCGCCCTGGTTGCCGTAGCTGTTGCTGACAATGTTGGCCAGCTTTCCGTCAAGGATCGTCGACAGCGCAAGGTCGATCCCCGCGTTGCAGTTGTCGCCTCCGACGTAGAGGATCTTGGCGCCCGGCGCCGTGCCGTGCACGGCGTCGACGTCGAGTGATTGCTCCGGCTGCCAGCCGCTGGGGAACGAGCAAAGCTTCTCATCCTTGAACTGGGGCGGCGACGGGACGATCTGCCGGTAGTTGCTCGAGTTCAGGGGCGGCAGGCCGTAGGCGGTGGAATAGGCGTTGGCGTCGGCGAGGATGGTGGGCGACGCGTACGCGTCAATGATCGCCACGGTCTGGCCTCTGCCGTCCGGTGCCTGCCCGTGCCTGCCGCCGTTGCCGGGCCTGGTTTTTGCAAGCTCGCCCCTGCCGTAGGCCGACTGGATTTGGCTGGGCGTGTATCCACAGATGTTGGTCGGAAAGCTCGTCTTGCCATACGCCGTCGGCACGGTATCGGAGTTCTGCCCGAAATAGTTTGAACAGGCTGCGGTTGGGGCGGCTGGCGCCGTGCGCGCCTGCGGCGCCGCATTTTGCCCAGCATCCGGCGTGGCATAATTCGGGTGCTTCGCTGCCCCCTGGTCCACGGTGACGCCCACAACGTGGGCTGCGACGGCCTTCGGCAGCTGGGGCGCCTTCGACGGACCGACCAGGGTGGTTCCCTTGAAATCGTACCGGTGCAGTTGCGCGCCAAAGGCTGCGTTCACTTGGGCGGCGGTCCCGCGGAACACCACGTACTGCCTGCTGTCGGGCGTTCCCGTGATGGTCAGCCCCTTGGACTTCAGGAAGCTTACCGTGTCGGCATAGTCGGCCTTCGAGGGCGAGTACCGGGCGATCCACTGCGCCGGGCTCAACGGCTTGTGGTACTTGCTGCTGCGTGGGTTGGAGACCGCCTCGGCCAGTGCCTTCGCACCGTCCTGGTTGCGCAAGGACAAAAACAGTTCGCCTTCAACCGAGGTGTCCGCGGCGGCGGCCCCTTGGTCGTTTGACGGCTGGGCCCAGCTGGGGACCGAGCCGGGGTACGGTGTGTCCGGCGACACGGGGGCGGCCGTGGCACCCGTGGCACCCATCGCAACTACACAGGCCACGGCCGCGCCGGTGGCCAGAATTTTGGTGACGAATTTTCGTGGTTTGCCTGGTGCTCTCATTAGAGATCCTCCACCGGTCGGGCACCCTCTGCGCCCGCACATGCCCGAGCCTAAACCCGACGCATGAGGGCTGACTAGAGCCTGTGGGCAAACTTTTTGGTCTTTTGTTACACGTTGCACGATGCCGTGTAAAAACTGTTGTCCCGTACGACAGCAGCCAATTGCGGCCAGGACGGGATGCTACACCAGCTGGTTGAACACGTGGCGGCGGATCCAGGCGTGCATGGCGATTCCGGCGGCTGAGGCGGCGTTGATGGAGCGTGTGGAGCCGAACTGCTCAATGGACAGCGTGGTCTGCGCGGCGGCGTGCACCTCCTCGCTGAGTCCGGGGCCTTCCTGGCCAAAGACCAGCACGCAGTTGCGTGGCAGGTCGAAGGTCTCCAGTTTTTCGGAGTCGGGGAAGATGTCGACGCCGATGATCGCCAGTCCCTCGCCGGCGGCCCATTCCACAAAGTCGTCCACGCTCGGGTGGTGGCGGACGTGCTGGTAGCGGTCGGTGACCATGGCCCCGCGGCGGTTCCACCGGCGTCGTCCGATGATGTGGACTTCCTTGGCCAGGAAGGCGTTTGCGGTGCGCACCACGGTGCCGATGTTCATGTCGTGCTGCCAGTTTTCAATGGCGATGTGGAAATCGTGGCGGCGCGTGTCCAGCTCGGCGATGATGGCGTCCATCGTCCAGTAGCGGTACTGGTCCAGGACGTTGCGCCGGTCGCCTGCGGCCAGCAGTTCCGGGTCCCAGTGCGCGCCCTCGGGCAGTTCACCCTCCCACGGGCCCACGCCCACCTCGTGGTGCAGTTCCGGGCGCCCGGCGGAATCCAGCGCCTCGGCGGGCTCTAGTGCTTCGGCGGGCTCGCGGGCAGGGGCATTGGGGGGACTGGTCACGGTCCAATTTTAGCCGCTGGCCCGCGCGGACGGGTGTCGTCACGTTCACCGGCCGCCACGGCCATCCATCTGCCAGACTGGGACCCAAGGGAATCATTCGGCACCAGGAGGCACCATGACCAAGCTGACCAACCGCAAGCCTGCCGACATTGAATGCTGGCTCACCGACATGGACGGGGTGCTGGTCCATGAAAACCAGGCCGTTCCCGGCGCCGCGGAGCTGATCCAGCGGTGGGTGGACACGTCCAAGCGGTTTCTGGTGCTGACCAACAATTCGATCTTCACCCCGCGGGACCTCGCCGCCCGGCTGCGGGCCTCCGGCCTGGAGGTGCCCGAGGAGAACCTGTGGACGTCGGCCCTGGCCACGGCGCAGTTCCTGAAGGCGCAGATGCCGCACGGGCGTGCCTTTGTCATTGGCGAAGCGGGACTGACGACGGCGCTGCACGAGGCCGGCTTCATCCTCACCGACCAGGACCCGGACTATGTGGTGCTCGGGGAAACCCGCACCTATTCCTTTGAGGCGATCACGCGCGCCATCCGGCTCATCGCCGAGGGGGCCCGCTTCATCGCCACCAACCCCGACGCCACCGGCCCGTCCGCCGAGGGCCCGATCCCGGCCACCGGGGCCATCGCCGCCCTGATCACGAAGGCAACGAACCGTGAACCGTACATTGTTGGCAAGCCGAACCCCATGATGTTCCGGTCCGCCATGAACCGCATCGAGGCCCATTCGGAAACCACGGCGATGATCGGCGACCGCATGGACACCGACATCATCGCTGGCATGGAGGCCGGACTTCACACGGTGCTGGTGTTCACCGGCATCACACAGCCGGCCGACATCAACGCCTACCCGTTCCGGCCGGACCAGGTGCTCGATTCCGTGGCCGACCTGATCGCGCACATCTGACGCGCGAATGGGGAGGCAACGGCGGCGTCGGGGCCCAACATCGCCATCATCTGCCCGTTCGCGCGCCCACTACAGCAGGCGGCCGCCCGACGCCTCCAGGTAGCAGTTTCCGCACAATGACTCGTACCAGACGTCGGCGCCGTCGATGGCGACCTGGTCGCCGTCGAACACTATGTCCTCACCGACCCGGCGGGTGTTGAACAGGGCCTTGCGCCCGCACCGGCAGATGGTCTTTAGCTCCTCCAGGGAGTGCGCAATCTCCAGCAGCCGCGCGGATCCAGGGAAGGCGCGGGTGCGGAAGTCGGTGCGAAGCCCGTACGCGATGACCGGGACGCGGTCCAGGACGGCTATGCGGAACAAGTCATCAATGTGCGCGGGCGTCAGGAACTGCGCCTCGTCCACCAGCAGGCAGGCCACGGGAGGGACCTGGACGTGTTCAAGCAGCGCATCCGGGTCGTCGCCGGCGGCATGGGCGGCAAAGACCGCGCGGGCGTCGTCGGCGGGCTGGATCAGGAAGTCCACGCTGCGCGTCATCCCCAGCCGAGAGACAACCTCCCCGGCGCCCTTGGTGTCGACGCCGGGCTTGGCCAGCAGCACCCGCTGCCCGCGTTCCTCATAGTTGAAGGCGACCTGGAGCAGGCCTGTCGACTTGCCGGAGTTCATGGCGCCGTGGCGGAAGTACAGCTTGGCCAAAACGGTCCTTTCGTGCGTTGGATGTTGGCTTCTGCCGTCACGGCTCCGCCGCCGGTGTCTCGACAGCCTCTTGGGTCAGTCGAGGCCGAGCTCGTCCTTGCCAAACGCGAACAGGTATGGCACTCCGGCTTCCGCCTCGATGCGCTCCTTGGCGCCCGTGTCGCGGTCCACGATCACGGCGACGGCCTTGATGTTGCCGCCCGCCCGACGCACGCCTTCGACGGCGGCCAGCGCGGAGCCACCCGTGGTCGAAGTGTCCTCCAGCACGACGACGTCGCGCCCGTCGACGCCCGGACCCTCCACCTGGCGGCCCATGCCGTAGGACTTTTGGGCTTTGCGGACCACGAACGCGTCAATGGCCCGGCCGGCGTCGGCGGCCGCATGCATCAGGGCCGTGCCGACGGGGTCCGCACCCATGGTCAAGCCGCCGGCAGTCTCAAACTCGATGCCGGCGTCGTCCAGCATGGCCAGCATGACGCGGCCGGCGAGGCGGGAGGCTTCGTGGTGGAGGGTGATGCGGCGCAGGTCGATGTAGTAGTCGGCCTCCTTGCCGGAGGAGAGGGTAACCCTGCCGTGGACCACGGCCAGTTCCTTGATGAGTTCGAGCAGGCGGGCGCGGTCGGCGGCAGGTGTCTGGGTCATGGCCTCCATTCTAGGTGGTGTCCTGTTGTGCGCACGGCCAGCCACGGGCCTTGCGCATGACGCCGTTCTGCGCGCCACCCGGTGGGAGTGGCGCGCAGAACGGGACAGGATTGTTCAGTTTTGCCTTCCGGCCTACCCGTCGGCCCCGGCAGGCGTCGTGGTGGTGGTGAAGCCCTCCAGCTTGTTCGCCGCCAGCGCGTACTTGTTGGTGAACGTGCCGGCGATGGTGACCTTCGAGGTGTCCACGCCGTTGCCCTTCTCCATGGCGAAGATGACCTTCGGTCCGCCGGCGGGCATGATCCCGTCGGGCAGGAACTGCCCCTTGTCCGTGGTCAGGCCGGCGATGTACTGGTCCTTGCTGATGGTGCTGTTCTGGACGTACGACGACGGCAGCGCGTTGGCGATGTCCGTTGCGGTGTGCGTGTTGATCCAATGCATCGTCGCGACCAGGGCGTCCACCACCTTCTGGGCGGCGTCCTCGTGGTCCTTGACCCAGCTCGCGTTGGCCAGGACGCCGGCAGCGGGCCAGTCGCCGCCGAGCGCCTTCGTGGCCCCGGCCGAGGTGGCCAGGTCGACGGCGGTGTAGGCGAGCTTCTTGCTCTCCAGGGCGCCGACGGTGGGCTGGGTGGTCATGACGCAGTCGGCGGACTTGCGCTGGATGGCGGCGATGGCCGTGGACCCGGCGCCGACGGCGAGCGTGTGGTAATCCTTCTTCGTGACGCCGGCCTTGGAGGCGACGAACTGGGTCAGCTCGTCGGTGCCGGAACCGAGGTCGGTGACGCCCATGGTCTTGCCCTTGAAGTCGGCTGCCGAATGGACGCCGCTGTCGTTTCCGCACATGATGCGTTCGCCCGGGGCGCCGGAGAGCTGGACCAGGTTGATGACATCCTTGCCCTTGGCCTGGAAGTCAACCGTGTGGACGTACCAGGCACCGGCCATGTCGACCTGACCGGAGGCCATGGCGTCCTCGGCGCCGACGCCGCCGTTCTGCTCCGTGGAAAGCTCCACGTTCACGCCGTACTTTTTGTAGTAGCCCAGCTGCTGGGCGAGTTCGTAGGGCAGGTAAATCTGCTTGTCGATGCCGCCCACCATCAATTTGACGGTGGGAACGGAGGCGGCGCCGCTGGCACCGCTGCTGCTGCTTGCGGCGCCGCCGCCGCAAGCGGCGAGGCTGAGCGCCATGGTCCCGGCGGCCGCGGCCGCGTAGATCTTGTGCTTGATCATGATTTTTCCTTCTTGTTTTTCCCGAAATCCGGGCGTTTGCCTAATTCAGTGAATGGAACGGGGTACTCAGATGGCTTGGGCCTCGGAACGGCTCGGCGGTCGCCACTTCAGCAGTGAACTCTCCAGCAGGCTGATGAGGTATTCCGCGCCCAGCGTGACGACGGCAATGATGACCATGCAGGCGAAGACGGTGTTTGGATCGAAGGTCCCCTGCGCCTGGCTGATGATCAGTCCGACGCCGTGCTGGGCGCCGAGGACCTCGGCGACCAGGGCGCCGATGATCGCAAAACCGAACGCCGTGTGCAGGCTGGCAATGATCCAGGTCATCGCGGACGGGATGGTCACGTTGATGGCCACCTGAAGCGGCGAGGCACCCAGGACCCGAACGTTCGAGATCAGGTTCTGGTCCACCTCACGGACGCCCTGGAAGGCGTTGAAGAAGACCACGAAGAAGACCAGCACCGCGGCGAGCAGCACCTTCGGACCCATGCCGAGGCCGAAGGCCACGATGAAGATCGAGCCGAGCACGATGCGGGGAATGGAGTTGACGATCCGGATGTAGGGTCCGACGACTTCAGACAGGTACCGGTTGGAGCCCAGGAGGATGCCGAGGATGACTCCGGCGAGGGTTCCGACCAGGAATCCCAAGATCGCCTCCTGGACCGTGATCCACAGGTTCTCCCAAATCGAGCCGAACGCCGTGCCGTCCGTGAAGAGCTTGACCAGGCTGTTCCAGACTTCGGTCGGCTGGCCGAAGAAGAACTTGTCCACCCAGCCGACCGCCGTAAACCACTGCCAGCCCCCGATCACGACGACCGCCAGGACGATGCGGCCGATCCAGATGGCCGACGTGCGCCGCCGGGCCTTGCGCCGGCCCTCGGCCTGGATGTCGGTCGATTGCTCAACCGCGATGGTTGCCGTCATGCTGACACACCTGCCGTCTGCTTGTAGGCGCGGGTGACCTCGTCCTTCAGGGAAGACCAGATCTGCCCCTGCAGTTCCAGGAAGCGTTCCTCGTGCCGAATTTGCTGGACGTCGCCGCGCGGCCTGGGCAGGTCGATGTCGAAGACGTTCTTGACCGAGCCGGGGCTGCTGGTCATGATGACCACCTTGTCGGCGAGCGCCACGGCCTCGTCCAGGTCGTGGGTGATGAACAGGACCGAGGGCCGCAGCCCCTCCCAGAGCTGCAGGAGCTCGTTTTGCATGATGGCCTTGGTCTGCACGTCGAGGGCCCCGAAGGGCTCGTCCATGAGCAGGATCCGTGGATTGTTGATCAGCGCCGCCGCCATGGCGACGCGCTTGCGCATGCCGCCGGACAGCTGGTGGGGGTAGCGGTCCTCAAAGCCGGACAGGCCAACCCGGCGCAGCCAGTCCATGGCCAGGGCGGTTGCTTCCTTCTTAGGCGTGCCGAGCAGGACCGGACCGATCAGCACGTTGTTGAGCACCGTCTTCCAGGGGAACAGCGCGTCCGCCTGGAACATGTAGCTGACGCCTTTGGTGATGCCCTCCACGACGCGGTCGCCGACGCTGACGGAGCCGGCGCTGGGCCGCTCCAGGCCCGAGACCTGGGCCAGCGTGGTCGATTTGCCGCAGCCCGTTGGCCCGACAATCGCGCAGAATTGCCCCGGCTCCACGGTGAGCGACACATCCTGGATGGCTGTGAACGTCTCCCCCTTCGGCGTGAGGTAGCGCTTGGTCAGGCCGCGGATTTCGATGCGCCCCGCCTCATCGCCTCCCCCGCCCGCTGGCGTTGTCGGCACGTGGCCGCTTCTGTGTAGTTCTGACACCGTTGTCACTTTTTCCCTTCCTGGCTTCGTTCGCGTACGTGAGTCGGATCACATAAACTATGTCGAGCTTAGAAAGAGATGGTCGGTGCCAAAAGACTTCAGTAAGTTGTGCAACTTATCCGCAAAAGTGCACGTTTTGTGCGTTTTCTGCACCACGCGCCCAGAGCAATCCGGAAGGCGGCAGCGGTGAACGGCATTTCCCCGGCACACGCGGCCCGCGGGCGGCACCGGTCCATGACGCTGACCACCCAGATCCTGCTGAGCATGCTCTCGCTGCTGGTGCTGGCCGTGGTCCTTGGCGCGTTCCTGTTCACCGTTGTCAGCAACCAGACCTTGGACCGGCAGTACCAGCTGCGGGCGCTGGGCATCGCCACCACCACCGCCGCCATGCCCGAGGTCCGCTCGGCGCTGGAGGCCAAGGACCCCCACCGCAGCATCCAGGCCCTGGCCCAGAAAATCGTGGCCTCGGCCAATCCCTCCTACGTGGTGGTGACCGACCGCGACGGCATCCGGTACTCCCACCCCAACCCGGCCCTGATCGGGCGGAAGCTGGAAGAACCCGTCGCCGTCCTGGACGGAAAGACACACCTCGGCTTCGATCCCGGCAGCCTGGGGCTCTCCGCCAATGCCAAGGCCCCGATCTTCGGCGCGGACGGCGCCGTGATCGGTGAGGTGTCGGTCGGCATTCTGGACACCAGGGAGCGGGACGAGCAGGCGTCGAACATCTGGTTGATCGCGGGCTTTTCGGCGCTGGTGCTGCTGCTCAGCGTGGCGGGCTCGCTGCTGTTGTCGCGGCGCATCAAGCGTGTCACCTTCAATCTGGAGCCGGCCGAGATCGCCTTCCTGCTGCAGGAGCGGGAGGCGCTGCTCCATGGAATCCGGGAGGCCGTCGTCGGGCTTGACGACGACGGCCGGGTGACGGTGATCAACGAGGAGGCGCGGCGCCTGCTCAAGGTCGAGGAGACGGCACTGGGGACCCCCGTCGCCGAGCTGGTTCCGGACGGCCGGCTGCGCCAGCTGCTCACCGGGACGCTCGACGGCGTCGACCAGGTGGCGCTGACGGAGGACGCGCTGCTGGTGGTCAACCGCATGCCGGTGTCCATCGGCGGGCGGAGCATCGGCTCCGTGGTGACGCTGCGGGACCGGACCGAGATCGAGGGGCTGGTGCGCGACCTGCACTCCGTCCAGGGCCTGATGGAGGCCATGCGGGCATTGGAGCATGAATACGCCAACCGCCTGTACGTTGTTGACGGGCTGCTGGAACTCGGCGACGTGGACCAGGCCAGGACGTATGTCTCACAGATCTCCGCCACGTCCCGCTCCCTGGGCGAGGGGCTGCGCTCGCGCATTGCCCCGCCGGAACTGGCCGCCCTGCTGCTGGCGAAGATCACCGTGGCGGCCGAACAGGACGTGCGGATCGAGGTCACCGCCGAGTCCCGGCTGGAACGGCCCCTGGTGGACCAGACGGAGCTGTTGACGATCGTCGGAAACCTCCTGGACAACGCCGTGGATGCGCTGGCCAGCTCCCCCCGGCCCCGCACCGTGAGCGTCCAGCTTGACGACGCCGACGGCGTCTTCATCGCGGTCCGGGACAACGGCCCCGGCGTGCCCGCGGACAAGATCGACGACGTGGTGGTGGACGGCTATTCCACGAAGGACACCAGGCCCGGCATGCGCCGCGGCATTGGCTTGGCCCTGGTGCGGCGGATTGTGCACCGCGCCGGGGGAACCCTCGATGTTTTCCCAGGGCCGGGCGGTAACTTTGAGGTGTGGCTGCCGGCGCACGCGGAAACTGGGGACACGGCAGGCATGGAAGCGAGGAACACGCAGTGATCAGGACTTTGGTGGTCGACGACGACTTCAGGGTTGCGCGCATCCATGCCGCACGGGTGGCCCGCGTTGACGGCTTTGAATGCGTGGGCGAGGTGTACAGCGCGGCATCGGCCAGGGAGGCCATCGCCCGGCTGTCCCCGGACCTGCTGCTGCTTGACGTGCACCTGCCGGATGAGGACGGAATCTCCCTGCTGCGGTCCCTGCAGGCCGCCGGCACGCAAATTGACTGCATCATCATCACTGCCGCGCGGGACCTGGCCACGGTCAGGTCGGCCATGAGCAGCGGCGCGGTGTACTACCTGGTCAAGCCCTTCAGCTTTGAGCAGCTGCGAACCCAGCTGGAGGCCTACGAACGCTGGCGGCACGAACTGGACTCCGCGCCTACGGCCAGCCAGGCCGTGGTGGACAGCCTGTACAGCACGAGGTCCGCTGCGGTCCGCGCCGCGGCGCCGACACCGCGCCTGCAACCCACGATGCAGAAGGTCCTCGACGCCGTCAGGACAGCCGGCGGCCCCGTCGGCGCAGCTGAGATCGCGGACAAGCTCGGGGTCAGCCGGCCCACTGCCCAGCGCTACCTCGGGGCGCTGGAGCGCAAGGGCCTGGTGGTCCTCGACCTCAGCTACGGAACCACGGGCCGCCCGCTCAACTCGTACACCATCGCGTAGGCGGCACGTTCAGCGGTCGGTGCTGCCGGGCGCCAGGGCATCCAGGAGCGCCAGTTCATCCCGGCGCGGAAGGCCCTCCCAGTCGCCCGCCGTGCTCACGGCGAAGGCGCCCAACGTGGCTCCGCGCCGCAGCCGCGCGGCAACGTCCCCGCCCTCAAGGAGCGCGGACAGGTAGCCGGTCACAAAGGCATCCCCGGCGCCCACGGTGTCCACCACCTCGACGGCAACGGCGTCGGCATGGCTGGTACCGTCGGCCGTGTACGCCGCGGCGCCCCGCGCACCGAGCTTGACGACGACCTCCCGGACCCCGGTTTCCAGCAGCTCGGCGGCCGTTCCGGCGACGCCGTCGGCACCGCGGGGCCGCGCGCAGAGGAGGTCCAGCTCGTCATCGGAGGCGATGACGACGCCGGCATGCCGGGCCACCGGGGCAAGGGCCGCACGTGCCTCCTCCCGGGACCATAGCTTGGCGCGGTAGTTGACGTCGAGGGAGACAAGCATGCCCCGCCCGGCAGCGGTTTCGGCGGCGAACGCAAAGGCGTCGAGTGCCTGCGGCGACAGGGAAGGGGTGATTCCGGTCAGGTGCAGGACCTTGGCGCCGTCGGCCAGGGGCTCCTCGAGGTCCGGGCGGCTGATGCGCGAACCGGCCGAACCGCGGCGGTAGTAAAACGCGCGGCTGACGTCCGCGGTGCGGCGTTCCAGGAACATCACCCCTGTGGGCCGGCCGCCGTCCCTGGCCAGGACAAGGTCCACACCCTCGGCCCGCAGCGCCCGTTCAATGAAATCCCCGTGCGGGTCGCGGCCCACGCGCCCGGCCCACCGCACGGAGTGCCCCAGTCGGGCCAGGCCGACAGCCACGTTCGATTCTGCCCCGGCGGCGTGCATGGCAAGCGTCCCGCCCTGGGCCAGGGGCCCGTCGGAGCGCAGCGAGACCATGGTCTCCCCGAAGGTCAACACGTCAACGGAAGTCACGGCGTCGTCCTCAGCCGTCCACGCGCGGGTGGCCGGCCGCCGTCCGCAGGTAGTCCCGGGCACGGGCCCGCAGCGCATCCAGGTCCCCGCCCGGCGATGCCGCGTCACCGACCAGCGGGCTGCCGGGTCCCACTGCGGCGGCTCCGGCATCCCAGTAGGCGGCGGCGTCCGCGGCGCCGACTCCGCCGACGGCGACCAGCGGGACCGATGGGAACGGATCCAGCAGTGCCTTGACGTAGCGTGGGCCGCCAATGAACGCCGGGAAGAGTTTGACCAGGGTGGCTCCGCGGTTCATGCCCTCGTGCACTTCGGTGGGGGTCAGGGCTCCCGCCAGGACCGGGAGGTCCCGGCGGGCGGCCTCGCGGATGGAGTCCGCCAGTGCGGGCGTGACGATGAACTGGGCTCCGGCCGCCACCACGTCCTTGACGTCGGCGACGCTCAAAACCGTGCCGGCGCCGACAAGCGCACCAGGGGGCGCCGATGCACGGATGGCGGCAATGGCGGCGGGCGCGTCCGGCGTCGTGAGGGCCACTTCAACGTAACGGAAGCCCTCCTCCATGAGGGCCAGCGCCGCGGCCGTGGCGGCGTCCCTGTCCGTGCCGCGCACAATGGCCACGAGCTTGGCTGCCCGGAGCCCTGCGAGAAAGTCTTCCGGTGTTTGGTTCATTGCTGCCTCACCATTCCGCAAACGAGCCGTCGGCGTGCCGCCAGACCGGTCCACGCCAGGCATGGCCGCGCTTGTCGGCCTCGCGCACGGCACGCTCGTCAATGTCAATGCCCAGTCCCGGCCCGCGCAGGCGCTCAAAGTGCCCGTCCACAAACTTCAACGGTTCCTTGTCCAGCACGTAGTCAAGGACCTCGGCACCCTGGTTGTAGTGGATGCCGATGCTTTGCTCCTGAATGAGGAAGTTGGGTGTGGCGAACCCCACCTGCAGGCAGGCGGCGAGCGCCAGCGGGCCGAGGGGGCAGTGCGGGGCCAACTGGACGTCGTAAACCTCGGCCAGGGCCGCAATTTTGCGCACTTCGGTGATGCCGCCGGCATGCGAGAGGTCCGGCTGCGCCACGGCAATGCCTGCCTGCAGCGCCGGCAGGAACTCCTGCCGGTTGTACAGCCTCTCCCCCGTGGAGACCGGGGTGGTGGTGGACCGGGTGAATTCACGCAGCAGGTGCGTGTTTTCCGGGACCACGGGCTCTTCCAGGAAAAACGGCCGGTACGGCTCCAGCAGCGGTGCCACGCGCCGCGCATTGGCCAGGGTGAACCGGCCGTGAAAGTCCACGGCAACGTCGCGGTGCTCGCCAAGGACCTCCCGTGCCGCCGCCACCCGCCGGACCACGCCGTCGATCTCGGCCACGGACGCGACAGGGGACATCCGCCCGCTGGCGTTCATTTTGACCGCGGTCAGCCCCACGTCCAGCTGCGCCTGGATGGATTCGGCGATTTCGCCCGGCTCGTCGCCGCCCACCCAGCCGTAGGCCCTGATGCGGTCGCGGACGTGCCCGCCAAGGAGCTGGTGGACCGGGGTGTTGAAGTGCTTGCCGGCGATGTCCCAGAGCGCCTGGTCAAGGCCCGAAACCGCACTGGCGAGGATGGGCCCGCCCCGGTAGAAGGAGCCCTTGGTCATGACCTGCCAGTGGTCTTCGATGCGGAGCGCGTCGGCACCGAGGAGGATCTCGGCGAGCTGTTCGACGGCGGTGCGCACGGTTTCGCTGCGGCCCTCGCAGGTGGCCTCCCCCCACCCCACGATCCCGCTTGCCGTTTCGATCCGCACGAACAGCCAGCGCGGCGGGACCAGGAATGTTTCTATCTTGACAATGCGGGTCACGAAGGCACGCCTATCCCTTGGTTGCCCCGGCGGTCATGCCGGAGACGATGTATTTTTGCGTAAACAGGGCAATCACCATGATCGGCACCGTGACCACGGTCGCGGCGGCCATCAGCCCGCCCCAGTCGATGCTGGCATAGGAGACAAAGTCGAAAATCGCCACCGGCAGGGTCTTCGTGTGGGCGCCGGAGAGCACCAGGGCGAACATGAAGTTGTTCCACGAAAAAATGAACGCCAGGATGCCCGCGGTGGCCATGCCGCCAACTGACAGCGGGAGCGTGATCTTCTGGAATGCGCCGATCGGGGTCAGCCCGTCGACCTGCGCGGACTCCTCCAGCTCCAGCGGCATGGAGTCGAAGTAGCTCATCATGATGTACACGATCAATGGCAGCGCCACGAACATGTGGCTGAGGATCAGGACGGTGAACCCGCCCACCATGCGCATGTTGGAGAACACGTAGTACCAGGGCACCAGCAGTGAAATGCCGGGGATGACACGGGCCATCAGGACCACCAGGGCCGAACGCTGCATGGTGAAGCGGCTCATGGCATAGGCCGCCGGGACGCCAAGCAGCAGGGACAGCGCGGTGGAGACAAAGGCCACCCAGAAACTGTTGAAGATGTAGACAAAGTAGTTGTTGCGGGTCAGGACGTTGGCGTAGTTTTCCCACGTGGGGGTAAAGGCAAAGGTCTTTGCAGCATCGTAAATGTCGACATTGGTTTTCAACGATGATGCGAAAAGCCAGGCCAGCGGGGCAAGCAGTGCCAGGACCACGACGATGAGCGACCCGACCCGGAACCATTTATAGGCCCGTACCGACAGCGGCTTGCGGCGGCGGGGCGGGATCCCCTGCGGAGCCGTCCGCGTGCGCGCGGCCGGGAGGAGTGAAGGTGTCATGGGTTCGCGCCTTTCCTGCGCCGCGTCAATATCCACATGAACGCGATGATGATGAGGAAGAAGATAATGAGCACGGCGGAGGCAATGCCGTATTCGTTGTAGTCAAAGCTGAGCCCGTAGGCGTACACGTTCAGTGTCTCGACCTCGTGGAAGGACCCTCCGCCCTTGCCTTTCGTGGCGTAGAGGATGTCGAAGGTTTTCAACGCGTCGATGCTGCGCAGCAGGATGGCGACGATCACGGTGGGCATCATGAGCGGCAGGGTGACGTAGAAGAACCGCTGCCTGGCGTTGGCCCCGTCCACGCGGGCCGCCTCGTCCGGTTCATCGGACAGCGATGTCAGGCCGGCCAGCAGGATGAGCACGACCATGGGCGTCCACTGCCAGATGTCCATGAAAATGGTGGTGGGAAGCGCCGTGTGCTGCCCGGACAGCCACGGCTGCGGCGGAATGCCGACCCAGCCGAGCATCTGGTTGGCAAAGCCAATGTTGGGATCAAAGATCAGCCGCCACATCATGCCGACGGCCACCGGCGTCGCCACCAGCGGCATGAGGATGGCGACGCGGACCCACTTTTCGCCGCGGAAGGGCCGCCACAGGAGCAGGGCAATGACCATGCCAAGGACCATTTCGACGGCGAGCGCCGTAAATGTAAAGTACGCCGTCCGCCCGACGGCAGGCCAGAAGCGGTCGGTGTCCGAGAGCACCGTGATGTAGTTCTTCAGGCCGATGAAGTCCGACGGCGCCCGCACCGACCCGTGCGAGTTGGTCAGACTGAGGTAGACGGTCCAGGCCAGCGGAAAAATGATCAGCACGCCAACGAAAATCATCGCCGGCGCGGCAAACAGCCACTTTCTGTGCTGGTTGGCCCAGTCGGAAAACGACCGCGGTGCGGGCGCCGCCCGGCGTCCGGCCGGGGCCTTTACGGAAACAGACATGGTTCACCTAGGGAATTGTGGGAATTTTCCGCGCCGCCGTGCAGGCGGCCGGCGCGGTGCGGAACGGTGCGGCGGGAACGGCGTGTCCCGTTCCCGCCGCGGGCCGGGGATTACGTGTCGCTCGCCAGGAACTTCGCAAAGGCGTCGTTGGCCGTCGCGGCGGCGGCGGCGGAATCCCCGCCGCTGATGGCGGTGACGATGGGCGCGCCCACGATCTCACGTGCCTTGCCGACGGCAATCACCAGTGGCCGGTCGTGTCCCACCCCGTGTTCGGCACTGAACGCGATGGCCGCGGCCAGATCCTTCGGGTACGTCGAGGTGCCGTCGGCGTCCGCCCAGACGGAACTGCGGGGACCGGGGACGCCTGCCTTCTGTGCCGCGAGGGTCCGCTCCTTGGAGGTGGCCCATTGGATGAACTTCCAGGCGTTTTCCTGGTTTCCCGAAGCCGAGTTGATGGCCAGCCCCCACGACGGGATGTTGTAGGGCTTGGCGCCTGCGGGACCGGCCGGCAAGGCGGCAAAGCCGACCTTGTCGGCGACCTTGGACTTCGCGGGGTCTGTGGCGTTCTTGTACAGCGAGTCGGCCTCCGTGTAGAACGCCGCATTGCCCTGCGTGAAGATGGCCATGGCCTCGGGCCAGCTCATGTCGGTGCTGACGTTGGCGGGCCCGTACTTGTTGATCAGGCCGCCGTAAAACGCGTAGGCTGCCTTGGCCTCGGGGGTTGAAATGGCCGACTTCCCGGCATCATCCATGAAGTCCCCGCCGAAGCTGTACAGGAAGCTGGAGAACTGTGTGACGGCGGCTGACTTGTTGGTGCGCGCCACGAAGCCGGCAATTCCCTTGTTGGCCCCGGAAATCTTCTTGGCTGCGGCTTCCAGCTCTTCCATGGTCTTGGGAACCGACACGCCTGCGGCGTCCAGCAGGTCCTTACGGTAGTAGAGCACTTCGCGCTCGGTGATGATCGGCACGCCGACCACCTTTCCGTCGAAGGTGCTGGCGGTCACGGGCCCCGGCTGAAAGTCCTTCCAGTCCCAGGAGGCGTCGGACGTGACGTGCTGGGTCAGGTCTGCCAGGTAGGTGTTCTTGGCGAACTGCTTGCCCTCCTGCAGGGGGCGGTACATCATGACGTCAATTTCGTCGCTGCCCGCGTTGAGCTTGACGTTGTATTGGTCGGACAGCTGGTCTTCGCCAAGCTGTGTCAGTTCGACCTTGAGTCCGGAGGACTTTTCAAATTCGGGGATGGCGGCCTTGATGCCGTCGGTCCACACGTGGTTGGCGAGCGTGACACGAACCGTGGTGGAGGCCTTTCCGTCGCCGCCGCCACCGCAGGCTGCAACGCCAAACGGAACAACAACGGCAACCGCCAGAAGCTGGAGTACAGAGCGTCGCTTCATTACGACTTCCTTTTCTTGATAACGGGAACCACAGGGCTCCAAAGGACATTGGGGCACCGGAACACATATGCCTTATTCGAGATGTTAGTCACATAAAGCATACTTATCAAGAGGCAAGGCCAAATCGGTATGATGCATCCATGACAGCCCGGACAGATGAGCCGCCCCGCCCCACCTCCGCGCACGGCGCGGGGACGGGGGCAGCAGTGCCGGCTGCTGGCCTTCCGCGCGAGTACCTCCACTCCGCCCTCGTCGATAAGCTCGGGCTGGCCGTCGTGACGGGGCAGTTCGCGCCGCACGCCGTGTTGCGGATCGAGGAACTGGAGGAACGCTACGGTGTTTCACGTTCGGTCATCCGCGAGGTCATCAGGGTTCTGTCATCCCTGGGGCTGCTGGCGTCGCGGCGCCGCCTGGGCACGGTGGTCCAACCCGCGGCGGCCTGGAATCTCTATGACCCGCATGTCATCCGGTGGCGTCTGGCCTCAAACGGCCGCATCGACCAGCTGCGCAGCCTCGGCGAGCTCCGCTCCGCCGTCGAACCCCAGGCCGCCAGGTTGGCCGCGCAGCGTGCCAGTCTTGCCGACGCCAGCGTTCTGGTGTCGCTCTCCGCGCAAATGTGGGCAACGGGCCACGATTCCAACATTGCCGAATTCCTCAAGCTCGACGTCCTTTTCCACGCAAAGGTGCTCGAAGCGTCCGGCAATGAAATGTTTGCCCAGCTCAACTCCCTCGTGACCGAGGTCCTCCAGGGCCGCATTGAGCACGGGCTCATGCCGCACATCCCCAACCACCAGGCCATGGAGTTTCACGTGGACGTTGCCAATGCCATCCAACGGCACGACGGCGACGCGGCGCAGATGGCGATGACACGGATCGTGGAGCAATCCATGGATGAGATGGGCGTCATTTGGGAAGACGCGCAGCGGCCCGCCGCCGGGGACCACCCCTCCCCGTAACACGGCCGCTACGCCCACGGGCTACCCTTAGACCCATGCGCGAACTTCAGGCTCAGATCATTGCAGAACTTGGCGTCCAGCCCCGGATCGACCCGGCAGCGGAAATCACCCGGCGCGTGGATTTCCTCAAGGACTACCTCAAGGCCACCGGAACAAGGGGCTATGTGCTGGGCATCAGCGGCGGGATCGATTCCACGCTGGCCGGCCGCCTGGCACAGCTCGCCGTGGAGTCCCTGGCGCGGGAAGGCGTCGAGGCGGACTTCATCGCCGTCCGCCTGCCCTACGGCGTCCAGCATGATGAGGACGACGCCTGCGCCGCCATGCGCTTCATCCAAGCCAAGACGGAGCGCACCTTCAACATTGCCCCGGCCGTGGATGGCTTCGAGGCCGAGTTCGCCAGGACCGCCACGGAGGACGTCACCGACTTCAACAAGGGCAACATCAAGGCCCGCTCCCGCATGATTGCCCAGTACGCGCTGGCCGGGCACAACAACCTGCTGGTGGTCGGCACCGACCACGCCGCCGAATCCGTGACCGGCTTCTTCACCAAGTTCGGCGACGGCGGCGCGGACATCCTGCCCCTCTTCACCCTGAACAAGCGCCAGAACCGGGCGCTGCTGCGCGAACTTGGCGCCCCCGAACAGCTCTGGGCCAAGGTTCCCACCGCCGACCTGCTGGACGGGACGCCCGGCCGCACCGACGAGGACGAACTCGGCATCAGCTACGAGGAAATCGACGACTACCTGGAGGGCCGGGACATCGGCGGGGGGCCGGCGTCGGCCATTGAGCGGCGGTACCTGCAGACCAGGCACAAGCGAACCACGCCGGTGTCCCTGCTGGACACGTGGTGGAAGTAGGGCAGCAGGGACGCCGGCTGCGCGTATATTTCACAGTGTAGGACCCCTGAACCCGGGCTCCACGTCCCGGCAACGAAGCCGAAAGGTGAACACCATGAACGTCACTGAGGAATTCCGCGCGGCGCGCAACAGGCTGCTGGAACTGCGCCTGGACAATGCCCGCGCCCAGCGGGAGTTCACCTGGCCGGCGTTCACCGAGTTCAACTTCGCCCTCGACTGGATCGATGCCATCGCCCGGGACCCCGCCACCGGCGGCAACCCCGCCCTGGTCATTGTGGAACAGGACGGCTCCGCCACGCGCCGCAGCTTCCGGGACCTGTCCCTGCGCTCCAACCAGGTGGCCAACTGGCTGCGGCACAAGGGCATCCGCCGCGGCGACCACATGGTCATCATGCTCGGCAACCAGGTGGAGCTGTGGGAGCTCATGCTGGCCTGCATCAAGCTTGGCGTCGTCATGATCCCCACCACCACCATGATGGGCCCGGCGGACCTGCGCGACCGGGTGGAGCGCGGCGCGGCGCGGTGGGTCGTCACGCGGACCGACAACCTGGCCAAGTTCGCCGACGTCCCCGGCGACTACACGCTGGTGGGCATTGGCGGCGATCCAGACGAAATGGCGGCCGGCCGCCCCGTGCTCAACTACGCGGACGCGTCCGCCAGCCCGGTGGCCTTCACCCCGGGCGGGCCAACCAGGGCCGACGACACCATGCTGCTTTACTTCACCTCCGGCACGACGTCCAAGGCCAAGCTCGTGGAGCACACGCACACCTCCTACCCCGTGGGCCACCTCTCCACCATGTTCTGGATCGGGCTGGAACCCGGCGACGTCCACCTCAACGTCGCTTCGCCCGGATGGGCCAAGCACGCGTGGTCCAACGTGTTCACGCCATGGATCGCCGAGGCCTGCGTCTTCGTCTACAACTACACGCGCTTCGATCCCAAGGCCCTCATGGCGCAGATGGACGCCGAGCACGTCACCAGCTTCTGCGCCCCGCCCACCGTGTGGCGCATGCTCATTCAGGCCGACCTGACGCTGCTCAAGTCCCCGCCCACCAAGGTGGTTTCCGCCGGCGAGCCGCTCAACGCCGAGGTGATCGATCAGGTGGAACGCGCCTGGGGGCAGCTGATCCGGGACGGCTTCGGCCAGACGGAGACCACCGTCCAGGTGGCCAACACGCCCGGCCAGCCCATCAAGGTCGGTTCCATGGGCCGGCCCCTGCCGGGCTACGACGTGGTCCTGCTGGACCTGCTCACCGGGGAGGAAACGGACGACGGCGAGCTCTGCCTCCGCCTGGACCCCGCCCCCGTGGGGCTCACCAAGGGCTACTATGGCGACCCCGCCAAGACGGCCGAGGCGTTTCGCGGCGGCTACTACCACACCGGCGACGTGGCCAGCCGGGACGAAAATGGCGTCCTGACCTATGTTGGGCGCAGTGACGACGTCTTCAAGTCCTCCGACTACCGGCTCTCCCCGTTTGAGTTGGAGAGCGTGCTGATCGAACACCCGGCCGTGGCCGAGGCCGCCGTGGTCCCCTCCCCCGACGAGCTGCGCCTGAATGTGCCGAAGGCCTACGTGGTGCTGGCCGCCGCCTACGAGCCCAGCGACGAGCTTGCCGGAGCGATTTTTGCGTTCTGCCGCGAACACCTGCCGGCGTACAAGCGGATCCGCCGGTTGGAGTTTTCCGAGCTGCCCAAGACCATTTCAGGAAAGATCCGGCGCGTGGAACTGCGGGCCAACGAAGAAGCGCGCCATGGCACCGGTTCCGCGCAGGCGGCGACGGGCGCGCCCGCTCCCGACGGTCTGGGCCGGGAGTATTCAGATTCCGAGTTCCCGGCGAACTGACACCAGGACGCTCCTTCAGTTATGGCAATAAAAAGCGGGACGCTCCTTCAGCTGGTGAGGGAGCGTCCTGCTTTAAGCCGTCAAAGCTGCAGGAGCGTTGTGGAAAAACGCCCCGAAGCTGCAGGAGCGTTGTGGCCGTCGGGAGTCCGGTCCATCACCACTTGCACCGCATAACTTGATAGCTTGGGAGTTGTGAAGATTGCTACCTGGAATGTGAACTCGCTACGCGCCCGGGCCGACCGCGTCGAGGGCTGGCTGCGCCGCACCGACGCCGACGTTCTGGCCATCCAGGAAACCAAGTGCAAGGACGAGAACTTCCCTTGGGAGCTCTTTGAAAGCAACGGCTATGAAGTGGCCCATTTTGGCGTGAGCCAGTGGAACGGCGTGGCCATCGCATCCAAGGTGGGTCTGACGGACGTGGAGCGCACCTTCACCGGCCAGCCGGCGTTCGGCAAGGGTGGCAAGGACCCCGTCCAGGAAGCGCGGGCCATCGCCGCCACCTGCAACGGCGTGCGCATCTGGAGCCTCTACGTGCCCAACGGCCGGGCGCTGGACGACGAGCACATGCCGTACAAGCTGCAGTGGCTGGACGAGTTGAAAAATCAGGCCGCCGGGTGGCTGGCGGAAGACCCCAACGCCCAGATCGCGTTGATGGGCGACTGGAACATCGCACCCCAGGATGACGACGTCTGGGACATCGACTTCTTCATCGAGCAGGGCCTGACCCACGTCAGCGCCCCCGAGCGCGCGGCGTTCGGCGCCTTTGAAGCAGCCGGGTTCTCCGACGTCGTACGCCCCCTGCACCCGGGTCCCGGCGTCTATACCTATTGGGATTACACGCAGCTGCGCTTCCCCAAGAAAGAGGGCATGCGCATCGACTTCGTCATGGCCTCCCCCACCCTGGCCGCCCGGGTGGTCGGGGCCGAGATTGACCGCGAGGAGCGCAAGGGCAAGGGCGCCTCGGACCACGCGCCCGTGGTCGTGGAGCTGGGCTAGGCCATGCTTAACGGGCTGTATTTGGGCGGGGTGCAGCTGCCGTTCGTCTCCAGCCTGCGCGTCTACCTGCCCCGCGAGGCGTACACGCCCGAACAGTTCAGCTACGTGCGTGGGCGGCTGGACGAGCGCCAAAACGCCGTCACGGTCGATGCCCAGGAGCTGGCGGATTCACTGGGCCGGGTCAGCCGGTCCACGGCCAACCCGCTGCCGACGCCGGCCGTGGACCGGGTGCGCGTGTTTCAGTCGGGCGAGGATGCGCCGCTGCTTTACGCCCCCAACCAAGTGGTGGCGCGGTCCATCTCCGCCACCACGGAGCTCCTGAGCGGGCCACTGGCCCCGCTGGCCAGGCTGGTGGTGCCCGACTCCGAATGGGACCTCCATCTGGAACGCATGGAAACGGCCCCGGTGCCCGGCGCCTCGCTGCAAACCCGCACGTCCACGTGGGGCATCCCGTTCAGCTGGTTCACCCTCGTCTACGCCAATGACCGCATGGAAGTGGTGGAGGCCAACGGCCGCGTGCTGACCGTGCGCATCCAGGTTCCGCTGCCCCTGGCGGTGGAACGGTCCGGCCGGACCCTAAAAATGCTGGCCGAGATGGCCCCGGACCTGGACTTGTTTGAGGAGCTCGACGAGCTGCACGACTGGCTGGGGGCGTTCAGCGACCACGGGATGGTGGAACTCGACTACGGCCCGGTCGCCAACCGCGTGCACCCGGACGACTCGCCCGCCGACGTCCACGCCGGGCTGCAGTGCCTGGCCGACGGCGACCTCACCGGCGCCGCTGCCGCCTACCGCCGGCTGGCCCGCCGCTGGATGCCCATCCGCCAGCTGGCCCGCGCCAACTGAACCCTGCTTCCGGCGATTGAACCTGTCGAGGTTTCGACGTGCCCGCAGGGCCCGTCCCCAGGCGCTCCCACCGCTCGCAGGCTCGCGGCGGGTCCCTCGCGCCCGTGGGCCCAGCTCGACCACCGGAACGGCCTCGATCACCGGGGCGCGGCGGTGCTGTGCCGCACGATGAGCTCGAACGGCATCAGGGTGTCCCGCGCGGCGCCGACGGCACCGCCGAGTTCCGCCAGCAGCATGGTGGCGGCGGCGCGGCCGTGGTTCCAGGGCTGTTGGGCAATGGTGGTCAGGCCTGCGGGGGCCGAAAAGTCGTGATCGTCGATCCCCACGATGGACAGTTCCTCAGGAACGCGGATGCCGCGGCGCTGGGCTTCAAACATCGCCCCCAGCGCCATTTCATCCGAGCCGCAGAAAAGCGCGGTGGGCGGCTCCCCGGGCGCGTCAAAGACCTGCACGGCGGCCCGGACCCCTTCGGCGACCGTGAAGTCGCCGGCCGCGGCCCACTCGGGCCGCAGTTCCAGCCCTGCCCCGGTCATGGCGGCCTCAAACGCCAGGGTGCGCAGGGCCGGAACCTTGAAGTTCTTCTCATCCTGGACGCCGCCGCGCAGGTGCCCGATCCGCCGGTGCCCCAGCCCGATCAGGTGCTCCGTGGCGGCCGTGGCGGCCGCGGCGTCGTCAATGTAGACGCCGGGGCAGCCGTCCACGGGGCCGCCAACCGAAAGAAGGGGGATTTCCGTGTGGTGGAGTCGGCGCAGCTCCTCCTCGGAGAGGCCCAGTGACAGCACCAGCAGCGCGTCGATCTGCTTGCGGACCATGCTTTCGGTGAAGCTGCGCTTTTGTCCGTGGAGGTAGCCGCCGAGGCTGAACAGCAGGAGGTTGTAGCCGTGCTCCCGAAGCACCTGGTCGATCCCCTCGATGGCGTGCCCAAAGTACCAGCGGTCCACAAACGGGACCAGCACCCCCATGGTCCGGGTACGGCCCGTGGCAAGCCCGCTTGCCGACGGCGAGGGCACGTAGCCCAGTTCCGCGGCGACCGCGATCACCTTGGCCCGGGTGGCCGCGCTGACCCGCGGCAGCCCGCGCAACGCGCGCGACACCGTGGCCGTCGAGACGTGCGCCCCCGCGGCAACATCGTCGATGCTGACACCCATTTCGCCCCTCCCCTCCACGCCGGCTCGCCGGGTTCCTTTCCGCTCAGCGGGGACGCCGTGCCGTGCGGGCGGGCAGTTTCCGGCGGAGCCTGACCATTCCCCACAGGCCCAGCACCAGGGCCAGCAGTCCCATGGCCCACAGCAGGGCCGGCTGCCCGGTCACCTCCATCCAGACCGTGACGGCCAGGACCACCAGGGCCCAGAAGCCCAAAAATCCGATGATCAGGTCGAAGTCCTCGCCGCTGCGCTGCCGGGAGGCCGGGGCGTGCAGCCCCGAACCCTTCTGTCTGCGGCTACCCAATTACTTCACCGCCCCGGCGGTCAGTCCGGCGACGATCTTGCGCTGGAACACCAGCACCAGGATCACCAGCGGAATGGTGACCACGGTTCCGGCCGCCATGACGGCCGTGTACGGCTCCTGGTGGGGCTGGGAGCCGGCAAAGTAGGCGATGGCCACGGTGACCGTCTTGGTTGCCTCACTGGAGAGCTGGCTGGCGATCAGGAACTCGTTCCAGGCCCCGATGAAGGCCAGGATGGCCGTGGTGAAGACGGCCGGGGCGGCCAGCGGCATGATGACCTTGCGGAACGCCTCGCCCTGCGTGCAGCCGTCGATCCGCGCCGCCTCCTCCAGTTCCCACGGCATTTCGCGGAAGAAGGACGTCAGCGTGTAGACGGTCAGCGGCAGCACGAAAGAGATGTTGGGGATGATCAGCGCCTGGTAGGTGCCCATCCAGCCGATGTTGGTGAACAGCTGGAACAGCGGGGTGACGATGGCGACGCCCGGGAACATCGAGGCCCCCAGCACAAAGCCGAGCACCAGGAACTTGAAGCGGAACTCCAGCCGTGCCAGCGCATAGGCGGCAAACACGCCGAACAGCAGGGCCACTGCCGTGGTGACGCTGGAGACAATCAGCGAGTTCAGCAGGTTCTGGGCGAAGTGGTTGCCCAGTTTCTCGGAAAACACGGTGGTGAAGTTGTCCCAGGTGACGTGCGTGAACCAGGGGGTGGGATCAAAGGTGTAGCCCACGTCCCGGAAGGCGGTGACCAGCATCCAGTAGAACGGAAGCAGGCACCAGATGAGGATGATCGCCGCGCTGATGTAGGTGCGCGAGCTGGCCCAGCGCTCCCTCCTGCGGGCAACGGTCTTTGCGGTGGTCGGATCAAGCGTTGCAACGCTCATCTCACTTCACCTTCCCCGAGTTGGTGGCCGATTCGACGGCGTTCGCCCCGAGGAAGCGGACAAAGATGAACGCCACAATGAAGATGATCAGGAACGTGATGGTGGACAGTGCCGCGGCTGAATTGAAGCCGATCCGGATCTGGTTCACCACCAGGATCGACAAGGTGGTGGTGCCGTTCGCCCCCGCGGTCATGATGGCGGGGAGATCGTACATGCGCAGCGCGTCCAACGTGCGGAACAGGATCGCCACCATCAGGGCCGGCTTGACCAGCGGCAGGGTGATCTGCGTGAAACGCTGCCAGGCCGTGGCGCCGTCGACCTTGGCCGCCTCATACACCTGGTCCGGGATCATCTGCAGACCGGCCAGGATCAGCAGTGCCATGAAGGGCGTGGTTTTCCAGACGTCGGCGATGATGATGGCGGCGCGGGCGGGGACCTCGGAGCCGGTCCACAGGATGGAGGTGTGGAACAGCGTGTTGGCGATGCCGTCAAAGGCAAAGATGAAGAACCACAGCTTGGCCGTCACTGCGGTGGGGATGGCCCACGGCACCAGCACGGCCGCGCGCAGGGCGCTGCGTCCCCGGAACGTCCGCGACATGATGATCGCCATCCAAAAGCCGATCACCGTTTCCAGTGCCACGGTGATGACGGTGAGCAGGAACGTGGTGCCGGTGGCGGACCAGAACTGCGAGCCGAGCGTGCCGGCCGGGCAGGACGCCTGGCCGCTTGGAGTGTTGCATTGCTGGAGGATCCAGTGGACGTAGTTGTAGAATCCGGCAAAGCCTCCGGCCACGAAGGAGCCCGTCACCGGATCCAGGCCTGCGTCCTTCTGCAACGACATGATGATGGCGTCGATGACCGGGTACACGATGACGATGCCCAGCACGATCATCGACGGAATGATCAGCAGCGCCGCCGCCCGGCCCTGTGTCTTTTGCTTCCGGTCCTGCCCGACTTCCTTGTTCTCTGGTCCCGCTGGCCCCTCGCCTGTCGACTTCTTGCCGCGACGGGTCAGCGGCTCCGCTTGCATTGACATGCCCTCGTCCTTTCCTCGGGTGCCGCCTGCATGGGTGGTTGGGAAGAACGACGGCGGCCCGGGCACCCAGGTGCCCGGGCCGCCGTCGTCCTTGTTTGGCGCCTGCCGGCTGGCCGCGGCAGGGCTTCGGCTTACTGCGAGCCGGCCGCCCCCAGGGCCGCCTGCATGTCGGTCAATGCCTGGTCAACGCTCTTGTCGCCCTTCAGGGCGGCGTACGCGTTGATTTGAACGGCCTGCGTCACGGCCGGGTAGAACGGCGAGACCGGCCGCGGCACGGCGTTCTTGATGGACGTCAGCAGGACAGGAAGGTAGGGCAGCTGCTTGACGAGGTCGGCGTCGGCATACAGGTCCTCCCGGACCGGGGCCAGCGAACCCTGCGTGGCGTAGAACTTCTCGGTTTCCTCGTTGGTCATGAACTTCATGAAGTCCATGGCCGTTGCCTTGTGCTTGCTGTAGACGCTCATGGCGATGTTGTGCCCGCCCAGGGAGGACGCGCCGGGTCCGTCCTTGCCGGGCAGCGGGGCGATGCCGAACTTGTCCTTCACCATGGACGACCCGTCAGTCTTGGCCAGGTTGTAGACGTACGGCCAGTTGCGCATGAACAGCAGCTTGCCGGCCTCAAACGACTGCCGGCCCTGCTCCTCCTGGTAGGTGATGGCCTGCTTGGGAATGTTGCCGTCCTTGAAGGCCTGGACCAGGTTGGTCAGCCCGGCCTTGGCCTGCGGCGTGTTCACCGCCGGCTTGCCGTCCTTGTCCACGATGACGCCGCCGGCGGTGTTGATGGCCTCGGCCACGTTGACCGTCAGCCCCTCATATTGGGCGAACTGGCCTGCGTAGCAGTCCATGTTGTTCTTTTTGGCGATGGGGCACATGCCCATCATCTCGTCCCAGGTCTTGGGAGGGGTGGGCACGAGGTCCTTGCGGTAGTACAGAATGCCGCCGTCGGACGTCTGCGGGGCGGCGTAGAGGGTGCCCTTGTAGGTTGCGGTGGCCACGGTCGCCGGCAGCATCCCGGCGGTGTCAAAGGCCGTCTTGTCCTTCAGCGGCTGCAGCCAGCCCTTGGCCGCGAACTCGGCCGTCCACACCACGTCCACGTCCACCACATCGTAGCTGGCGTTCTTGGCTTGGAAGTTCTGGACCAGGTCGTCGTGCTGCTGGTCCGCCTTGTCCGATTGTTCCTTGAAGGTGACCTGCTCATTCTTGTGGGCCGGGTCCGCATTCCATTTGTCCACGAGCGGGCGGACGACATTCGAGTTGTCCTTGCCCTGGACATAGGTAATGGGTCCGCGCCCGTCCAGGTTGGCGCCCGCATCGCCGCTGAGCCCGCCCGCGGACGAGCCGCCACCGCTGCCGCCACCGCCACAAGCGGCCAGCGTCATCGCCAGGACCGATACTGCCGCCAGGGAAGCAAACTTTCTTGAATGTCTCATTCCACGCTCTTTCCCATCAGTGAGAACGTCCCATCGCTAAAACGTTCAATCGTGAAAATGTCCGGCCTGTGGAACCGCCGGCATCTGGTGATGTGGATCACTCTAAGCATCCGGCGCGGGGAAGTGCAAGCGCTTACGCAAAATTGTGACCAATTCATTACTGAATCCCGTGCCCCACATTTTTGCCGTTTCCCGGGACTGGGGGTTGCGGGCGTTCCGGGCAGCAAAAAGGGGAGGGCGGCCGGCGTCCAGTGTCCTGGACGCCGGCCACCCTCCCCGATGCGGGCGGGGGCCTACTTGTCGTGCTTGAAGAGGCCTGCGATCTTGGCGCCGAGGCCCTTGACGTTTTCCGCGGCGTCCTCGGCGAAGTGTTTGACGTTTTCCGCGGCGTCCTCGGCAAGCTCCCGGACGTTTTCCCCCGCGTCCCCCGCGAAGTCCTTCGCCTTGGCCGTGGCGTCCCCGGCGAAGTCCTTCGCCTTTTCCGCAGCATCACCGGCGAAGTCCTTCGCCTTTTCCGCAGCACCACCGTCGAGGTCCTTCGCGGAGTCCAGTGGATTTCCTGAATTGTTCTCGGTCATGCGTTTCTCCCTGTCGTCGTACTTTTGCGCCCCAGGCGTGCAATGCACCCGCGGGTGATGGGACCAAAGACTAGCGGACGCGTTCGGCTTTCGTGAACCGCGCCCTGGCTCCGGATCCGAGGCTGACCAGCACCGGGACCTGCACGCCCAGCAGCGCATCCAGGGCGTCGACGAGCGAACCGATGTCCGCGGCAATTTCATGGGGCGCAACGCCTTGGCGCGGAAGGACACGGACCCGGACGGCCGGATGGCCGCGGAAGTCATAACTCGTCACGGAGACGCCCAAAAGGTCGCCGCGCTCAAGCAATGCCGCCTTCAGCGACTGTTCCGCGACAGCACTGCTGAGGACCACCTTCCCCGCTGCGCCGTCGTCGGACGCCACACCCTCGCGCTGGAAGAGGATGTTGGTCCGCCCCTTGCCCTGGTTGGCCACCCAGGACACCATGAAGATGACCAGCACCAGCAGACAGGCTGCCACGACCAGCCAGATCCAGCTTCCGGTCCCCGGGGCCAGGCGGGTCCGGGCGGCGAGGCCGCGGAGGGCCGCCACCTGCGCACCGGCCCACGCCTGCCACCGGAAGGCCAGGGACGGTGCCGCGGCGAGGGCCGCCAGTGAAGCTCCCAGGGCCAGCAGCACCAGTCCGGTGAGGGCCAGCACCACACGGTTGAGGCCGCGGGGCGTGCCGTTCATACGCCGATCACCCCGGTCCCGGACAGCTTGACCGTGACTTCCGGGGCTGGTTCCAGCGCCATGTCCGCCAGTTCCGCCTCGACGGCGGCGAGGATGTGGGATTCGGACAGGCGGATGCCGGACGTGGGGCGGACGTTGACCTGCACCGTCCTCGCCGAAACCACTACCATGACCTGTTCGCGTGTGACCCCGGCAGCGAGCCGTGCCCGGCGTGCCAGCGCCGAGGCGATGACTTCATCGTCCACCACGATGGCCACGCGGGGGTCCGCGATGGTGTGGCGGGCGCGGCGGCCCGGCAGCACCGCATGGCCCAGAAAGACCAGGCCCAGCAGGAACAGCAGGACCCCGATGGCACCCAGCAGCACTGGCGAGATCCCGTCGGGAAGACGGGACAGGCGGTCGGCGGCCGTGAGCGGGTCGATCAGCCAGGGCGGCTGCCCCACAGCGCGCAGTATGGCCTCCAACAGGCCGTAGACCGCCAACACCGTGATCAAGATGGCGGCGACCACGGACAGCGGGGCACGCGACGAATGGCTTTCCCTCGTGAGGATGCGCTCTGTCAGCCGGCTCACTGGACCCGTCCCTCATCCGTGGGCTGGATGCCGGAAATTCGAATATCGACCCTGCTGAGCTGAGATCCCGTCAAGTGTTCCACCTGGGCCAGGATGCCCAGCTTGGCCGCCGTGGCCCGGTCCGCAACCGTGCCGCCGGTGCGGGCAACCCGTTCCGGACGCTGCCGCACAGCGCCCAGGGAGGGGACGCTGATGGGTGAGGCGACAGACAGGGCCAGGGACCCGGCGTCGTCCGCCCACGACACGCGCACGGACGACGGCGCGACGTCGAAAGCTTCCGCCGCGGCCGCCCGGGCCACGGAGGTCAGGGCCTGGGTGCTGATCCGGGTGTGCCCCGACAGCTCGCGTCTGGTGCCCACGGCCGTGACCGTCACCGTGACGAACGCCGGCCGGTGAGGGCGTCGAGCACCCCGCGCCAGTCCAGCCTGCCTCCGGCCGCCCGGCCCACGAACGCGCCGACGGCGATGAATAGGGCACCAATGATGAAGCCCCAGAAGCCGTAGCTGAACGCCATGAAGGCGAGGAAGGCTCCGAACGCCGCGCACACCACTGTCAGGCTCACAGCTGCCCCTCGTTCGCTGCGGGCGGGACGGCGGCCGGCAGGTTGGCTGCCGGCGTGCCCCCTGCGGGCCTGGCTGCGGTGGAGAGGCGCTCGGCCAACGTTGGCCGGGCCTGCTGCCTTTCCGGTTCGGCGGAGGGAATGTAGACGTCCGTGATTTCGATGTTCACTTCGATGACGTCGCGGCCCACCAGGCCCTCGACGGCACTGTATACGGCAGCCCGGACGGCGTCGGCCAGCTCCTGCAGCGGGTAGCCGTAGATCGCCACCAGGACCAGGTCAACCGCGACCTGCGATTCGCCCACCTCGACGCGGACGCCCTGGGTCAGGTCCGTGGCGCCGACCACGTCCCGCAGCGCGCCGATGGAACGCGATGCGCCGGAGCCGAGGGCGTGGACGCCGGCAACGCCACGGGCGGCAACGCCCACCACCTTCGCGACGGCCGTGTCCGCGATGATGGTCCGGCCCTGCGCCGGGTCCGTCGCCGCGGGAAAGGGTGGCGGTGCCGACAATGCGTGAGGTGCTGGTGGCTGCTGGCTTGGCCCGTCCATGAAAGCTCCTTGGTCCGTATATCTTTACGGTAAGCCTATGCACCCAAAAGTTGGGGGGCAACGTTGTGGCGGTTAAAGCAGAAAACCCCTTATTGCTAAGGGGTTTTGTGGTGGCTCCGACCGGCGTCGATCCGGTGACCTTTCGATTTTCAGTCGAACGCTCTACCAACTGAGCTACAGAGCCTTGGTGAACTGCGAAAGCCTTTGTCACCGGATTTCCCGGAATTCATTCCAGAAAACCTCAGCGACCCTGACGGGACTCGAACCCGCGACCTCCGCCGTGACAGGGCGGCGCGCTAACCAACTGCGCTACAGGGCCATGCATTAATACTGCTTTTGTGCTGCTTTTCTCACGCATTCACGCGAAATTCACGAGTAATAGCTTACCAGCCTTTCGGGGCCGGAAATACCACCTGCTCGCAAAGTACCCCCAACGGGATTCGAACCCGTGCCGCCGCCGTGAAAGGGCGGTGTCCTAGGCCGCTAGACGATGGGGGCATCGTCACTCACGTCCAGCCCACAGTTGCCCGTGTGCCGTCCGCAGTGGACTTGAAAAACTATAGGGCCTATTGGTCCAGAACACAAAACGGGCCCCGGTGAAGTGCCCCAGCGCCTGGGCGTGCGGTGAACACTAGGCTTGTCGCATGAACCGCGACCCGCTGGCGTCAATTCCCTCCTTTGGCCCGTTCCGCATGGACGCGTCCGAATTTGACGCCGCCGTCGAGGACGCACTGGCCCAAATTCCCCTGGACATCAGCGCCCGGATGGACAACCTGGTGCTCTTCGTCGAGGACGATTACATTCCCCGGCCGGGTGACGATCCCGACACCGTGCTGCTGGGCCTGTATGAGGGAACGCCCTTGACGGAGCGGGACTCCTGGTGGGGGTCCGGCTCGCTGCCCGACCGCATCACCGTCTACCGGCGGCCCATCCTTGGCCTGTGCTCCTCACGCGAACAGGTCATCCACGAAGTCACGGTGACGGTGGTACACGAAATCGCCCACCACTTCGGCATCAGCGACGCGCGGCTGCACGAGCTGGGTTGGGGATAACGGTTTTGTGCTAAACCACGAAATAACACCATTGTTGTTACACCGATGTTATTCAAGTGGCTGGTGTTACTGGTGTTGCCAAAGCGATCCATGGGGCCGTAATGTCGGGAGTGCTGTGTAGATTTATGCGCTTTTCAAGCGCGCAACGGGCATAAACCGGCGCCCAACATTTACCGAACCGAGTGGCAATGAGGTCTTCAGCATGCGCATTTCCTTCGTGATACGCGGGACAACCGCCTTTGCCTGCGCGGCACTGGCCACCACCGCCGTGCTTTCACCTGCCGCGGCGGCCCCCGGCCAGGGCGCGCTTCCCGCGGTGTCCGTTCCGGCGTCGTCCTTCGGCAGCTTTGCCATGGCCCCCGCCATCCCCAGCGCGGACGACATTGCCAAGGCCAAGAAGTCCGAGGCCGCAACGGCGGCTGAATCGTCGAAGATCGAGGCCATCCTCAGCTCGTCCAGCGACCGCCTCCAGGGCTCGCTCACCGGCACCCTCCGTGCAAACAACGCCTACACGGATGCGCTGGTCGCCCTGCAGCAGCGCCAGGCGGATGCGCAGGCCGCCAAGGGCAAGGCGGCGGCGGCCGCCAAGGAATACCAGACCGCCAAGTCCCAGCTCGGGCATTTGGCAGGGAACCTCTACAAAAACGGCGGGCTCAACCTGAGCATGCAGGCGTTCCTTGGCAGCTCGAGCGCCGACGACACCATGTACCAGGCCTCCACGCTGATGGCGCTGTCCACCGAACGGGCCAACACCTTCGACTCGGCCGCGGCAGCCTCCGCAACGTCCGCGGCACTCCAGGCGCAGGCAACCGCAGCCCAAAAGGCGGCGGACCAGGCAGCCAAGACTGCCGCGGATTCAAGGCAGGCCGCACAATCCGCCACCGACGCCTTGACGGCAGCGGTCAAGGAAAACCAGGTCCAGCGCGACGCCCTGCTCCAACAGCTGGCCACCTTGCACCACAGCACCGTTGCACTGGAGGGCGCACGCGTCGACGGGCTGGAGCGTCAGGCCCGGGAGGCCGCCCTGGCCCAGCAGATCAAGGAATCCGCAGCCGCCCCCGCACCGGCCGCCCCCGCCGCACTGGTCGCCGAGGGCCAAGTCAACGCGGGGAACAACGGCGCCGGCGCCCAGCAGCCCACGACGGCTCAGGCGGCACCCGCACCTGCGCCCGCTCCGGCTGCGGCACCCGCGCCTGCGCCCGCTCCGGCTGCGGCACCTGCTCCGGCGCCCGCTCCCGCTCCCGCTGCGGCACCTGCTCCGGCACCCGCGCCTGCTCCCGCTCCGGCACCCGCGCCTGCTCCCGCTCCAGCACCGGCGCCTGCTCAGCCGTCCGGGTCATATATTCAGGTCATGGTCAACTACGCCATGGCCCAGAGCGGCAAGTCGTACCAGTGGGGCGGCACCGGAAACCCGGGATTTGACTGCTCCGGCCTCGTCATGAAGTCGTTTGCAGCGGCCGGAATCTCCATCCCGCGCACGGGAACCGCCCAGTTCTGGGGAGCCCCGAATCATAACGTGCCGCTTTCCCAGCTGCGGTATGGCGACCTGCTCGTTTTTGACGAGTACCCTGCTGGCTCCGGCCAGTTTGGCCACATTGCCATCTACATCGGAAACAACCAGGTGGTGCAGGCGCTTTCCCCCGGCTACCCCCTCGGCGTGTACTCACTCGCAGACATGGCAGCAGGGGGAATGAGCCTGTACGGGCGCGCCGCCCGGTACTGAGCGCCTGGACGCCCGCTCACCGAACGTACAGCTGCGGCGACTTGGCGCCCCCTGGAAAGCATCGCCGCTCACCGAACGTACAGCTCCGGCGAGCTCGCAGGCCCTGTGGCCGCCTGAGCTGTACTGTCGGCGAAATTTCCACCAGCCAAGGGAGCGTTTAGCATGCAAGCCCCGGAGCTGAAGGAGCGTCGGATCCCGACGGCTCGACCACTGCGAAGGGTCAGGCTTGCAAAAGCGGGCCAAACGCCGCGCGGTCGTCCTGGCGCGGATCCTCGCGGTCCCTGACCACCATGATCGGCCCCTTGGCGTGGTGCCGCACGCCGTCGGTGGTCGAACCGAGCATCATGCCGGCAAAGCCGCCGCGGCCGCGGGTGCCCATAACCAGCAGCTCCGAGGTTTCCGAGGCCTTCACCAGGACGTCCACGGCTGAACCCTCCACCAGCTTCACCTCTACGGGCAGCTTTGGAAAGTGGTTCCGCAGCCATTTCTCACCGGCGTCGAGCTGCGTCTGGATCTCGGCAAAGAGCTGGTCACGGTCCACGGGGGCCGGCATCCATGCGAGGGATCCCGTATACGGCTGAACGGCGCAGATGATGCGCAGCGTCGAGCCCGAACGCTCCGCCTGTTCGGCCGCCACCAGCACCGCGTAGCGAGCCTGGTCGGAGCCATCCACCCCCACCGTGACAACTTTTTCAATCACCGGCGCAGCAGCCTCGGGTCCCGTGCCTTCACCCAAGCGCGGCGCGCAACTCAACGGCACGGTGACAGTGGGGCATTTCGAATGTGCCGGCAGCGCCGAGCTCACGCTGCCCAAAAGGCGGCCAAGGAAACCGCCGCGGCCGCGGGTCCCGAACACCAGCAGTTCGGCTGTCTCGCTGAATTCGAGGAGGACCCCGGCGGCGTCGCCGTTTTCGACGCGGGCATCAAGTTCCACGTCCAGGTGCGCCACTTTCGCAGCCGCCTCGCGGAGGACGGCCTCCGCGCCTTGGCGGATGACGTCGTCGTCCACGGTGGCGTAGCCGCCGTCGAGTCCTGAGGCGGCGAAGATGGGCACGGTGTAGGCGGTAACCAGGTGGAGTGGCGATTTCCGAGCCTTCGCCTCGCGGGCCGCCCACACCACGGCACAGTTGCTCTGTTCGGAACCGTCAACGCCCACAACGATTCCGGTGGGAGCGGGAATGGGGTCGGGCTGGGCAACCGGGGACGTTTGCTCTGGACTGCTCATGCTGGGCCTCCTTATATAGGTGGCCTGAAGGGGTGCCGAGCAATGCTGCCGCCACCCCCTCGAGGCCTGTATCTGTGACTATTGTCCCTCCTGGTTGGTGCGTCAAGTTACCGGCGCCGGGCGGCTGGGGGGTGGCGCCGCTGCTGTTCCCAGGCCGCAATTCCCGCCACCGCGGAGGATCCTGGGGATACGGGCGCCTGCCCGGACGCGCTTTTGCGCCGGGCCGGCCTGCCGCGCCATGGCAGGCCACGTTTGTCCATCCACAGGTCTTTGCCTGCCCCTACCCAGGCAACCGATTGTTCGGTAGGGTTCGAGAAGTGAGCCGGTAGGCACCGCGAGTATCGAGACACACATTCGGACCGCACGCCCGGCTGATCATTAACGGCACAGCCCGCTCCCGGGCCGCTGCCGCGCGACATTTCTCCTACCGTTCGAGGAGGCACCGCCATGACGGCTGCGCCACAAACCGCTGCACCTCAGACTGCTGCGCCACGAACCGTGCCCGAAATCGTCTTGGCCGCGGAAGCCACCACCACCATCGTGATTGGTTCCGGCTTCTCCGGGCTGGCAGTGGCGGCAGAGCTGAACCGCCAGGGCATCAAGGCCATCGTGGTGGACTGCCCCTCCCACGCCCACGGCCCGGCTGCCCCGGCAACAGGCGGCATCAGCCTGGACGCCATGGACGAGAGGACTGAAATCCTGCGGCTGCTCGAACACTATGCCCACCGACATGAACTGGACATCAGGCACGCCACGCGGGCGTTGAACGTCAAGCACACCCCGGCAGCAAACCCCGCGCAACACCAGTGGGAGGTCCAGACGGCCACCGGAACCCTGACAGCACACAGCATCGTATTCACGCGCGGTGCACTGAACCAACTGCGGCGCATGCTGCACAGCGCGGGCATCAGCACCGGTCAGGGCCTCGGCGTCGCCATGCAGGCGCTGGGGCTTTATCTGGTGGGTGTGGGAGAGCTTGTCACCCCCACCACGTCGGATATATTGCACCAGGCCAAACGCGCCGGGCAGTCAATCTCCATGCGGGTGGCTTCGCGCCGTGCCGCTGCCACGGCAGCCACGGCAGCCACGGCAGCCACGGCAGCCAGGGCCTAGGCGGCAACCCAACCCCGCACGCAAGTGCGCCGGTCAGTCGGCCTGACCGAGCCTGCGGCGCGCCACCACGATCATCGCGATGACCACCACAACGAGCACGCCGATCAGGCCAAAGACGCTCCACGGAATGCCGCCGCTGTCCGCCACGGGCTGCGCGGCGGCTTCGCTGACCTGCTGCGCCGACCGGGCGGGCCCCGCGACGGCGCCCGCTCCGGCCGCCGCCTTGGCCGTGAACGTAAATGTCCCCTCCACAGGGTGCGAATCGGAGGACACCAGCCGCCAGTCCACGGTGTACTTGCCGGCGGGGGCGCCCGGCTTCAGTTCCTGCGTTGCCACGTTGTCCAGGACGGAGACAGCACCCAAGGCCCAGTTGGCGCCACCCGCATCCAGTACCTTGACCTGCGCGCCAATGGCGGCCGGGGTGTTGCTCATGGTCAGCGTCACGGCCCGTGGAGCGGTGTCCACGGTGGCTCCCTGGGCAGGAGACGTGGCCTCCAGCTGGTCGTGTGCCTGCGCCGCGGCCGGACCGCCCAGCAGTGCGAGCAGAACGACGGCGGCACCGGCCAGGGCGCGCCAGGCTGCGGAGGCGCCGCGGCGGCGGACAGCAACGCGCCGGGCGTCGGCAACGCCGCGTTCTTGCCGGCCGGCACGACGTCCCGGTGTCATCTTCGTCTCATCCGGGCGGCGCAGGACAGGAAAATTCACGGTGCTTGTTCCTTGGCTAGACAACTGGCGATCGAACCCCACCCTAGCGGAGGAAGGTGGCGGCATCCGCGGAACCGTGGGCAGTTTCGCGCCCCGGCGCGTCGGCCAAACACGTGGGCCGGCGAACGGCGTCGTGCCTGGGATTCGAGCCAAAGCCCGAACAGGCCGAAGGTGGCGGGAACTGATTGGGGCTAGTATTTTCTCGACTGGACTATCCCCCTTTTCTCTTTGCCCCGGAGGGCGCCATATGGCAATCGAGACGGCTACCCGCCTGTCTGCGGTAGACAAGTATTTCAAGATCACCGAGCGCGGCTCGAACTATTCGCGCGAGATCCGCGGCGGTTTCGCGACGTTCTTCGCCATGAGCTACATCGTTGTCCTCAACCCACTGATCCTGGGAGGGGCGGATTCCTCCGGCGCCGTGTTGGGCCCGGCCCGCGTGGCGGCCATGACCGCACTGGTGGCCGGGCTGCTGACCATCATCATGGGCGCCTGGGCGAAGCACCCGTTCGCGCTGGCCACCGGCCTGGGTGTGAATGCGTTCGTGGCCGTCACTGTTGCCTCCCATCCCGGCCTGACGTGGCCGGACATGATGGGCCTGGTGGTGCTCTCCGGCGTCACCATGTTCATTCTGGTCCTCACCGGTTTCCGGACCG
Source organism: Arthrobacter dokdonellae (assembly GCF_003268655.1). Classification (NCBI taxonomy): domain Bacteria; kingdom Bacillati; phylum Actinomycetota; class Actinomycetes; order Micrococcales; family Micrococcaceae; genus Arthrobacter; species Arthrobacter dokdonensis. The sequence goes on along the minus strand of NZ_CP029642.1, from coordinate 721,101 downwards.
CCGTGTTCAATGCGGTGCCAGCCGGGCTGAAGACGGCCATTGTGGTGGGGATCGGGCTGTTCATTGCACTAATCGGCCTGGTCAACGCCGGCTTTGTGCGCCGCATCCCCGACGTCGCCGGCACCACCGTCCCCGTGGGTCTGGGCTTTGACGGCAAGCTGCTCGGCTGGCCGACCCTGGTCTTTGTGGTGGGCCTGGTGCTGACCATCGCACTGGTGGTCCGCAAGGTCAAGGGCGCCATCCTGATCGGCATCATCGTTTCCACCGTCCTTGCCAACATCCTGCAGGCCGTCTTCAACATCGGTCCCAGCTTCGACGGCAAGACTGCCAACCCCGAGGGCTGGTCCCTCGTGGTGCCGCATTTCTCCGGGCTGACCCCGCCGGACCTGAGCCTGTTTGGGCAGGCCAACCTGTTTGGTTCGTTCGCCAACCTGGGCTCCTTGGCGGCCCTGCTGCTGGCGTTCAGCATCCTGCTGAGCATCTTCTTCGACGCCATGGGCACCATGGTGGGCCTGGCCAACGAGGCCGGCACCGTGGATAAGGACGGCAACATCCCCAACGTGGACCGCGTGCTGCTCGTGGATGCCTTCGGCGCCATCGCCGGCGGCGGCACCTCGGTGTCCTCCAACCAGATCTTTGTCGAGTCCGGTGCCGGCATCGGCGAGGGCGCCCGCACGGGCCTGGCCTCGGTTGTCACCGGGCTGCTGCTGATCGTGGCCATGTTCTTCACACCGCTGATCTCCCTGGTCCCGTTCGAAGCCGTGGCACCGGCCCTGGTGGTGGTTGGTTTCATGATGGTCTCCCAGGTGGGCAAGATCGACTGGTCCGACTGGGGAATCGGCATCCCGGCGTTCCTGACGTTTACGCTCATGCCTTTCACGTACTCGATCGCCAACGGCCTGGGCGCCGGCTTCATCGCCTATGTGCTGATCCGCCTGTTCCAGGGCCGCGCGAAGGACATCCACCCGCTCATGTGGGCCGTGGCCGCCGCGTTTGTGATCTTCTTCGGGATCGGACCGATCGAGCAGGTCTTCGGCATCAAGTAGTCCCCAGCTCCGCCCCTGCCGCGCGTCAAGGCGGCGTCTGCCATCACAGACGCCGCCTTCTCCGTGCGGGTGGCATTTCGCGCGACCGTGCTGTTGTCTGGAACCATGGACTTCACTTCGCTGACCGTCGACACCGCCCCCGCTCACTGGACCGGGAGGAACGACGGCGACGGGCCGGCCCACCGCCGCTGGTGGCAGGCCGTCGCCACCCCGGCCACGGCCGTGCCGGATTCCTCCGCGGCTTCCCCCGGCCCGGGCGCGCTGCTGGGCTTCTGCTCCGACGAGGGCGTGCGCCGCAACAAGGGCCGGCTCGGCGCAGCGGCGGCACCGGCGGCCATCCGCGCCGCGCTCGGGTCCCTCGCGTTCCACGGCGCCCGCGCCGTGACCGACGTGGGTGACGTGGTGGTGGCCGGGGAGTCCCTGGAGGACGGCCAGGCCCGGGCCGGCCGCGTCCTCACTGCCTTGCTCGACGCCGGACAGCTCACCTTTGTCCTGGGCGGCGGCCACGAGACGGCGTTTGCCAGCTACCTCGGCGTGGCGGGGACGGCCGCGGTGGCCAACGGCGCCCGGCTGGGCGTACTGAACCTGGACGCGCACTTTGACCTGCGCGACGCGCCCGTCCCAAGCTCCGGCACCCCGTTCCTGCAGATGGCAAAGGCCGAAACCGCCGCCGGACGCACGCTGAACTACGCCGTCGTCGGCATCAGCGAGCCGAACAACACCCGCGTCCTTTTCGACACCGCGCACGACCTCGACGTGAAGTACCTCCTGGACGAGGACTGCTCCGCTGAGCGGACGGCCGCCTTTGTGTCCGCGTTCCTGGAAACCGTGGACATCGTGTACCTGACGATCGACCTGGACGTGCTGCCGGCCGCCGTGGCGCCCGGCGTGAGCGCCCCGGCAGCCTACGGCGTGCCGCTGCCTGTCATCGCCGCCGTCTGCCGCCAGGTTGCTGCGAGCGGCCAGCTGTTCCACTTCGACGTGGCGGAGCTGAACCCGGAGTTCGACGTGGACAACCGCACGGCCAAGGTCGCCGCCCGCCTAGTTGACACCCTGCTCCGCTAAGCCCGGGCCGGCCTCGGAGCCGGCATTTTTTGTAGTCCGGCGTCAGGGAGGCCCGGAGGCCGCCCGCGGCCGAGGACCGGAAAGCCGGACGGAAAAATGCCGGTCCGCTGCCGGGCCGCGGGTCAGTGCACCCCGGCCGCGACCTCGTCTTCCAGTTCCTCGCCGCCACGGAACTGCGTCTTGTACAGCATGTAGTACGCGCCGCGGCGGGCCAGCAACTCTTCGTGCGTGCCGTGCTCGACGATGTCGCCGTCCTCCATGACGAGGATGGCGTCGGCGTCCCTGATGGTGGAGAGCCGGTGCGCGATGACGAACGACGTCCTGTCCGTGCGCAGCGCGGCCATGGCGTGCTGGACCAGCAGTTCGGTGCGGGTGTCCACGCTCGAGGTCGCCTCGTCGAGGATCAGCAGCGACGGGTTGGCAATGAACGCGCGGGCGATGGTGATCAGCTGGCGTTCGCCGGCGGAGACCGTGCCGCCTTCGGCGTCGATGACGGTGTCGTAGCCGTCGGGCAGCTGGCGGACAAACCTGTCCACCATGGTGGCCTTGGCCGCCTCCACGATTTCTGCGTCCGTGGCATCCAGGCGGCCGTAGCGGATGTTCTCCCGGATGGTGCCCTCAAACAGCCAAGCGTCCTGGAGGACCATGCCCACCTGGGCGCGCACCTGCTGCCGGGGCAGGGTCCGGGTGTCGATGCCGTCGAGCAGGATCCGTCCGCCCGTGAGCTCGTAGAAGCGCATGACTAGATTCACCAGGGTGGTCTTGCCGGCACCCGTGGGCCCCACGATCGCCACCGTCTGGCCGGGCTCCACCATGAAGGAGACGTCCCGGATGAGCGGGCTCGCGGGGTCGTAGCTGAAGGAGACCTGTTCAAAGGCGACGTGGCCGTCCGTCTGGGCTGGCAGTTCGGCGGTGGCGCTGTCCAAATCCTGTTCCTCGGCGTCGAGCAGTTCAAAGGTCCGCTCTGCCGAGGCCACGCCGGACTGGATCATGTTCGCGATGCCGGCCATCTCGCCGATGGGCTGCGAGAATTCCCGCGAGTACTGGATGAACGCCGTGGCGTCGCCGAGTGTCATCTGCCCGGTGGCAACCCGCACTCCGCCGACGACGGCGACCAGCACGTAGGAGAGGTAGGAGACAAACTGCATGGCGGGCATGATCATGCCGGAGACGAACTGGGCGCCAAAGGCGGCCTTGTAGAGCTTCTCGTTGCGCTCGTCGAAGACCTCCAGCATTTCCGCATCACGGCCGTAGGCGCGGACCAGTTCCAGTCCGGAGAACGTCTCCTCCACATGCCCGTTGAGGGATCCGGTGTTCTTCCACTGCGCGGCAAACATTTTTTGCGACCGGGAGCCGATGACGCCGGCAATGATGGCCGACAGCGGCAGGGCGATCAAGGCGATCAGGGCCAGCTGCCAGGACACGATGAACATCATGATGCCGATGCCCACGATGGTCAGCGCGGACTGGACCAGCTGCGAGAACGCCTGCTGGAGCGCGGCCTGGATGTTGTCGACGTCGTTCGTGACACGGGACATCGTCTCACCCCGCTGCCGGGTGTCGAAATAGCCCAGCGGGAGCCGGTTCAGCTTGCTCTCAATGTCCTCGCGCAGGCGGAAGACGACACGCATGACGAGCGCGTTGAGCAGGTACCCCTGCAGCCACATCAGTGTCGAGGCAACCATGTACAGGACCAACACAACCACGATCAAGCGGCTGAGCTGGACAAAGTCGATGCCCTGCCCCGGCACAATGTGCGCTTTGACGAGCATGTCCGCGAACTGCCCGTTCCCGGCGGCACGCTGCGCGGCGGCAATGGACTCCAGGGGCACGCCGGCGGGGAGCTGCGAGCCGATGACGCCGTTGAAGATGGTGTCCATGGCGGCGCCGAGGATCTTCGGCGCAATCACGGTCAGCACCACCGATGCCGCCACCAGCGCCACCACCAGCGAGAACTGGCGGCGCTCCGGGCGCAACAGTACTGTCAGCCGCTTGACCGAGGGCCAAAAGCGTTTCGCCTTCTTGGCCGGCGCGCCACCGAACATGTCGCCGTCGGTGCTTCTGGGCTCGTAGTCGGTGCCAGCCTCCTCGGTTTCCACCGGCGCCTGTGTCTTGTTCCGCCGCGCCATCAGGCAACCCCTTCAACGCTGAGCTGCGACTCGACGATTTCCCGGTATGTTTCGTTGTCCTCGAGCAGTTCGTCGTGCGTGCCGGCCCCGACAACGTCGCCGTTGTCCAACACGATGATGTGGTCGGCCTCGCGAATGGTCGAAACCCGCTGGGCGACGATGATGACCGTTGCACCGTCCGTGGCGCCGTGCAGCGACCGGCGCAGCCTCTCGTCGGTGGTGACGTCCAGGGCCGAGAAGGAGTCGTCAAAGAGGAACACGCGGGGTCGGGCCGCCAGCGCACGGGCGATGCAAAGACGCTGGCGCTGGCCGCCGGAAACGTTGGTTCCACCCTGTGCAATGGTCTCCGCCAGGCCCTTGGGCTTGTCTTCCACAAAGTCCTTGGCCTGGGCCACCTCGAGTGCGTTCCAGATGTCTTCATCGCTGGCCGAGGGCCTGCCAAAGCGGATGTTGGAGGCGACGGTGCCGGAGAACAGGTACGGCTTTTGCGGCACCAGCCCCACGAGCCCGGCAAGCTGGGACCGGTTGAGCTCGCTGACGTCCACCCCGCCAATGCGCACCGAGCCGCCCTGGGGGTCGAACAGCCGGGGAATCAGGTTCACCAGCGTGGACTTGCCGGAACCGGTGGACCCGACAATCGCCGTAGTCCGCCCTTCCCGGGCCGTGAAGCTGACACGGTTCAACACGGGACGTTCGGCCCCGGGGTAGCCGAAGGAGACATCCTTGAATTCGACGGCGTGGCCCGCCGGCGTGGCCGTTCCACGTGGTACGGCGAGGCTGGGCCGGGTGGCGAGGACGTCGTCGAGCCTTTCCGCCGATACCGCCGCGCGGGGGATCATCATGACCATGAAGACGCCCATCATGACGGCCGTCAGGATCTGCAGCAGGTACTGCAGGAAAGCAGTCAGCGAGCCAACCTGCATCTGGCCCGCGGCGACGCGGTGCCCACCAAACCAGAGCACGGCCGCGGTGGCCAGGTGCAGGATCATCATGATCAGCGGGAACATCAGGACAAACAGGTTGCCGACGCGGACCGACACGCGGGTCAGGGCGAGGTTGGCGTCGCGGTAGCGTTCGGTCTCAAATTTTTCGCGGACAAATGCCCGGATCACCCGGATGCCGGCGATCTGTTCGCGCAGCACGCCGTTGACCGTGTCGATGCGTTCCTGCATTTCGCGGAACAGCGGCAGCAGCTTGATCACAAGGGAGCCGACCACCACAAACAGGAGGGGGACGGACACCCACACCAGCCAGGACAGGCCCACGTCCTCCCGCAGGGCCATGACGATGCCGCCAATGCACATGATGGGCGTGGACACCATGAAGTTCAACGCCATCAACACCAGCATCTGCACCTGCTGGACGTCGTTGGTGTTGCGGGTGATCAGGGTCGCCGTGCCGAAGCGGCTCACGTCGAGCGCGCCGAGCGCGTTGACGCGGTGGTAGACCTCGCGGCGGAGGTCGCGTCCGATGGCCATGGCCGTGCGGGCGCCGAAGTAGATGCCGCCGATCGCCGCCGCAACCTGGATGAAGCACACCATGACCATGGTGAAGCCGGTGGCCCAGATGAAATCGGTGTTGCCCTTGGCCACGCCTTCGTCGATGACCTTGGCGTTGAGGCTGGGCAGGTACAGGGCGGCGATGGTGGAGATCAGCTGCAGCAGCAGCACGGCAATAATGGAACCCCCATATGGCCGTGCGTGGCGCAATGCCAGCCGAGCGAGCTTCACTAATTTCCCCAGTTCACATCCGTGCCCGGCATCCGCCTGACCTGAACATTAAACACGCCCGCCGCCGCTGTGGCAAATGTCACAACAGCCGTTGAGCGTGCGGGCGACTGGGCCCACGCGCCCGAGGGCCGCGCCGCGAGGGACCCGCGGCGAGGGCCCCTCCGCGAGGGACGAGCGGTGGGAGGGCGTGGGGATTAGTTCAGCGGACCCGTGGCCCTTTCAGCTGCGGCACGGATGGCGCCGGAACCCACCAGGCGGTCGGCCTCCTCCAGTTCCGGGGAAAGGAAGCGGTCGCTGCCTGGTCCCTGGACCGTCGCCCGGAGCACCTCAAGCACGGCCGCGCCTGCCGGTCCGGGGACCAGTACGCCGTCGGACATTGCGGTCCGCATGTCGATGGCGCGGGTGGCCGTGACGAGCTCGATGGCGAGCACGCGGCGCAGGTTCTCCACGGAACGGCGCAGCTTGCGGGCGGCATGCCAGCCCATGGATACGTGATCCTCCTGCATGGCGGAACTGGGGATGGAGTCCACGGAAGCGGGAACGGCCAGGCGCTTGGAGTCGGAGACCAGGCCGGCCTGCGTGTACTGGGCGATCATCAGGCCCGAGTCCACGCCGGGGTCGCCGGCCAGGAAGGCGGGCAGTCCGTGCGAGCGGGCGGGGTCCAGCATCCGGTCGGTGCGGCGCTCGGCAATCGATGCCACATCGGCGGCAACGATGGCGAGGAAGTCGAGAACGTACGCCACTGGGGCGCCGTGAAAGTTGCCGTTGGAGCTGACCCTGCCGTCGGGGAGCACGACGGGATTGTCGATGGCGGCGGCAAGCTCGCGCGTGGCGACCATGAGCGCGTGGTCCACGGTGTCGCGGGCAGCGCCGGCCACCTGCGGGGCGCAGCGCAGCGAGTATGCGTCCTGCACGCGGGAGTCGCCCACGCGGTGTGAGGCCACGATGGGCGAGTTGGCGAGCACGCGCAGCATGTTGTCGGCGCTGGCGGCCTGGCCGGGATGCGGACGCAGCTCCAGGTGCAGCTCGGGCAGGAACACCTGGTCCGTGCCGAGCAGGCCCTCGACGCTGAGCGCGGCGGTGATGTCCGCCGTCGTCAACAACAGGCGCAGGTCGGCGATGGCCATCAACAGCATGCCGAGCATGCCGTCGGTGCCGTTGACGAGGGCCAGGCCCTCCTTCTCGGCCAGTTCGATGGGCGTGATGCCGGCTTCCGCGAGCAGTTCGGACACGGGCCGGTCCTTGCCCCCAAAGTGCGTGCCGTCGGGGCCGACGGCCTCGCCCTCGCCCATGAGCACCAGCGCGCAGTGCGAGAGGGGTGCCAGGTCGCCCGAGCAGCCCAGCGAACCGAATTCACGGACCACGGGAGTGATGCCGGCGTTAAGGACGGCCACCATGGTCTGGACAACGACGGGGCGCACGCCGGTGCGGCCGCTCGCCAGGGTCTTCGCGCGCAGGAACATCAGCGCGCGCACCACCTCGCGCTCCACGGCCGGACCCATGCCAGCGGAGTGGGAACGGATGAGCGATTTTTGCAGCTGGGTGCGCATGTCCTCGTGGATGTGGCGGTTGGCCAGGGCGCCGAAACCGGTGGAGATGCCGTAGGCCGGGGTGTCGGAGTGCGCCAGCGTCTCGATGTGTGCCCTGACGCGTTCGACGCCGGCGAGCGCCTCGTCGCTGATGGTCACCTTGGCGTTGTGCCGGGCGACGGCGATCACGTCGTCGGGGGTGACACCGGATGAGGAGAGGGTGACTTCCTGGGACAGGACGGCGGCGATCATGGTGGATCCTTTGGGTTGTGGCGGTCTTAGCTTCCACTATGGCGCTTAACGGCGCGGATTTCTGCCCCCTGACCGGCGCTGTGTCCGGGATTCCAGACTCCCCAACCGACGCTCCTGCAGATCCCGGGCAGCTTCGCCCGACGCTCCTGCATCACCACCCGGTCGACGTCCGGCGGTTGGAAGGCATGACCCGCCGTGCAGAATCGGTGGTGCAGCTGTTGCGACCTGGTGAATCGGCGGTGCACATATGGTGGCCTCGGGCCCGGTTTGCCCGCAGGAGCTGCACCGTCGATCCTGACAACGTGGCGGCGTATGGTCGGGGGCGGGTGCCGCAACTCGAACGGATCTGGTGCACACAAGTTCGGCCGGCGGCAGGCCCTCCCTCCGCTACTGCACGTGCGTCCGAAAAAACACCCTCGCCAATCTGCGGGAGCGTCGGCGTGGAGGGCCCCCAAGCTGCAGGAGCGTCCCCAAAAACACCCCGGATCTGCAGGAGCGTCGGCGGGGAACGCTGGGCGAAATCAGCCCTCGCGGCGGCCGTAGATCCGGGTGGACAGCTCGCCGGCCACGTCGGTGACGCGCTGGGCCAGGGCCGGCCACTCCCCCGGGGGCACCTTCGCGGCCAGGAACGTCACGGCCACGGCGGCCACCGGCCAGCCCAGGTGGTCCGTGACGGCGGCGGCCACGGAGCCAAACCCTTCCGTGATCTCGCCGTTTTCGGTGGAATAGCCGCGCTGGCGGACCTGCTCCAGGTGGGCGGACAAGGTGGAGTACTTGCCAATGGGGTCCGGAACGTCGGTGCGCGAGCTGAATGCCGCCGCGTTGGGATACAGCGCCCGGACCTGGGACTTCGGCAGCGCCGCCAGAATCGCGCGGCCGCTGGCGGTGAGGTGGCTGGGGAGCCGGACGCCGACGTCGGTCACCAGGGACGGGCGGTGCTTCGCCCTCTCCTCCACGATGTACAGCACGTCACGTCCGTGCAGGACGGCCAGGTGCGCGCTCTCGCCAATCCGGTCCACCAGGGCGGCCAGCAGCGGGCGGCCCAGCCGGGACAGCGGCTCCTGGCGTGAATAGGCGCTGCTGAGCTCAAAGGCGGCGATGCCGAGCCCGTAGCGCTGCTCCTCCGGCAGGTGCATGACAAATCCGCTGGCCTCCATGACTCCCAGCAGGTGGTAGACACTGGAGCGCGGCAGGCCCAGCGTGGAGGCTATCGTGGAGGCCGCCAGCGGCCCCCGTTTGGAGGACAGCAGCTTCAGGATGCGCAGCGTGTTGTCCGCCGCGGGCACCTTGGACGGGGTCCGTGTCGATTCTGTCATTGTTCCCTCGCCGACCGGTCCGTCCATTGCTGCCTCCACCCTTGCCGAAATGGAAGCCGCCGCGGGGCGGCTGTAGAGTATTGGGGTCTCTAATCCCAGATTATCCGGCATTGGCGGACGGTCTCCAATCCAAGACAGCAACGCTTGGGGGGCCGGTCGGCACGGGCGCGGCGTGATGTGCTGGAGCCCACACCTGGACCGCCAGACCCCCAACACCAAAGGTTTTTGCATGCAAAACGCAGGCCTCTCGCTGACCCGTGGACTCAACGCACGCCACATCCGCTTCATGGCCCTGGGATCGGCCATCGGAACGGGCCTGATTTACGGCTCCGCCTCAGCCATCCAAAGGCGGGGCCGGCCGTGCTGCCGGCGTACCGCATCCTGTACGGCCTCTCCCGCCAGGGCCACGCGCCGGCGGCCTTCTGCAAGATTTCGCGCACGGGCGTGCCCTGGATGACTGTGGTGATGATGACAGGCGTGCTCCTCGTGGGCGTGGTGCTCAACGCGGTCATCCCCGAGGAGGTGTTCCTGGTCATCGCGTCGATCGCCACCTTTGCAACCGTCTGGGTGTGGGCCATGATCCTGGCGTCGCATGTGGCCATGAAGCGTGAAATTGCCCGCGACTCCCTTGCACCCTCGGCGTTCCCGGTGCCCCTGTGGCCCCTCGCCTCCGCGCTGACCATCGTCTTCATGGCCGCGATCGTGGTGGTGCTGGGCCTCGTCCCGGACACCCGCGTGGCCCTCTGGGTGGGCGGCGCCTGGCTGCTCCTGCTGGTCCTGGCCTTCCGCCTGTGGGTCCGCGGTGACGGACGACGCCGGCCCGAGCTTCCCGACGAGACCGCCCCTGCCGCCGTGGTTGACATGGAGGCGGAGCCGATCCGCTCATAGCCCGGCGGTGCCGAAATCGGCGGCCCGCCTTCTCCCTGTGCCGCCACTGCACGGCTGCGGTTCCAGCGGTGAATCTGGCCGCCGTATCCGTACGTCCGGCGCGCTAAAGGGCGTCTGTGAGGGCTAGGGGGCGTCTGTGAGGATGGCCGCGCTGTGGCCGAACTGGCGGACCTTCGCGTCGTCCCACAGCTGGGCCGGCATGGCGCCGCCAAGCAGGGCGCGGGGCAGGCCCGACCCGCCACCCAAGGGCGCGTCGCTGCCGGCAATGATGATGTTGCCGGAGCGGCGGCCCTTGAGCATGGGCGGGTCGGCGATGATGACCGTGTGCGCGAACGCCGCGGCGATCGTGGCGGCCTCGCGCCGGGCCGTGGCCAGCGCGGGAGAGTCCCCGCAGTTGACCGCGTAGACGCCGCCCGGGCCGAGCACCCTGGCAGCCGCGGCCGTGAACTCGGCCGTGGTCAGGGCATGAGGCGTCTTCGCCCCGGAAAAGACGTCCCGGATGATCAGGTCCCGGCTGGCGCCGGCCAGCGATTCGGTCACCTCGCGGGCCTCGCCCACCCGGATCTTCAGCAGCGGCGCCCGGGGCAGGTCAAACCAGTCGCGTACGTAGTTGGCGAGCCTGCCGTCGATCTCCACCACCACATTGCGGGAACCGGGGTAGGCGGCCACGAGGTAGCGGGGCATGGAGCAGGCCGCGCCGCCCAGGCTCAGCGTCCGCAGCCTGGCGTCGGGCGCCCAGCGGTCCTGCACCAGCGCCATGATCCAGCGCATGTACTCAAATTCCAGGCGCAGGGGTTCCGCCAGGTCGATGTGGGAGCTCTGCACGCCGTTGAGCATGAGCAGCCAGCCGTTGGGGTTGTCGCCGTCCGGAACCAGTTCCGCCGTCCCGGTGTCGGTGGAATACAGCCCGGGGGCGGGGCCGGGAGCCGCGGGAACGGACTCGACGGCGTCCTGGTTCCTGGGAACGCGCCTGCGGCCCATCAGGCAGCCGGGGCTGACTCGGACCGGGCGGCCCGGACCATGCGCACGGTGGGCAGCTTGTGCCAGTCGTCGCCCAGGACGTCGCGGGCGCCGTCCATGAAAAACCCGTTCCTGGCATAGAAGGCCTGGGCACGCGGGTTGTCCTCGAGGACCCACAGGAAGGCCGCCTCGCGGCCGATGACGGCGTCGAGCAGCAGCTGCCCGGCACCGCCGCCATAGCCGCGCGCCAGGATGTACAGCATGTACAGCTCCACCGGGGCCGGCGCGTCGGGGTGTTGGGCGGGACCGCCGGCCGCCAGCCCAAGGAGCCCTTCGTCGTCGTACGCCAGCAGGGGGGCGCGGCCGGCCGCAATGCCCTTCCGGAGGTTCTCCACGCGCCCGGGCAGAGTGTCCCGGCGCAGGGCGAAGAATTCCGGCGGCAGGTGCCGGCCGTAGGCTTCCTGGTGGCAGCAAAGGTGCAGGGTCATGACTGCCTCGGCGTCGTCTGTGGTGGCGGGGCGCAGCGCGATGGTCATTCTGCCAGCGTAGTGCAGGGGCTACCTCACCACGGCGATGGCGAAGCCGTCCCAGCCCTTGGACCCTGCGGTCTGGATGGCGGTGGCGTCCAGCGCATCGCTGGCGCCCATGAAGTCGAGCGCGGACCTGATGGCGGCGGCGTCCGGATCGTCGCCCGGGTCCAGGATGGCGCCTTCCCAGACCACGTTGTCCATGACGATCACGCTGCCGGGGCGGGTCAGCGCCAGCGCGCATCGCAGGTAGTTGGTGTCGTTGCCCTTGTCCGCGTCGATGAACACGAAGTCGTAGGGTTCGCCGCCCTCGAGGGTTCGCAGCGTGTCCAGCGCGGGCCCCACGCGGATGTCCACGAGAGCGCCCACGCCGGCGGCGTCGATGTTTTTGCGGGCGACCGCGGCGTGCTCCGGAAGAAACTCGCAGGTGGTGAGGTGTCCGCCGTGGGGCAGGGCACGGGCCAGCCAGATGGTGCTGAACCCGGCCAGCGTGCCGATCTCCAGCACGCGCCGGGCGCCTTGGATCCTAGCGAGCAGCATGAGCAGCTTCCCGGCCGTGGGCGCCACCTCGATCCGGGGCATGCCCGCCGCGTCGATGCTGGAAATCACCGCGTCCATGGCATCGCCGCCCCTCACGAGCGTGGTGGACAAGTACTCCTCGACCTCAGCCCAACCGGGCCGGCGCAGATGCTCAACCATGCTCCCAGCGTAGGCCACCTTGCGCGCTGCGGACAGGGGCATGGCACGACGGCGGCTACTCCCCCAGCGTCCCCAGCGCGCCTTCCAGCCGCTCCACCTTGCCGGTGAGCTCGCCGGTGTGGCCGGGGCGGATGTCCGCCTTCAGCACCAGGGACACGCGGCTGCCGTAGTGGCCCGCCGCCTCCGTGGCACGCTTGACCACATCCATGACCTCGTCCCAATCACCCTCGATCTCCGTGAACATGGAGCTGGTGCGGTTCGGCAGCCCGGACTCGCGCACGACTTTCACCGCGGCGGCCACCGCGGTGTGGACCGAGGCGTCGTCACCGGTGCCTGCCGGTGCGTCCACGGGGGTGCCGCTGGGCGCCACTGAAAATGCCACAATCATGGATGTCTCCTCAAGGTTTGGTGTTCCCTCCCATTATTGCCCCGGACACAGCGCGGGGTCTGCGCGAGGGGGATGCCCTGCGCAAAACTGCGCTTCACGCTGGGCAAAACTCGACTTGGATTGCGCCCCCGGTACACCCGGGGCAAAACCCGGCACGGGTTTGGCCCCACGGAAAAGTCCGCCGCCGCGGCCAGTCACGCGTGCCCACAAAACCGGCGAGACGATCAGGGCCAGCCCAGCAGCCGCAGTCCGGCGGCGGCCAGCGCGCCGACGATCACCACCACCAGAAACGGCGCCTTGAGCCAAAGCGCCAGGGCCGCCGCCACGAGCGCGCCAACGCGCGCGTCAAGCACCACGGCGGTGCCGCTGGCTGCCGCGTTGACCACCGTGAGGGACGCCAGCAGCCCGATGGTCAGTGTTCCGGCAACGCGGGACATTCGCGGATTCGAGAGCACCCTGGCCGGGACCAGGTACCCCAGCAGCTTCGTCAGGTAGGCCGCCCCGGCGGCAACCAGCACCCAAATCCACAGAGTCATGGCGCCTCCCCGTCCCGGAGCGCGTCCTGGCCGAGCGCGTCCTGGCCGGGCCGGGCCTGGCCCGGTAGGTCCGAGCCGACGCGGTCCCGCCCGGCGCTTTCCGGGCCGGGGCGGGCAGGACGCGGCGTCCCGCCCTCGTGCCTGTACGGTTCGATGTCGGGCTCCAGCCCGTCGCCCACGTGGCCGGGGGCGTGCGCGGGCGTGGCGCCGTGCCGGAACCAGCCAATCAGCCCGGCGACCACGGCGGCCACCAGGATGGGCACCCCTGGCGCAACCAAGGGGACCGCCAGCAGCGTCACCACGGCGCAGACCGCCGCGATCGCGGCAGGCTGCACGGCACGGATCCGCGGCCACAGCAGGCCCAGGAACGCGGCCACCGCCGCACCGTCCAGGCCCCACTGCCTAGGGTCGCCCAGTGCGTCACCAAGAAATGCCCCGGCGGCAGTGAAAGCATTCCACAGTAGGTATATACCCAGGCCGGCCACCCAGAAGCCGCGCTTTTGCTCGGAAGGGTCGATCTGGCCGGTCGCGGTGGCGGTGGATTCGTCGATCGTGACGTGGGCCGCGGCAAACCGGCGCCACCCGGTGGGCCGCAGGAGCGCGTTGAGCTGCATCCCGTACACGCCGTTGCGGATGCCAAGCAGGGCCGAGGCGCTCATGGCCGCCACGCCGGTCCCTCCCCCGGCAATGACGCCAATGAATGCGAACTGCGAGCCGCCGCTGAACAGCAGCAGGCTCAGCGCAATGGTCTGCCAAAAGTTCAGGCCGGAGGCCACGGACAGCGCGCCGAAGGACACGCCGTACAACCCCGTGGCGATGGCAATGGAGGCGCCGATCCTGGCCGCGGGCGATTCCCTGAGCGTCATGGGCGGCGGAGGCGCCAGGCCCACACCACCAGGGGGACCTGCAGGGGCAGCCGCACGGCATGGATCCGCCGGGCAGCCCGGGTCCCGCCCGCGCCGAACGCGCGGCGGAGCGCAGAGACGTGCCCGGCGGTAAACCCCGTGAACATGACCGCCGTGGCGGTGGCGGCGGCCTTGCGCGTCCCGGGCAGCAGCAGGCCGGCGGCGGCCAAAACCTCGGGAGCCGCTGACGCCAGCACCCAGTTGCGACGGGTCATGAGGCCCAGGCGGCCGCCCTTGTCAGTGCACAGGACGGGCGGCACCACCGGGTAGTAGAAGGCGGGGTTACGCACATGGTTGACGGCGCTGGTGCCCAGCAGGGCGGCAAGGGCCAGGGCGCTGGCGGTTCGCGGTTTCATGGATCCATGGTTGCACGTCAGGACGACGTGTCCTGCGGCGCGCCCAGTGGACGGGCGGGCTTCCGGCCGTCCGTCCGGCCCCCGCCGGACGCCATGCTCAGCTGCTCGGTGCCGTGCAGCGCATCGGCAGCCCGCACCAGCGCCAGATGGGAGAAGGCCTGCGGGAAATTTCCGGCCATCCGCCCGTGCTTCGTGGCATATTCCTCGCTGAGCAGCCCCACCTCATTGGCCAGGCCCACCAGCTTGTCCATCAAGGCCTCGGCGTCGTCCTGCCGCCCGGAGTGCGCGTACTGTTCCACCAGCCAGAAGGAGCAAGCCAGGAACGGATGCTCCCCGGCCGACAGTCCGTCAATGCCGGAGGTCGTCCGGTACCGCAGGATCAACCCGTCATCGTCCACGAGTTCCTTTTCCAGCGCCGCCACGGTGCCCAGCATTTCGGGGGAATCGTAGGGCACAAAGCCCACCTGCGGGATCACCAGCAGCGAGGCGTCCGTGGCCGCGCCGTCGTAGGTCTGGGCAAAGGTGTTCAGCTCCGTGTTGAAGCCGTGCTCCATGATCTCGCCGCGCAATTGTTCACGCAGTGCCTCCCAGCGCTCCACCGGCCCCTTCAGCCCGTGGTTGCGGACGGCACGGACGCCGCAGTCAAACGCGGCCCACATCATGACGCGGGAATGCGTGAAGTACTGCAGGTTCCCGCGCATCTCCCAGATGCCGTGGTCCTTGTCCGCCAGGTGGCGCTCCACAAACGTCAGCATGGCCAGCTGCAGGGGCCAGGAGAAGTGGTCCTCCTGCCCTCCTGCCTGGCGCAGCTTCTCCAGCGCCACGAGGACCTCGCCCACGACGTCGGCCTGGTACTGCCCCACGGCCCCGTTGCCGATGCGCACCGGCGCCGCGCCTTCATAGCCGGGCAGATGCTCCAGGACACCCTCGGGCAGTTCACGTTCCCCGCCCAATCCGTACATGATCTGCAGGTCCTCCGGGTCGCCGGCCACGGCGCGCAGAAGCCAGTCGCGCCACTTCATCGCCACGTTTTCGTACCCGTGGGTGAGCATGGCCTCCAGCGTCAGCGCCGCGTCCCGCAGCCAGCAGTAACGGTAGTCCCAGTTGCGGGAGCCGCCGAAGTCCTCCGGCAGCGAGGTGGTGGGGGCTGCCACAATGCCACCGGTGTCCTCATGTGTCAGGGCCCGCAGCACCAGCAGTGAGCGTTCCACCATGGGGGCGTACTTCCCGTCGTGGCTGCACTGCGCCGCCCAGCCGTCCCAGTACTCCAGGGTCTGCGCCAGTGCGGAGTCCAGGTTGATGTCGCGGGGGACGGGCCGGTGGGACGGGTACCAGATGAATTCCTGTTCCACCCTTTCCCCGGCAGCCACCGAAAACCTGCCGGCATGTTTGTGGTCGTCGGCGCGCGGCAGCTCCTGCCCGCGCAGCACCAGGGCGTCCGGGCCGGCCACGGCGAGAATGATCGAATGGCCGGCGTGGTGGTGGACCCGGCGGACCCAGGGCAGCACCGATCCGTAGCCGGGGCGGATGGTGATTTCCTGCTGGAATTCAACGGTCCCGGTGACACCGTCGATCCGCCGGACCACGGAAGCCCGCCTGTCCCCGATCGGCATGAACTCCGTGACGCGGGCCGTCCCCGTGGCGCTTTCCCACAGCGTTTCCAGCACGAAGGTGCTCCCCACATAGTTGCGGGAGACCACTTTCCCCTCGACGGGGGCCAGGCGCCAGCGTCCGTTATGCTCGTCCCCCAGCAGCGCGGCAAACACCGCCGGCGAGTCGAAGCGTGGAAAGCACAGCCAGTCCAGGCTGCCGTCGCGGCCCACGAGGGCGCCGGTGTGGAGATCGGAAAGCAATGCGTAGTCTTCTATCCGTGATGCCATGTGTCCATGCAACCACATGCTGCAGGGGCTTGGCAGTGAGCGGGGTCAGGCGGGGCGCCGGCCGCCGGCACTAGGCGCCCGGCCAAGCATGGCCCTGATGGCGGCCGGCCGGTTGGTCGTCACCTCGGCCACGCCTGCATCCAGGCACAGTTGGAGGTCCTCCGCGGTATCCACGGTCCAGACCCGGAGGGTGCGCCCCGCGGCCAGCCAGCGGGCGGCGTTGCCCGGGTTGGCACGCAGGTAGGCGACGCCGGGCCCGGCCAGGTGGGCGGCGCCGTCGTCCAGCAGCGCCTCCCCGTTGGCCAGCAGTTCGCGCCCGGCCCCGGTTTCCGCGTACTGAAGCAGCTGGCAGAGCATCGCCGCCGGGACATGGCCGGACAGGTACTTGACGGCCTCGGGATGGAAGCTCATGAAGGACACCTGCACCTTGCCGGCCATCGAGCGCGCGGCGGACCAGCCACGCGCGCCAAGCGCTTCCAGGGCGGCGTCCACGAGGGCGGGGTCGAATAATTCCCCGTATTTGAACTCAAGGGCCAGCGCCATCTCCCGCCCGGCCCCGGCCAGGATGTCCAGCAGCCCGTCCAGCGTCAGCAGCTGTTCCCCCACGCGGCCGTATTCCGGCGGGATGCGGGCGCCTTTCCACGACGTGAAGTCCAGCCCGCACAGCTCCTCGAGCGTGTGGGCGCCCACTGGGCCGCTGCCGTTGGACGTCCGGTCCAACGTGTCGTCGTGAATGAGGACCAGGGCTCCGTCCGCGGTGAGGTGGAGATCGCCTTCCACCCCGTCGGCGCCGTCGGCCAGGGCCTGCAGGTAGGCGGCGCGGGTGTGCTCGGGGAAGCCGGCGCTGGCACCGCGGTGGGCGAATATCTGCTCGATCATGGCATCACGCTACGCTTGCTGCATGGCGCAAACACAACAGCCGGGCACGCTCCCGGCGCCCGTTCCGCAGCCCGACGCTGAAAAGGCGGCGGCGCTGCGCCGGATGAAAAACATTGCGCTCGGCCTGCTGATCGCCATGGCCGTGGTCTTTTGCCTGGCCTTTGCCTTCCAGCGCGACTACCCGTGGCTGGTGTACGTGCGGGCGGCCACCGAGGGGGGCATGGTGGGAGCCCTGGCCGACTGGTTTGCCGTGACGGCCCTGTTCAAGTACCCGATGGGGCTGAAAATCCCGCACACCGCCATCATCCCCAACCGCAAGGACGACATCGGCGCGTCGCTGGGCGAGTTTGTGGAGACCAACTTCCTCTCCGAAACCGTGGTGGCGGAGAAGCTGGCCAAGACACAGATCGCCCAGAAGGTGGGCGCCTGGCTGTCCAAGCCGGCCAGCGCGCAACGGGTGGCCACCGAAGGCGCTGCCGCCATGCGCGGCGCCATGGCCGTGCTGAAGGACGACGACGTCCGGGACATCATCGAATCCATGGTCCGCAAATATCTGGTTGACCCGCCGTGGGGGCCCCCCATCGGCAAGGTGGCGGAGCGGGTCTTTGCCGACGGCCACCATCACGCCCTGGTGGACCTGCTCGTGGACCGCTCCACGCTGTGGATCCAGGCCAACCATGACACCATCTCCGGGCTGGTCTCCGACCGCTCCCCCAGCTGGGTTCCGCAGTTCGTGGACGGACTGGTGGGCGACAAAATCTACACCGAGATCTACAAGTTTGCCCGCGCCGTCCAGAAGGACCCGCACCACGAACTTCGCATGCAGCTGGACAACTACCTAGCCGACCTGGCCCAGGAACTGCAGCACGATCCGGCCATGATTGCCCGCGTTGAAAACATCAAGGCCCAGGTCCTGGGGGATCCGGAAGTGCGGGACCTCGCCGGGCGGACGTGGGAGACCATCAAGAACGCCCTCTTTGACGCCGTCGAGGATCCGCGGTCGGAGCTGCGCCTGAAGTTCACCGCCGCCGTGCAGGACTTTGGCACCCGCCTGGCCACCGACGTCGAACTGGCGGCCAAGGCCAACGCGTGGATTTCCGACGCCGCCTCCTACCTGGTCCGCACGTACAAGCACGAGATCGCATCCATCATCACGGACACGGTGGAGCGCTGGGACGCGGTGGAGACCAGCGAAAAGATCGAACTGCAGGTGGGCAAGGACCTGCAGTTCATCCGCATCAACGGCACCGTGGTGGGCTCGCTCGCCGGCCTGGCCATCTTCACGGTGGCCACGCTGATCTTCCACTAAGCCCCGCGGGCGGCCGGGATCAGCGCTTCCCCCGTGACGGCTTCGTGGCTTTGACAGCGTCCAGTTCGGCCAACAGCTCGGCGGGGATTTCCAGCGGCGCCGGGCCGAAGGCTCGCTGGGTCGAGGCGACGACGGCCCGGCCCATCATGTAGTTGCCCACGCCGCCCACGGCGGCGCCGATGCCGAACGGCAGCGCCTTGCCCACCACGGACGCGCCGCCCCTGACGGCGACCTTTTTCAGGAACTTCTTTTGCATCGAGGCGATGACGCCCTTGACCGCCGAGACCGGCATGGACTTGCCGACTGTCTTGCCCCATGCCTGCAGGGGCGTCCTGCCGTTGCCCAGGGCATGGCCGGTCAGGCCGGAGAGCATGGCGGTGCCTTCATCGCCCAGCATGATCGCCATGACCGTCAGCCGCGCCCGTTCGGGATCGGCCAGCCGGACGCCGTGGAGTTCGGCCACGGACTGCGCGTAGAGGGCGGTGGCCTCCAGGAAGACCACGGTGGCGGCGGCGGAGATGGAAAGCGCCGCCACGGTGCCGATGCCGGGCACGATGGCCGTGGCGCCGATGGCCGCCCCGCCGCCGCCGACCCCGTGGAGGAAATCCCGCTCGAGCCGCCGGCTGAGCTCAAAGGCCGTCGCGTCCGGGTTTTTCCTGCGCAGCCGCCGCAGGTTGGCCAGCACCAAGGGCCGCTGGACCTCGACGGCCTTCAGCAGCATCCCGTGGACGGCCGGGCGGGGCCTGCCCTTCGCGTCGAAGGCGGCCGCCGCCGCCAGCCCGACGGCGGGGTTCGGCTTGCCGGCGGACCTGCCCAAACCGGCCTTTTCCACATCCTTGCGTGCCATGCGCTCCCTGACTGTTGACGTAGTCCCAGCGTAGCCGCCCATGCCCGCCGCGGGTCGGGAACCGGCGGAAACGCCGCCCGGCCCGGCCCGCCCGGAACTCAGCCTGCGAGCGCGGCGGACGTTCCGGCGTCGTGCTTAACGGAGGTTCCGAAGATCCGGGTACTCAGGGCCAGGAACAGCAGCACCATGCCGGCGGAAAGGAGGGTGTGGCCCATGCCGGCGATGCCGGGGATGGCGGCCGAGACGTCGGTGGCGCCGTTGACCTGCAGCATGCCGTGCCACACCATCATGGCCGCGGTCAGCACCAGTCCGGCGTTGTAGGTCCAGAAGAACCAGCTGAACAGGCGGGACGCGGAGAGCGTGAACAGCTTCTCCAGGACCAGGACAATGAGCAGCACAATGAAGCCAAGCGTGAGCAGGTGCGTGTGGACCACGGAGAGCTGCGTGAACCCGGTGAAGTCCTTGCCCTTGGTGAACTCGCGGTAGAACAGTCCGGAGAGCACGCCGATGATCATGTAGGCGAACGCGGAGTAAAAGAGCTTCTTCATGAAATGTCCTTTGCTGGTGGGCCCCTGGTCGGGCCTTTGCCTCCAGCCTATGGACGCGCACGACGCCGGCCATCAACCTTTTGGTTGAACCGGCGGCGCCATTGGACTGCTTTGGGGACGGGTGCTTTCGGCGACATTCAGCGCGGCGACGTTCAGCCGATCTCCTTCGCGCAGTGTGGCGGCTGGCAAGCCGTTGTGCCTCATGGACACCTCGCCGCCGCGTGCCACTGTGACCTCGAAGCCGGCTGCCTTGCCCGCCATCGTTCCCCCTAGCCCCGCGGCACGAACGAGCCGGGGACGTTGGCCGTCAGGAAGGACGCACCGTCGCTGAGCTCGTCGGCGCGGATTTTGTGTCCCAGACCGTCGTAGCGTGCCTGCTGGAGATCGGTGTTTGCGGCGAGCCATGCGGCGGTGAACGCCGTGGCGTCCGGGTTGATGACAAGGTCCGCCGCGTCTCGGGCCCAGTAAAACGGGACCTTCGGTTCCAGCGGCTCCATGGCACCGAGCAGTTCGTTGTGCAGCACAAAGCCGGAGAGCCCCACTGCTGCCGTGAACGCCGCCGGCCGCAGGCGCAGGAGCGTGGTGGCCATGGCCATGCCCTGCGAAAAGCCCAGCAGGGAGATGCTGCTGAAGCCGTGGCGGGCCGTCTCGGTGTCCAGCCACGCCAGCAGTCGTGAGGCGGCCCCGATCACCTCGGCGAAGTCGTTGTCGAGGAAGTAGTCCAGGAGGAACCAGCCGCGGGCCCCGCCCACGTCCAGAGCGCCGCGGGGCGCGGCGCAGGTGAAGCCCTTCGGCATCGAGCCGAAGAGTTCGGCCATGCGCACTTCGCTGGAACCGTAGCCGTGCAGCATCAGCAGCAGCGGCGTGCCCGGGCGCTCCGCTTCGGGCCGGGACCAAGCGACATTCTCCATGGGGCCAGCCTACGCACCGGCCGGCCCGCACGGCTGGAATCCGCGAAGCGGGGCGCCAGTCTGCGCTGCGGGCGGTGCCAAGCCGCGGGGGCGGCGCGAAGAGACGCCGTTCTCGGCGCGGGCACGCGGTCCGCGCGGCGACCATCCGCCGTGAATCTTTGTTTATGTGGTTTCCTATTGACAAACGCAGATAAACGCAGATACAGTGATCTGAAACAACATCACGTGATGTCCGTCACGTGAATGGCAGGAAGAAGGAGCCCCATGTTTGCAGAAGAACGGCACCAGCGCATCGCCGAACTCGTCGGCGCGCAGGGCCGCGTCGGCGTCAACGAGCTGGCCGACCTTTTTTCCATCACGCAGGAAACCGTCCGCCGCGACCTTGCCTCCCTCGAGGACGGCCGCATCCTGCGGCGGGTGCACGGCGGCGCCGTGGCCCTGGACCGGCTCAGCCGCTCCGAGCCGAGCCTTCTGGAACGCCAAGGCCGGCGGCTCGATGAAAAGCAGCGCATCGCCGAAGCCGCCCTGGCCCTGATCCCGCAAATGCAGACAGTGTCCATCTTGCTCGATTCCGGCAGCACCACGGGCGCCCTGGCCGACAAGCTGACCACCTGGGCCCCCGCGAACGACGGCGACGAACTCCTGGCCATCACCAACTCCCTGCCCATCGCCACCACGCTGGGCAGCAACATGCACCTGCTGCTGGACATCCTGGGCGGCCGCGTCCGCGGCCTGACCAGCGCCGTGGTGGGGGCACGGGCCACGGAACAGCTCGGCGCCCTCCGCCCCGACATCGCGTTCCTGGGCGCCAACGGCGTCCACGCCGACTTCGGCCTGAGCACCCCGGACCCCGTCGAGGCGGCCACGAAGACCGCCATGGTGCGGGCCGCGCGCCAAATCGTCATCCTTGCCGACGCCTCCAAGCTGGGCGTCGAAACCCTTGTCCGCTTTGCCACCCTTGAGGAGGTCGACACCCTGATCACCACGGCAGCCCCCGCCCCCGATCTCGCCGCCGCACTGGAAGCGGCCGGCGTCGAGGTGGTGCTGGCATGATACTCACCCTGACACCCAACCCGAGCCTTGACCGCACCATCGAGCTTCCCGGCCCGCTGGAGCGCGGCGAAGTGCAGCGTGCCATCGCCGCGTCGGCGCATCCGGGCGGCAAGGGCGTGAACATTGTCCGCGCCCTGACGGTCTCCGGCACCGACGCCCTGGCGCTGCTGCCCGGGGACGCAAGTGACGACGTCGTGCTGGCCCTGCAGCGCGAGGACATCCCGCACCTGTCGCTGCCGATCGGCGCGCCGCTGCGCAGCAACGTGGCCGTCACCGAACCCGACGGCACCACCACCAAGGTGAACGAGCCCGGCCCGGTGCTCTCCGCCGCGCAGCTCGCAGCCCTCCTGGAGCTGGCCGTGGAGAAGTCCGACGGCGCCTCCTGGCTGGTGCTGGCCGGTTCCCTCCCCCCGGGGGCACCGGAAGGCTACTACTCCCACGTGATTTCCGCGGTCCGCGCCCGGTATGGCGACAGCTCACCCCTCATCGCCGTGGACTCCTCCGGCGCCCCGCTGGCGGCCAGCGTGGCCGCGTGCCCGGACCTCCTCAAGCCCAACGCCGAGGAACTCGCCGAGCTGACCGGAATCGGCGACGGCCCGTCATTGGAGGAGGATCCCTCCCTGGCGGCTGCCGCGGCACAACACCTGGTGGACCGCGGCACGGGCGCCGTGCTGGCCACGCTGGGTTCCAAGGGCGCCGTGCTGGTCACGGCCGCAGGCAGCTGGCTGGCCACCGGGCCCGCCATTGTTGCCAGAAGCACCGTCGGCGCGGGCGACTCCGCCCTCGCCGGATATCTGTTGGGCACGTTGCGGGGGGACTCCCCCGCAGCATGCCTGCAGCAAGCAGTGGCCCATGGGGCGGCCGCTGCTTCCCTCCCCGGAACCCTGGTTCCCGCTTTGCACCAAACCCACCCCGACGCCGTCACCGTGACGGCCCTGGACGCACGTCTTGGAGAACTCTCATGACCACATTGATCAACACCGACCTGGTGGTGCTGGACGCCAATCTCGGCGCCGACACCTCCGCAGTGATCCGCCAGCTCGCCGGCATGGTTGCCGGCGCGGGCCGGGCCACCGGCGTCGACGCGCTGTATGCCGACGCCCTGGCCCGCGAACAAAAGACCGCCACGGGCGTGCCCGGCGGCATCGCCATCCCGCACTGCCGCTCCGAAGCAGTTTTGGAGGCCACCCTGGCCATGGCCCGGCTGGACCCGGCCGTGGACTTTGGCGCCAAGGACGGCCCCGCGGACATCATCTTCTTCATCGCGGCCCCCGCCGGCGCCGACAACGAGCACCTGAAGCTCCTGTCCAAGCTGGCCCGCTCGCTCATCAAGAAGGACTTCACCGCCGCCCTCCGCGCGGCGAAGACGCCGGCGGAAATCGTGGCCCTGGTCGACGGCGCGCTGGCCGACACCCCGGCAGGCGCGGCGGCCCCAGGCACGCAAGCGCCCGCCGCCGCCGTGTCCGCGCCCCGGCGCCTCGTCGCCGTGACGGCCTGCCCCACGGGCATCGCCCACACCTACATGGCAGCGGACTCGCTGGTCGAGGCGGCCAGGGAGGCCGGCGTCGAACTTCAGGTGGAAACGCAGGGCTCCGGCGCCGTGACGCCGCTGGACCCGGCCGTCATCGCCGCCGCCGACGCCGTGATCTTCGCCGTCGACGTCGATGTCCGCGGCAAGGAACGCTTTGCCGGCAAGCCCGTCATCAACGCACCCGTCAAGCGCGGGATCGACGAGCCCGCGAAGATGATCCGGGAGGCCCTCGCGGCCGCCACGGATCCCCACGCGCACCGCGTGCCGCACTTTGGCGCCGAGGAGGCTGCCGAGCACAATGCCGAGGTGGCGGGCGAACACCTGGGCACCAAGGTCAAGAAGGTGCTGCTCACCGGCGTCAGCTACATGATCCCGTTCGTGGCCGGCGGCGGCCTGCTGATCGCGCTCGGCTTCCTGCTGGGCGGCTACGGCATCGCGCTGGGCACCCACGCCGATGACATCCTCACCCACAACACCCTGCTGAACCTGCCCGACGGCGGCAACCTGGCCCTGTACCTGGGTGCCGTGGCGTTCAAGATCGGCGGCCTCTCGATGAGCTTCCTGGTCCCGGCGCTGGCGGGCTACATCGCCTTCGGCATTGCCGACCGGCCCGGCATCGCACCCGGGTTCACGGCCGGCGCCGTGGCCGTCTTCATGGGCTCCGGCTTCCTGGGCGGCCTGGTGGGCGGCCTCCTGGCCGGCCTTGCCGCCTACTGGATCGGCAGCTGGAAGGTGCCCCGCTGGCTGCGCGGCCTCATGCCGGTGGTCATCATCCCGCTCCTCGGATCCATCATCGCCTCCGGCGCCATGCTGCTGGTCCTTGGCGGCCCCATCGCAGCCTTTTCCAACGGCCTGAACCACTGGTTGACGGGCATGTCGGGCGCGTCCGCCGTCGTGCTGGGCATTGTCCTGGGCCTGATGATGTGCTTCGACCTTGGCGGCCCGGTCAACAAGGTGGCCTACGCGTTCGCCGTCGCCGGCCTCGGAACAGGCTCCGCCCTGAACCACGCGCCGTGGGAAATCATGGCGGCCGTCATGGCCGCCGGCATGGTCCCGCCGCTCGCCATGGCCCTGGCCACCGTGATCGACAGGAAGCGCTTCTCCCTGGCCGAACGGGAAAACGGCAAGGCCGCCTGGCTGCTCGGGGCGTCGTTCATCTCCGAAGGCGCCATCCCCTTTGCCGCCGCGGACCCCCTGCGCGTCATCCCGTCCATGATGCTTGGCGGTGCGTTCACGGGCGCAATCTGCATGGCGGCCGGCGTCACGTCGCAGGCACCCCACGGCGGAATCTTCGTCTTCTTCGCCATCGGCAACATCGGCATGTTCATCACGGCCATTCTGGTCGGCATGGTGGTCTCGGCGTTCTCCGTGGTGGCGCTCAAGCGCTGGGCAGTGCGCAGGCCCGTTGATACTGTGGGCGCACCGGAACTTGTCAGCCAGGGCAGCTACTAACCTCGAAGGAGCCGTTATGCAGAGCTATGTTGGAGTCGGCGTCACCCCCGGCCGCGTGGTGGGCCCCGTCCGCCTCATGCCGCCCGCGCTGAGCGAGCCTCCGGCTGGGGAACGGCTTCCCGCTCCCGACGGCACGGGGACCCCACCCGAGGAGGCCGCCGCCGCGGCCCTGAAGGCGGCGGCCGCCCAGGTCAAGGCCGAGCTGGCCGGCCGGGCGTCCCGCGCCTCCGGCGACGGCAAGGCGGTCCTGGAAGCCACGGCGCAGATGGCCGGGGATCCCATGCTGATCAAGGCCGCGGTCAAGCTGATCAACGCCGGCTCCTCCGCGCAGCGGGCCATCTGGGACGCCGGAAACGACGTCGCGGCCATGCTCATCAGCCTGGGCGGCTACATGGCCGAACGTTCCCACGACGTCCTGGACGTCCGCTCCCGCATCGTTGCCGAACTGCGCGGGGTCCCCGCCCCCGTCATCCCGGATTCGGACGTGCCGTTCATCCTGGTGGCCGAGGACCTGGCCCCGGCCGACACCGCCACCCTGGATCCCACCAAGGTCATCGCCCTGGTCACGGCCGGCGGCGGGCCGCAGTCCCACACGGCCATCATCGCCCGCAACCTGGGACTGCCCGCCGTGGTCGCCGCACGCGGAGTGGCGGAGCTGGCCGAAAACGCCCTCGTGTACGTTGACGGCGCCCAGGGCCGCATCACCACCGAGCCCGGCGAGGCAGAGCAGGCCGCCGCCGCGAAATGGCGGGAGCAGGCGTCCCTGCTGGGCACGTTCGACGGCGCGGGGCAGCTGGGCGACGGCACCCGGCTTGACCTGCTGGCCAATGTGGGCGGCGCCAAGGATGCCCAGGCTGCCGCTGCCGCGGGGGCCCAGGGGGTGGGACTGCTGCGCACCGAGTTCTGCTTCCTGGGCCACGACACCGAACCGGGCCACGACGAGCAGGTGGCCGCGTACAAGGGCGTCTTTGACGCGTTCCCGGGCAAAAAGGTGGTGGTCCGCACCCTGGACGCCGGCGCCGACAAGCCGCTTCCGTTCCTGACCGACGCCACCGAACCCAACCCGGCGCTCGGTGTCCGCGGCTACCGCACGGACACCAGCTCGCCGGGGGTCCTGGCCCGGCAGCTGGCGGCCATCGCCGACGCCGCGGCCGCCGCCGAGGCCGCCGTATGGGTCATGGCCCCGATGATTGCCACGGCCGCCGAGGCCGCCGACTTTGCCGCCCTGTGCGCGTCCGCCGGGCTTCAGACGCCCGGCGTCATGGTGGAGGTTCCCTCCGCGGCGCTCACGGCCCGCCACCTGCTGGACCGCGTGGAGTTCGCCAGCCTGGGCACGAACGACCTCACCCAGTACGCCATGGCCGCCGACCGCCAGCTGGGCCCGCTCGCCGCGCTTAACGACCCCTGGCAGCCGGCCGTCCTGGCGCTGGTCCAGGCCACCGTCGACGGGGCCGCGGCCCAGGGCCTTTCGGCAGGGGCGCCGCCCAAGCCTGTGGGCGTGTGCGGCGAGTCGGCCGCCGACCCGGCCCTCGCCGTCGTTCTGGCGGGACTGGGCGTGCGCAGCCTGTCCATGACGGCCCGCGCCCTCCCCGCGGTCAGTGCCGTGCTGCGCTCCGTGACCATGGAGCAGGCCCGGGACCTGGCAGGCCGTGCGGTGGCTGCCGCGTCCGCCGGTGAAGCGCGCGAACTGGTCCGGTGCGCCCTGCCGGTCCTGGCTGAACTGGGGCTGTAGCACCCCGGGAAATCATGCCCCAGGCGCCCCTCTCCCCGGCTTAAATTCGGTAATCTGCTAGAATTTAACGTCTGCCCGTAGCAATGACGCTAAAAGCCGCAAGCAAATGACCTCCGTAGGGAGCTGAACAAATGCCCATGGACCGAAGCATGATTCATCCGGAAACAGGTGTTAAGGACACCACCGAAAAAACGCAGGCCACGCCCAAAAGGCCGCGCCTGCCGCAACTGAAACGACGCCGGCTCGACGTGGACCACGTCAACGTCGTCGACACGCCGATGCTGAAAAAAGCGCTCGGCGGCACCGTAGTCGGCAACACCATGGAATGGTACGACGTCGGCGTGTTCGGCTACCTGATCGCCACCATGGGGCCCGTCTTCCTTCCGGAAGCCGACAAGAGCGTCCAAACATTGTTCCTCCTGGGGACGTTTGCCGCAACGTTCCTGGCCCGTCCGCTGGGCGGGGTCGTCTTTGGTTGGCTCGGCGACAAGGTCGGCCGGCAAAAGGTGCTCGCCACCACGCTGCTGATCATGGCCGCCTCCACCTTTGCCGTGGGCCTGCTTCCGGGCTACACGCAGATTGGGATCTGGGCCGCCGTGCTGCTGGTCCTTTTGAAGCTGGTGCAGGGATTCTCCACCGGCGGCGAGTACGCCGGCGCCACCACGTTTGTAAGCGAGTACGCGCCTGACAGCCGCCGCGGCTTCTTTGCCAGCATCCTGGACCTGGGCAGCTACATGGGCTTCGCCATCGGCGCGGCCTTGGTCTCCGTGCTGCAGCTGACGCTGGGGCAGGACGTCATGGAGCAGTGGGGCTGGCGCCTGCCGTTCCTGATCGCGGGCCCGCTGGGTGCCATCGCCATCTACTTCCGGATGAAGATCGAGGAGTCCCCCCAGTTCCAGGCCACCCTGGACGCCAATGAGGAGAACTCCAAGGCGGCGGCCGCCGGCGACGAGGACACTTCCAGCGGCCCCGTCCGGCTGGTCAGGGTGTATTGGCGCCAGATTGTGCTCGCCATGATCCTCGTGGCCGCCGCCAACACCGTGGGCTACGCCCTGACGTCCTACATGCCGACCTACCTCACGGACTCCAAGGGCTACGACCCCGTCCACGGCACGCTGCTGACCATCCCGGTCCTGGTCATCATGGCCCTGTGCATCCCGTTGACGGGACGGCTCTCCGACAGGGTGGGCCGCCGGCCCGTGCTCTGGGTCGGCGCCCTGAGCACCGTGGTCCTGGCCCTCCCGGCGTTCATGCTGATCGGCGTCGGCGCCATCTGGTCAACAATTCTGGGCCTGGCGCTGATCGCCTTCCCGGTAACGTTCTACGTGGCCAATCTGGCGTCCTCCCTGCCGGCGCTGTTCCCCACCTCCAGCCGCTACGGCGGCATGGGCATTGCCTACAACTTTGCCGTGGCGATCTTTGGCGGCACCGCGCCGTTCATTATTCAGGGTCTTATTACGCTCACCGGCGACGACTTGATGCCGGCCTATTATCTGATGTTCACCTCCGCCATCGGCGCGGTGGCGATCTACTTCCTGCGTGAGTCGGCCCAGAAGCCGCTGCCCGGTTCGATGCCGAGCGTAGCCACGGTGGAGGAGGCGGAGGCGCTGGTGGCCGGGCAGGATGAAAACCCCCTGCTGGACATGGACCACCTGCCCTTCGACGAGACCTACGAGCCGGCGACCCCTGGCGCGGGCATCCCGGTGACCGTTGGACGCCCCGAAACGGTGTCCTGACCCGGGCCGCCGCAACTCCCCCTCCGGGCGCCGGAAACCGCCTCGATCTCGATGAACACCGGGTGACGGATGCGGATTCCGGCGCCCGGTTTGACGTGCAGTGCCGATGCACGTGTCGCCAGCGCGCGGGCAGACTTCAGCAGGGACGGGACCTCCGCCGCCCTGTAGGCGTGGCCAAAGGGATCCACAAGGACGGCCCCGGCCGCCACCTCGGACGGCGGCGGCCACGGTTCCGGACCGTGGCGCAGCCACAGGCATTCAAAAAGCGCTTCAAGCAGGGCCCCAGTGTCGGTCGGGTGAAACCTGTGCAGCGGATAGCGGTGCGGGCCGCGGCGCTGCGCCTCATCCCAGGCATGCCCGAGCCATGAGAAATCCGTGACTCCCACATCCCGCACCAGGGCGAGGCGGCCGTCCGGACGCTGCGCCAGCCGGAACGGCACACCCTGCCGGTCGAGGATGCAGGCGGCCTCGCCCGGGTATTCAAACGCGGCCACGACGGCGCCTGCCGATTCATGGAAGTCAAACTCACCGCCGTCGTCCACGGAGATAAAGCCGCCGACACGCACGGTGGGCTGCGGAACTGTGTTCATGCATCCATGGGAACACCTCCGGGAGCGGCCGGAGCCATTCTTGACGCGATCCATACAGGTCCGGAAACAATCCTGACACCGCCTTGACGCGCGCCCCTACCGCCTGTGGTGGCCGGCGGCGGCCGCAAGGCCTACCACCGTCGCCTCGAGGTCGTGGAGCGACTCCTGCATCCAGGCGGCAGCGGAATCGTTGAGCAGCCTTACCGACTCGTCCGCGGGACAATCGGACTGGACCGCCAGATAGTGGTCGAGCTCGCGGCGAAGCCTGCCAATGAGCCCCATCAGCTCGGCTGCCAGTTGATCCCTCCCGGCCTGCCGCGCACTTGGCGCCGGACATTCGACGCCCGGGGGATGGATCATGCGGTGTCTGCCCCCTTCCAAAAAGACGCAACAAAATGGTTGTGCCGGGGTCTGGGGCAGATGCCCATTCTAAATCATTTCCAAGGGTTCTGGCGGGAATCCGGCGGCCATATTTGGTCCTCCGCCCGTGGGGCATAGGATGATGGGAGACCCGCCATTCCGAAGTTCGTGTCGCAGCACTGAGACAACGCCCAAGGAGGCCAATCGCCGTGCCTCTCCCTGCCTATCCAGGTGCCGGACCGGCGGACTTCGGTGCCGGGCTGTGCGCCGCCTTTCTGCAAGCCCTGCCTGTCACGGGCGTTGCCGTCTCGGCCTTTCCGGGCCGCATTCCGGAGACCTCCATTTGGGCGACGGACGCCATTTCTGCCCGCATTGATGAACTCCAGTTCGATTTGGGCGAAGGGCCCAGATGGGAGGCGGCCCGGACGCGACAGCCGGTTGCGCTTCCCGACGTGAGGCAGGCAGCGCACGCCGCATGGCCGGTTTTTGCCAAGGCACTCCAGGAACTCGATGTTGCGGCCCTCTTTGTGTTTCCCCTGGTGCTCGGCACCATGGACATCGGCGTCATTGAGCTCTACAGCACGACGCCGGGCGCCCTCGGCCGCGCCGACCATTCAGCGGCCCTTCGACTCGCTGACGCCGCCGCCTGGAAACTGCTCCGCCACCTGCTCACGGCCGACAGCGGCGGGGAGCCTTCCTCCCGTCGGGATGAATCACCACTCTCGCGCAGGGAAGTCCATCAGGCAACCGGCATGGTCCTCGCGCAGGCCGGGGTGAGCGCCACCGATGCGCTGCTGCTGCTCAGGGCGCGTGCCTATTCGCAGGGGCGTTCCGTCCGCGACGTTGCCCAGGAAGTGGTTAACCGGACCATGGACTTCTCTCCCGCGCCGGGGGATGAAGGCACAGCCGGTGTGAAGTAGAATTTCGATTATGGCCATCCAAAGCCGCGCCGGGCGCGTGAGTGCCGCCTTCGTCAAGATCGCGGACACCCTGGTGGTCGACTACGACGTCATCGACCTGCTCCACACCCTCGTTGACGAATCGGTCTCGCTTCTCGACGCCACGGCGGCAGGGCTGCTGCTCGCCGACCCCGCCGGGGACCTGCAGCTCATGGCCTCAACGAGCGAGAAGAGCCAGCTGGTGGAGGTGCTTCAACTGGAAGCCGGTGCGGGCCCGTGCGTTGACTGCTACCTGAGCGGCGCCCCCGTCGCCGTCCACGACATTGCCGCCGACGCGTCCCGGTGGCCGCAGTTCCAGGCTGCCGCGCTGTCGCAGGGATTCAACTCGCTGCACGCCGTCCCGATGCGGCTGCGCGGCCACACGATAGGCGCCCTGAACCTGTTCCGGCAGGAAGCCGGCCCGCTCAGCGCGGAAGACGCCGCGATCGCCCAGGCTTTCGCGGACGTCGCCACCGTCAGCCTCCTGCAGGAGCGGGCCCTGCGTGAAAGCACCATTGTCAACGAGCAGCTCCAGCGGGCGCTCAACAGCAGGATCGTCATTGAGCAGGCCAAGGGCGTCATAGCCCACACGGCCAACGCCAGCATTGACGATGCCTTCGCGCTGCTGCGTTCCTATGCACGCGCCCACAACCAGTCCCTCGACGCCACATCAAAACTCGTCGTGGCACGCAAGCTCGCCATTACACGGTGACGGGCGCCGGCGCGTCAGGCCGCCCCCCCTCACCGTCCGCGGCTGCCCGCGGCTGCCGCCAGCCTGTCGGGAACCAGCCGGCTGAGCGCAATGAGCGTGGAGTAGCGCCGCGACGGGATGGACACGGACTTGCCGCGGGCGGAGTCTGCCAGCCCCTCACGCACCACCTGGTCCGGGTTTAGCCACATCCACTTCGGAATGCGCCCCAGGTTGGCGCCCATCCGCCGGTGGAATTCCGTGTGCACAAATCCCGGGCAGAGCGCCATCACATGGACGCCGCGGGGACCGTAGCGCAGGTTGGCGAAGCGGCTGAAGCTGATGCCCCAGGCCTTGGCGGCGCCGTACGAGCCGCGGGGAATGAAGCCGGCGACGCTGGACACGTTGATGATCCGCCCGCTGCCGCGTTCCAGCATGGGTTCAAGCGCCGCGTGCATCAGCTGCATGGGCGTGCGGACCAGGATCCGCAGGTGGTCCGTTTCCTCCGCGGCCGTGCTGTCCTCAAACGCCGTCACCAGGCCAAAGCCCGCATTGTTCACGAGCAGCTCAACGGGCCGCCCGCGGTCCGCCAGCCGGGCGGCGACGGAGGCAACGCCGTCGTCCGTCAACAGGTCGGCGGGCAGGACCTCCACGTCCCCACCGAAGTCCTGGCGCAGCCGGGCCGCCTTCGCCTCGAGCCGGGAAACGTCGCGCGCCACGAGCACCAGATTGTGCTGGGACCTCGCCAGCTGCCGGGCGAACTCGGCGCCGAGCCCGGACGTGGCGCCGGTGACAAGTGCGGTGCTGCGCGCCACCTACAGCTCGGCCGGGAGATCGGTGTACTGGGTGTACAGCTCCGGGTTCTTCTCCACGAACCGGGCCACGTACGGGCAGTGCGGGATGATGCGCTTGCCGGAGGCCACCACGTCGTCCAGGGCGTACCGTGCCAGCACCTTGGCCAGCCCGCGGCCCTCGAAGCCGTCCTGGGTTTCGGTGTGGATGAGGTCGATGTGTCCGGGCAGTTCCTGGAAGAGGATGATGACGCCCAGTTCCGGGCCCACGTGCAGCTCGTACCGGTGCCGGGCGTCGTTGCGGGTCATGGTCACATCTGCTTCGAATGCGTCGCCTTTAACTGCGTCGCCGCGCCCGGCTGTTTCATCACTCATAAGGTGAGCTTGGCACAATGCCGGGGCGCTGGCAACAGGCCCTTAGCGGCCCGCGCCGCCCTGCCACAGCGCCGTGAAAGGGGCCCCGGAAACCACGCGGTTCCTGATGCCCTCGGTGACAAAGGCCTTGGCCGTCCGGGCGGCTTCCAGGGGCGTGGCGCCCTTGGCCAGTTCCGCCGTGACGGCCGCGGCCAGGGAGCATCCCGCGCCGGAGACGGCCGCCTCGCCCACCTTGGGCGCGGACAGGACCTCCAGCGTTTCACCGTCAAAGAAGACGTCGACGGCGTCCTCGCCTTCCAGCCGCACCCCGCCCTTGGCGAGCACGGTTGCACCGCTGAGCTCATGGATCTTCCGGGCGGCGGCCTTGAGGTCCTCAACGGTGTTGATGGCCAGGCCGGAGAGTGACTCCGCCTCAAAGTGGTTGGGCGTGACGAAGGTGGCAAGGGGCAGGATTTGGGCCTTGAGCGCCTGGTCGGTGTCCAGGGCGTGGCCCGGTTCCTGGCCCTTGCAGATCAGCACAGGATCCAGCACCACGTTCTTGAAGTTGGCCGCCTTGAGCGCCGTTTCCACGGTGCCGATGGTCGCCGGGCTGCCCAGCATGCCGATCTTCACGGTCTCCAGCACGGTGGGCGCGCCGGAAGTGGAGCCATAGGCGGCGGTGGTTGCCTCCAGCTGGTCCGCGATGACCTGCTGGTCCACCGGCACAAAGCGGTGATTCCAGTGGTCCGTCGGATCGAAGGAGACGATGCAGGTGAGATTGACGATGCCAAAGACGCCCAGCTCCTGGAACGTCTTCAGGTCCGCCTGGGCGCCGGCGCCGCCGGTCGCTTCGGAGCCGGCAATGGTCAGGGCAAGTGCTGGTGCTGTGGAGGTCATGCATCCATCCTGCCATTCCGGGCAGGGCGCTCCGGGCCGTGCGGGCAAAAAAGAACCGCAGGCCGTAACCCGTTGCCGGGTTCTGACCTGCGGTTTTTCCAAGGTGGGCCCTATGGGGCTCGAACCCATGACCCACGGATTAAAAGTCCGATGCTCTACCAACTGAGCTAAAGGCCCGTTCCTGCTGACAACCCTTCCGCGAGAGGAAAAGTTGTCGGAATTCAGACTACCGCACGGCGGGCGCCCGATGGCAATTTCACCGCTGCCTCCGGCGGCCCTGCCTGCTTCCTCGACCCTGCCGCGCAGCTGGCGTAGTGTCGGATCATGAACGAAGGACCAGGCAACCGAGCACCCCGACCGCACAAGCCACTGCCCTTTGCACCGGCAGACTTTGAGCCGTTCACCGGCGGAACCGACCCCGCCCGCGTGTCCGAGGCGGCGCATCTTGCCGCCCGCGCGCTGGTCCGCGGCGGCCGGGAGAGCAACGACCCCGCGATCACCAAGCGTCTGGTCAAGCTCGCGGACCGCCAGGGCCTGGAAGCCATTGCCGAGATGTGGGCGGCAAGCCCCGCCCGTTCGCTGCCCGGCGCCCTGTGGCGGCTGTATGCCCTGCGTGCCGCCACGTTGCGGGATCCGGAGGGCATCAGCATCTTTTTCCGGGCCGGCCAGCACCGGGCGCAGGTGGCCAACGCAGTCGCCGGCGTCGCGGAACCTCCGGGAGCCGAGGAGATCACCACCATGGCGGACGCCATCCTCTCCGGCGCGTTCGACGGCGACTTCGACGTTGCGCTGGAACGCTCTGCCGCGTTCTGCCGCGTGGTGGCGCTGGGGCAGGCCTCCGTGGCCGTGGACCGCAAGTCCGCGCACCCGGAACACGCACAGGCATTGAACAAGAAGGCCCATCAGCTGGTGCGCACGGCCGAAGACCTTGAAGGTGCCGCGGCGTCGTGGCGCAAGGGTGAACTCGACTAAAGTTGCGCACCCGCTTTGTGGCCGCGCCCCCTGTACCGCAAGGGCTGAATGCGCAGTCCACAGGGTCCGGTTGACAGCAGGGACCCAACGTAGAACACTGAAAGTGGTGTCGAACTGCGGAACCCCCGGGCTCCATTTTATTGCCGCTTCGAGCGGCCCTGTGCCGAGAGGCGCTCCCGGTTCGACACCACTTTTTTGCCCGGATTTCCACCCAGACAAAGGCCGCCCCGAGTGAAGTTGCGCTTCTTCCGCCACGAGACTGCCGGGCTGGACAGTCTGGTTCTCATGGCCGGACAGGTGCTGGCAGGCACCCAGACGCTGGCCGAACTGCTGGGAGCGCGCCGCGGTGATTTCCCCGCGTTGGCCGAGACCATGCGCCAGCACGAGGGCACGGCGACCGCCCAATTTTCCACCCTGCTGACCACCATGCGCACCAGCTTCATCAACCCGCTCCCCCGCGAGGACCTGTACGCCCTGGGCAGGCTGCTCCACGAAACATCGGAGATCCTCACCGGCGCGGCGGAATTCATCGAGCTGTACACCTTGGAGCGCATCCCGGCCCGCGGCGCGGACCAGCTGGAGATCGTCTCCCGGCAGGCCGAGCTGACGGTAGCGGCCATGAAGGCCCTGAACGACCTTGACTCGCTCGAGGACTACTGGCTGGAGATCCTGCGCCTGGCCAAGCGCGCCGACCACACGCACCGCGTCCTCGTGGCCGAACTGCTGGAAAACCACAGCCCCGCCAGCTTCGCCAAGTACCGTGGTGTCGCCGACCAGTTCGCCGCCGCCAGCACCAAAATGCGCGCCGTCGCCACCCAGGTTGGCAGCATCATCGTCAAGGAATCCTGACCTTGGTGGGGTTTCTGCTCGCCGCCGTCATCGTTGCGGCGGCGGGCTTCGCGTTCCTCAACGGCTTCCGCGATGTCTCCTCCGCCGTCGCCCTTTCCGTGCGCACCCGCGCCCTGACGCCCACGCTGGCGGTGCTGCTCGCCGGACTGTTCAATTGCCTTGGCGCGCTGCTGAGCGCGTTCCTGGTGGCCGCGTTCGCCGGCCGCCTGTTCACGGTGCCGCCGGGCCGCACCGGGCTGATCCTGCTGCTCGCGGGCCTCCTGGGGGCGTGCCTGTGGGGTGTGCACCAGTGGTGGCGCGGCTATCCGTCATCGTCCACGCATGCGCTGATCAGCGGGCTCGTGGGTGCCTCGCTGGGGGCCGCACTGCTGGGCCGTCCGCCGCTGCAGGGCATCAACGGCACGCTGCTGGCACTGGTCGTGCTGCCCCTGCTCGTCTCCCCCGTGATCGCGTTCGTGCTTGGCTTCCTGGCCGTCTATCCCACGTCCTGGGCGTTCCGGAACACGGCGCCGGGGCAGGTGTTCCGGCGGACGCGCCAGGCCCAGTCCGTGGCCGGGGCCGCCGTGGCGTTTGGGCACGGCCTCCAGGATGGCCAGCGCACGACGGCGGTTGTCCTGTTTGCCCTTTTGGCCGCCGGCTTGGGCACGGAGGGCGCGACGCCGGCGTGGGTGCCGGTCTTCACCGCCGTCGCCCTGACCGCGGGAACGCTGGCCGGTGGGTGGCGGATTTCCTACACCCTGGGCCACCGGCTGGTTCGGGTGGACCCCATGCGCGGCTTTGTGGCGCAGATCGTGGCCGCGGCGCTGCTGTTTGTTGGTGCCATCGGCCTGGCACTGCCGCTGTCCACCACGCACACAGTGACCTCGGCCATCGCCGGGGCCGGGCGGAACCAGCGCTTCTCCGTGGCCAACGGCCGTGTCCTGGGCCGGATCGTGTGGATGTGGGTGGCCACCCCGTTTGCCTGCGCGTTCCTCGGGGCGCTGTTTTTCCTGGCGTTGTCGCCCCTAGCCTGACCAGCCTCGTCGAGGTTCGAGATCACCACCCCAAAGACAGTCGAGGTTCGAGATAACCACCTGCCGGAGCGTTCCGGAGAGGTGGTTATCTCGAATGTCAACGAGGGGAGGCTACCCGAAGCGGCCGGAGACGTAGTCCTCGGTGGACTTCTGACCCGGGTTGTTGAAGATGGTGGCGGTCTCGGCAAACTCGATCAGCCTGCCGGGCTTGCCCGTGCCGGCGATGTTGAAGAACGCCGTCTTGTCCGACACACGGGCAGCCTGCTGCATGTTGTGCGTGACGATGACCACGGTGTATTCGTCCTTGAGCTCGTTGATGAGGTCCTCAATGGCGAGCGTGGAGATGGGATCCAGGGCGGAGCAGGGCTCGTCCATGAGGATCACGTCCGGGGAAACGGCGATGGCGCGGGCAATGCACAGGCGCTGCTGCTGGCCGCCGGAGAGGCCGGAGCCGGGCTTCTGCAGGCGGTCCTTGACCTCGTTCCACAGGTTGGCGCCTTGGAGGGATTTCTCCACGAGGTCGTCGGCGTCTGACTTGGCAATGCGTCGGTTGTTCAACTTCACGCCGGCAAGGACGTTGTCGCGGATGCTCATGGTGGGGAACGGGTTGGGCCGCTGGAACACCATGCCGATCTGGCTGCGCACGGTCACGGGGTCCACGCCGTCCGCATAGAGGTTGTCGCCGTCCAGCAGCACTTGGCCTTCGACGCGGGCGCCGGGGATGACCTCGTGCATGCGGTTCAGGGTGCGCAGGAAGGTGGACTTGCCACAGCCCGAGGGGCCGATGAAGGCGGTGACGGACTTGGCGTCAAGGGTGATGTTGACGTCTTCCACGGCGAGGAAGTCGCTGTAGTAGACATTCAGCCCGCTGACGTCGATGCGTTTGGACATGTTGGTGAAGTTCCGTTTCTTAGGTTCTAGCGGCCGGTCTTGGGAGCGAAGATGCGCGCCACGAGGCGGGCGCCGAGGTTCAGGAGCATGACGAGCAGGATCAGCAGGAGGGCCGCGGCCCAGGCGCGCTGCGCGGACGGGTCGGGGTTGGACGGCGAGGTGGGGGTCATGATCTGCGTGTAGATGAACGTGGGCAGGGACGCCATCCACCCGGCAAAAACGTTTGAGTTGATTTGGGACGCAAAGCCTGCGGTGACCAGTAGCGGCGCGGTCTCGCCGATGACCCGGGCGATCGCCAAGGTGACGCCGGAGGCTATGCCGGAGATCGCCGTCGGAATGACCACCTTCAGGATGGTGCGCCACTTGCGCACGCCGAGCGCGTAAGCGGCCTCGCGGAGTTCGTTGGGCACGATCTTGAGCATTTCCTCGCTGGAGCGCACCACCACCGGGATCATCAGCACCGAAAGGGCGACGGCGGCAACGAAACCGGTCTTGGTCCCCGGCCCCATGACCAGGCCAAAGAACGCCGCCGCGAACAGGCCGGCCACGATCGAGGGTATGCCGGTCATGACGTCCACCAGGAAGGTGATGACCTTGGAAAACTTGTTGTCCGCACTGTATTCGACCAGGTAGATGGCCGTCAGCAGGCCCACGGGCACGGAAATCACCGACGCCCACAAGGTGATCAGCACAGAGCCCAGCAGCGCGTGGTAGACGCCGCCCAGGACGGGCGTGTGGTTGGCCACCGAGGCGTTGTCAATGGCGCCGGTGACGCCCTTCATGGACGTGCCGAGGAAACCGGGGCTCAACAGACCGGGTATGCCGTTGACCAAAACCGTCCAGATCACGGAGACCAGCGGCAGCAGGGCCACCAGGAACGCGCCCACCACCAGGGAGGTGGCCAGCCTGTCCGTGGCCTTGCGGCGTCCTTCGACGACGGCGGTGCCCGCCACATTGCCCGCGGCAAACAGCACCGCGGAGAGCACAGCCCAGCCAAAGACGTTGAAGCCGACGAGGGCCATGAGGGCTGCGGCCACCACAATGGCTGACCCGGCAATCACGTAGGGCGTGTACTTGGGCAGCCGCCCGCGGGTCAGGGCGGAATGTTTCCGTTCGGTCATGAGCGTCGCCATCAGTTGGCTCCCGAGAATTCTTTGTGGCGGCTGATGATCCAGCGGGCCACCATGTTCACCAGCAGGGTGATGAGGAACAGGACCAGACCCGCTGCGATGAGTTCATGCAGGCGCAGCCCAAACGCCTCGGGGAAATTAAGGGCGATCTCGGCGGCGATGGTCTGGTTGCCGGAGCGGATCAACGACGCGATCAACGGCCCGGAGGAGAGCACCAGGGCCACGGCCATGGTTTCGCCCAGGGCCCGTCCCAGGCCCAGCATGACGGCGCTGATAATGCCGCCGCGGGCAAAGGGAAGCACGGCCATCCGAATCATTTCCCACCGGGTGGCTCCCAGTGCCAACGCCGCTTCCTGGTGCAGCATGGGCGCCTGGAGGAAGATTTCACGGGCCAGGGACGCAATGATGGGCAGGACCATGACTGCCAGCACAATGCCGGCCGTCAGGATGGTCTTGCCCGTGCCGGACGCGGGTCCGGCAAAGATCGGGATCCAGCCAAGGTTGTCCGCCAGCCACTGGTACGGCACCTTCAGCTGGGACGCCAGAAACGTGGCGCCCCACGCACCATAGATGACCGAGGGAATGGCGGCGAGCAGGTCCACCACATAGCCCAGCCCGCGTGCCATCCCGCGCGGTGCGTAGTGCGAGATGAACAACGCCACCGCAATCCCCACCGGCGTGGCGATGACCAGCGCAATGGCCGCTGCAATCAGGGTTCCGACGACTATGGGAAGGATGTAGGAGGCGAACCCCCTGCCTCCGGTGATGTCGGCGGGCGCGGCGCTGAAGGTCGGCAGGGCCTGGATGACCAGGAACATGGCGACGGCAAACAGCACGACGACGATCAGCACGCCGGCGCCGAGCGCAGCGGCGGAGAACACCTTGTCTCCTGTGCGGCCGGAGCCGGCCTGCCGTGTCCTCGCCTTGGGTGCGGGCTTGATGGTGGACAAACTAGTACCTTCTACGTTGCTTGTCGCTGCCTACTTGGCAACGGTGATGGAGTCGATCGAGGCCTTTGCCTTGGCGGCGAGCGCGGCGGACAGCGGGGCGCTCTTGGCGGCGTCGGCGGCAGCCTTCTGTCCGGCGTCGCCGACCACGAAATTGCCGAAGGCCTTCACCAGGTCAACGGTCTTGGCGTCCGGGTAGTGGGCGCAGAACACGCCGTAGGAAACCAGGACGGCCGGGTAGGCGCCGGCCACGGTGGTGGTGCGGTCCAGCTTCAGCGAGAGGTCGTTGGCGGAGCGCCCCGCCACGGGCTTGGCCTGGTCGACCGCCTTGGCTGCGGCCTCGGCGGTGACGGGAACGTACGCGTCGCCAACTTTCAGCTCGGCCTTGCCGAGGTCGCCGGTGACGGCCGAGTCGTCGGCATACGTGACGGCGCCGGCGGTCTCGGCCACTGTCTTGACGACGCCGGAGGTGCCCTTGGCGTTCTCGCCCGGCAGCGCGGAGGGCCAGTCGCCGGACTTGGCGTCGGTCCAGACCGACTTGGCCGCCTGCGCCAGGTAGTCCGTGAAGTTTTCGGTGGTGCCCGAGTTGTCCGAACGGTGCACAGGCGTGATCGCCAGGTCCGGAAGGGCTGCGGACGGGTTCGACGCCTTGATGGCGGGATCGTTCCAGTTCTTGATCTCGCCGCGGAAGATCCTGGCGACGGTGCCGGCGTCGAGCTTGAGGTCCTTCACGCCGGGGACGTTGAACGCAACAGCGATCGGGGAGATGTACCACGGGACGTCGATGGCGCCGTCGGGGCCGCACTTGGCCTTCGCGCTGGCGAGTTCCGCGTCCTTCATGTAGGCGTCCGAACCGGCAAACTGCACCGCACCGGCGATCAACGCCTTCCGGCCCGCACCGGAGCCTTCAGGCGAGTACTGGACCGTGGCACCGGCGTTGGCGGACTCGAAGCCGGCCTTCCAGGCATCCATGGCGGCGGAGATGGAGGTGGCGCCGGTGCCCGTCAGCGTCCCGGTGACGGATGCTCCGGGTCCAGCGGTTGTGCCGCCCGCGCCGGGTGTCACGGCGTTGTCCGTGCCGCAGGCAGTCAGGGCGAGCGCGCCGACGGTGAGAACTGCTGCCACCCGAGCTATGTGTAGTGCCTTCACGCGATTTACCTCTTCGATGGGTATCTGGGGTTCCTTACCCCTTGAAGCTACGGGCGCCAGGTGACGCGACGGTCCACCCCAAATGAACGCAGGGTGAACGCTGATGGGATTCTTGGTTCTGGCATTCCCGACGCCGCCATCGGGAGACACGGCTCACACCGAAACTGGTTGCAATTTGGCAACCATTTCAATATAGTTGTCATTAATCAACCGCTTTCACTATTCCCTGGAGCCCTTTTGTCACAAATAACCAAGCCGACACGGCCGGACCGCGCCCTGTCCGACTCCGGCATGACCCACCGCCAGGTGATCCAGTCGCTGACCGGCCTGCTGATGGGCATGTTCGTCTCCATCCTCGCCGGCACCGTGGTCTCCACCTCGCTTCCCGTCATCCTCTCCGACCTGCACGGAGACCAGGCCGCCTACACGTGGGTCGTGACCGCGACTCTGCTGGCCACCACCATTTCAACCCCGATCTGGGGCAAGCTCGCCGACCTCTCCAACCGCAAGGTGCTGCTGCAGCTTTCGCTGGTGGTCTTTGTCGTGGCCTCCGCCATTGCCGGCTTCTCACAGGACACCTCGATGCTCATCACCATGCGCGTCTTCCAGGGCCTGGGCGCCGGCGGACTGACAGCCTTGAGCCAAATCGTCATGGCGGACATCATCTCCCCGCGTGAACGCGGCAAGTACATGGGCCTGTTCGGTGCCGTCATGGCCCTGGGCACCGTGGGCGGCCCGCTGATCGGCGGCTTCATCACCGACGCCATCAACTGGCGCTGGAACTTCTTCGTGGCGCTGCCCTTCGCGGCCATTGCCATCATCCTGATCCAAAAGACGCTGCACCTGCCTGTGCAGGCAAAGCGCAGGGTCAGCATCGACTACGCCGGGATCATCCTGCTCTCGGCCGGCGTGTCGCTGCTGCTGATCTGGGTGTCCCTGGCCGGAAACCAGTTTGAGTGGGCCAGCACCACCACCGCGCTGATGGTCGCCGCCGCGGCCGCCGCACTGCTTGCCTTCGTCATCGTGGAACTGAAGGCTTCCGAGCCGATCATCCCGCTGACCATGTTCAGGAACCGGACCTTCACCCTCTCCGTCGTCGCCTCAATCTCCGTGGGCGTGTCAATGTTCGGCACCTCCGTCTTCCTGGCCCAATACATGCAGCTGGCGCGCGGCGCCAACGCGACCCAGTCCGGGCTGATGACCATCCCCATGATGGCCGGCCTGCTCATCATCTCCACCATTGCCGGCGCGCTGATCTCCAAGCACGGCAAGTGGAAGACGATCATGGTCGCCGGTTCGATCCTCCAGCTGCTGGGCCTCTACCTCCTGGGCACGATCCACTACGACACCAACTTCGTCCTGGTCTCCGTGTACATGTTCCTCCTTGGCGCCGGCCTGGGCATGGTCATGCAGAACCTGGTCCTTATTGTGCAAAACGCCGTCACCCCGGCCGAGATCGGCGTCGCAAGTTCCGGCATCGCCTTCTTCCGGTCCCTCGGCGGCACCATCGGCGTCTCGGTCCTCGGTGCGCTCATGGCAACCAAGGTCGTGGACCTGCTCGGCGGCAAGGCGGCCGAACTGCAGTCAGCCATTGCGGCACTTGGCACACAGGGCAAGGAACTTGCCTCCGCCCTGGCCAGCGGAAGCATTCCTGCAGTCCACGGCCTGCCGGATTCCGTCCGGACCATCGTTGAATCCAGCTACGGCGATTCGGTGGCCTTCGTTTTCATGGTCGCCGCCCCGCTGAGCATC
The DNA here is from genome assembly GCF_003268655.1 of Arthrobacter dokdonellae. Taxonomy (NCBI): domain Bacteria; kingdom Bacillati; phylum Actinomycetota; class Actinomycetes; order Micrococcales; family Micrococcaceae; genus Arthrobacter; species Arthrobacter dokdonensis. The sequence continues at coordinate 679,576 of NZ_CP029642.1, read as the reverse complement.
CTGACAATCCTGGCGGTGGCCTTCCTGCCCAACCTGGAACTGAGCACGCAGACCCGCGACCAGCGCGAGAAGAGCGACGCCGCTGCCACCGGCCACCGGGATCTGGAAAACGCCGAGCACACCCTTGCCGATGTCAGCGAGGCTCTGGTTGCCGTGACGCCGGGCCTTGAGACCGGCGCGCAGCCCGTCGGGCGGAGCTAACATGGATTGCATGAGCGACCCCTTTGCACTGCCGTCCGCGGACGCCGCCGACCCGGCATTGCAGGAGGCCATCCGGGACGTTGAAAAGCAGTTTGGGATCATGATCGTCAAGACCCGCAAAAGCATCCTCAGCCGGGCGGCAGCCATCCACCCCGAGCTGCAGCCGATGGGCTTTAAGGTGCTGACAATCCTCTCCCAGTCCGGACCCATCCAGCAGGTGGCCCTGGCGCACAACGTTGATGCGGACAAGGCGGCAATGAGCCGGACCATCAAGCAGCTTGAGGCCCTCGGCCTGGTCGAGCGCACCCCGGATCCCAGCGACGGGCGCGCCCATCTCGTCGCCATGACAGGGGAGGCCCGAACCCGCTTCGACGATACCCAGTCGCAGGCCCGCAGGGTCCTCTATGACAGGCTCTCGGCGTGGGACGCGGGCGAAGTCCGGCGTTTCGCCGACCTGTTGGACCGGTTAAACACAAGCACCGAGTGATTCGCAGGGGCCACCCACGGCCCTCCGCCCGGGGCGGAGAGCAGTGGGCGGCCCCCCTTGTACTTGCGACACGGGGACCGCCATCCCGCATAGACTGGTTCCCATGCCCGAGCTGGACCGGCCCGCCAGGACCCTCACCTTCGTCAAGACGCGTGCCCGGCTTGGTCTCCGGCGCAGCGCGAATTCCGTCCTTCAGGCGCTGTTGATCACCATCTGCGCAGTGGGCGCCTACTACTTTTCGTCACTGGTCCTGGGCCACCAGGGACCGCTGTTTGCGGCCACCAGCGCCATCATCGCACTGGGCTTCTCCCGGGATCCAAGGCTGCGGCGCGTCATGGAGGTCGGGCTGGGATGCACCATTGGAATCGTGCTTGGCGACACCCTGCTGACCTGGCTGGGCTCGGGCATCTGGCAGGCGGCCCTGGTGGTTTTCCTGTCCATTCTGCTGGCCCGGTTCCTTGATTCGGGCGCCATTTTCACCACCCAGCTCGCCCTCCAGTCCCTGTTGGTGGTTCTGCTCCCCGTCCCCGCCGGCGGGCCATTCACCCGCAGCATCGACGCCGTTGTGGGCGGCTGCTTTGCGCTGGCCGCCACCCTACTGGTGCCGCGCGATCCGCGCAGGGCACCCAAAAGCGACCTGAAGGTCATGCTGGGTGAGCTTTCACTCGTGCTGCGAGAGTGCGCGTCCGCGCTGTCCTACAACGATTCCACCACGGCATGGCATGCCTTGGTCCGGGCCCGCAGCCAGCAGCCCCGCATCGACTCAATGCGCCAGGGCCTGCACGGTGCCGTCGAAATCGCGCGTCTTTCCCCCCTCTACCGGCGCCACCTGGAAGAGGTGGAGGGGATGTCACGACTCATGGAACGTGTGGACTACGCGATGCGCTCCAGCCGGGTGCTGGCGCGCAGGCTGGCAAGCGCCATCACCAATGCCGCACTTTCCGATGCCGGCAGCATGCATCTGGCAGAGGTGCTGGGCGACTCTGCCTCCGCCCTCGACGAGTTGGGAGCGGCGCTTGCCCACCCGCCGTCGGGCCCCAGCAAGGCCTCCCTGAGCCATGCCCGCGACGCCCTCGCCGACATCGCCACCCGGCTGCACCCCGGCACGCTGGAAATCACGCGCATGGAGGGGGAAGCGCTGGTGCTGCTTTTCCGCACGCTCATGGTGGACCTGCTGGAGACGGCAAAAATGGATCCGGCGGACGCCCGCTCACTGCTCCCCAAACTGTAGTTGTCCACACCCCCCACCGCCCCACGGGCGCCGCGTGTCGGTGGCCGGCGCTAGGGTTGTTCCATGGCAACAAAGACAACCAAGGCGCCCAAATCCACCGGTCAAAACTTCCGGTGCACCGAATGTGGTTGGACTGCCGTGAAGTGGGTAGGGCGCTGCGGCGAATGCCAGGAGTGGGGCACGCTTGAGGAGGTCGGCACGGTCATGGTACGCACTACCGCGGCTACCACCGTGGTGCGCCCGGCCCAGCTGATCTCGGAGGTGGACGCGTCCAAGGCGGCACACAACCTGACCGGGGTGCCCGAGCTGGACCGAGTGTTGGGCGGAGGCATGGTGCCCGGTGCCGTCATCCTGCTGGCAGGCGAACCAGGGGTGGGCAAATCCACGCTGCTGCTTGACGTCGCCGCAAAGTTTGCCCGCAATGAACATGGCCGCGAACCGCAAAAGGTGCTGTATCTGACGGGCGAGGAGTCCGCGGCGCAGGTGAAGCTGCGCGCCGAACGCATTGGCGCCGTCGCCGACACCCTCTATTTGGGTGCCGAAACGGACCTGGGCACGGCGCTGGGCCAGGTGGAGGCTGTACAACCGGCGCTGTTAATCGTGGACTCGGTGCAGACGTTTAGCAGCGTCATGGTGGATGGCAGCGCAGGCGGGGTCTCCCAGGTGCGCGAGGTGGCGGCCTCGCTCATTGCCGCGGCCAAGCGCCTGAACATGACCACCCTGCTCGTCGGGCACGTGACCAAGGATGGCTCCATCGCCGGCCCGCGCCTGCTCGAACACCTGGTTGACGTGGTCTGCCAGTTCGACGGCGAACGCCACTCGCGCCTGCGCCTGCTGCGGGCCGTGAAGAACCGCTACGGGCAGACGGACGAGGTCGGCTGTTTTGACCTGACCGACGACGGCATCGAGGGGCTTGCCGATCCCAGCGGGCTGTTTACCAGCCGCACCAGCCAGCCGGTCTCGGGCACTTGCATTTCGGTGACGATGGAAGGCCGGCGGCCCCTGCTGGCTGAAGTCCAGTCCCTGCTGACCACCTCGATGGGATCGCAACCGCGCAGGACCGTCAGCGGGCTCGACTCCTCGCGGGTGGGCATGCTGTTGGCCGTGCTGCAGCAGCGTGCCGGCCTGCACCTGGATGCCGACGACAGTTATGTGGCGACTGTGGGCGGGGCCCGACTGACCGAACCCGCCATGGACCTGGCCGTGGCGTTGGCCATCGCGTCGGCCAAAATCAACCGGCCCGTGCATCACAAGATGGTGGCGTTCGGCGAGGTGGGCCTGGCGGGGGAAGTACGTCCCGTGCCTGGCATCAACCAGCGCATCCAAGAGGCGGCCAGGCTGGGTTTCACGCATGCGCTGGTGCCCCTCAGCCCGGCGGGACCGGGCACCATACCGCCGAACTTCACGGTCAAGCAGATTGAGCACATTGCCGAGGCAACCGAGCTGCTGCTGCATCTCTAGGGTGGTCGAGCTCGGCGGAGCTGGCCGGCGGGCTTTCCCGTGGAGCCGGCCGGATCCGATGCGGTGAGGCTGACCGGATCCGGTAACCGAATCCGAACTGGATATTTTAGTAAATATCTTCTAGACGTACTTATATTTCCCGGTTGTGTGATCTAGACTTGGTTTATGGGCACGATGGATCGGCCCGGCAGCACGGGGGATTCCACCCCCGCCGGACCGCCTCTTTTGGATCAGACCCCCGGCCGCAGGCCGGAGGAGCACAAGCGTGCGCGTCCCGCGTCAGTCCTCGCCGGGCCAGCTTTTCCGGCAGCCGCCGTTGCCGGGGACGTGCCGTCCCGGGGTCCCGGCACCGTTTCGGATGCTGCGGCGGCACAAGCCGCGCAGGCATCCGCCGACACGGCGGGGGCAAGTGCCGCCACGGCAGGCGTGATGGGCGACGCCGTTGGCGTGGTGTCGGAGGCGGCGTTGGCGGCGTTGATCGCCTCGGACCCTGACGCCGGGGAACTGTTCACGGCCACGAGCGGGGCCGCGTGCGCCCGCCAGCCCGCCGTCCCCGACGACCGGGCCGGCTGGCCCAGCGATGAGGACATTGACCGGCTGATTGCCTCCATGCCCGAGGACGGCTGGGCGGACCGGGCTGCTCCCGACGGAACCGGCGGGACCGCGGTGTTTCCGTTCCCGATGGCCGATGCGCCGTGGGCGGTCCCGGACCAGTGCGACCCGGCCGTGTCCCTGCTTCCGGGCCCGGCGGACCTGGGCCGGGTACGGATCCTCCAGGCGTCCGTCCCGGACCTGCCCGAGGCCCCGCGGCCGGCCAACCCGGCCCATGTGGCCTGGTCCCCGGTGGCCGGGGCGGACGCCCTGGCACACCTGGACCCGCACAGGCTCGGGGAGAACGACCTGCTGGACTACATCCACGCCGCCAACCGGCTCTGCGCCTTCGCCTGCGCCATGGAAAACGACGCCCTGGCCGTCTTCGCCACCCGCCGCCCGCCCCTGCCCAGCGAACAACCCGCCACCACCGCCCGCAAGCTCCAAGCAGGAACACTCCACGACACCGGGAAGCTCCAGGACACCGGGGAGCCCGGCCCGGGCGGACTTGGGCCGGACAGAGAGCCCGGCCCGGGCGGACTTGGGCCGGACGGGGAGTTGGAGCGGGCAGGGGAGTTGGGGGAGGCCTGGCGCCGGTCCCGGTACGCGGCCGCGGAGATCATGGCCGTGCACTGCGTGGGGATCGGCACCGCGCACCAGCTCCTCGATGACGCCGAAACCCTGGCGAACAACCTGCCCGCCACCACCGCCCTGTTCCGGGACGGGCTGCTGGACCCGGTACGGATCAAGGCCATCCTGGCCGGGCTGGAAAACGTCCCCGCCGACGTCCAGACACTGATCGAGCCGCTGTTCCTGCCCGGGGCCGCACGGACGAACCCGCGGGCCCTGACCCGCAAGATCCGTGCCCTGGCCCAAAAACACCACCCCGAACCCCTCACCGAACGCCACCAACGCGCCCGGACCCAACGCCGGGTCTGGTTCACCGCACTGCCCGACGGCATGGCCCAACTCAGCGCCGTCCTGGACGCCGCCCCCGCCAAGTCCCTCTACGACACCCTCGACGCCTGGGCCCGCCACGCCCAACACGAAGGCACCCTGCCCGGCGGGGCGCCCAGCACCGCCACGACCCCCACCGGCCGTCCCTCCCGCTCCCTGGACAACTACCGCGCCGACACCCTCCTGGACCTCCTCCACCAAGCCCTCCACCCCACCACCAACCGCGCCGGCCGCAGCAACAGCGGCAACCGCGGCGCCAGAACCCAAGGCGGCGGCGCCAGCCCCCAAGGCGGCAGCACCCCAGGCGGCAGCACCCCAGGCGGCAGCACCCCAGGCGGCGGCGCCAACGGCGGCGGCAGCACCCCAGGCGGCGGCGCCAACGGCGGCGGGCCCGCGGGCAGCGCCGCCCGGGACGCGGCCGGCCCCCCGCTCCCGGTGCCCGTCGCAGTCCCAGAACCGGTGCCGGAGCCGCGGTTCACCTTCGGCATCTCGGCGAAGATCTCCGTCACCGTGCCGGCCCTGACACTGCTGGGCCACTCCGAAGAGCCCGGCTACCTGGACGGCTACGGCCCCATCCCGCCCGAACAGGCCCGCGAACTCGCCGCCGGATCCTACTGGTGGGAACGGCTCCTGACCGACCCCGCCACCACGGCCAGGCTCACCGTCGGCCGGCAACGCTACCACCCACCGGCAGACATCGCCGCCGAAGTACGCCGCCGGGACCCCGTATGCACCGGCATCGGCTGCGACCACCCCGCCGCGAGCTGCGAACTCGACCACACCATCCCCTACTGGATGAACCGCCACCACCCCGACGGCACCCCCCTGCCCAAAGGCGAAACCAGCGTCGAAAACCTCCGCCCCCGCGACACCTACTGCCACCAACTCAAAGACAACCCCGACACCGGCTGGACCGTCGAACCCCACAGCCCCCAACAAACCAAAACCACCACACCCACCGGCCGCACCTACCTCCACACCCAAACCAACGAACCCTGCCCCTTCTAGACCGTCGACAAGACGGCCGGCCCGCGAGGTACATGTGGAGGCGGGCACGCGAGGTCGAACGTCCACAGCCGGTCGCGGACCTGGGATCAATACCTTGAAAACCACATAAAACCGCGCCAGACCACGGTTAACACTATTATGGGCAATGAAACCTGTGCGGAATCCCGCTCATGAATAGAAGGACTCGTTAATGCTTCGCAGCCCCGAAGACGCCTTGAAGGCCACTCTCGCCAGAGTTGCCCCGGGAACGCCTCTCCGCGACGGCCTGGAACGGATTCTTCGGGGACGTACGGGAGCCCTGATTGTGCTCGGTTCCGACAAGGCCATCGACAACCTCTGTTCCGGCGGATTTGAGATTGGAATCGACTTCGCGCCCACCCGCCTGCGTGAATTGGCGAAAATGGACGGCGCCATAATTTGCGACAAGGAAGTCACCAAAATCCTTCGCGCGGCTGTCCAGCTGGTGCCGGATCCCAGCATCGAAACGCAGGAATCCGGCACACGCCACCGTACCGCCGAACGCGTCGCCATTCAGACCGGGGTTCCGGTGGTTTCTGTCAGCCAGTCGATGCAGATCATTGCACTTTACGTGGACGGCTTACGCTATGTTCTGGAAGGTTCAGAAAAGGTGCTGGCCCGCGCCAACCAGGCGCTGGCTACCTTGGAACGCTACCGCGCACGTCTCGACCAGGTGACAAGTTCCCTGTCCGCCCTGGAAATTGAGGCCATGGTTACGGTCCGGGACGTTGCCGTGACACTGCAGCGCCATGAGATGGTGCGGCGCATTTCCGAGGAAATCGCCCAGTACGTGCTTGAACTTGGCGCTGATGGCCGCCTGCTCTCGCTGCAGCTCGATGAGTTGACGGCAACGCGGGGTTCCGGTGCTGAAATGGTGATCCGCGACTATACCGGCCCCGGCCCCACCGATGTGGACGCGGCCATCGCTGCACTGCAGGAGGTCGACCAGGCGGACCTGATCAACCTCAACCTGATAGCCGGCGTCGTGGGCCTCTCCAACCTCGATTCACTCGAAGCCATCATCCAGCCCCGAGGCTACCGCCTTGTCTCCGAGCTCAAAGCGGTCCCCGGCGCCGTCGCCGGCCGCCTTGTGGACCATTTCGGCGGGCTCCAAAACCTGATGGCCGCCACAATTGACGACCTCATGGCCGTTGACGGCATTGGCGAACTTCGCGCCCGCACAGTGCGTGAGGGCCTGTCACGCATCGCCGAGGCCAGCCTGCTGGACCGCTTCCTCTAAAAAAGGAGCTGTCACGCAGTACGCGAGCGGAGGCCCGAATGGGTCGGCAATTTCGGCCTATTGGAGCGCGAACACGGTCTTGCCGCTGGACCATTTCCCCAATGTCGCCATGAACACGTACGTTCCCGGGCCCGGCGTGGCCGTGACCTTGGCGCAGCCGGCGGCGCTGCGGTTCCGCTTCCACGTGAAGCTGGCGGTCTCCGAGGCGCCCGGCTGCAAACCCTTGACCAGGTTCGTCGAATCCGCCTGACAGTCCCTGGAATTGAAAACGATGTCCTCGCCGCTGGTGACCTTGAATTCCATCTGGCTGGTCCCCACGTTGATGTTGCACGGCGCCTTGCCGGTGTTCGTGACACGCAAAGTCAGCTTCGGGTCCACCCCGGCCGCGTACTGCGCCTTGTCCACGGCGGCGCTGACCTTGATGCCCGCTTCGTTGCAGACGCCCGACGGCGCGGCCGCCGGAAGCGGTGCCTGCGCGGCAGGTGCGGTGGACGTTGGGGTGGCGCTGGATGCATCGGTGGACGTTGGGGTGGCGCTGGATGCATCGGTGGACGTTGGGGTGGCGCTGGATGCGTCGGTGGACGTTGGGGTGGCGCTGGATGCGTCGGTGGACGCGGGCGCTGCGGGCGGGGTCCCGGCGTCGGACGTACCCGTGCTGCCGAGGAAGTTGGCCAGACCGATGCCGCCTGCCACGAGTAGGGCCAGGACGATCAGGGCCAGGACGCCGACCACCTGACGCCTGCGCCGGTACACCCTGGCAGAGACCTTGGGTCTCGGGGCAGGGTGCCCCGCACTGCCGCGCTGCCCGTTTTTCCCTGATGTAGCCACGCTTCAACACTAGCGAAACCCGGGCCACCGACATGCCAACCACGCCGCTTTCGCTACAGTTGAACTGCCCACACACGCTTGAAGGAGAAACGTTGCACCAGGAAATTCGGCAATGGTTCCGCCAGACGGCCCGGGAACTGCCATGGCGCGGCGACTGCCCGCCGTGGGGGATCCTGGTCAGCGAAATCATGCTGCAGCAGACCCCCGTGGTCCGCGTTCGGCCCGTCTGGGAAGAGTGGATGGCGCGCTGGCCCACACCTGCGGCGTTCGCCGCGGCCTCCCAGGCGGAGGTGCTGCGCGCATGGGGCCGGCTGGGCTACCCGCGCCGGGCGCTGAGGCTGCACGCTGCCGCCGCGCAAATTGTCCAGAGGCACGACGGCGCCGTGCCGGACACCTTTGACGAACTTTTGGCGCTGCCCGGCATTGGCACATACACGGCCGCCGCTGTGGCCGCGTTTGCTTTTGGCCGCCGGGAAACCGTGGTGGACACCAACATCCGTCGCGTCCATGCCCGGCTGGTCATTGGCCAGGCGCTGCCGGCACCGTCTCTGACCGCGGCGGAGATGGCCCTGGCTGCGGAACTACTGCCGGAAGATCCGGCAGAGTCCGTCGAGTGGAACGCCGGCGTCATGGAGCTGGGCGCCCTGGTGTGCACGGCCCGCAGTCCCAAGTGCGAACTCTGCCCGGTCACGGAGCAGTGCGCATGGGTGGCCGCCGGACAGCCCGAACCGGCCTACGTGCCCAAGGGCCAGCCCTGGGCGGGGACGGACCGCCAGGTGCGCGGGGCCGTCATGGCGGTGCTCAGGGCAGCGGACGCCCCCGTCCACCCGGAATTGTTCTGGGAAGCCCCGGTGGAATTGCTGGGAGGCGCCCACACGGATCATCCGCGCGAAGTCGCCGCAGCCTTGAACAGCCTGCACAGCCTCAACACCCACGCCCCGCAGCTGCAACGCGCCCTGGGCGGCCTCCTCACTGACGGTCTGGCCCAGCTCTCGGAGGACGGCTACCACCTCCCCCACTGACGGCGCGCAGTTTCAGCACGGCGGCGAGAGACGGGAGACCCGTGGCGCGACGCGCGGGGCGAGCCGGCCGACTGGGCCCCGGCCTCAGAAACTCAGAGCTCGCCGAAACCGTTTTCCACTTCCGTCCGCACCAGGTCCACCGCGCGTTGGGCGTCGGGGCCGGTGGCGGTGACATGCAGCTCGGTGCCCTGGCCGGCGCCGAGTGCCATGAGCAGGAATACCGACTGCCCGTCGGCGCCGTTGATGTCAATGTCCACATCCATGGCACCGAGGGCGCCGGCCAGCGTCGCGGCCGGCCGCGCATGGAGGCCGATCGGGTTGATCAGGGTCAGCATCGCCGTGACCGCGCCCTCGGGCGACGCCTGCGCCGTGGGCGTTGCTCCCGCTGGCAGTCCGACCGCTGGGTCTCTCCCCGCTGGGGCGCCTCCAACGGCACCGCCGGCAGCATCGGCGCCCGCTGCCCCGCCGGCAGGGTCGAGCGCGGTTTCGGCAGCCTTTTTCACCACTGCCAGTCCGGCCCCGGACTGGGCGGCGACGGCCGCCGCGACGGCGCCTTCAACGAGGGGCGCGTTGGCCAGGACGACGTTCTCCGGGTCGCCCATGAATTCCAGCGCCGATTCGGCCGTCATGACTGCGGAGCCCAAATCCGTCAGCACCACCACGCCGTCGCCGCCGTCCGCCTTTTCCAGCGCGGACATGACCTTCTCCAGGGAGGTTCCAATGCCGCCGTCGTCCGTGCCGCCGGCCGGGACCAGCACCACGTCCCGCGCCATCTGGGCCGCCAGTTCGGCGACGCCGGCGGCCAGCTGGGCACTGTGGGACACAATGACCAGCCCCACGCTCATGAGGCCGACCCGGCCGGCGCCGACCCGCCCGCAGCCGACCCTGCCGATGCCGCCGCGGCGTCGGCCGCCGCACGCAGGATCAGCGCCGACGACGCGGCGCCGGGGTCCCGGTGCCCGATGGCCCGCTCCCCCAGATAGCTTGCCCGGCCCTTGCGCGCTATGAGCGGGTCGGTCGCGATGGCGCCGGCCTCCGCAGCGTCGGCCGCTGCCGCCAGCACGACGGCGGGCCCGCCATCGGCAGCAGCTTCGGCGGCGGCGGCTTCAACCGCCGGGGTCCATGCGTCGATCATGGTCTTCTCGCCCGAGGCGGCCTTTCCGCGTGCCACCACGCCGTCCCGTGCCGCAGTCAGTGCCGCAACCAGCATGGAGGCGTCCAGCGCGGTGGCATCGCCCACGGCGGTGCCTGCACGCAGGAATGCGGTGCCGTAAAGGGGCCCGGCGGCTCCGCCCACCTTTGACATGAGCGTCATGGCCGCCATCTTGAACGCCGCCCCGGGCGTGGCAGGGGTCTCCTGGTCGAGCTTGGCCACAATGGCGGTGAAACCGCGGTCCAAGTTCTCGCCGTGGTCCCCGTCGCCGATGGCGCGGTCCAGCTCAATCAACGCCACACGGTTTTCCGACACCACGGCCGCGCTGCGCCGCAGCCAGTCGATGGCCCACGCCGCGTCCAGCACCTGTCCGGAGCCGTTGCCGGAGCCCGTCACTTACATCCCCCATCGCAGTGCCGGCGTGTGGACGGGCGCGTCCCACAGAGACGTCATTTCCTGGTCCAGGCGCAGCACCGAAATGGAACAGCCCTGCATTTCCAGTGCCGTGATGTAGTTGCCCACCAGCGAGCGCTCCACCACCAGCCCGGCCCCCTCAAGCACCTTCACCGCATGCCGGTACACGATGTAGAGCTCGCTGGCAGGGGTGCCGCCCATCCCGTTGACAAACAGCAGGACCTTCTCCCCCGGGGCGGGCTTGAGGTCCGCCAGAATGGGCTCCAGCAGCCTGTCCGTGATCCCGTCGGCGTTCTCCATCGGGATCCTGTGCCGGCCGGGCTCCCCGTGGATGCCAATGCCAATTTCAATCTCGTCCTCGCCCAGCTCAAAGCTCGGCACGCCCGCGTGCGGCACCGTGCAGGCTGACAGGGCCACGCCCATGGTGCGCACATTGTCGTTGACCCGCTGGCCGATGGCGGCGACGGCGTCGAGCCCGTCGCCCCTCTCGGCCGCGGCGCCGGCAATCTTCTCCACCAGCACCGTGCCACCCACGCCGCGCCGCCCGGCCGTGTACAGCGAGTCCTCGACGGCGACATCGTCGTTCACCAACACCGTGCGGACCTCGACGCCCTCCGCCTGGGCCATCTCGGCGGCCGTCTCAAAGTTCAGCACGTCCCCGGTGTAGTTCTTCACGATGTGGACGACGCCGGCACCGGAGTCCGCTGCGAGTGTCGCCGGAATGATGGCGTCGGGCGTGGGTGAGGTGAAAACCGCGCCGGGGACGGCGGCGTCGAGCATGCCGAAGCCAACGTAGCCGGCGTGGAGGGGTTCGTGGCCGCTGCCGCCGCCGGAAAGCAGCCCCACCTTGCCGGACTTGGCCTCCTTGCGGGAAACAAACAGCGGATCGGGATGGACCGTGACCAGGTCTGCATGCGCCAGGCCGAATCCCTCCACCGATTCATCCACAACAGCCTTGGGATCATTGATGAGCTTTTTCAAGACGGCACCCTCCAGATCGAACAGCGAGCATAATTGGGTGGCGGCCGCCGCCTTGGCGCGCGTGCCGCCTTCCTTGAACACTACCCGGCCCGCTTGCCGCGTGGTAGGGGTGGCCGGCGCCGCGCGGTTTGGCCCGGATCAGAGCGTGCGGATCATCCGGGTGTTGCCCAGCGTGTTCGGCTTGACGCGCGCCAGGTCCAGGAACTCGGCAATGCCTTCATCCGCGGAGCGCAGCAGTTCCATGTACACGGCCGGGTCCACGACGCTCTGGTCCGCCATGACCTCAAAACGGTGGCGGAGGAAAAAGTCCACCTCAAACGTCAGGCAGAACACGCGGCCGACGCCGACCCGGCGGGCGTGCTCCAGCAGCCGCTCCACCAGGGCATGGCCCACGCCCCTGCCCCGCCACGCGCCGGCGGTGGCCAGGGTGCGGATTTCAGCAAGGTCCTCCCACATGACGTGAAGGGCCCCGCAGCCCACAATGACGCCGTCGATCTCGGCAACGATGAATTCCTGGATGGATTCGTAATAGGTGACCGATTCCTTGGAGATCAGGATTCGCTGCTCCGCCAGGGGCGCCACCAGGTCCTTGATGGCCTGGACGTCGGAGGTCCGGGCCGGCCGGAGGGCAATGTCAAGGGCGGTGGTTTCGGCAGTCACCGCTTCAGTCTACGACGGCGGGCGTCCCGGCACGGTCCCCGGCACCCTCCGGAGGCCCTGCTTCCCAAGGCCCTGCTTCTTAAGGCACGGCTTAAAGCACGACGCCGGTGACCTGCCCCGGGAGGGGGGTCGCCGGCGTCGAACATCAATTACGCGGAAGCGGTGATGGCGTCCGGGATCTTCGGCCTGGCTGTGCCCACAAAGGTGAACTTTGCCTCGTCGCCCTCGCCTTCCACGTCCACCGCGATGATGTCGCCGGACTTGATCTCCCCAAAGAGGATCTTCTCGGAAAGGTGGTCCTCGATCTCGCGCTGGATGGTGCGTCGCAGGGGCCGGGCACCCATGGCGGGGTCGTAGCCGCGGGTGGCCAACAGGACCTTGGCCGCGGGCGTGAGCTCAATGCCCATGCCCTTGTCCGCCAGGCGTCCCTCGAGTCGTGCCACCATGAGGTCAACGATCTCGATGATCTCGTCCTGGGTCAGCTGCGGGAACACCACCACGTCGTCAACGCGGTTGAGGAACTCGGGGCGGAAGTGCTGCTTGAGCTCTTCCGTCACCCGTGCACGCATCCGGTTGTAGCCGGTCTGGGTGTCCGAGCCGGACTGGAAGCCGGTGGCCACGGACTTGGAGATGTCACGTGTGCCCAGGTTGGTGGTCATGATGATGATGGTGTTCTTGAAGTCCACCACCCGGCCCTGGCTGTCCGTCAGGCGGCCGTCCTCGAGGATCTGCAGCAGCGAGTTGAACAGGTCCGCGTGGGCCTTTTCAACCTCGTCGAAGAGGACCACGGAGAACGGGCGGCGGCGCACCTTCTCGGTCAGCTGCCCGCCTTCTTCGTAGCCCACGTAGCCGGGAGGGGCGCCAAACAGGCGGGACACCGTGTGCTTCTCCGAATACTCGGACATGTCCAGCGTGATCAGGGCGTCTTCATCGCCGAACAGGAACTCGGCAAGGGCCTTGGCCAGCTCGGTCTTGCCAACGCCGGTGGGGCCGGCGAAGATGAACGAGCCGCCCGGGCGTTTGGGGTCCTTCAGGCCGGACCGCGTGCGGCGGATGGCCTGGGAGATCGACTTGATGGCCTCGTTCTGGCCGATCACGCGCTTGTGGATCTCGTCTTCCATCTTCAGCAGGCGCGTGGACTCGGCCTCGGTCAGCTTGAACACGGGGATGCCGGTGGAGTTGGCCAGGACCTCAGCGATGAGTTCCTCATCGACCTCGGAGATGTCATCCAGGCCGCCGGACTTCCACTGGCGTTCCTTTTCGGCGCGGGCGCTGATGAGCTTCTGTTCGTCGTCGCGCAGGGACGCGGCACGTTCGAAGTCCTGGGCGTCGATGGCGTCTTCCTTGCGCTTCTTCACGGCCGCGATCTCGCCGTCCATGGCCTTGAGCTCCGGCGGCGCCGTCATGCGGCGGATGCGCAGGCGGGCCCCGGCCTCGTCGATCAGGTCGATGGCCTTGTCCGGCAGGAAGCGGTCGCTGATGTACCGGTCCGCAAGGGTGGCGGCCGCCGTCAGCGCGTCGTCGGTGATGGACACGCGGTGGTGGGCCTCGTAGCGGTCGCGCAGGCCCTTGAGGATTTCAATGGTCAGCGGCACGGACGGTTCCTGCACCTGGATGGGCTGGAAGCGGCGCTCCAGCGCGGCGTCCTTCTCAATGTGCTTGCGGTATTCATCGAGCGTGGTGGCGCCGATGGTCTGCAGTTCGCCGCGTGCCAGCATGGGCTTGAGGATGGAGGCCGCGTCGATGGCGCCCTCGGCCGCACCGGCGCCGACCAGTGTGTGGATCTCGTCGATGAAGAGGATGATGTCCCCGCGCGTGCGGATTTCCTTCAGGACCTTCTTCAGGCGTTCCTCGAAGTCGCCGCGGTAGCGGGAGCCGGCCACCAGCGAGCCCAGGTCAAGCGTGTACAGCTGCTTGTCCTTGATGGTCTCCGGCACGTCGCCGCGCACAATCGCCTGGGCCAGGCCTTCGACGACGGCCGTCTTGCCGACGCCCGGCTCGCCGATGAGGACCGGGTTGTTTTTCGTTCGTCGGGAGAGGACCTGCATGACGCGTTCCATCTCATGCTCGCGCCCGATGACGGGGTCGAGCTTGTTTTCCCGGGCGGCCTGTGTCAGGTTCCGGCCAAACTGGTCCAGCACCACGGACCCCGCCGGGGTGCCTTCCTGCTGCTGGCCGCCGCTGGCCACGGGTTCCTTGCCCTGGTAGCCGGAGAGCAGCTGGATGACCTGCTGGCGCACGCGGCCCAGATCGGCGCCGAGCTTCACCAGCACCTGCGCGGCCACGCCTTCGCCCTCGCGGATCAGTCCCAGGAGGATGTGCTCGGTGCCGATGTAGTTGTGGCCCAGCTGCAGGGCCTCACGCAGCGAGAGCTCCAGCACCTTCTTGGCACGCGGAGTGAACGGGATGTGCCCGCTGGGGGCCTGCTGCCCCTGCCCAATGATCTCCTGGACCTGCTCCCGGACACCGTCCAGGGAGATGTTCAAGGACTCCAGGGCCTTGGCGGCAACACCTTCACCCTCGTGGATGAGGCCGAGCAGGATATGCTCCGTGCCGATGTAATTGTGGTTGAGCATGCGGGCCTCTTCTTGGGCCAGCACGACAACGCGTCGGGCTCGATCAGTGAATCGCTCAAACATTTCGCCACACTCCTTTTACTGCGTACTTTGATGCTACGCAGTGCCGGGCGGCCGTGGGGGCTTGTTCGCCACAGGGGAAATAAGAACCCCTTGCCCGCTGTCGCGCGGAGCCTTCTTAAAGCACGGAGCCTTCTTAAAGCGCGACGGCGGGGCGCCCGGTTGGGAGCCCCGCCGCCGTTCCGGCACGTCGCGCCTGGTAAAAATCAGCCTTAGGCGCCCTGCGCCGCGTAATAGGCGTTGCGGACTTCGGCCTGGATGCGGCCGCGTTCGTGCACTTCGTAGCCGTTGTCCTTGGCCCAGCTGCGAATTTCAGCGACGTCGCTCTTTGATTTGGACGCCGCTGCCGGTCCGCGGCCGCGGGCTGCGCGCCCGCCGGCACGCCGGCCCACCGCAATGTACTTTGCCAGGGCTGTGCGCAATTCCTCCGCATTGTGCGCCGAAAGATCTATCTCGTAGCTAACGCCGTCGAGGCCAAACGTGATGTTTTCATCGGCGGGGCTTTGGTCCAGGTCATCGACAAGCGTTACATGAATCTTCTGTGCCATGGGTGATTATCGCCTCACATATATTTGAAGTATCCGTCACTAACAAATTATGCTGCGTAAATCACGCGGCGTCAAAGAATGCCGTTCAGGAATTTTTTGACGGGAGATCGCCGTTGTGCTCAGCCTCGCGCTCGGCTTGCGCCAAAGCCTCGCGTTCCGACCTGTCGGCATTGAATATCGCCTTCATCGCGAAGTAAAAAAGCACGCCGACGCCCAATGAGGGCACGATAACTGCAATATATTCCATAACCTTGCCGCTTCTACTCTGGTTTCATCAGGGGAAAGAGGATGGCCTCGCGGATTCCCACGCCGGTAAAGAGCATGACCAGCCGGTCGATGCCCAGGCCGAGACCGCCCATGGGCGGCGCGCCATATTCCAGGGCGCGCAGGAAGTCTTCATCCAGCTGCATGGCCTCCGGATCCCCGGAGGCGGCTGCCAGCGACTGCTTGGTCAGCCGCTCGCGCTGGATGACCGGGTCAATAAGTTCGGAAAAGGCCGTGCCGGTTTCCTTGCCGTCAATGACCAGGTCCCACGCCTCGATAAGGCCCGGCTTGTCCCGGTGCGGGCGGGCCAGCGGCTGGGCCGAGGGCGGGTAATCGCAGACGAACGTGGGCTGGATGAGCGTCGGCTCGACAATTTCGCCAAACAATTCAACAACGAGCTTTTCAGCGTCCCAGCCGGCATCAACTTTGACCTCGTGGGCGGCGGCGATGGCACGCAATTCGCCGGCCGTGGTTTCGGGCGTAATTGTCTGCCCCACCGCGTCGCCCAGGCCTTGGTAAACAGGCAGCCAGGGCCATTCGCCGTCGAGGTTGATTTGCCCGCGCTCCGTCTCAATGGTGCGGGAGCCCACGGCGTCGGCGGCGGCGAGAATGATTCGCTGCATGATTTTGGCCATGCTGAATTGGTCGCCGTAGGCCTCATAGGCCTCCAGCATGGTGAATTCCGGGCTGTGGGTTGAATCGACGCCTTCATTCCGGAATATGCGGCCCAGCTCAAACACTTTATCCATGCCACCCACCACCGCGCGCTTTAAGTAAAGCTCAATGGCAATGCGCAGCGTCATCGGCTGGTCAAAGGCGTTCAAGTGGGTGTGGAACGGGCGGGCGGCGGCGCCGCCGTGGATGAGCTGGAGGATGGGGGTCTCCAGCTCGAGGTAGTCCTCGCCGTGGAGGGTGTCGCGGATGGCCTTGACAATGGCCGAGCGCTTCCGGACCTGATCGCGCGCGGCGTCGCGGACAATCAGGTCCACGTAGCGCTGGCGCACCCGCATTTCCTCCGAGAGTTCCGCGTGCAGCACGGGCAGCGGGCGCAGGGCCTTGGACGCCATCCGCCACGAATCCGCCATGACTGACAGCTCGCCGCGCTTGGAGCTGATGACCTCCCCGTGCACAAAGACGTGGTCGCCCAGGTCAACCAGCGACTTCCAGTCGGCCAGGGCGTCCTCGCCCACGTTGGCCAGCGAGAGCATGGCCTGCAGGCGCGTTCCGGCCCCCGACTGCAGCGTGGCGAAGCACAGTTTGCCGGTGTTGCGGACAAAAACCACGCGGCCGGTCACCCCGACGTGTTCGCCGGTACTGGTGTCCGGAGCAAGCTCCGGGAACTTCTCGCGGATTTCCTCCAGCGTGTGGGTCCGGCCCACACCAACCGGGTAGGCCTGGTCACCGCGTTCGAGCAATTTCGCGCGCTTTTCCAAACGCACAAGCATTTGCTCGGAGACGTCGCTGGGCTCGAGGGTCACGGTATTTTCTGCGCTCACAGTTGACCAGTTTAGTTGGTGAATCTGAATGAACCCTCCGCACCCGGCGTGAAGACCGTGGAAGCGGCCCGGCGCCGCCTACGCCCCGCCGGGCCGGACTGCGGCACCCTCCACCGTTGATCCCCGGACCACCAGCGCGCTTCGCAGGGTGACCCGGTGTCCGGCAGGGTCCTCCCCCGCCAGTTCCGCGCCATCCAGGAGGCGCAGCAGCTGTCGTCCGGCCGTCCGGCCCAGTTCGGCCGCGGGGAGCCGGACGGTGGTCAGGCCCGGACTGGAGCTTTCGGAGTAGGGCAGGTCGTCGAAGCCGGTCACGGCCAGCTGCCCCGGCACCGCCAGGCGGGCCACCCGGGCCTCCTGCAATACGCCGTAGGCGTGGGTGTCGGTGCTGCACACCACCGCGGTGACTCCCCGGCGCTGCCACTGCGGCCAGGCCGCGGCAAAGGCGTCGGCCGCAGCGCCGACGTCGATGGTGGTGCGGGCCTGCCCCACCACGTCCATCCCACGACTGAGGGCCTGGCGGCAAAAGGCCTCCCGGCGGACCCGAAACGTGTCCGTGCCGGTGGTCCCGTCAAGGTAGGCGAGCGTGGTGTGGCCCAAGTCCGCCAAATGGTCCGCAAGTTGGATGGCCCCCCCGGCGACGTCCAGGTCAACCGAGGGGACATCGCTCTCCACGCCCGCCGTGTCGAGCAGGACCATGGGCCCGGCCGCCGGCAGCCCGGCCAGGAACCCCGCGCTTGGCGCGTCCACCAGCAGCCCGGCAGGCCGGAGGGACAGCAGGTTCCGCACCAAGGCGGCACTGGGCATCTGCCCGGCCTCGGTGACGGAGATGAGTAGCTGAAAGGAGGCGCCAATCTCGGTCCGGACGCCGTCGACCACCTTGGCAAAGAACGGGTTGGAGACGTCCGGCGCGACCAGGATCACAATGTTGCTGCGCCCGCGGGCCAGCGAGCTGCCGAGTCCGTCCACCACATATCCAAGCTCCCTGACCGCGCGGTCCACCTTGGCGATGTTCTCGACCGAGACCCTTCCGGCCGTCTTCCCGCTGGTCACCAGCGAGACAGTCGCCGTCGACACCCCGGCCCGCGCGGCAACCATGGCGGCCGTGACGCGGGCCGGCCGTGCGCCGTCGGACGGGGGCTGTGTGGCGGGGTGCATGAATCGATGGTACCGGGGAACGGCGGGGCGGCCCGGCAGGTCGTACGTCAAGCGCTTGACGAACATCACGTTAAGCGTTTGACGTGCTTCCTGTCTTGGTGCCACACTTGATTTTTGTAAGCCCGCATTCCCCGGGAACACCGCTTAGACCCGCCCCAAAGACGTGGAGAGAAATTGAACGCGACCCTGCCCCACCAGCCGGCCGGCGCCCCGGCGCGGAAGATCATCCTGGACTGCGACCCGGGCCACGACGACGCAGTGGCACTGCTGCTGGCCCACGGCAGCCCGGACATCGACCTGCTGGCCGTGACCACGGTCGTGGGCAACCAGACCCTGGACAAGGTCACGCGCAACGCGCTGGCCGTCGGCACCATCGCCGGCATCACCGGCGTACCGTTCGCGGCCGGCTGCGACCGTCCACTGGTGCGCAACATTGAAACCGCGCCGGACATCCACGGCGACAGCGGCATGGACGGCCCCGACCAGCCCGAGTCCACGATCGAGCTCGACCCGCGCCACGCCGTCGACCTCATCATTGACACCGTCATGGCCCACGAGCCGGGCACGGTGACGCTGGTCCCCACGGCCGGGCTGACCAACATTGCCATGGCCGCGCGCAAGGAGCCCGGGATCGTCGAACGCGTGAAGGAAGTTGTCCTCATGGGCGGCGGCTACCACGTGGGCAACTGGAGCGCCGTGGCCGAATTCAACATCATCATCGACCCCGAGGCCGCCCACATCGTGTTCAACGCGGGCTGGCCAGTGGTCATGGTGGGCCTGGACCTCACGCACCAGGCACTGGCCACCCCCGAGGTGGTGGCCCGGATCGAAGCCGTGGGCACCAAGCCGGCCAAGTTCGTCATGGAGCTGATGGAGTTCTTTACCAAGACCTACAAGGACGCGCAGGGCTTCGACTACCCGCCCGTCCACGACCCCTGCGCCGTGGCCTACGTCATCGACCCGACAGTCATGACCACCCGCAAGGTGCCCGTGGACATCGAGCTCACCGGTTCCCTGACCCTTGGCATGACCGTGGCCGATTTCCGCGCCCCGGCCCCCGCCGACTGCAAGACCTCCGTGGCCGTCGACCTGGACCACAAGAAGTTCTGGGACCTGGTCACCGACGCACTGGTGCGGATCGGCGAGGTGGACGCATGAGCTACGCCCCCGCCAAGAACGGCATGCCCACCAGGCGCGGCAATGTCACCGCCCTGATGGTGGCGCTGCTGACCGCCTGTGTGGCATTTCAGCTCAACGCCTCCATGCTCAGCCCCGCCCTGGTCACCATGGGCGAGGAACTGCACACCAACCAGGCGGCCATCGGGTTGTCCCAGACCTGGTTCTTCACCGCCGCCGCCGTGTTCTCCCTGTTCCTGCCGCGCCTCAGCGACATCATCGGCCGCAAGAAGGTGCTCATCGGCATGATGGCCCTGATGGGGATCGGTTCCGTCGTCTCGGCCATGGCCCCGGACATCACCTGGCTGTTTGTCGGGCGCATCATCCAGGGCGTGTCCGGGCCCACGGTTCCGCTGTGCCTGATCATGCTGCGCTCCGCGGTCAAGGAGCCGAAGAAATACGGCGCCCTGATGGGCCTGATCACCGCGGTCAACGGCGGAATCGCCGGCATCGACTCGTTTGTGGGCGGCTACTTCGCCGAGCATTTTGGCTTCCGCAGCATCTTCTGGCTCATGGTGGCCATCGCGGCCGTCGCCACGCTGCTGCTGTTCGTGCTGGCCGGGGAAAGCAAGCCCGGCGAGGGCACCAGGATGGACTGGCTGGGCGTGTTCTTCATCGTCATCGCCGTCGGCGCGCTGCTCACGGCGCTCAACGAGGCCACGAAGCTGGTGGGCGGCATCACCGCCGGCCCGCTCCTGACCTCACTGGCCCTGGCCGTCGTCGCCGTTGCCGCGTTCATGGCGTTCTGGGCCGTGGAGAAGCGGTCACGGCAGCCCATGGTGGAAATTGTGCATCTGCGCCAGCGCTCCACCTGGGCTCCCCTGCTGACCACGACACTGACCATGACGGGCATTTTCGCCGTCATCAACGGCATTGTGCCCGCCTACGTCCAGGCCGCGGATCCCGGCTTCAACATCGGCGCCACCGAGATGAGCCTGCTGATCCTGACCCCCTACGCCTTGCTGGGCTGGATTTTCGGGCCGATCACCGGCCGCCTGGCGCCCGTGCTCGGCTACACGAAGATGCTGCGGATCGGTCTGGCGGGCAGCGTCTCGGCCCTCGCCGTCATCGGCTTCCTGGGCCTGCACAGCCTGCCCCTGATGATCACCGGCACCATCTTGCTGGGCGTCATGTACGCCGGTACGGTGAACATCATGCTTAACGGCCTTGGCGTGGTGCTCTCCCCCGAAGGAAACCCCGGCTTTCTGCCCGGCATGAACGCCGGAGCCTTCAACCTCGGCGCCGGGCTGAGCTTCCTGGTCCTGCCGGCCATTCTGGTCGCCACGGCGCCGCTGGGCGGACAGGGTTCCTATCTGACCGTCGTCGTGGTGGCACTTGCCATCACCGTAGCCGCCTTCGCCACCTCCCTGCTGGTGCCCAAGCCCGTTGACGCGGAGGTCGCCGAGTGACCGGCTCCAGGATTGTGGTGGCGGGATCGCTCAACGCCGACCTCACCATTTACTGCGAACGCCTGCCCCGTCCCGGCGAGACGCTGCACGGCAGCGGCTTCGCCGTGAACCCGGGCGGCAAGAGCGCCAACCAGGCCGTGGCCGCCGGCAGGCTGGGCGGCCGTGTCACGCTGATCGGCGCCGTGGGCCGGGACGCCAACGGCGACATGCTGGTGGCTTCCACCGCGGGCGCCGGCGTGGACGTCAGCCACGTGCGGCGCGTGGACGGGCCCACCGGCGTCGCCGTCATCTCCGTGGAGGACAGCGGGGAAAACAGCATCATCATCTCCGCCGGCGCCAACGGCACGCTGTCCCCCGAGGCGATGGACCCGGCCCTGTTCGACGGCGCCGGCGTCGTGTGCCTTTGCCTGGAAGTGCCGCTGGAAACCGTGCGGGCCGCCGCGCAGGCCGGGCACGACGCCGGGGCAACGGTCCTGCTGAACCTCTCCCCTTACGCCCCGGTCGGGGACGGGCTGGCCCGGCTCACCGACGTGCTGCTGGTCAACGCGCACGAGGCCTCCCAGTTTCTGGACGGGCTCGCCATGCCCGCGGCCGACGCCCCTGTGTCTGACTGGCTGGCGGCCGCCGGGCAGTTTGGCGGCCGCGGCCTGGACAAGGTCCTTGTGACGCTGGGCGCGGCCGGTTCCGTGGTGCTGGATGCGGCCAATGCGGCCGAACCGGTGGTGTGCATTGCCCCGACGCGCGTGGACGCCGTGGACACCACCGGCGCGGGGGATGCCTTCACCGGCGCCGTCGCGGCGCGGCTGGCCGCCGGCGATGCCCTGGCCGATGCCGCCCGCTACGCCTCGGTGGCGGCGGCGCTGGCCGCCACCAAAAAGGGCACCCAGGCCGCGTACCCGTCCGCCGAGGAAGTGTCCGCGGCGGTGGCCGCCGGGACCCCGGATGACGGAACGGAGAATTGATCCCGATATATCGACCTCAAATGTCCGTTTCATCATCCTGCGTGGGCCCAAGGCGCCCCGCTACCCGAGCGTGACGTTGTCGATGAGGCGGACGGGGCCGACCCGGGCGGCGATAAGTGCCAGTGCGCGGCCGGTGAAGGGAGTGTCCTGGCAGTTTTCGGCCCGGACCACCAGCGTGTCCGGGTCCACGACCTCCAGATAGTCCAGTTCCACGCCGCGCGTCATGCGCACCAGTTCCTCGGCCGAGGGGATGTCCAGGGGCTCGTGCGCGTCGGCACGCCTGCGCAGCAGCCGCAGCGCGCGGGAAAGCACCAGGGCGGCGTTGCGTTCCTCGGCTGACAGGAAGCGGTTCCGGCTGGAGAGGGCCAAGCCGTCGCCGTCGCGCACAATGGGCACGGGCACAATGTCCACGGGGAAATTCAGGTCCGCCACCATGCGCCGCACCAGGGCCAGCTGCTGGGCGTCCTTTTGGCCGAAGTAGGCGCGGTAGGACTGGCGCCCGGCTTCGTCCGCCGGAGCCAGTCCGGTGTCCGGACGGCCCGCGTGGAGGAGCTTGGCCACCACCGTCAGGGCGCCGTCAAAGTGCCCGGGCCGGGACGCGCCCTCGTACAGTTCCCCCAGTTTCCCGGCCGTGACCCGCACGGCAGGTTCCCCGTCCGGATACATCTCCTGAACCGGAGGGGCAAACATGATGTCCACGCCGACGGCGTCGAGCACGGCCAGGTCGGCCTCCGCGGTGCGCGGGTAGCGCTCCAGGTCCACGGGGTCGCCGAACTGCAGCGGATTGACAAAGACACTGGCCACCACGACGTCGTTCGCCGCCACGGCGGCCTTGGCCAGTTCGGCGTGGCCAGGGTGGAGCGCGCCCATGGTCGGCACCAGTCCCAGCGTCCCGCCGCTGGTGGCGCCGCCTCGGGCCGCCAGCAGACTGGCGCTGCGTGCCTTCAGTTCGGCAATGGTGGAAACGACGGTGATGCCCATGTCGATCTCTTTCATCGGTTGTTTGCGGCAAGTGTTTACGGCACGTTGATTGAATCGGGCCCCGGCGCCCCGGGCCGGGGACGGCGGGGAAGGGTCAGCCGCCCGGCCCGGTGGAGGGCCCGGAGTCGTCCGCGGTCAGGGCGGCCTGGACGCCCAGGAACGACTCGGCGGACAGCAGCCCGCGGCGTGCCGCCCGGGCGGCCGTGGCGGAGGAGAGTGCCACGTAGGCGTCGAGGATGTCGGCGGACCCGGTGTCCAGGGCGTGTTCGCGGAGGGCCTGCGTATGCGCGGCGACGGTGCCGGAATCGCCCCGCGCCACCGGCCCGGTCAGCGCCGATTCCCCCGACGCCAGGGCATTCTCCAGCGCGGCGCGCAACAGCGGGCCGAGCACCTGGTTGGGGGCCTCCACCCCGATGTCGCCGAGGACCTGCGCTGCCTGGGCCACGATGGTGACCAGGTGGTTGGCCGAATGCGCCAGCGATGCGTGGTACAGGACGCGGTCGGCCTCGGCAATGACCACCGGCTCCGCTCCCATCTCCACGACCAGCGCCTGGGCGATGGGCAGCATGGCCGGCTCCGCCGTGATGCCAAAGCAGCAGTCGGCCAGGCGCGCGAGGTCCAGGGTCATGCCGGTGAACGTCATGGCCGGGTGCAGTGCCAGGGGAATGGCGCCGGCCGCCTTGGCCGGCGCCAGCACGCCGGTGCCATACCTGCCGGAGGTATGCGCCACTAGCTGCCCGGTCTGCCACGCGCCGGTCGCCGCCAGCCCGGAGACCAGCCCGGGCAGGGAATCGTCCGGCACGGCGAGCAGGACCAGCTCCGAGCGCTCCACGATGTCCGCGATCTCCAGCACCGGCACCCCGGGCAGCAGCAGCTCCGCCCGTTCCAGGGACGCCTCCGAGACGCCGGAAACCCCGACGACGGCGTGCCCCGCCGCGCGCAGGGCGGCCCCCAGCACGGCGCCGACCTTGCCGGCGCCGATGATTCCAATGCCAAGGCGGCCGGGCTTAATTGGCATGGTCGTTCTCCTGCGCGTTGTCCAACTGATGCCGGGAACGGCCGCCGGCCGGACCGGGGTTTCCGTAGGCGGCGTCAGGGAGGCCGAGGCCGCCCGCGGCCGATTGGCCGGAAAGCCGCCGAGGGAACTCCGGTCCGCCGGCGGGACCGGGGTTTCCGTAGGCGGCGTCAGGGAGGCCGAGGCCGCCCGCGGCCGATTGGCCGGAAAGCCGCCGAGGGAACTCCGGGCTGCCGGGGGCTCCCGGGGGCTGCGCCACGGGCGCCAGCCAATGTTCGGAGCTGTGGATGCGGCGGGCCGTGGCGGCACGGGCGGCCTGTTCATCGAAAAGGCGGCGTCCGGCGGCGAGCGCCACGTGGTGCACCAGCGGCTTGACGGGGCCCGCGGTGGAGTGGAGTTCAAAATCCACCAGGCCCAGGGCCGCCATGAGGGGTCCCTGGCGCAGGCTCAGCGACTGGGTCCGCTCGTGCGGCACCACCTCGAGGCGCCGGAAGACCACCCCGTGGCGGCACAGCAGGGCCGTGGAGGTGGCCCGGTAGGCGTTGTAGCGCCACGCGAGCGGGTCGATCCACCGCGCGGACCGCGGCGAGTGGACAAAGCCGTGCCGGTTCCCGGGGCCGCGCAGGCCGGCGGCGAAGACGTCGAAGGGGTTGTCCACGCCGGGGTCCGGGAACACCAGGGCCAGCACCGCCATGACCTCCTCCATCGTGCCGGCGGGCAGCAGCACGGTCCGGTTGCCGTGGTCGGAGCGGTCGGTCCCGTAACCGGCGACGTTGACGTGGACCCGGTACCAGCCGAAGGGCCGCCAGACGGGACCCTGGCTGATGCCCACCGCCTGGACGCGGCCGGGCGGTATGGTCTGCGCCCGGGTCTCGAGCATGCCGTAGTGGAGGCGGACGCCGTCGGGCGAGAGCGCCACGCGGAAGTTGAAGTCGCCCGTGATGGCCTTCCAGTAGGACGCGCCGAGGCCGATGAAGATGGGGATAAAGCCGACGAACACCCCGATTTCCCCGCTCCAGACGGACAGGGACACGGCCCCGGCCAAGCCCAGCACGGTCACGATGCTGAGGCTGCTGAAAACGGTGGCGCCGATGATCCGTCCGGGCCCCAGCGCCAGCACGTGCCGTTCGGGCGCCTCGGTGACCTGGTCCGGCTGCTCCGGGTCCACGGCGACGCCGGCCGCGCGGGCCAGGATGGCGGCGCGGAGCCGCTTGGCCTCGTCAAGCTTGAGGAAGGAGAGCCGGAACGCAGACTTCCCGCCGTCGGCCACGTCAAATTTCAGTTCGGCCAGCCCAAACGCGCGGGCCAGCAGCGGCTGGACGACGTCGATGGACTGGACCCGGTCGATCCGGGCGCGGCGCTGCTGGCGGAAGATGATGCCCGAGTTGATGTGGACGTGGTCGTCGGTCACCTGATAGCGGGTGAAGCGCCACGACAGGAAGAAGCCGGTGCCGAAGACGACGACGGCGGCCCCTACCACGGCGGCGATGACCGCGGGCGGCGCGCCGGTGGAAAGCCCTGAACTTCCCGGCCTTCCCGTGAACAGGGAATCGAGGGCGTTGCGGCCAAAAATGAACAGCACGGCCGCCACGGCCACCCATCCGCGCACCAGCGGCGAGACGGGGTGGACGCGGTGCCAGGTCGCGGGGCTGTCGGTGTGGAAGGTGCCGGCGGGGGTGGTCCCGGTCACAGCCCCGCCAGTTTCGCCTCACCGCGGGCGGAGAGCTGTTCGCGGAGCCGTGCGGCCTCGGCCGCCGGCACGCCGAAAAGGACCGCGTTGGTCCCCGGGGAGGCCGTGTGAAGGTGGACGCTGCTCAGGCCCAGCGCCCGCTCCAGCGGGCCCATGGTGACGTCCACATACTGCATGCGCCCGTAGGGAACCACCATGATGCGGTGGAACATGATGCCGTGGCGGATCAGCAGGTCGTCGTTGCGTTCGGCATAGCCGATGGCACGCACCTGGCGCGGCACCAGGGCCAGCACCCACAACACCAGGGCCAGGACGGCGGCCGGCAGTCCCCAGGCCAGCCATGCCGGGTATGCGTCCCACACGCCGGCCAGCGTGAGGATCAGCGGGAGCGAGAAAATGGCCACAAGGACCAGCCCGCCGAGGCCGCGCTCGATCAGCCGCAAGGTGGTGAGCCTGTCCGAGACCCGCCGGAACGCCACACCCTCGGGATCGATGGCACTGGCGTGGGCGGGCGGGACCGGCGCGGGCGGGACCGCGACGGCGGGCGCAGCCGCGCTGGCCTGGCCTGCCGGGCCCGATTGCCTAGGCAAATTCTTCCTTCCCGCGGCCTTCGGGCTTTTCGCGCGGCGGCGCTGCGGAGTCGGTGTCTTCGGGCGGCAGCTTGCAGAAGCGTTCCACCACCAGGCCGACCACGATCATGACGATGCCTCCGCCGCCCAGGGCAGCGATGTTCCAGATGGGGCCCAGGTCCCCGCGCAGGGGGATCGTGTCCAGCTGGTCCACCAGGATGCCCAGGTGCCAGCCGAGCAGCACGGCGCCGGCGAAGGCGCAGGCTTGGGCCAGGACCAGGGTGCGGGCGGCCACCAGGGGGTCCAGGACGCGGTCGCGGTGCCCGTCGCGCCAGTGGCGGACCTTGAACCCCAGGATCAGGCAGACAACCACGATCAGGCCCATGGTCGCCAGTGAGCTGAAGGGCAGCACGGGAAGCGGCAGGCTGGCGCGCGAGGTGAGCTCCGTGGTGGTCCAGCCGGCCACGCCCAGGACTACCGTTGCCACCACCAGCCATGCAGGCCGGATGGTCCGCATTGTGCTCCTCATTTGTGCCTCACCCGTTTCTCGCTCCGTGTGCTTTCCTCAACCGTACAGTTTATTCCGCACGACGGCGCGGGGCATGCGCCCGGCAGATTTACACCGGCTGGCCGTCGCCACCCAGGGGCTCCAGCTCGGCGTGCCCAAGGCCGGGCATGTCCGCCGCCGCGGCGGCAAGTTCCGCTACGGAACGGCCGTCCAAGGTCGCGCCGGGGTCCATGAGCGCCCACGGGTACAGCACGAACGCCCGTTCGGCCGCCCGGGGGTGCGGCAGGGTCAGTTCCGGGTCCCTGCTGTGCACGTCCCCGTAGCTGATGATGTCAATGTCCAGGGTGCGGGGGCCCCAGCGCACCTTCCGCTCCCGGTGGTGCGCACTTTCGACGGCGTGGCAGTGCGCGAGCAGTTCCAGCGGTTCCAGCGTGGTGTCCACGGCGATCACCATGTTCAAGAAGTCCGGCTGCCCCTCGGGGCCGCCCACGGGCTTGGTGGACACCACGGGCGACACGTCGACGAGGCGCACCTCGGGGCGGTCCACCAGGTCGCCGACCGCGGCGGAGAGCGTGCCCTGGCGCTCGCCAAGGTTGCTGCCGAGGGCCAGGACCGCGCGCGTCAGGGCGCGGGCGGCTGTCATGCACGGCTCCGGAAGACGTTGATTCCCACATCGCCAAACGGGACCTGGATGGGCGCCTTGGGCTTGTGGACGGTGACTTCCACGGCCTCCACGGCCGTGAACCCGGCCAGGATCGCCTCGGCGGTGCGCACCGCCAGCGTCTCAATCAAGTCGAACGACTTGCCCCGGATGAGCCCGGCAATGGTCTCGGCCACGGCACCGTAGTCGGCGGTCTTCGTGAGGTCGTCCGCAGCGGCGGCGGCGGATACGTCCGTGTGCAGGACGGCGTCCACAACGAACGGCTGGCCGTCCCGTTTTTCATGCCCAAAAACTCCGTGGTAGCCAATGGCGGTGATGCCCGTCAGCGTGATGGTGTCCAGCCGGCTCACAGGGCGGCCCGTACGGGTTCCGGCTGCGCCTGGGCGGCCTGCGACGGCTCGGCGTGTGCCTGCCCCGCCCGCGCCGGCTGTCCCTGCTCCGTGAGGCGGGCCTCGCGGTTCCGCCTGCCCACCAGCATCCGGGCGGCGACCTTTGCGGCGTCGACGCTCGCGCCGACGTCGTGCACGCGGACCCCCCAGATGCCCTGGGCTGCGGCCAGCGCGGTGGTGGCGGAGGTCGCGTCGTCGCGCTCCTTGGGCGCCGCGGCCTTGCCGGCGGTGGTCAGCAGCGAGCCGAGGAAGCGCTTGCGGGAGGTGCCGACCAGGACCCTGTTGCCCAGCTCGGCCACGCGGTCCAGGTTGGCCAGCAGCTCCCAGTTTTGCTCGGCGTTCTTGGAAAAGCCGATCCCCGGGTCCAGGATGAGCTTCTCCGGCGCGACCCCGGCGGCGTAGAAGCGTTCCCGGACCTCGGCGAGCTCGCGCACCACGTCCTCGACGACGTCGTGGTACTGCGTCAGCGTGTCCATGGAGCGGGAGTCGCCGCGGCTGTGCATGAGCACATACGGGACCTGGCGCTCGGCGATCAGCGCGATCATGTCCGGGTGGACATGCGTGCCGGAGACGTCGTTGATCAGGCCGGCGCCGGCGTCGAGTGCCAGGGCCGCGGTGGAGGCGTGGCGGGTGTCGACGCTGACCAGGGCGCCCGCCTTGGTCAGGGCCTCGATCACCGGCATGATGCGCCGTTGTTCCTCGGCCGCGGCCACGTCCTCGGCTCCGGGGCGCGTTGATTCGCCGCCGACGTCGATGATGTCCGCGCCACCGTAAAACATGCGCAGCCCGTGGGAGATGGCCGTGTCCAAGGAGTTGTACTCCCCGCCGTCGCTGAAGGAGTCCGGGGTGCAGTTCAGGATGCCCATGACCACGGTGCGGTCGGAGGGCAGGCGGTCAAACGATGCCATGGCGGTGCGTGCACGGAGAACGGGCAGGGGCGAGGTGGCCGGGCCCGTGCCCGGGGCGGCTGCGAGGGAATCCATAGGGTGTTACCTTCCGAGAATCAGGCTCATGGCCTCGGCCCGGGTTGCGGGCTCGTGGAGCAGGCCGCGGACCGCGCTGGTGACGGTCTTGGCCCCTGGTTTACGCACGCCCCGCATGGACATGCACATGTGTTCACATTCAATGACGACAATGGCGCCACGTGGCTTGAGGTGTTGCACCAGCGAGTCCGCGATCTGGCTGGTCAGGCGTTCCTGGACCTGCGGTCGTCTGGCATAGATGTCCACCAGCCGGGCCAGCTTGCTCAGCCCGGTCACCCGCCCGTCCGACGACGGAATGTAGCCGACGTGGGCGCTGCCGTGGAACGGCACCAGGTGGTGCTCGCAGGTGGAGTAGAACGGGATGTCCTTGACCAGCACCATCTCCTCGTGGGAGATGTCAAAGGTGGTGCCCAGGACCTCCCCTGGATCCTGGTGCAGGCCCGCAAACATTTCGGCGTAGGCCTTGGCAACACGTTTGGGCGTGTCCACCAGGCCGCTGCGGCCGGGGTCCTCCCCGACCGCCAGCAGGATTTCGCGGACCGCCGCCTCAATGCGCGGCAGGTCCATGCTCCCGCCGTAGCCGTCGGAGGTTGCTCCCGGCCCGGCACCCGGGGTGCCGGGCGCTGCGGAGTCCGGTTCGTCGTCGAAATTGGTCACGGGTGAGATCTTATCCGCAATCAGCGCCGGCCGGGCAGCTGCTCGCCGTCGCCCTTGCCCAAATCGATGCCCGGCATGCGGCCCGGCGCGTCCACGTCACCCTGCAGATGGGCGCCGGCCAGCTGCTCCTGCGGGGACAGCGAATCCGGTGCCGGTTCGCCGGCGGCCAGGGCGTCGCGGCGCTCCTTGTCCGTGATCACAGGGGGCACGTCGGAGACCGGCCGGGTGGCCTTGGACAGCCACACCTCGCGCTGGACGGGCCGGCGGAGGTCGGAGAAGATCGCGGCGATTTCGGCCTGGTTCAGCGTCTCGCGCTCCAACAGTTCCAGGGCCAGCCGGTCCAGGACGTCCCGGTTCTCAATCAGGACCTCGTACGCGTCGTCGTGGGCCCGGTCGATGAGCTTGCGGACCTCGTCGTCGATGACCGCGGCGACCGACTCGGAATAGTCGCGGTCGTGGCCGGCGCTGGCGCCCAGGAACGGCTCTCCGCCCCCCGTGCCCAGCTTGACCGCGCCAATGCGCTCGCTCATGCCGTACTGCGTGACCATGGCGCGGGCGGTGCCGGTGGCCTTCTCGATGTCGTTGGAGGCGCCGGTGGAGGGGTCGTGGAACACGATTTCCTCCGCCACGCGTCCGCCCATGGCGTAGGCCATGTTGTCCAGCAGCTCGTTGCGGGTGATCGAGTATTTGTCGTCCTCGGGGACCACCATCGTGTAGCCCAGGGCGCGCCCGCGGGGCAGGATGGTGATCTTGGTGACGGGGGCCGTGTTGTGCATGGCCGCCGCCACCAGCGCGTGGCCGCCTTCGTGGTAGGCGGTGATCTTGCGCTCGAGTTCCTTCATGACGCGCGTGCGTTTCTGCGGCCCGGCCATGACGCGGTCGATCGACTCGTCCAGGGCCCGGTCGTCGATGAGCTGGGCGTTGGATCGGGCCGTCAGGAGGGCCGCCTCGTTCAGGACGTTGGCCAGGTCCGCGCCGGTGTAACCTGGCGTCTTTTTTGCCACGGCGTTAAGGTCGACGCCGGGCGCCATCGGCTTGCCCTTGGCGTGGACCTTCAGGATCTGCTCGCGGCCCAGGCGGTCCGGTGCCTCCACGGGAATCTGCCGGTCGAAGCGTCCCGGGCGCAGCAGTGCGGGGTCCAGGACATCGGGGCGGTTGGTGGCGGCGATGAGGATGACGTTGGTCTTGACGTCAAAGCCGTCCATTTCGACGAGCAGCTGGTTGAGGGTCTGCTCACGTTCGTCGTTGCCTCCGCCAATGCCGGCGCCGCGGTGGCGGCCCACGGCGTCGATCTCGTCGACAAAGATGATGGCCGGGGAGTTGGTCTTGGCCTGTTCGAAGAGGTCGCGGACACGGGAGGCGCCCACGCCGACGAACATTTCCACAAAGTCCGAGCCCGAGATCGAATAGAACGGCACCCCGGATTCACCGGCCACGGCGCGCGCCAGCAGGGTCTTGCCCGTCCCGGGAGGACCGTAGAGCAGCACGCCCTTGGGGATCTTCGCGCCCACCGCGGCAAACTTGCCCGGGTCCTGCAGGAATTCCTTGATTTCGTGAAGTTCCTCCACGGCCTCGTCGGCACCGGCCACGTCGTTGAACGTGACCTGCGGGTGGTCCTTGGTGATGAGCTTGGCCTTGGACTTGCCGAACTGCATGACCTTGGAACCACCGCCCTGCATGCGGGAGAACAGGAACCAGAAGATCAGCCCGATCAGGACAAAGGGGATGAGCAGCGAGAGGATGCTGGACCAGAAGTTGTTCGAGGCCGGCTGGTCGTCAAAGGACTTCAGTCCCGCGTTGTCGATGGCATCCACGAGCGTCGAGGCACGGTAGGCGCCGTAGTAGAACTGCACGTCCTTGCCGGCCTTGGTGCCGCTGTCGGTGGTGTAGTCGTTCTTCAGCACCATGTCCACACGGCCCTCGGACCCAAAGACCTTGGCGGAGACCACCTGGTCGTTCTTGAGCAGTGTCAGGGCCTCGGAGGTGTCGATCTTGCTCTGTCCGCCCCCGGTCAGCGTGGCCAGGGCAGCGCCGATGAGCACCACCACCACAATGATCCAGATGAAGGGACCCTTGAAGAGTTTCTTGACATTCATGTGTTCTGAGGCTGCGCCCCGTCCCTCCCGCTCAACCAATGTGTGTAAAGACTTTCAAGCACGGCCACATTCCCGCGCTACAAGCATTACACCGTTCGTATGTCAACACGCACGGGAGCGCTTATTAGTTCCCTCTGGGCATAAAGAATTGCGGAGGGGCGGCACGGAAAAGGGAATTACTCGTAAATGTGCGGGGCCAGTGTCCCGATGAAGTCCAGGTTGCGGTACTTCTCGGCAAAGTCCAGGCCGTAGCCGACCACGAACTCGCTGGGGATCTCATAGCCGACGTACTTGACGTCGATCTCCACCTTGGCGGCATCCGGCTTGCGCAGCAGGGTGCAGATCTCCACCGACGCGGGGCCGCGCGAAATCAGGTTTGCCTTGAGCCAGGACAGCGTCAGCCCGGAGTCGATGATGTCCTCGACGATCAGCACGTGCTTGCCCATCAGGTCCGTTTCCAGGTCCTTGAGGATGCGCACCACTCCGGAGGACTGCGTGCCGGAACCGTAGGAGGACACCGCCATCCAGTCCATGGTGACGTGGCTGTGGAGGGCCCGGGAAAGATCGGCCATGACCATCACGGCACCCTTGAGCACCCCCACCAGCAAGACGTCGCGGCCCTCGTAGTCAGCGTCGATCAGTGCGGCCAGTTCGGCCACACGGCTTTGGATTTGTTCCTTGGTGTAAAGAACATGCTTGAGATCGGCCTGGACGTCTTGTGAATCCACCAATGTCTCCTGAAAGTAAAGGACTGTGTGACTGGTTGGGTGCAGCGGCGGCAGCGCCACTGCGCCGCGCCAGGTTACATGCTGCGTCTAAAGACTAGCTTCCCATAGCCCGGCCCGTCATGGGGAACGGCCTGGCTGCGGGAAATTCGCCAGGCGCCGACTTTCCCGGCCATTTGCACCGGCCCGGCGGAGCCCTTTCGCTCCAGCAGCGCCTCCGCCGCGCCCAGCCTCTCCTGGCTGGGCTGATACCCCCCAAGCACGACGACGGCCCTCGCCAACACCCTCATCCTCAGGGCCGGGGCGAGTGCCCGGAGCGCATCCTCGGGCAGGCTGACCTCGTCCGGCGTCTCCGCGCCGGGCGGCCCGGGCTGGGCGATCCGGGCAAATTCCTGGTCGGCGAGCCCGTCCAGGAAGTCGGCGTCGTGTCCGAGGATGCCTGCCGTGCGGGCCAGCGACTCGGTGACGCCGGGTCCCAGCTCGGCGGCCAGGAACGGCAGCACCGTGTGCCGGACCCGCACGCGCAGGTATGCGTCGTCGGAGTTGGCCGGGTCGTGCCAGGGTTCCAGGTCGAGCGCCCGGCATATGGCCAACGTCTCATCGCGGCGCAGCTGCAGGAACGGGCGGGCATACATCCCGCGGCGGGGGCGCATGCCGGCGAGCGAGCGGGTGCCCGAGCCACGGGCCAGGCCCAGGAGCACCGATTCGGCCTGGTCGTCCAGGGTGTGGCCCAGCAGCACCGTCTCCGCGCCCAGCTCCCGGGCCGCGGCGTCCAAGGCGGCAAAGCGGGCGGAGCGGGCGGCAGCCTCGGGCCCGCCGCCGTCGTGCGCAACATCCACCGTGCGTACCTGGACGGGCTCCAGGCCCAGGGCGCGCAGCTGTTCCGCGGTCCGTGCGGCCACGTCCGCGCTGCCCGGCTGCATCTGGTGGTCCACCACCACGGCGCCCGCGCGGATTTCCCCGCGGCCGGCAAAGAAGGCGGTGACGGCGGCCAGGGCCAGCGAGTCCGGGCCGCCGCTGCAGCCCACGAGCACCAGCGGCGGATGCTCCACCGGCCGGTGCCTGCCCGCGGTGGCCAGCCCGAGGAGCCCGGCCACCATGGCGCGCGCCTTGCCCACGGTGGGGTCCAGGCGCCGGCGCGGACGGGTGCTGCCGTCCGACACTTACAGGCCCATCCGCTCGACCCAGAGGCGGGCGTTGTGGATCTCCGGTTCGGTGGGCAGGTTTTCCGCGTGCGTCCAGACGGTGTTGAAGCCGTCCATGCCAGCGATGGCCACCACCTCGCGCACAAATTTGGCGCCGTCGCTGTATTGCCGCATTTTGGCGTCGAGCCCCAGAAGGTTCCGAATGAACTTCTCCATGGCGCCGCGGTCCTTGCCGCGGTTGTTGAAGCGCTGGCGGATGGTGCGCACCGTGGGCACGATCGAGGCGTCCACGCCGTCCATGACCACGTTGGCATGGCCCTCCAGGAGGCTCATGACGGCGGTGACATGGGAGAGCGCCGCCTTTTGTTCGGGGGTTTGAAGCAGGTCCAGGACGGCGCCCCGGCCGGGCGTGTCCGGCCCCGCTTCCTTCTTGCTGCCCAGCGACCTGACGGCCTGCAGCAGCCGCTCGCCGAGATGGTCGCTGTTCCCCACCAAAAGGCCGCCGAGCTTTTCAATCTCGGCCAGCATGTGGAGGCGCAGCCACGGCGCGGCAGCAAACTGCACGCGGTGGGTTTGTTCGTGCAGGCACACCCAGAGCCGGAAGTCGTCCGGGTCGACCTTGAGGTCGCGCTCCACCGTGAGGATGTTCGGCGCCACCAGCAGCAGCCGGCCGCCGCTGGCAGGCCGCGGCGCCGCGGCGTCGGACATTGCCGTGGGCACCGCCAGGGCGGCGAAGGGATCGTACTGGCCCAGGACCTTGCTGGAGAGAAAGGCCAGGACGGCGCCCAGCTGGGCGCCGGTGACCGTGGCTCCGGCGGCGGCGGCGTTCTTGCCGGCTGCGGCCTGCTTGGCGGCGAGCGCGGACATGATCGGATCCATCATGACGGCAAAGCTTTGCGTGTTGGCCTTGGCCCAGGAGGCCCGGTCCACCACCAGCACCTCGGAGTCGCGCAGGTCCCGGGCCGCTTCGAGCCTGCTGATCTCATGGACGTGCGGCACCGACTTCTCCGCCATGAGGCGCAGGTTTTCCACGGCGCGGCCAATTTCGGCGCCGTTGAGTGCGGGGCCGGCCGGGGCCAGGCCGGCCGCGGTCCTGGCGGCCAGCTCCCAGTTGACCAGGCTCGGGCGGTCGGCGGCCGGGGCGGGCGTGGCAGCCGGGCTGGGGGTGGCGGCCGGGTTGGGTGCGGCAGGTGCGGGTGTGCTTGGCTGTGCGCTGCGGTGCGGGCTCATGTCCACCATGAGATCACACTTCCCTGAGTCGAGGTTCGAGATAAACACCGCTCCGCTCGTCGAGGTTCGAGATAATCCCCACGCCCTCCCACCGCTCGCAGGCTCGCGGCGGGGCGGTCAGCTGTTGGCCAGGGCCGCCGCGGCGGCGTCGATGGCGGGCATGGCCGAGGCCGGGCCGCCGGCGAGCTTGTTGCCCATGATGGAAAATGCCAGCAGGCGCCCGTGGTGGTTGACCACGTAGCCGGACAGGGTGGACACCTGGTTCAAGGTGCCCGTCTTGGCGCGCACCAGGCCGGCCGCCTCCACCGTGCCGGGCTCGCCAAAGCGGCCGCCAAGGGTGCCCGTCAGTCCGGCGATGGGCAGGCCCTCCAACGCCTGCCCCGCGTCCGTACCCGCATGGTCCAGGAGATGGGAGACCACCTGCACCAGCTGGTGTGCGCTGATGAGGTCGGCCCCGGCCAGCCCGCAGTTGTCCACCGTGACGGCGCCCTGCAGCGGCAGGCCGAGGCGGGCCAGGACGCTGCGCACGGCCGCCACGGACCCCGCATTGTCCGCCTCCATCCCTTCCTTGACGGCCACGAGCCGGCCCATGACCTCGGCCAGATAGTTGTCCGATTCGGCCAGCAGATACTGCACCTGCCGGGCCAGGGTGGCGGAGCTGACGGACGCCAGGATGTGCGGTGTCGTGGCGGGGGCGGCGGTCCTGGTGATGGGACCGGCAACGTCGACCCCGGCATCCTTGAGGGCGGAGGCAAAGGAGAGGCCCACGGCCAGGGCGGGATCCTGCGGTCGCGGCCCGGGGGCATCGGCGGTGCTGGCGGAGAAACGCCCGGCATACAGTGCCATGGCCTGGATGGGCGCGATTTCCCCGGCGTCGACGTCCCCGGCGTCCCACTGCGGGTTCAGCGCGGAACCGGTGAACAGGTGGTCGTCGATGCGCAGGGACACCGGGCCCTTGACGCCGCCCGCGGCGAGGGCGGCCGCTGTCTGTGCCGCCAAGGTGGCGAGCCCCGCGTGGCCCATGACGGCGGAGGAGTCGCTGCTGCCAGCGGACAGCATGGCATCGCCGCCGCCCTTCAGCACCAGTTCGTTCGGCGTCTGACCCGCAACCACCGACGTTTTCAGCCGCGTGCCGGCACCCAGCGCCGTCAACGCGGCCGTGGCGGTGAGCAGCTTCAGGTTCGACGCAGGCGTGCGGGGGCTGTCGCCGTCGTTGCTGTACAGCACCCTGCCGCTCGAGGGGTCGGTGACGTAGGCGCTGAACTGACCGCCGGCCGCGAGTGCCAGGGCCCCGTCAAGGGCCGCACCGAGCTTTGCCACGTCCGGAAGCGGCGCCGAGGCGGACAGCGGGGTGATGCCGGTGACGGCGGAAAGCGCGGTGGGCGCCAGCTGCGCGGCAGGGGCCGCTGCCACCGTCTCCCCGGGCAGCAGGGCCGGAACCAGGTGCATGCCCGCGGGGACCGTCACCGCGGCGAGCGCCACAATGAGCAGGCCGCCCGTCAGAATTTTTGACGTGCGTCCCATATGGTGGCGTTTCCTTCATGGCTGTGCGGCCCGGCATTCAAGGCGCGCGGGCTGGTCTCGGGCCGCGCCGGATGGCACGGGCGGGAGGGGTCGGGGTTTCGAGAGCACGAAAACCGCCTATATCCTCATAGTAGATGTAATTTTACGCGATCGGCCGCGTCCGGCCGCGCCGTCCACATGATGAGGAGCACCCTATGAAGCACGACGTCACCATTGAGATCCCGCGCGGGTCCCGCGTGAAGTACGAGGTCGACCACGAGACCGGCCGCGTCCGCCTGGACCGTGTCCTGTTCACCTCCATGCAGTACCCCACCCACTACGGCTTCTTCGACAACACCCTGGGCGAGGACGGCGATCCGCTGGACGCCCTGGTGCTGCTGCAGGATTACGACCTGCACCCCGGCGTCGTGGTGGATGCCCGCCCCATCGCCGTGTTTAACATGACGGACGAGTCCGGCGGCGACGCCAAGGTCCTGTGCGTTGTTGACGACAAGAGGTTCGACCACATCCAGGAAATCTCCGACCTCGACGAGTTCCTGGTCAAGGAGATCGAGCACTTCTTCACCCGCTACAAGGACCTGGAGCCCGGCAAGTGGGTCAAGGCCGAGGGCTGGGCGGACCGCGCCGCGGCCGAGGCCGAGCTGGAAGCCTCGATCAAGCGCTTCGAGGCCGAGGGCCACTAGGAAGTTCGACGGCGGCGCCCGGTGGTTGAGCCTGTCGAAATCGAGGTCCCGACGCGCTCGCAAGGCTCGCTGCCCGAGCACCGGTTGCCTGGGTCTCGACAGGCCCGAGCACCGGTTGCCTGGGTCTCGACAGGCCCGAGCACCGCGGCCCGCCTCGCTACAAAAGGCTGCGCAGGACGGCGGCGGCGCCGTCCTCGTACACGGAGGCCGCGATCTCGTTGGCCGCGGCCAGGACGTCCGCGGCAGCCTGCCCCATGGCGACTCCCCGGCCGGCCCAGCGCAGCATTTCAATGTCGTTGGAGCCGTCGCCCACGGCGACCGTGCGTGCCGGCTCAATGCCCATCCCGGCGCGCAACTTTTCCAGCGCCGTGGCCTTGGTGACGCCGGCCGCGGCAATGTCCAGCCAGGCGCTCCACCCCACGGCGTACGTGACCCCGTGCAGCCCCGCGGCGGCGATGGCTGCGGAAAACTCCTCCGTGCTGGCCTCGGCACTGTTGACCACTACACGCACAGCGCGGGCATCCAGCAGGTGGTGGAAGTCCACGCCGCGGGCCTCGATGCCGAAGCTGGCGTCCTGGAAGCGGGACGTGGAGAGGAAATTCCCGTCCGCGTCCTCCAGGGCAAACCGGGCGCCCGGAATTTTGTCGCGCAGCGTGGTCAGCGCAGTCCGCGGGCTGAATGTGACCCGCTCAACGACCTCAAAGCCGTGTTCCAGGGAGGGGTCCAGACGGACGGTCACGCCGCCGTTGGAGCAGACCCCGTAGCCGCGGAGCAGGCCAATCCGCTCCACGACGGGGAGCATGGCGCCTAGGGACCGGCCGGTGGCGATCACTATCTCATGGCCGGCGTCCACCACGGCCGCGGCGGCGTCGCGGACGCTGCCGGTCATGTTTCCGTCATGGTCCACCAGGGTTCCGTCAACGTCCAGGGCCACCAGGTAGCGGTCCGTGTTTGCTGCAGGGGCCGGGGCTGCGATTTCCTGGTCATCGATGCCAGGTGCGGCTGTATGTGCTGTCATGGTCATGCTTCCAGTGAACCAGACGGTCCTGTCAGGCACCTAGGAACGGGCCCAGGTGGGCGGTGAACGCCGGGTGAACATTGAGTGAGCATGCCCGGCATTCGCGTCCAGGAGCTACAGGACCGGGAACACTTCCATGCCGCCCAGGTAAGGACGCAGCGCCGCGGGAACGGTGACGGAGCCGTCGGCGTTCTGGTGGTGTTCCAGGATGGCCACGATCCAGCGCGTCGTCGCCAGGGTGCCGTTCAGCGTTGCGACCGCGCGCGTCCCACCCTTGGTGCCGTCGTCGTTCGTGACACGCTCGCGGATGTTCAGGCGGCGCGCCTGGAAGGTGGTGCAGTTGGAAGTGGAGGTCAGCTCGCGGTAGCTGCTTTGCGTGGGAACCCAGGCCTCGCAGTCGAACTTGCGCGCGGCGGACATGCCCAAGTCGCCGGCCGCCGTGTCGATGACGCGGTACGGCAGCTCCACCTTCGCGAGCATTTCCTCTTCCCAGGCGAGCAGGCGCTGGTGTTCCTCGTCGGCCTTTTCCACCGTGGTGTAGACAAACATCTCCACCTTGTTGAACTGGTGGACGCGGATGATCCCGCGCGTGTCCTTGCCGTGCGATCCTGCCTCGCGGCGGTAGCAGGAGGACCAGCCCGCATAGCGGACGGGCTCGTTGACGTCGATGATCTCGTTGCCGTGGTAACCGGCCAGGGCCACCTCCGAGGTGCCCACCAGGTAAAGGTCATCGTCGGCCAGGCGGTAGATTTCGGCGTCGTGCTGGACGTCGAAGCCGGTGCCGGCCATGGTTTCGGGCAGCACCAGGGTGGGCGTGATCATGGGGACGAAGCCGGCCGCGATGGCCTGGTCCATGGCCATCTGCAGCAACGCCATCTCCAGCCGTGCCCCCACGCCCTTCAGGAAGTAAAAGCGGGATCCGGAGACCTTCGCGCCGCGTTCCATGTCAATGGCGCCTATCAACTCGCCGATCTCCAGGTGGTCGCGGGGCTCGAAGTCGGCGAATTCGCGTGGGGTGCCGACGGTCTTGACCGTGACAAAGTCGTCCTCGCCGCCTTCCGGGACGCCCTCGGCGACGAGGTTCGGCATGGCACGCACCAGGCGGTCAGCCTCCGCCGCCGCCGCATCCGCGGCGGCCGAGGCTGCCTTGACCCGCGCGGCCAGGTCCTTGACCTCGGCCAGCAGTGCCTGCTTCTCCTCGCCCTTGGCCTGGGCCACCTTCCTGCCGTACAGGTTTTGCTCGGCCCGCAGGCCCTCAAAGGAGCTGATCGAGGACTTGCGGGCTGCGTCGGCGGCAATGATGGAATCCACCACGGACGGCTCGGCTCCGCGGGCCGATTGGCTGGCACGGTATTTGGCGGGATTTTCGCAGAGGTCTCTAACATCGATCACGCCCTAAGCCTATCCAATCAAGACAAACCAAACGGCTAAGGTTAGAGAATCATGCCAACTGAAGTCCTCATCACCATCATCGCGGCCGCCGTGCTGCTCGCCGCCGGCTTCAGCTGGCTGGGGGTCCGCAAGCTCGCACAGAACCACACGCGCAGCGCCGTTGCCGAGTCCCCCCACAAGATCCATGCCGCCGCGCAGAAAGTGGCGTTCATCTACAACCCGACCAAGAGCGGGGCCGCCGCGGCCAAGACGCTGCTGCTGCGCTCCACCACGCTGGCAGGCTGGCCGGAGCCGCTGTTCCTGGAAACCACCGCCGCGGATCCCGGCCACGCCATGGCGCGCCAGGCGCTGGCTGCCAAGTCCGACGTCGTCGTCGTGGGCGGCGGGGACGGCACCGTGCGCGCTGTGGGCCAGGAAATGCGCCGCACCGAGGTGCCGCTGGCGGTGATCCCGCTGGGAACGGGGAACCTGCTGGCCAGGAACCTGGACCTGGACGTCAATGACGTGGCCGCGAACGTGCAGGTCGCCTTGTTTGGTCACCAGCGGCACATCGACGCCGGCCTGATGGAGATCGAGGACGCCGTCACCGGCGCCGCGTCGCAGCATTCGTTCATGGTCATCGCGGGGCTGGGAATGGATGCCGAGGTCATGAATGACACCAACTCCAAGCTCAAGGAATCGGTCGGCTGGCTGGCTTACAGCGAGGCGGGCCTGCGGCACATGGCCGGGCGGCGCAAGAAGGTCAGCATCGCCCTTGACAACCAGCCGGCCCAGCAGCGCAAAATCCGCTCCGTGCTGTTTGCCAACTGCGGGCTGCTGCCCGGCGGCATCGACTTTGTGCCGGCGGCGCTCATTGACGACGGCGTGCTGGACGTGGTGGTCATCAGCCCCCGGAGCGCGCTCGGATGGCTGGCCATGGCCGGCAAGATCCTGTTTCAGCACAAAAACCGGCTCCCCGTCATTGACTTTTACCGGTCCAAGAACCTGGTGATCCGCACCGTCATGCCCGTGGAGACCCAGGTGGACGGGGATCCATCCGGCACGGCCACGATGGTCAAGGTCAGCGTTGAACACAAGGCCGTGCTGGTCCGCGTGGCCGCGCCCAACAACCCGGCATAGGATTCGCCTGCCTCGGCGGTCGCGCCGGGCGCCGCGCCGGTCGCCGGCCTGGCACGCATGGCGCCCGGCCGGGCCCTAGTCGACGTCGTGGTGGTGCGACTGCTCCCTGATCAGCCGCTGTTCCTCGTCAAAGCGGAGCTCGTTCGCGTTGTCGCCTTCGTCCCCCACTGAGGTGTCGCGGCCTTCGTCCTTGCCGGGGTTGACGATCATGCCGTCCTCACTGCTGTCCTTGGTACCGTGCTTTTCCATGGCCGCCGGCCCCTTCCCGTTTTACTCTGGCCCCGCATGCTTGCCGGGTACCCACAGCATAGGCTTGCCGGGACCCGTCGGGAAGAACTCCGCGAGGGAGCAGCGGGTCACCCCAGCAGCATGTCAACCCAGGCCGCCGCTTCGTCGAAGGCGGTGTCGGCGTTGTACGGCCGGATGAGCGGCGGCTGCTGGTCCGCACGCGGATACGACCCCAGGAAGCGCATGTCCGGGCTGACACGGTGCAGGCCGCGCAGGGCGTCGGCCACACGGGCGTCGCGGATGTGGCCGTCCACGTCCACGCTGAAGATGTAGTGGCCCAGGAATTGGCCGGTGGGCCGCGACTCGATGCGGCTGAGGTTCACGCCGCGGCTGGCGAACTGCTCCAGGATCTCCATCAGGGCGCCGGGCCGGTCTTCCGGCAGCGGGATGGCCAGGGTGGTCTTGTCGGCCCCCGTGGGCGCGGGCAGCTCCCCCGGCTGGCCGATCAGGATGAAGCGGGTCACGGCGCCGATGTTGTCCTCGATGCCGGCCGCGAGGATGGACAGGCCGGTCTGTTCCGCCACGAGCGGCGCGCACACGGCCGCCTGGAAGGCGGCACCGCTGTCCAGAAGTTCATGGGCGGCGGCCGCCGTGGAGTTCGCCGGCACATGGACGGCGTCGGGCAGGTGGTCCTGGAACCAGTTCCGCGTCTGGGCCCAGGCGTGCGGGTGCGTCCCGACATGGGTGACGTCCGCCAGCGCCACGCCGGCCCGCGCGACCAGGACAAAGCTGACCGGCACCACCACCTCGTGCAGGATCCGCAGTTCGACGCCGTTGGAGATGGCGTCCAGCGTGGCCGGCACACCCCCCTCGATGGAATTTTCAATGGGCAGCATGGCCGCCCGGGCCCGGCCCGCCCGCACCTTGGCCAGCGCGTCGGCGGCATTGGTGGACGGCACCCGTTCCGCCGCCGCGGCCCCGGGCACCATCAGGAGCGCGGATTCCGTAAAGGTGCCGGCCGGCCCCAGAAAGGTGTAGGGCAGGCGGGAGGAGCCGGTCGCTGTGTTCATCGGGACATTCTGTTCATGGCTTGCCTGTCAGTTTCGGCAGATGTCAAAGGACGCGGGGCGTTTCGCCGTTTTCACTGGTCATGGGCCGGCCGGCCTCAAACCAGGCCCCCATGCCGCCCACCACGTTGAAGGCGCTGTACCCGTTCTCGGTCAGCCAGGTGGTGGCCCTGAAGGACCGCCCGCCGGTGCGGCAGATGACGTTCACGTCCTGATCGGGGTCAAGGTCCCCGAGGCGCTCGGGAAGCTGCTCCAGGGGGATGTGCAGGGCGCCGTCAATGTGCCCGGCCTGCCACTCATAATCCTCGCGGACATCCAAAATCACTGCGTCGCCGGGAAGCTCGTCCACGGTGACGTTCATGATGTCTGACATGGTCGTTACTCCTGAACCTAGGGTGCAATGCGTTTAAGCTTAATGGTCCGGGGCACGCCGCAATGTGACGGGAGCACGTCACAAATGCAAAAATTGGGCAAGTGAGCTTAAACAAGAGCCCGGCACCCGCTGCCGAGGCACCCCTGGACCACCGCGACAAATCGTTCCTTGGACAGCCCAAAATGCTGCTCAACCTCTTCAGCGTGGAGCTGTGGGAACGGTTCTCCTTCTACGGCATGCAGGGCATCCTCGCCTACTACATGTACTACTCCGTCACGAAGGGCGGACTAGGCATCGACGAGGGCACGGCGCTGGGCATTGTGGGCGCCTACGGCGGCGGCGTCTACCTCTCCACGATCCTCGGGGCCTGGGTGGCCGACCGCCTCATGGGATCCGAACGCGTCCTGTTCTACAGCGCCCTGACCATCATGGCCGGGCACCTGTCCCTGGCCTTGCTGCCCGGCGCCGCGGGACTGGCCACGGGTCTGATCCTCGTGGGCGTGGGCTCCGGCGGGCTGAAGGCCAACGCCACGTCGCTGGTGGGGACCCTGTACGCCAAGGAGGACGACCGCCGCGACGCCGGCTTCTCCATCTTCTACATGGGCATCAACATCGGCGGGCTGGTCGGTCCGCTCGTCACCGGCTGGCTGCAGGTCACGTGGGGCTTCCACGTCGGCTTCGCCGCCGCCGCCGTCGGCATGGCGCTGGGCCTGCTGCAGTACGGGCTGACGCGCAAAAACCTGCCGGACTCGGCGCACCGTGTGGCCAACCCGCTCCCGGCCACGAGCTATGGCAAGGCCGGCGCCCTGGCGGGGGCCGCCGTCGTGCTCATCATTGCCGCC
This sequence comes from Arthrobacter dokdonellae, assembly GCF_003268655.1. Taxonomy (NCBI): domain Bacteria; kingdom Bacillati; phylum Actinomycetota; class Actinomycetes; order Micrococcales; family Micrococcaceae; genus Arthrobacter; species Arthrobacter dokdonensis. The sequence continues at coordinate 636,783 of NZ_CP029642.1, read as the reverse complement.
GTGGCGCTGAAGCTGATCACCGCGGAGAACCTGAAGTGGGTGATCGTGGCGGTGGTCATCCTGGCCACCGTGGCCTACTTCGCCGTGATCCTGGCGAACAAGTCGCTGACCGGCACGGAGCGCAGCCGCGTGTATTCGTTCATGCCGCTGTTCCTGGCCAGCGCCGTGTTCTGGTCCCTGTTCCAGCAGCAGTTCACGGTGGTGGCCCTGTATGCGGACAAGCGCCTGGACCGGATGGTGTTTGGCTGGGAAATGCCGCCGAGCTGGGTCACCTCAATCAACCCGGTGTTCATCATTGTCTTTGCCGGCGTCTTTGCCGCCCTCTGGACCAAGTGGGGGGACCGCCAGCCCGGCACGCCCGTGAAGTTCGCCGTCGCCCTGGTGGTGATGGGCGCCGCCTACCTGGCGTTCATCCCGTTCGCCGGCATGGCGGCCGTGCCGATGCTGGCGATCGTGTTCATCCTGCTGCTGTTCACCGTTGCGGAGCTCATGCTCTCCCCCGTGGGCCTTTCCCTGGCCACGAAGCTGGCCCCGGCGGCGTACCGGACGCAGATGGTGGCCCTGTTCTTCCTGTCCGTCTCGCTCGGCACGGCCATGTCGGGCGTCCTCGCCCAGTGGTACGACCCGTCCAACGAATCCCCGTATTTCCTGGTCGTCGGCCTGGTGGCGATCGGCTTTGGCGTGCTGCTGCTCCTGGCCCACAAGCCGGTCAAGCGGCTCATGGCCGGCGTGCTGTAGGCGGACCTTAAGGCACGACGGCGGCACCTCCCCTGCGCGGATGCGTTGGGGAGGTGCCGCCGGACGTTAAGGGTCGGCGGCTACACCTTGGACAGCACCGACGCCCAGGCATTTGCCGTTCCCGTGGAGGTCTCGCTGAACGTGGCGGCGACGTATATGAAGAATGCGTAGATGCCCAGGTAGATCAGCAGGGCCAGATAGTTGGTGATCAGGCCCGTGATGGAGAAGGGCCGTCCCTGCGGGCTTTCCTTGGACAGGCCAATGTGGCCCAGGACCACCCCGACGACCTGGGGAACGATGAACCAGCCCACAACGAACAGGGACGACAGGCCGACGATCATGCTCGCCAGGCTCAGGCCCCGTGGTCCGCTGGAGTCCATGTAGCCGGGGCCGCCGGCGTACTCGATCGGCGCGCCGTACCGGCCGTACTGGGGCGCGCCGTACCGGCCGTACTGGGGCTGGCCATACCGGCCGGCTCCATAGTGAAGGTGCGCGGGGTCCGGCTGCTGCCCGGCGGGCGGGGCCACGTAGTCTGGTGGCGCAAATCCCGGGGGCGTTCCGGGATACGGCTGCGGATGGTCCGGCTGGTTCGACACGGCGGGCTCCTGCCATCTTGCGGCCCCCGTGGAGACGCATAAACTTATGGATTCTTGCTTTCCATCGTAGTCCAGCGGGCGCTCCCGGCCGTCGTGCGCCGGCTTTTACCGGCGTGCAGGGGGCGGCTGCGTCCATTCTGTGACAAATGGATGCGCCGGGACGGTCCGCTCTGTCATGCTGGGACCATGGCTAGCCGCGCGGGCACAGTTGCCCTTCCCCAGGACCTTGTTGACCTCACGGCGTTGTTGGACGCCTACTATGACATTTCGCCGGATCTGGCCGATCCGGGGCAGCGCGTGGCGTTCGGCACCTCCGGGCACCGCGGTTCGTCGTTGAAGGCCTCCTTCAACGAGGGCCACATCGCCGCCATCACCCAGGCCATCGTCGAGTACCGCGCGGGCCAGGGAATCACCGGTCCGCTGTTCATGGGCAAGGACACCCACGCGCTCAGCGAGCCGGCACAAAACACGGCCCTTGAGGTTCTGGCCGGCAACGGCGTCGAGGTGCTCATCGACGCCCGCCACGGCTTCACGCCCACGCCCGCCGTGTCCCACGCGATCCTCAGCTACAACGTGGGGCGCCGTGACGCCGTCGCGGACGGCATCGTGGTGACGCCTTCCCACAACCCGCCCGGCGACGGCGGCTTCAAGTACAACCCGCCGCATGGCGGGCCGGCCGATTCGGACGCGACAGGCTGGATCGCCAACCGGGCGAACCAGCTCCTGGAGGAGGGCCTGCGCGGCGTCCGGCGCGTGCCGCTGGCCGACGCCCTCGGCGCCGCCACCACAGGCAAGTTTGACTTCCTCTCCGGCTATGTCGACGACCTTCCCTCCGTCCTCGACCTGGACGCCATCCGCAGCGCGGGCGTGCGCATCGGCGCCGACCCCATGGGCGGGGCCTCCGTGGACTACTGGGGCGAGATCGGCGAGCGGCACCACCTCGACCTGACAGTGGTCAATCCCACCGTGGACCCGCAATGGGCGTTCATGACGCTGGACTGGGACGAGAAGATCCGCATGGACTGCTCCTCCCCCTCCGCCATGGCGTCGCTGATCAACAAGCTGCAGTCGGGCGCCCCGTATGACATCGCCACTGGGAACGACGCCGACGCCGACCGCCATGGCATCGTCACCCCGGACGCGGGGCTGATGAACCCAAACCACTATCTGGCGGTGGCCATCCAGTACCTGTACACGCACCGCCCGCAGTGGCCTGCCTCCGCCGGGGTTGGCAAGACGCTTGTCTCTTCCTCCATCATCGACCGGGTGGCCGCCGATCTTGGCCGCCAGCTGGTTGAGGTGCCCGTGGGCTTCAAGTGGTTTGTGCCCGGCCTGCTCTCCGGCGAGGGCGTCTTCGGCGGGGAGGAATCGGCGGGGGCCTCCTTCGTCAAGAAGGATGGCTCGGTCTGGACCACGGACAAGGACGGTATCCTGCTGGCCCTGCTGGCCTCGGAAATCACGGGCGTCACCGGCAAGTCGCCCTCCGAGCACTACGGGGAGCTGACCGCCCGCTTTGGGGCGCCGTCGTACGCGCGCATCGACGCGGCTGCCACCCGGGAGCAAAAGGCCGCGCTCGGCAAGCTTTCCGCCGCCGACGTCACCGCCACCACCCTGGCCGGCGAGGACATCACGGCGAAGCTGACGGAGGCCCCCGGCAACGGCGCGGCCATCGGCGGGCTGAAGGTCACCACGGACAGCGCCTGGTTCGCCGCCCGACCCTCCGGCACCGAGGACGTCTACAAGATCTACGCCGAATCCTTCAAGGGCCCGGAACACCTGGCGCAGGTCCAGGCCGAGGCGAAGGCCCTGGTCGACGGCGTCATCTCCTGACGCCGCTGTCGAGCCTGGCGGGTCCGGTGACAGCCGCCGGGTCCGCCGCCCGGCCTCCACATCGGAAATTGATGGTGCAGTTAATGCGAGCTGGCCGGTCCGGAACCCGCATGATCTGCACCATCAATCCGGCGCCCGGTCCGGAACCCTGCAGGCGACGGAGCCTAGTGATGCGCGCCGGGCTCGTGTTCGGCGTGGCCCACGGGCTCCACCTGGAACGTGGAGTGCTCGACGCTGACATCGAAGTGGCCGGCGACGCAGTGCTGGAGGGCGTCGAGCATGGAGGCGGCGTGGCCGTCGTGGAAGCATTCCTCGTCGACCACCACGTGCGCGGACAGCACCGGCAGGCCCGTGGCGATCTGGCTGGCGTGCAGGTCGTGGACCTCGCGGACGTGCTCGAGTTCCAGGATGTGCTCGCGCACCTTGGCCAGGTCCAGCCCGGCCGGCGTCGATTCGAGCAGGACACCGATGGTTTCCAGCAGCAGCTTGAGGGTGCGCGGCAGGATCAGCACGCCGATGAGCATGGCCACGACGGCATCTGCCTGCCTCCAGCCCGTGGCGGTAATGACGATTGCGGCCACGATGACGGCCACGGAGCCGAGGGCGTCGTTGAGCACCTCAAGGAAGGCCGCGCGCATGTTGAAGTTCCCGTTGCGCCCGCCCATCAGCACAAAAAGCGAGACCAGGTTGCCGGCCAGGCCGATGGCGCCGAACACCAGCATCTCCCGCGAGGCGATGTCCGCCGGATGGAACAGGCGCTGCACGCCTTCCACCAGGACCACCAGGCCAACGGCGAGGAGCACTGCGGCCTGCGCCGTTGCGGCCAGCACCTCCGCGCGGGCAAAGCCCCAGGTGCGCCGGTTCGTTGACGGCCGGGCCATCAGGCGCGCCGCAAGCAGGGCCATGGCGAGGCCGCCGGCGTCCGTCAGCACATGGGCGGAGTCGAAGAGCAGGGCCAGCGAGCCGGTCAGCATGGCGCCGACGACCTGAAAGACAAACACGGCCAGGGTCACGCCCAGTGCGACGGCGATGCGGCCCTGATGGGTTTGCCCGGGCGTCCCGCCGTGGCTGTGTCCGTGCGAGTGGTTGTGGCCTGACATGCCCCCATAGTACATCTGATTGTGAATCCATCATAAGGTGTACCATGTTGAGAATGAAGCCCATTAGCAACGCCGCGGTGCTGGCCAGGTTCGGCTATGCCATTTCCGATCCCACCAGGGCGCAGATCCTCATGGAGCTGGCCCACGCGCCGAACTACCCGGCGGCGCTGGCGGACAAGCTGGAAGTCTCCCGCCAGAGCATGTCCAACCACCTCTCCTGCCTGCGCGACTGCGGGCTGGCCGTGGCCGTCCAGGAGGGCCGCCGGTCCCGCTACGAGCTTGCCCACCCGGCGCTCGCCCACGCACTCAACGACCTGCTCGGCGTCGTGCTTCAAGCCAGCGAAGGACACCTGCCGCACCCCTGACCGGGCGCCCCCGGTCCCGCCACGGCCGTCCGGGCCGATATTCTTGTCCTTGGCCGGGCGCAGCGCCGGCGCACACATCACATGAATTCGGAAGGCACCGCCATGAGCCTGTTGGGCACCAAATGGACCATCCACGGAGATGGCAAGACCATCAAGCCGGGGCAGGTCGTCTCGCCGGGCGAGCGGCTGGCCTGGCCGCTCACCATCGGCATCGGCCTCCAGCACGTGGTGGCCATGTTCGGTGCCACCTTCCTGGTGCCCATCCTGACGGGCATGCCGCCCGCCACCACGCTCTTCTTCTCGGGCATCGGCACGCTGTTCTTCCTGCTCCTCACCCGTGGCCGCGTCCCCAGCTACCTGGGCTCCAGCTTTGCGTTCATCGCGCCGATCATGGCGTCACAAAAGGAATTCGGCGTGGGAGGGGCGCTGGGCGGGGTGGTGATGGCCGGCGTCGTGCTGGCCGTGATTGGGGTTCTGGTGCAGAAGTTCGGCGCCACCTGGATCAACCGGCTCATGCCCGCGCCCGTGACCGGCACCATTGTGGCGTTGATCGGGCTCAACCTGGCGCCGTCCGCCCAGGACAACTTCCTCAAGGCCCCCATCACGGCCCTGGTCACGCTGCTGGTGATCATCCTGGTGAGCGTGCTGTTCCGCGGCATCCTGGGCCGGCTGTCCATCCTGGTGGGGGTGGTGGCGGGATATGCCGTGGCGGTGCTGCGCGGCGAAGTGGACTTTTCCAAGATCCACGACGCCGGGTGGATCGGGCTGCCGTTCTTCCAGACGCCCACTTTCCACGTCGGCGTGATCGGGCTGTTCGTGCCGGTGGTGCTGGTGCTGGTGGCGGAAAACATCGGCCACGTGAAATCGGTGGCCCTGATGACCGGCAAGGACCTGGACCCCTATGCCGGGCGGGCGATTGTGGCCGACGGCATCGCCACAACCCTCGCCGGCCTCGGCGGCGGCTCCGGCACCACCACGTACGCGGAAAACATCGGCGTCATGGCGGCCACCAAGGTGTATTCCACGGCCGCCTACTACGTTGCGGCCTGCACGGCGCTGCTGTTGAGCTTCTTCCCGAAGTTCGGCGCACTGATCGCCACCGTGCCCGCGGGAGTCCTGGGAGGGGCCGCCACGCTGCTGTACGGCATGATCGGCGTTTTGGGCGTGCGGATCTGGGTGCAGAACAAGGTGGACTTCTCCAATACCATCAACCTGACAACGGCCGCCGTCGCGCTCATTGTGGGCGTGGCCGACTACACCTGGGCGGTGGGCAACCTCCAATTTGCCGGGATCGCGCTCGGCACGGCGGCGGCCCTGGTGGTCTACCACGGCATGACCGCGCTGGCGAAGTGGCGCGGCACCGCCGCCGACCCGCTGGAGCCCGAACGGGAACCCGCCGCGCACTGACCCCCTCGGTGAGGTTGGAGATAATCCCCGACTATGGTTGGTGGTTATCTCCAACCTCGACGGCGGCGGAGGGCGTCATCTCCAACCTCGACGGGGTGCTCAGATGCCGTTGAGCGCTTCCGAGGTTGCCCTGACGGTGTGCCGGGCCGCGTCGGCGAGGGCGGCTTCAGGGGATCCCGCCACGTCGGTGGCGCTCACCGCCGCCACCACGCCGTGCGCGGCCAGTTCGGCCACTCCGACGCTGATCCGCCCGGCCACCACGACGACGGGCAGTCCCCGCGCGTGGGCGGCGTCGGCCACGCCGATGGGCGCCTTCCCGGACAGGGACTGCTGGTCCATGGAGCCTTCGCCGGTGATGACCAGGTCCGCGTCCGCCAGCGCCGCGTCCAGGCCCACCAGCTCCGCGACCAGGTCAAAGCCGCGCTCGATGGACGCATTGGCGTAGGCCACGAACAGCGACGGGAAGCCTCCCGCCGCCCCCGCTCCGGGAATGTCGATGTCCACGCCCGTGCTTTCCCGGACCAGCGACGCAAGGTGGCGCAGGCCGGCGTCGAGCTTCTCCACGGCATCCTCATCGGCGCCCTTTTGCGGGCCGAAGATGTGGGCCGCGCCGTTGTGGCCGAAGAGGGGGTTGTCGACGTCGACGGCCATGCGGATCCTGGCCGCGGCCAGGCGCGGGTCCAGGCCGGAGGCATCGACGGCGGCCACGTCCAGCAGTGACCCCCCGCCCAGGGGAACCAGGTTGCCGCGGGCGTCCAGCAGCTTCAGGCCCAGCGCGCGCAGGGCGCCCGAACCGGCGTCGGTCATGGCGGAGCCGCCCAGCCCGATGATGATCTCGGTGGCTCCGGCCTCCAACGCCGCGGCAATGAGCTGCCCGGAACCGTAGGAGTGGGCGCGCAAGGCGTTCTCCACGGTGGGCTCGGAGAGCAGGTAGCCGCTGGCCTGGGCGGTTTCGATGACGGCCACGTGGGTGTCCGGGTGGATGGCCCAGGCCGCGCCGACGGGCTTGATGATCGGGCCCACCACGGGGTTGACGTGCTCCTCGAACCCGGCCGCGACGGCCGCCTCCAGGGTGCCCTCGCCGCCGTCGGCCACGGGCAGGGTGGTCACCACGGCGTCCGGGTAGACACGGAGAGCGCCTTCGCTCATGGCGGCGGCCGCTTCGACGCCGGTCAGGGTGCCCTTGAACTTGTCAGGTGCAATCAGGATTCGCATGGCACCATCCTGCCAGCACGCGGCGCATGTTACGCAGTCGGGGCCGCCGCCTGGGTCCCGTCGGCGGGCCAGTAGCCGCGCTCCCGCATGACGCCGGCCAGCACGTCCGCCCGGTCAGTCATGATCCCGTCCACGCCCAGGTCAAGGAGACGGTGCATCTCGGCCGGCTCGTTGATGGTCCACACATGCACCTTCAGCCCCGCCCGGTGCGCCCTCGCCACGGAACGGCGCGTCACCAGTTCCAGGTTTTTATGGCGTGTCGGGATCTGCAGCACGTCCACTGCGCGCATCAGGGCCCGGAGGACGGGGGCGGGCGTCCACGCCTGCAGCGCAAAATAGGCCACCAGCAGCTTCTTGCCGGGCGAACAGGCAACGGGGCGGCTGAGCCGGTGCAGGACCTCCCGGCGCCGCGTGTCCGAAAACGAGGCCACGCAGACGCGGTCATGCAGGGCAAATTCCTCGATGAGGGCGGCGAGGTTTGCCGCGGAACGGGCGTCCTTGACGTCGATGTTGAAGTTCGCGCCCGGCAGGGCCTGGAAGAGTTCCCGGAGGGTGGGGACGGGCTCCCGCCCGCCAATGCGCGCCCGGCTGACGACGGCGTACGGCAGCTCCGCGATGGCCCCGCTCTGGTCCGTGACCCTGTCCAAGGTGGCGTCGTGGAAGACCAGCGTGACGCCGTCGGCAGTGGTGTTGAGATCGGTTTCCAGGTACTGGTAGCCGAGGTCCAGCGCGGCACGGAACGCCGGAAGCGTGTTTTCGTGCCCGTCGGGGGAGAATCCGCGGTGGGCGATGGCCAGCGGGACGGGCGTTTCCAGATAGGGGTTGGGAGTCTTCATGTCCGCCGCCTAGGCCAGGTGCAGGGCGGCCAGGCGCGATTCGATGACCTGGGCCACGCCGTCGTCGTCAAAGCTGGGTGCCTGCAGCGGCGCCGCGGCGAGGGCATCCGGGTGACCGCTGGCCATGGCATAGCCGGCCCCGGCCCAGCCGAGCATTTCGATGTCGTTGGGCATGTCCCCAAAGGCCACCACGTCCGCGGCGTCGATGCCCTTGGACGAGGCATATTCGGCAAGCGTCACGGCCTTGTTGACGCCCAGCGGGCCCATTTCCAGCAGGGCGACCTCAGGGGCGGAATGGGTCACGGCGATCAGCCCGCCAACGTGCGGGCGGACCAGTTCCAGGAACCCGTCAGCGGTGCCGGAGTGCAGGACGGCCAACAGCTTGATGATCCCGCCGTCCGCCATGGCGGGGGCCAGGGCCGCGGGGACCAGGTCCTGCAGGCTGGGCGGGCGGTCCTTGGCGAAGAAGCCAGGTTCCACATGGATTCCAGCCAGGCTTTCGAGGGCGAAGTACGGTTCCGGGGCAAGCTCCATGATCAGTTTGCGTACCTCCGTCACCGTTTCCCACGCAAGCAGGTGGGACGCCGTGACGGCTTCGCGTTCCAGGCTGTAGGTGACGGCACCGTTGGAACAGATCACGGTGCCGGTGTGGCCGATCTGCTCCCGGATGGGGTCCAGCCAGCGCGGCGGGCGGCCGGTCACGAACACGATGTCGATCCCGGCGTCGGCGGCATCCCGGAAAGCGGCGACCGTGCGGGGGCTGATCCTTCCATCGTGGCCGAGGATGGTCCCGTCAATGTCACTGGCAATTAAACGCATACCCAAGGCTATCCAACTTCGGTGGACAAATCGCGTTGGCTGTCCAGCTCCACGGCCATGCCACGTGCGGGCCGTTCCGTGACGGCGGGGCCAACCCGCGGGAAAGGCGCGAAGATACGCCGCCCTCGAGGGTTGGCCGCGCCCTCGGTGTCCGGGGCGGAAATGAGTGCGGTTTGGCCCCGCCCTCACTCCACTTCAAAAATTCCGGTGATCCGGGCCCGGGCCAGGGTGTGAAAGGCCAGATTGAAGCCCAGCACCGCGGGGGTGGCGCCGGCGTCAACCTCCAATGCGGGGACGTCGACGGCGTGGACCACCACCATGTATCGGTGCGGGCCGTGCCCGGCGGGAGGTGCCGCGCCCATGTAGCCGGGGAACCCGCCGTCGTTCTTCAGGGTGAGGGCACCGGCGGGCAGGGCGGCGGACGCGCCCTCGTCAAGGGAGGTCGCGGTGGCGGGAATGTTGGCCACGGCCCAGTGCCAGAAGCCGCTGGCGGTGGGCGCGTCGGGGTCGTACATGGTGACCGCGAAGCTGCGCGTGTCCGCGGGGAAGCCGGACCAGGCCAGCTGCGGCGACACGTCCTTGCCGTCGGGATGGCCGCCGGGGTTGACCTGGGCGGCGGGCAGGCTGTCGCCGTCGGCAAAGGACGCGCTGGTCACCGTGAAGTCCGGGACGGGGGCGAGGAATGAGTAGGGGTCGTAGTCATACATGGGGCTGGCCTTCCTGCAGTTCTTTTCGGGTGGGCGGGTTGGCGCCCGCGCGGGACACCGTGATGGCGGCGGCGCGGGCGGCGTAGCGGAGGACTTCCCCGAGCTGTTCGCGGGTGATGGCGCGCAGGGCGTCGCGGCGCTGCGCGCCGTCCAGTTCGCGGTCCACGACGGCCGCCAGCAGCGCGGCCATGAAGGAGTCCCCGGCGCCCACCGTGTCCACCACGCTGGTGGGCGGGACGGGGCAGGAGGCCTCGCCCGCGGCGCAGACGGCCCACGGGCCCTCGCTTCCCTGCGTGACAACCACGACGGCGGGGCCTTCCGTGCCGCCCGTGGCCAGCCATTTGCGGGCCGTTTCCCGCGGGTCGGTGCCGGGGTAGAGCCACTGGAGGTCCTCGTCGGAGGCCTTGACGACGTCGGCAAGCGCCACAAACTTTTCCGCCTGGGCCCTCGCGTAGGCCGCGTCCTTGATGATGCTGGGCCGGGCGTTGGGATCGTAGGAGATGGTGGCCGAGGGGTGCGCGGCGACGACGGCCTTGAAGACCTGTTCGGCGCCAGGGGCCAGCATGGCCGCGATGGAACCGGTGTGGAGCAGCGTGGTGGCCGTGAGCATGAAGTTGGGGACGCCCTGGCCGTCGGCGGCGGGCAGTTCCCAGTCCAGCGCGAACTCGTATTCTGCGGCGCCGCCTGCGCCGAGGACCGCACGGGCAACGGAGGTGGGCAGCCCGTCCGGGACAACGGGGACCAGAACGTCGTTGTTCTTAAGGTGCCCGGCGATCATGCTGCCGTAGGCGTCCCTGCCGAAGCGGCCCAGAAACTGCACCGGGTGGCCCAGGCGGGCCAGTCCCACGGCCACGTTCAGGGGGCTGCCGCCCACGTGGGGCACCGGACTCTGACCGGGGCGCACCACCTCATCGATCAGGGCCTCACCAATTACCGTCAGCATGGCACCAGCCTACGGTCTGGCCGGAAAAGATGTGGGAGTGTGGCGCATTGTTGGGTGCCGCGCTCGACCTCCCCAGTCCGCGGCGCATAGGCTCAATGGCATGAGCAGCCATTGGGAACGCCTCGATCCGTCACTGCGCCCATCCGTCACCGCGTCCGTGGCCGCCTTTGAGCGTGCCCGCCCGCAGCTGGTGCTCGTGACGGCGGAAATGGAGGCCCTGGTGCGCGAGGTCATGGAAGACGCGGACGATGCCCCGCTGTTTGTCACGAGCCGGACCAAGACGGTGGAGTCGTTCCGTGAAAAGGCCTCCCGGATGGTGGCCGCCGAGCCGGGTGCCGCGCCCGCGCTCTCATTCCCGGAGCCGCTGCGCAACCTCACGGACATGGTGGGCGTGCGCGTCATCACCACGCTGCCGGGGGAAAACGCGAACGTGGCGAACCTGATCAAGCGGCGCCGCAACATCTTTGACTGCCGCGGCGACAGGGAGAAGGACATCGGTTCCATCGAGTCCGGAACCTACGGCTACTCCAGCCGGCACCTGATCCTGCGCAGCATCCAAAATGACGTGGTTCGGGCCTACCAGGACGTGCTGGACCCGGACACCAAGACCAACGGCAGCTACTTTTTTGAATGCCAGATCCGCACCATCTTCGCCCATGCCTGGAGCGAAATTGAGCACGACATCCGCTTCAAGGCCCAGGACCCGCGCGCCTGGAGCCCTTACTTTGACCGGCAGTTCACCGCCACGGCGGCCATGCTTGAAACCGTGGAATCCGCGTTCTCCGAGCTGCACGAACGCTACGAGACAGTCACCAGTTTCTGGGACGCCGACGGCGAGGGTGCGGAGTCCCTGACGCCGAACCGCATCAAGGCCGTCTGGCAGACCCTGCTCCCCCACGTTGACCGGAAGGCCGACGACGACTGGGGCTGGGCCGCCGAGCTGGTCGCCGCGCACGGGCTCACCAAGACCATCGACCTCGCCGCCCTCCTGCAGCCGGAAATTATCTCCAACGTCCGCAAGGCCCTGGACCACCGCTACTCCCCCGGACCGGACCGGCTGCTGGACGATCTCCTGTTGTGGCAGTTCGGGCAGCGGCACATCGACCTGACGGCCGAGGAAGCCTCCGCCGACCAGACTCCACGGCGTGACAGCCTGCAGCGCCGCCACCAGCAGATGCGGCGCTACCGCAAGGCGATGGGGTTCTAGGCGCGCCGATGGGGGTTGTCCGCTTTGGGAAGCGGCCGTGCGCAAAAATGGCCTGGTCCGATCTCCCCGCGCGGTGGCGTCCGTCAGCGTCAAGATTGTCTGGCCGGCGTCAGTCCGGCTCACTGACAGGGCACGGGCCATGGTGGACTTTGCGGCGGAGTCGGCGCGGACCTCGCGTCCAAATAATGAGATGATTTGTTCAAGGGGCGGACAGGGCGGAAAATAAACAGGTGCCCCAGACAACCAAAATCGTCCCCGAACCCACCACAGCCACGCCGGACCGGACCGCGCGCATTGCCGTCACGGTGTTCCCGCTGCTGGTCATCATTGCCGGCGTGCTCGGCTTCCTGCTTCCCAGCTCCTTCAAGCCGCTGGCCCCGTCCGTGCCCTATCTCCTAGGTATCATCATGTTCTGCATGGGCCTGACACTGACGCTGCCGGACTTCGCCGCCGTCGCCAAGCGCCCGTGGGCCGTGGCCCTGGGGCTGGCCGCCCACTACGTCATCATGCCCGGCGCCGGCTGGCTCATTGCGATGGGGCTGCACCTGAGCCCCGAACTGGCGGCCGGCGTCATCCTGGTGGGCTGCGCACCCAGCGGGACGTCGTCGAACGTCATGGCGTTCCTGGCCAAGGGCGATGTCGCCCTGTCCGTGGCGGTTGCCACCGTCTCCACGCTCGTGGCACCCATCGTGATGCCGGCCCTGACGCTGTTCCTGGCCGGCTCCTTCCTGAACGTCGACGCCGGCGCCATGATGCTTGACATCCTCAAAACGGTGCTGCTGCCGGTCATCGCGGGGCTGCTGGTCCGCCTGTTCCTCAACCGGGCGGTGAACTTTGTGCTGCCGGCCCTGCCGTGGATCTCCGCCGTCGTCATCGCCTTGATCGTGGCGATTGTGGTGGCCGGTTCCGCCTCCAAGATCGTGGCCGCCGGCGGCATCGTGTTCCTCGCGGTGGTCCTGCACAACGGCTTCGGGCTGGGGCTGGGCTACCTGGCCGGCAAGGCGGGCCGGCTGGACGCCCGGGCACGCCGCGCGTTGGCCTTTGAGGTCGGCATGCAGAACTCCGGGCTCGCCGCCACTCTGGCCACGGCCCACTTTTCCCCGCTGGCCGCGCTGCCGTCCGCGGTGTTTTCCGTCTGGCACAACATCTCCGGCGCCGTCGTGGCGGCCTGGCTGGCCCGGAAGCCGCTGGCCGACGCGTAGGCGGGTTGAATGCGACGCTGGTCTACGGAATCGGCGTCCCGGAAGGCGGGCAGCCCGGACCCGAGGAGCGCCATCGAGCAGCGGGGATGACGAAATGGATATTTGAGGTCGATATATCAACCTCAAATATCCGTTTCGTCATCCCCGGTGATTTGGTCGAAACGGGCAGCTATCGCAGGACGGACTACGGCGGCGGTGATCAAGACGCCGAGGTCCGAGGGGCCCCGCAGCCGCGTCCTGCGGCGGGCTGCGGACCGGACGGTTCCCCGTGGTGTTCGACGGACCCGGTCAGCGGCCGTCAAGCCTTCCGTTGACCCGCTGCGGGAAGCCCAGCGGATTGTCATCGCGCAGCGCCTCCGGCAGCAGGTGGGCCGGCAGGCCCTGGTACGCCACGGGTCGCAAGAAGCGGGTGATCCCGGCGGTGCCCACGGACGTCGACGTGGGAGAAGTCGTCGCGGGGTACGGCCCGCCATGCTGCTGCGCGTAGGTCACCGAAACGCCCATGGGCCACTGGTTCCACAGCACGCGCCGGCCTTTTCGCCAGCAGGCGCACCAGTTCCGGCGCCACGGCGTCGGAACCCTCGTCCTGGATCGTGGCGGTGAGCTGCCCGTCCAGGACCCTGGCCACGGCCAACAGTTCAGCCTCGCCACCGTATGTCGCCACCATGGCGGAGGGGCCGAAGCACTCGGTGATCAGCCCTTCCTGGATCGGCCAGCAGGGCGGACGCGGTGGTCACCGTCAGCGCGGGGGCCGGCGGGGAGTCGAAGGCGCCGTCCGCGGCACCCAGGGGGTCAACGGCGTCGTGCTCCAACAGCCCGGACAACGACGCCGCGTAGCCCGCCTGGATGCGGTCGTTGAGCAGCGGCGCGGCGTCGGGGCGGTCCGCGGCGGAGAGTGCGTCGAGCATCGCTGAGCCGGCCGCGATCGACGCCGTGGCATATCCGCACACGCGGCCCTGGCACCAGCCCATGCCCGGCCGGGCGAACGACTTCAGGCTGCGCGTCCTCCGCGCCGAGATCGTCATGGGCGCTGCACAGGGTCCCAAAGCTGACCTCCTCGCAGCGGCACACCAGCGTCTCCGGCGCC